>NZ_JABFMU010000040.1 GCF_013359695.1 Pseudomonas sp. C2B4
GAAAACCGAGAAAGCGATGCTGAGAAGGGTTTGGCGTTTCATGATCGTGTGCTCCGGGGTGTAATGGGTTGGTATGGAGCAGATGTTACGCCGCAGGATTTTTAAGAGAACTTGATTGAGGTGATTGCGAACATCGACGGGATTGATAGACCGGGCGACTCACCCCTTGCGGGTTTGATGATGCAGTCGTCGGATCGCTGGGGCGCGGTCGGTGGCGGGTTCTACACTGGTTAGCTGGCGCGAGCCATCGCAAGGAGAGGTGTATGTATCAGCTCTACGGTTATCAAAACTCTGGCGCCGCGGCGATTGAGGCTGCCCTTGTGCTGTGCGGGGTTGCGTTTCGCTTCATCGATGTCGAGTCGTCCGCGGAAGCCGCCCAGGATCTGCGCAAGCTCAATCCCCTCAAGCAGATCCCGACCCTGCAGTTGCCTGACGGCAGCATCCTGACCGAGAGCGCGGCCATCCTGATTCACCTGGGGCTGACGTTTCCCGAGTCGAAACTGCTGCCGGACAACCCTGCCGACCGCGATCAGGCCATACGCGGCCTGGTCTACATTGTCAGTAATTGCTACGCCGCCATCGGCGTCATCGATTACCCGGAACGCTGGCTGGCCGAGGCGGATGACGCTTCGCGCAAAAACCTGATCGCGGGCAGTCGCGCGCGGCTGCACTGGAGTTGGGAAGTGTTTGCCGATCAGTTTTCGGCAGAGTTGTATCTGGACGACGAGAGGCCTGGCGCTCTGGATGTACTGGCGGCGGTGATTACACGTTGGGCAGGGACCCGGGAGCATCTGCGCAACACCCGGCCGGGCTTTTTCGCCTGGCTGGAACGCATCGACCGCCATCCGATATTGGCCCCGGTCTTTGCCCGGCACTGGCCCTCCTGAACACTGAAAATCTTCCCTGTGGGAGCGAGCCTGCTCGCGAATACGGTGTATCAGCCAATGCATGCGGCGACTGACACACCGCTTTCGCGAGCAGGCTCGCTCCCACAGGGATGTGTGGTGATTTCCAGTTACTCGCCGCGAATGTACTGCTCCAGCTGGCGAATCAACTCTGCCTGTTCGGCGATGGCTTCCTTGACCAGGTCACCGATCGACAGCAGGCCGATCAGCTTGCCGTCTTCCACTACCGGCAGGTGACGCAGGCGTTTGTCGGACATGATGCCCAGGCAGGTATCGACAGTCTGGTGGGTGTCCACGGTAATCACTGGGGAGACCATGATGTCGCGCACCGGCGTGCCCACCGAAGAGCGCCCGTGCAGTACCAGTTTGCGCGCATAGTCGCGTTCACTGATGATGCCCAGCACCTGGTCGTTATCCACCACCAGCAAGGCACCGACGTTCTTTTCGGCCATCTTCATCAGCGCTTCCAGCACCATGTGATCAGGTTTGATCTGGTGCACTTCCTGGTTTTTCTGATCTTTCAACTTGAGCAGTTGCGCGACGGTTTTCATGGCGGTTTCCCGGGTGTTGTCGTTGTCCTTGAAGAATCGTAGACCCAAGCGCGCAGGGCAAGAGCGAAAGCGTCGGATAATGCGCAAAAAACGTCATTTGGTGGTTTTTCCTCTTCAAACTTCACCTGGACGCGGTTACCGACACACCACATATCCAATGTGGGAGCGAGCCTGCTCGCGAATGCGGTGGGTCAGTCGGCACTTGTATTGGTTGACACACCGCCTTCGCGAGCAGGCTCGCTCCCACAGAGATCGCATCCAGGTCTCATTGAGCGCGTAGAATCAACACCCTGAATCAACTCCGAGGTTTGCAGTGGTGGATTTACCCCAGGGCTTCGTCCTGACCCGGCATTGGCGCGATACCCCGGCGGGTACGGAAGTCGAGTTCTGGCTGGCAACCGACAGCGGTCCCCGGCGCCTCCGTCTGCCTTATCAGCCGTCGGTGGCGTTCATCCCGGCTTGCCAGCGCGAGCAGGCCGAGGCGTTGTTGCATGACGAAAAGAACGTCGAGCTCAAGCCCCTGGCCCTGCAGGATTTCGAACACCGGCAGGTCGTCGGCCTGTATTGCCGACAGCACGGCCAATTGATGCGCCTGGAAACCAGTCTGCGCCGGGCCGGCGTCGACGTGTACGAAGCCGACGTGCGTCCGCCGGAGCGCTACCTGATGGAGCGCTTCATCACCGCACCGGTGCGCTTTGGCGGCACACCGGGGGCCGATGGCCTGCTGCTCGATGCGCAGATGAAACCCGACCCCGACTACCGGCCGAACCTCAGGCTGGTGTCCCTGGACATCGAAACCACCGCCCAGGGCGATTTGTACTCCATTGCCCTGGAGGGCTGTGGCGAGCGTCAGGTGTACATGCTCGGCCCGGCCAATGGCGACGACAGCGCGGTAGATTTCCAGCTCGAGTACTGCGAGTCGCGCACCGTGCTGCTGAAAAGGCTCAACGACTGGTTCGCCCGACATGACCCCGACGCCCTCATCGGCTGGAACGTCGTGCAGTTCGACCTTCGGGTGTTGCACGAGCACGCCCGGCGTCTGGGCGTGCCGTTGAAACTGGGACGCGGCGGCGAGGAAATGCAGTGGCGCGAACACGGCAGCGGCAACCATTACTTCGCGTCCGCCGCCGGCCGGCTGATCATCGACGGCATCGAAGCCCTGCGTTCGGCGACCTGGAGTTTCCCGTCATTCAGCCTGGAAAACGTCGCGCAAACCCTGCTCGGCGAAGGCAAGTCAATCGACAACCCTTACCAGCGCATGGACGAAATCAACCGCATGTTCGCCGAGGACAAACCGGCGCTGGCCAAGTACAACCTCAAGGACTGCGAGCTGGTCACGCGGATCTTCGCCAAGACCGAGCTACTGAAGTTTTTGCTGGAGCGATCCAGCGTCACCGGTTTGCCGGTGGACCGCATGGGCGGCTCGGTGGCGGCGTTCACCCATCTCTACATGCCCTTGATGCATCGCCAGGGCTTCGTCGCCCCCAATCTGGGCGGCAAACCACCGCAAGCCAGCCCCGGCGGTTTTGTCATGGACTCGCAACCGGGCCTGTACGAATCGGTGCTGGTGTTCGACTACAAAAGCCTCTACCCCTCGATCATCCGCACGTTTCTCATCGACCCGGTGGGCCTGATCGAGGGGCTCAAACATCCTGACGATGCCGATTCGGTGCCGGGTTTTCGCGGGGCGCGGTTTTCCCGTACCCGTCATTGCCTGCCGTCCATCGTCGCCAGGGTTGCCGAAGGCCGGGAAACCGCCAAGCGCGAGCACAACGCGCCGTTGTCCCAGGCGCTGAAGATCATCATGAACGCGTTCTACGGCGTACTCGGTTCCAGCGGTTGCCGCTTCTTCGACACGCGCCTGGCGTCGTCCATTACCTTGCGCGGCCACGAAATCATGCTGCGCACCCGCCAGTTGATCGAAGCCCAGGGGCACACGGTGATATATGGCGACACCGACTCTACCTTCGTCTGGCTGCGTCGCGCCCATGGCCAACAGGAAGCGGCGCAGATTGGCCAGGCACTGGTGGGCTACGTCAACCAGTGGTGGCGAGACCACGTGCGTGAAGAGTACGGCCTGGAGAGTGCCCTGGAGTTGCAGTACGAAACCCACTACAAGCGCTTTCTGATGCCGACCATTCGCGGCGCGGAGGAGGGCAGCAAGAAGCGTTATGCGGGGTTGGTCACCCGTGCCGATGGCACTGACGAGATGGTCTACAAAGGCCTGGAAACGGTGCGGACCGATTGGTCGCCGCTGGCCCGGCAATTCCAGCAGGAGCTGTACCTGCGGATCTTTCAACGCAAGCCCTATCAGGACTACGTGCGCGACTACGTGGCCAAGACCCTGGCGGGCGAGTTCGACGAGCGCCTGATTTATCGCAAGCGCCTGCGCCGTACCCTCGACGACTACCAGCGCAACGTCCCGCCGCACGTTCGGGCGGCACGCATCGCGGACGATTACAACGACAGTCAGGGCCGTCCGCGTCAGTACCAGAACGGTGGCTGGATCAGTTACGTGATCACCGCCGCCGGCCCCGAACCGCTGGAAATCCGCACGGCGCCCATCGACTACGACCACTACATCAGCAAACAACTGCAACCGGTGGCGGACGCGATCCTGCCGTTTGTCGACGATGATTTCTCAACCCTGATTGGGGGGCAACTGGGCCTGTTTTGAGTCCATCAGCGACAATGTCCAGTCGTCCAGGATGCCATGGAAGTACTGGTTCAAGGCTTGATGAAACGGACTGTTTTCGGGAGCGACCTCGGCAAACAGCGTCATCGACGAATGAAATTTCAGGTCGTCCGGATGGCCGAAAATCGCCGCCACCGAACGCTGCTGGATGTTCAGCACTTCATGGGTGCACGTGCGCAACCGGGCACCGAGCACAGGGTGATCAAGGTAGGCCTGGGCCTCTTCCCGGGAGCGGATCGCATAGCGCCGGGACATTTCGCTGTCACCCAGGCCGGCGAATTGTGGAAACACGAACCACATCCAGTGGCTGCGCTTGTGACCGGCGTTCAGTTCGGCCTGGACCCGGTCGAACACCGGGTCTTGCGCCTGGATAAAGCGCTGCAGGTTAAAGGCGTCCGATTGATCGGTGCTTCTCATGGCGAAGCCCTCTGGCAGCGTGATGGCTCAGACCATGGCCAGCCGCTGCTTGCGTTTGGGCGCGTGAAACGCTTGGTCCAGCGCCTCCAGATCCCCGGTTTCAAGCTGCAGTCCGGCGGCTTGGGCGTTGAGTTGCACATGCTCGGGGCGAACTGCCTTGGGAATGGCGATCACGCCATTCTGGCGCAGTAGCCAGGCCAGCGAAACCTGGGCAGGCGTCACGCCATGACGGCTGGCTACCTGCTTGAGTATGGCATTGGCCAACATCTGCCCTCCCTGGCCAATCGGACAATAGGCCATGACGGGCATCCTGTGCTGCTGGCACCAGGGCAGTAAATCAAATTCTATCCCGCGTTCCTCCAGGTTGTAGAGCACCTGATTGGTGGCGCAGGCCGGGGCGTCCAGTTCCAGCAGATCATCGACGTCAAAATTGGACACACCCCAACGGCCGATCTTGCCGGCTTCGCGCAGGCGTTCGAAGGCGTCGACGGTTTCTTCCAGTGGGTACTGGCCGCGCCAGTGCAGCAGGTACATATCGATGTAATCGGTGTCGAGCCGGCGAAGGCTGCGTTCGCAGGCCTCGGGGATGCCCTTGCGACTGGCGTTGTGCGGGTAGACCTTGCTGACCAGGAACACCTTGTCGCGCTGACCGGCGATGGCTTGCGCCACGACCTCCTCGGCGCCGCCTTCGGCATACATTTCGGCGGTGTCGATCAGGGTCATGCCCAACTCGATACCCAGGCGCAGGGCGGCGACTTCCTCGTTGTGGCGGGATCGGTCTTCGCCCATTTGCCAGGTGCCCTGGCCGATGGCTGGCACGTTGATACCGGCCAATTCCACAGTGCGCATTGATACCTCCTTTGATGACCCAATCATGTGTGATGGGCAACAGCATAGCCCCCGAGGTTCCTGCCGGTGATCGATTGCTTGCCGCCGACACTGCACTTTTTTGCAAACGATGGCTCTACCCTTGGCCAGCCCGCGGCGATCCCCACCGCAGGCCCATGCCCAAGTTCAAGAACCCATGGCTCGAGCGTTACCCTTCGATTCCCCCCATTTGCGTCGCTGTCGCCTGCTGCTGAGCGGCCTGTTCATGTGCCTCGCCACCGGCTGCAGCCACCAGGACGGCAATGGCCTGTTCACCCAGTTGCGCGAAGGCAAACCCCAGGAATTCCTGCAAACCAGCGTCGACCGCATGGCCACCCTGACCATGCGCGACAACCTCGACAGCCTCTATGTGCTGATGAACAAGCTCTACCTGCGTAATCCGGACGAGTTGAAAAAATCCGGTTTCCTCGACGCCCGCACCGCGGGCAAGCAAGTGCGCATGGCGATCGAACAGCAACAGCCGCTGCCCACCCTGGGCGGTAAAAAAGACCTGGCGGCGCTGCGCTTCGCCATGAGCCCGGAATTTCTCGGTGACCGGGTCGGCGCGTTCATCTATGCCATTGGCAGCATGCTGGTCACCGCCCACGGCAATCGCCTGGAGTTTTACATGACGGATGCGATCAACCCGACCTTCGTCAGCAACGCCGCGCGCAACATCGAAATCGCCACCTGGATCTTGAGCCAGCGGCAGAACAAGGAGGGCCAGCCCCTGCTGTTCTCCAATGAGATCTCGGAGGAGGGCAGCAACCTGAGTTTTGCCGTGGAGTTCGGGAAGATCGTTGCCCGGCTGGACCTGCTGACCCAGATGCTGGATGAGCGCTATCGGCGGATCGGCTTGAATTATGCGCAGAGTTTGCTGTTTCTGAATTTCCTCCCAGTGCAGTAGCAGCGCCAATTTCCCTGTGGGAGCGAGCCTGCTCGCGAAGAGGGGGTGTCAGTCAACATTTGAAGCGACTGACATTACGCCTTCGCGAGCAGGCTCGCTCCCACAGGGTCAAGTGTGTGTTGGGTATAAAGATAGATCGCATCGATATATGTAGTTATAAGAAAAATCGCTATGCTGCGGGCCTGAAATTTCCCTGCGGTCTATGTGGGCGTATTAATGGATTTAGTGAACATCGGGTTGGTCGTTGCCGGGCTGGTCGTCGGCTTCATTGTCGGCATGACGGGCGTGGGTGGCGGATCGTTGATGACCCCCATCCTGCTCTGGTTCGGCATTAACCCGGCCACCGCCGTCGGCACCGACCTGTTGTACGCGGCCATCACCAAATCCAGTGGTGTGCTGGTTCACAGAAAGAACAAAAACATCGACTGGGCGATTACCGGTTGGCTGACCCTCGGCAGTGTGCCGGCGGTGGCGATGACGCTGTGGTTCCTGAGCAGTCTGAACGAAGCGCCCGATGCGATGAACGCCATCATCAAACAGGCCCTGGGCTTCGTCCTCTTTGCCACGGCGCTGGCGATCCTGTTCAAGAAACGCCTGCTCGATTTCGCCCACAAACGTGCCGGTGGCCACTACAACCCCACTGGCCTGCGTTTGAATGTGCTGACAGTGATTACCGGCCTGGTGCTGGGCACTATGGTGGCGCTGACCTCCATCGGCGCCGGGGCCCTGGGTACTGTCGCGTTGTTCATCCTCTATCCGATGCTGCCGACCCGCCGACTGGTGGGCACGGAAATCGCGCACGCGGTACCCCTGACGCTGGTCGCCGGCCTTGGCCATGCGAGCATGGGCAATATGGATTGGCACGTACTGGGTTACTTGCTGGTGGGTTCGTTGCCGGGGATTTACCTGGGCAGCCACCTGACCGGGCGCGTCTCCGATGAGTTGTTGCGTCCTTGCCTGGCCACGATGCTGGTATTGATCGGGTACAAATTGGCGTTCTAAGTTGCGCTGAAGTAAGAAAGGCGTAACGCCGACTTCATTCGCGGGTGAATATTTCCAACAGATGCCCGTCCGGGTCATCGAAATACACCCGCCGTCCCCCCGCGTAATCATTGATCTGCTTCGGCCGCTGTTTGCCCGGATCGGCCCACCACGGCTGCCCGCGCGCCTCCAGGCGTGCGAATGCATGGTCGAAAGCATTGTCATCGAGCAAAAACGCGTAGTGCTGCGAGGCAATCGGTGGGTCGTTGTCGTAGAAGTCCAGCGACACATGATTGTCGAACCGCACGATCAGCATCGGCCCGAAGGGTTCCGGGGCGGACAGACCGAGCACTTCGACCAGAAAATGTGCCGACCGGTGTTTGTCGCGGCACCAGACAATGGTGTGGTTCAGCCGGACGCTCATGGAAGGGGCCTCGCGCGGGATCAGGCAACTGCTTTGTGATGTTTTCAGATTAGCCCAGCCTGTTGCGCATTGACTGCCCTGACCTAAGCTTGGGTCAAGGCGAGACACATTTGCGAAGCGTCACCGGAACGAACGCCGCAATGCGCAATCAGTAGAGCGTGGATATCAAAAGGAGATGCGCATGCTCATCAGGTCACTGACCCTGGCTACCCTGCTGGCGATTGCCGGCCCCCTGTTCGCCGCCGATGGCGATTCACCGCTGGATATCGACAGGGGCAGGGCTCGACCACTGATTGTCATCGCGCCGAGTACCGCAGATCCCGTCTGGAGAAACCTGAAACAATCCATGGAAGAGCCGGCCAACAAGCAGGGGCTGACCGAGCGCAACATCAGGGTGTACAGCGTGCTGAACATGTCCGGCCAACTCGACGGCAAGGATCTCGGCCAGCAGGACACCATGGCCTTGATCCGTGCATTGAAACTGGGAGCCGGCGCGTTGCCGAAAGTGATTCTCGTGGGCAAGGACGGCGAGAAGAAACTCGAAAGTTCGGGGGAGGAATCGAAGACGGTCGACCTGAAAAAAATCTTCGACACCGTCGACGCCCTGCCGGCGACCGAGAAGGAAGCGGTTGTGCCAACACCGCCACCGGTGGCCGCGGAAGCCGCTCCGGCCAAGGGCGCCAAAAACGGCAAACCCGCCAAACCGGCGAAGCCCGCCAAGCCGCCTGAGCAGCCGGATGATTGATTTGATGCCCGGCTTTTGTGTCGAATGATGTACCTGTGGGAGCGAGCCTGCTCGCGAAGGCGTCAGGTCAGTCGCCATAGGTATTGACTGATACACCGCATTCGCGAGCAGGCTCGCTCCGACATTGTTTTTTAGCGCCAGCCTGTTTACCAGTTGTAGCGATACCCCACAAAACCCGCCTGAGCAGCCGGATGATTGATTTGATGCACGACCTTTGCTGCGAATGATGTACCTGTGGGAGCGAGCCTGCTCGCGAAGGCGTCAGGTCAGTCGCCATAGGTATTGACTGATATACCGCATTCGCGAGCAGGCTCGCTCCCACATTGTTTTTTAGCGCCAGCCTGTTTACCAGTTGTAGCGATACCCCACCGTCACTGCCCACGGCTGTTCGATGTCGCTGCCCTTGGTGTAGGCGCCTTCGACGTAGACGTTGTGCTTCTCGGCCGCCGTCACCATCACTCCGCCACCGATCTCGCCCCGTGATCCCGGCAAGCTACTGTCCAGTTTCGCCCCACTGACCATCACGTGGCTGTCACCGGCGTGTTCGGTGATCCAGGTGGCCTTGGCGTACGGTTTTACCGTGACACCCTTGCCCAGTTGCAGGTCGCGCCCAACCACACCACCGACACGGCTTTGCACCGACATCATTGCATCCTGTTCGACACTCAAACCGTTGCTGGCGGTGTAGCGGCCTTCGCTGATACGTGCCACTTGCAGTCCCGCTTGAGGCTCGACGAACCAGCCCTGACCCAGGTCGATGTGCTTGCCGACCTGCACGTCCGCGCTCACCGCATGGTTTTTGTAATGCGCCTTGACCTTGTCGCCGAGATTGCTGGTGATGTTGATGTCATTGTCCAGGCGGCTGTACTTCAGTGCGCCATCGACATACAGGCCACTGCGGTCCAGGTAACTGGCATAGCCGCCGAGCGTCATGCTGTCGATCGTGCCTTTGCTGGCTTCGCCGAAATCCTGCCGGCCCTGACCCTGGCCAACCAGTCCACCGACGTAGAGCGTGCCGTCGGCGAAGGGCAGGGCCTTGTCTGCACCGATCTCCATGCCATTGATCTGTTGCTGGAAAGCGCGGCTGCTGCCGGTGTCCAGGCGCTGTTCGGCGCCATAGCCACGGGTCCACAGACCACCCTGATCCTTGCCCGAGCGCAGGTCGCCGAAATGGTCGACGGTGGCGCTCATCTGGGCGCCGATCAAGGCCGCACTGGCGGCCTGACTGGCGACCGCTGCGTTGGCGCCCTTGCTCAGGGTTTCAGCTTGAGGACGGCGCGGTGGCTGCACAGGGTTGTCCGGCTCAGCAGGCGCCACAGGAAAAACCGGAGCCACCGGGTCCACCGGGTCCACCGGCGCCACCGGATCGGCTGGATCAACCGGCTCTTGTGTTTCATTCGTGCCTTCTGGCTGCTCGACTTCGGCGAGATTGGCCAGGTACCAATCGTCACCTTGCTGCTGCAACTGATAGCGATAGGCGCCGGCATCCACGGTCTGGCCATGGAGGTTGAAGCTGCCGCTGCCGCCATTGCCGTCCACCAGCAGCAGTCTCTGCAGTGCGCCACTGGGCGCGTTACCCGAATCGGCGACCACCAGCGTATGCGTGTCGCTGACCGGGCCCTGTACCTTGAGCAGGTCACCTTGCAGCGCGGCGAGGTCAGTGTTCATCAGGAAGCTGCCGTTGCCGGTCAGCGGGCCTTTGATTGTCAGGGTGTGGAAGCCGTTGACCGCCGGGTCGGCGAAGCTGACGTTGCCGTCGACGTGGGTGTTGAAGCCGAGGATCGCATCACCCTTGAGTTGCAGCGATCCCCCCTGATTGATCGTGGTTTCACTGGCTTGGGCCTGATCACCCATGACCATGAGGCCGCCCTGATTGACGGTCGTGTTGTGCACGACGGTGCCCGCCTCGATATCCAGTTGGCCGCCCTGATTGACCACGGTATCGCTGATGGACGCACTGTCGAACACCGACATAAGGCCGCCATTATTCACGGTCGTGTGGTCGGCAAGGGCGTCGCCGAAGACATTCATCTCGCTATTGTTGACGCTGGTGTTGCGAGCCTGCGCTTGCATGGAGACAAACATCGCACCGCCCTCGAGCCGGGTGTTGCTGACGGTCGCGTTTTCCGAAGCATCGAAAAAACCACGGTTGACCAGGGTGCCGACGGCTGTGGCCGAACCCACTACGACCATCTGGCCACCATTCACAATGCTGTCCTGGGCGGACGCGTTGTCATTGATTTGCAGCCATCCGGTGTTGTGGACCTCGGTACCGACCGATGCTCCCAAATCATAGATATTGATGTGGCCGTAGCTCACCGTACTGTTGACGATCGTCCCGCCGGTGCCGATGTTCACCGTGCTGTTGTCATTGACCACCAGGTTGGTTTCGGAGGTCGTTTGGCAACTGATCGTGTCGCAACTGTCCGCGAACGACGCACCAGGCGCAGCACCCAACAGCAGCAAGGCGCTTGAAACCGATACACGCGATAACCGCAAACCAACCTTGATCATTTGGAGCCACCGTCTGGATGGGAAAGTGGCGCGAATTCTCCGGTTGGGGGTGATGTGGGTAACGCGGCGGTTTCCTAATTTCTTGTGGGAAACTTCCTACAAGGCTAGGGGATGATGCTGGCCCGAATGCTGTCCTGAAGGCAGGTCATTTGCAGGGTAAAGGCCTCCACCAATCGGGCCAGTTCGTGGCTTGGCGCTTGAGCTTCGCACCCCTGTTCGAGCTGTTCGCAAGCGCCGATCAACGGCATTGCGTGGATGATCCGCGCACTGCCGAGGATCTTGTGGCAACGACGTTTGACCGCCACCAGGTCACCGGCCGCGTGCAGTTGTTGCAGCGCATCGAAGTCCTCCTGATTGGTGCGCAGCACGGTGGCGAGTAACTGCCGCGTCATCGCCTCATCGCCATCGGTGATTTCCTGGACCTTGTTGATATCGAAGCAGGCGGTCGTGTCCTGCCCGACCTGCTCAGCCTGGTGCAGGTAGCGTTCGAGGGCCGGGCGCGTCACCGGTTTGAACAGGCAGTCGTTCATGCCCGCTTCGATGCAACGTTGGACTTCCTGCGGCTGGGCATTGGCCGTCAAGCCGACGATGTGGGTGACGGTTCGCCCTTCACGGGCTTCGATTTCTCTCATGCGACGGGCCATCTGCTCGCCACTCATCTGCGGCATATTGCTGTCGGTAATGACGTAATCGAACGTTTCCTGCTGCCACAGGCGCAAGCCTTCCACGCCGTTCTCCGCGCAGCGCACCCGCATGCCCAGGGATTCCAGCTGCCGTTGCAGCACCACGCGATTGAACTCGTGATCCTCGACAATCAGGATGGTGCGCTCGGGCAGGGTCCAGACCTGTTCAGGCTCGAGCGATGGCGTGGCTTCGTCCTCGGTCATCGCGGCCACATCCAGCGTCAGTGTGAAACTTGAACCCTGTCCCGGTTCGCTGACACAGGTCAACCGCCCGCCCATCAGTTGCGTCAGTTGCTGACAGATCGCCAGGCCCAGGCCGGTACCGATCTGCACTTCGGTATCGCTCGATCCGAACTGCGTATACGGCTGGAACAGGCGCTCGCGCTGCTGCCCGGTCATGCCGATGCCGGTATCCCGCACGTGCAGGTTCAGCAGGGTGGGTTCGTTCTCGGGGGCAAGCGTCAGCTCGACACTGACCGTGCCCTGCGGGGTGAACTTGATGGCGTTGCTGATCAGGTTGGACACGATCTGCCGGAACCGCAGCGAGTCCAGGTCCACGGCAATGTCCGGTCCGTGATTGACGAAGGTCAGCGCCACGTTTTTCTGTTGGGCGAGGCTGGCGAAACCCTCGATGACGGTGGTGACCAGGCGCACGGGATGACAGGCGCCACTGCGCAACTCGAACTTTCCCGACTCGATTTTCGACAGGTCGAGAATTTCGCCGATCAGCTCCATCATGCCGCCCGCGGACTTCTGCGCGATGTCGATCAGCTCGCTGTCGGGACGCTGGTCACGCAGCAATTCGAGCACACCAATCAGCGCGCTCATCGGTGTGCGGATTTCATGGCTCATCACCGCCAGGAAGTGACTCTTGCCGCGGCTGGCCGCTTCTGCCAGGTCTTTGGCCTGGTGCAGGGCGTGTTGCAGGTGTTGCTGTTCGGTCAGGTCGATCCAGCCGCCGATGACACCGGTCATGGTGCCATCGGAATCACGATAGGGCAGGGCCCAGTGATAGATGTGGTAGGTCCTGTCGTTGACCGTCATGGTGAAGTTATCGAAGGACGGTTCGCCACTGGCGAGGGTGGCGCGGTGGATGCGGTTGTAACTGCGGGCGTCGTCCAGGAGCAGGATGTCCGCTTCGATCAGGCTCTTGTTCAACACATGATTGAGACTGACTTGCATGGTTTGCAGATAGGCACGGTTGCAGGTCAGCAGCAGGCCCTGGCGGTCGCGTACGTAGATGGGATGTGGCGTGCCATCGACCAACACCTTCATGAACACCAGTTGGTCGTTCAAGGCTTTTTGCGCCTTCTGCCGTTCGGCGATCTGCCGGCGCAGCCCCAGGTTCCAGGCCAGAAAGGCCAGTACCACCACCCCCAACCCCAGCACCGCCCGGTAGAACCAGTTTTTGTAGGCATTCCAGCCACCCTGGCTTTCCTGCGGGTCCTGCCAGCGAGTGGCCAGGTCGGTGAGCTGGTCGGGACTGATGTCGAGCAATGCTTTGTTGAGGATCGACATCAGTTCGGTGTTTTGATGGCCGGTCGCGAAACTGACCAGCGCAGGTTGGGCACCGATCACCGAATCGATTTGCAGGCGGCCACGGAAAAAGCGGTCGATCAGGTAAGAAGCGCCCAGTTGCGGCTGAATGACGCCTTCTACGCTACCTTCGGCGAGCAATTCGTAGGATTCGATGGGGGCGTCGACCTCCACCCGTTGAATGTCCGGCCACTCACGCTCCAGCCAATTGGCGGCAGGCGAACCCTTTATGATCGCCACGCGCTGGCCTTTCAGACCGGTCAGGCCCGTGTGTTCGGGCTGGACGCGGGTTGCCAGCACGAAGGGGTTCATCACGTAAGGGCGGGTGAACGCCAGGCTGGCCTCACGGTGTTCGCTGTACGTCAGCGCACCAATGATGCTCGCCGGGTCACGCTGCACCCGGCTGACCATGGCGTCGACAGAGGTAATATTGACCGGGCGGAAAACCAGCCCCGTGCGATCGTTGATCGCTTCCAGCACATCAGCCGCCATGCCCCGCAGCTGCCCGTCGGCATTGAAGAAACTGAAGGGCGAGTACAGGTCGTTGGCCAGCACATCGATGTACGGATGATCCTTGATCCATTGCTGTTCCGACGGCGTCAGTTGCAGCCGGTTATAACCCAGTTTCGGGTTGTCACCGATGCCCCAGCGGCGGGCGATCGCGGCGTGTTCCTGGGGTGAAATCCTGGACAGGGCATTGTTGAGCAAGGTGCGCAGCTGGTTATCCTGAAGCCGGACGGCAAAGCTGAAGCCCAACCCTTCGGAGTCGCGCTGGATCATCTGCTTCAGGCTCTGTTGATAGTTGCGGTCCAGCATGTACTGCGCGGAAATGGCGTCAGTCAGCAACACGGTGCCTTCGCCATAGGCCACCAACCCGAGCCCTTGCATGGTCGAGAGCACCGGCTTTACGGTCAGCTCTGGAAACAGGGCGCTCACGCGCTCCTGTGAAATCCAGTCGGGATCGAACAATACTGTGGTGCCCGACGGTGGCCGTTTATCTGGCCAGTGGGTGCCGAATCGGCTGACCAAAACGGCCTGGTCGTAGGCGTAGGGGGCGCTCATCAACAGATCGGCATGGTTTGCCTCCAGGTGATTGATCCGCGGCACCAGATCCACTTCATTGTGCTGCAGGGCGGCCAGGGCCTGTTCCTGGCTGGCAAAGCGTTCCACCTGTAGGCGAACGCCCAGCCCCCGGGCCAGGACATCCAGGTAATCAGCCGACAAGCCTTCGTAATCCTTGTGACTGGCGGTCAGGTCCAGCGGCGGTCGGTCGGGCAGGTACACGCCAACGCGCAACACGGCTTTATCCGCGAGCCATTGGCGTTGCGAGGTATTGAGCGTCAGGGCAATGCTGCTGTCGGCGGCACGGCTGAGCAAAGACAGGGTTTCGGCGGGCGCCGGCAATGACAGGAGCAACAGCAGGCCCAGCAGCATTCGAGAAATCGTGGTCATGATTCAGACCAGATCATTGCGCTTGGCGAATTCGATCAGTTCCAACAGCGTGTTTACCTTGAGTTTTTGCATCAGTCGGGTTTTGTAGGTGCTGACGGTTTTGTTGCTCAGCAGCATGTCGTCGGCGATTTCCTTGTTGCTCCTGCCCAGCGCCAGGCCGTGCAGCACCTTGAGTTCACGGCGTGAAACGGCACTGAGCAATTGCGCATCGTTCTGGGCGAAATCGCTTTTGCGTACCGAGCTGTAGGTGCCGATGGGAAACCAGGTCTTGCCGCTGGCCACGGCCTTGAGTGCGGTGGTGATCTCCACGGGATCGTCGGCTTTCGAAAGATAGCCCGTGGCACCGGCGCGCATGCACTGTGCCGCATAGGCCTGGCTTTTCAGACCGGTATGCACCAGCACATGGGCGCGATTGCCGGCGATGCGCAAACGCTCGATAACGGTAATGCCATCGATTTGCGGGATGTCGAGGTCCAGCACTATGGCATCGGGATCCAGCTCGAGCGCTTTGCTCAGGGCGTCCACGCCGTTGTCGCACTCGCCGACGATCTCATGACCTTCACGGGTCAGAATCATCCCGATTGCCATGCGCACCACTGCGTGATCATCGACCAACAGCACTTTCATCGATCCGTCCTCATGCTCTGATTCAGCATAGTCCCGCTACCGGATAGAACCCGACGGAGCTGATGCATGACCTGACGCGGTAAAAAAGAGGCGCGAATCCTACTGGTTTTGTGTGGGTATGCAAGGCGGGGATGGCGTGGGGGCGCTTGTAGATGTCGGGGAGGCCCGGTTTAAAGCGGGTATCCGATTAACCCTGTGGGAGCGAGCCTGCTCGCGAAAGCGGTGTGTCAGGCAACATCAACGTTGAAGGCGCCGGCCTCTTCGCGAGCAGGCTCGCTCCCACAGGTGAGGGTTTTCGGATTACTTGCCCAGCGCCGTCAATATTGAATGAGCGATTTTGATCCGTTCCGGGTTCGGGTAGTTTTTGTTGGCGAGGATCACGATGCCGATGTCTTTCGCGGGCACGTACGCCACGTAGGCACCGAAGCCGCCCGTGGAGCCGGTTTTGTTGAACAGTACGCTTCCCGGTCGAGCCTGCGGTGGGTTCAGCCACTGGACTTTTTGCGCTTCCAGGGCCATCTGCGAAGAGTTGCCCGCCTGCAATGTCTCGAGGGTGACCGGGTAGTGGTAGTACTCCCAGCCCAGGCCCTGGGTCATGTCGCCGACGGTGTAGTAACCGGTGTGGGTGGTGGCGATGGCCTGTTGCAAGGGCTTTTCCAGCGCCATCGGTTTCATGTTCGCTTCGACATAACGCAGCAGATCGGCGGCGCTGGTTTTCACGCCATAGGCCTCTGAATCCAGTGCGCCAGGGCCGACCCGCACTGGTTTGCCGTCCTTGTTGTAGCCTTGGGCGTAAAGGCTCATCTGATCCTGCGGCACGTTGAGGAAGGTGTGCTTCAAGCCGAGTTTTGGCAGCAGGGTTTTCTCCATGACCTCTTCAAAGGGTGCGCCCAGGCTTTGCGCCGCCAGATAGCCGAACAACCCCAGGCTCGGGTTGGAATACTGCCGATGGCTGCCAGGGGCGTACACCGGTTTCCACTGTTTGAAATAACCGAGCATCTTGTCCGGCGCGTCGGCTTCGCTTGGAAATTGCAACGGGAGGCCGCCGCCCGAGTAGGTCCCCAGTTGCAGCACGCTGATGTCGTCGAATGCACTGCCCCGCAGCGATGGCAGGAGGTGACTGGCCTTGTCCGACAGAGCGAGTTTGCCGTTGGCCTGTGCATAGGCGGCGAGGGTGGCGGTGTAGGTTTTGCTCACCGAGCCAATCTCGAACAGGGTGTTTTCGGAGACGGCGCTGCCGTTTTCCTTCGAGGCGACACCGTAGTTAAAGTAATGCGGCTGGCCATTGAGGGTAATGGCAATGGCCATGCCGGGGATTTGCTGTTGTTGCATCACCGGTTCGATGACGGCGTTGACGATGGATTCGATGCGGTCGTCAGCCATGGAGGGGCTGGCGCCGAGGAGCAGTGCCAGAGCACCGTAGAGTTTGAGCTTGTTGAGGTTTTTATCAGGCATGACTGAGTCACTTCCATGAGTATTCAGGATGTTGGTCGAACAGTTTTGCGATCCCGGCCCCGGATCGGCGAAGCAAATCTATGCAGTCTGTTTCGGTTGGACAACCGATGATATTTTGCACGAGCCATTAGAAAAATTTGGGGGTGGTCATGATCCGGCCGCAATTACCGCTCAATGCGCTGCGCGCCTTCGAGGCTTCGGCGCGGCACTTGAGTTTTACCCGGGCCGCTGTGGAACTGTGCGTCACGCAGGCCGCGGTGAGTCATCAGGTCAAAAGCCTGGAGTCGCAACTTGGCGTGACGCTGTTCAAGCGCTTGCCTCGCGGGCTGATGCTGACCCGTGAAGGGGAAACCCTGTTGCCGGTGCTGCGCGAGTGCTTTGACCGTATTGCCGACACCCTGGAGTGTTTCGAGGGCGGGCATTTTCGTGAAGTGTTGACGGTAGGGGCGGTGGGGACGTTCGCGGTGGGTTGGCTGTTGCCACGCCTGGCGGACTTCCAGGCGAAACATCCGTACATAGATTTACGTCTGTCGACCAACAACAATCGCGTGGATGTCGCTGCGGAAGGACTGGATTACGCCATTCGTTTTGGCGCCGGGGCGTGGCATGGCATTGAAGCAGTACGGGTGATCGAGGCGCCGCTGTCGGTGTTGTGCGTGCCCGGGATTGCCCGGCAATTGAAATCACCGACTGATCTGTTGCAGCAAACGCTTTTGCGCTCCTATCGCACGGACGAGTGGCCGGAGTGGTTCCTTGCGGCCGGGCTTTCGACGCTGGGGGCCTCGCCGGGGAGCATTGTCTTCGACTCGTCACTGGCGATGATGGAGGCTGCTCTGCAAGGCGCAGGCGTGGCGTTGGCGCCGCCGCTGATGTTTTCGCGGCAATTGGCGGCGGGGGTGATCCAGCAGCCTTTTGCGATTCATATCACCACCGGCAGCTACTGGTTGACCCGATTGCAGTCGCGACCGGAAACGTCTGCGATGGGGGCGTTTCGCGGGTGGTTGTTGCAAACGGCACAGATGAATTAACTAACTCAACACCTGTGGGAGCGAGCCTGCTCGCGAAGGCATTCTGTCAGTCACATTGATGCTGGATGTGCCGACGCCTTCGCGAGCAGGCTCGCTCCCACAGGGATGTTCAGTGATACCGTGCTTAGCGCACCAGACACGGCCGCTTGTTATCGAACGTCCAGCCGGGAATCAGGAACTGCATCGCCACGCTGTCATCCCGCGCACCCAGGCCCATGCCTTTGTACAGTTCATGGGCCTTGGCCAGTTGATCCCTATCCAGCTCGACCCCCAGCCCCGGTTTTTGCGGCACCTGCACGCAACCGTCGACGATCTGCAGCGGTGCTTTGGTCAGGCGCTGGCCGTCCTGCCAGATCCAGTGGGTGTCGATGGCGGTGATCTCGCCCGGTGCGGCCGCCGCGACGTGGGTGAACATCGCCAGGGAAATATCGAAGTGGTTGTTGGAGTGCGAACCCCAGGTCAGGCCCCATTCGTGGCACATCTGCGCGACGCGGACCGAACCCTGCATGGTCCAGAAATGTGGGTCGGCCAACGGGATGTCCACCGATTGCAACTGGATCGCGTGACCCATTTCCCGCCAGTCGGTGGCGATCATGTTGGTTGCGGTTTTCAGGCCCGTGGCACGGCGGAACTCGGCCATGACTTCGCGACCCGAGTAGCCGTTTTCCGCGCCGCAGGGGTCTTCTGCATAAGCCAGCACCTTGTGCTGGTCGCGGCATAAACGGATGGCTTCCTTCAGTGACCAGGCACCATTCGGGTCGAGGGTGATGCGTGCATCGGGGAAGCGTTCGGCCAGGGCGGTGACCGCTTCGATTTCGGCGTCGCCGCTGAGCACGCCGCCCTTGAGCTTGAAGTCCTTGAAGCCGTACCGCGCATGGGCGGCTTCGGCGAGGCGTACCACGGCGTCGGCGGTCATGGCCTTTTCGTGGCGCACGCGGAACCAGTCGTTGTCGGCGTCCGGCTCGCTGCGATAGGCGAGGTCGGTGTCGTTGCGGTCACCGACGTAGAACAGATAGCCGAGCATCTTCACTTCGTCGCGTTGCTGGCCTTCACCGAGCAGGGCCGCGACCGGCACGTCCAGATGCTGGCCGAGCAGGTCGAGCAGGGCGGCCTCCAGACCTGTGACGGCATGAATGGTGATGCGCAGGTCGAACGTCTGCAAACCACGGCCGCCGGCATCGCGGTCGGCGAAGGTCTGGCGCACCTGGTTGAGGATCTTCTGATAAGTGCCGATCGGGCTGCCGACCACCAGGCTGCGGGCGTCTTCGAGGGTCTGACGAATGCGCTCGCCACCCGGTACTTCGCCGACGCCGGTGTGGCCGGCGTTGTCCTTGAGGATCACGATATTGCGGGTGAAAAACGGGCCATGGGCGCCGCTCAGGTTGAGGAGCATCCCATCGTGGCCGGCCACCGGGACGACTTCCATGCTGGTGATGATCGGGGCTTTGGCGGTTTCGTGCGTGGTCATTTTCTTGTCCTTCTCAAAAGCAGAATTCAGGCGTGATTCGTCGCAGGGGCACCGGCTGCAACGGCAGGTGCGGACTTGGGTTTATTGCGGGCGGCGAAGACGATGATCGCAGCGATGATCGAGGTCGCGGCCAGGCCATACAGCCCGCCCTGGATGGAGCCGGTACGCTCTTCCAGCAGGCCGAAAGTGGTGGGTGCGACGAAGCCGCCGAGGTTGCCCACCGAGTTGATCAGTGCGATCACGCCCGCAGCGATGCGTGCATCCAGATAGGCCTGGGGAATCGGCCAGAAACACGACGACGCCGATTTGAAACCCAGTGCGGCAAAGCAGATCGCCACGAAGGCGAAGATCGGCCCTCCGGTGGTGGACATGAACATCCCGGCAGCAGCGATCAGCAGGGCGACCGCGACCCAGGCTTGCTGGTGCTTCCACTTGGCCGACAGCGAAGCGAAGGCATACATGCCGATGATCGACAGCAACCACGGAATCGAGTTGAACATCCCGACCTGGAAGTCGCTCAGGTCGCCCATCTTCTTGATGATGCTTGGCAGCCAGAAGGTGGCGGCGTAGATGGTCAGCTGGATGAAGAAGTAGATCACGCAGAAGAGGATGATCTGCCGGTCCTTGAGCAGTCTGCCCAGTGACGGCTTGATCGGCGTCGCCGCCTCACGAGCCAACTGTTCGTCGTCGATGGCCTTGACCAGTGCGTCTTGCTCGTCGCGGGTCAGCCATTTGGCGTCGTGGGGTTTGGAGTCCAGCCAGAACCAGACAAAGGCGCACAAGCCCACCGAGAACATGCCCTCGATGAAGTACATCCATTGCCAGCCATGCATGCCCAGGCCGCTGATTTGCAGGAGCAGGCCGGACAGGGGGCCGGAAATCAGCGAGGCAATCGCCGAGCCGCTGAGGAAAATCGCAATCGCCTTGCCGCGCTCCGCCCCGGGCAGCCAGCGGGTGAAGTAGTAGATCACGCCGGGAAAGAAGCCGGCTTCCGCCACGCCCAGCAGGAACCGCAAGATATAGAAATGGGTTTCGTTCTGGATGAAGGCCATGCCGGCGGCCACCAGGCCCCAGGTCAGCATGATGCGGGTCAGCCAGATACGGGCGCCGACTTTCTGCAGAAGGATGTTGGAAGGGACCTCGAACAGCGCGTAACCGATGAAGAACAGACCGGCGCCGAACCCGTAGGCCGCAGCGCCAATGCCCAGGTCGTGCTCCATGTGGGCGCGGACGAAGCCGATGTTCACGCGGTCAATGTAGTTGACGATGAACATGATGACGAACAGCGGCAAGACGTGGCGTTTGACTTTCGAGATCGCGGACTTCAGGGCCGAATCGCCACCCTGGTCCATTGCGGAAATGGATGTATTCACTGCGTTTTCTCCCACTCGTTATTTTTATGCGGGGTGTGACAAGGTGTTGTGTTGTTGATAGACATCATACAACTAGATTTTTTCGATCTGCAACCGCCTTTGTTCAATGAAATCGCCATTATTCAGCTATCTGTTATTCTTTTTGGGGTTTTTCAGGGCGTAAAATTTTACTGCTTTTCGGAGTTTGTTGAGTGTTGTCATACAAGTTGAGCGATGTTTTCAGGAGATTCCACACAAGCGCAGTGCTACGATTCCATTAGCGCTGCCTTTGGATGAACGCCATGCAAGAAGACCTCGACGCCCCTGCCCGCAAGCGCAGCCACAATCTGGCCCACGACCTGGTGGCCAAGCTGACCCAGAGCATCCTGCTGGGACAGATGCTGCCCGGCGACAAGCTGCCCTCAGAGAACTCGATCGTTCAGGAGTACGGTGTCAGCCGCACCGTGGTGCGCGAGGCGATTTCCAAATTGCAGGCCTCCGGGCTGGTGGAAACCCGCCACGGCATCGGCACCTTTGTGCTGGAGCGCGCACCGGAGCAGGGTTTGCGGCTGAATGTCGATACCGCGCTGGGAGTGCGCAGCATTCTGGAATTGCGCATGGGCCTGGAAACCCAGGCGGCGGCACTGGCCGCGAGCCGTCGCACCGACCAGCAACTGGCACAGATGCGCGAAGCCCTCGATGACTATCAAAGCCTGCTGGCCAACAACGACAGCTGCGTCGAAGCCGACCGGCGTTTTCATCTGCTGATCGCCGAGGCCACGGGCAATCTGTGTTTCACCGAGATCATGCAGCACCTGGGCAGTGCCATGATTCCCCGAACCCGGGTCAATGCCGTCGAGCGCGGGGCGGTGGACTTGAGCAAGCTCGGGCAACTGGCGAACCTGGAGCACGAGGCGATTCTCAACGCCATCAAGCGCCAGGACCCGGACGCGGCGCGGGCGGCGATGTGGCTGCATTTGACCAACAGTCGGGACCGGTTTTCGCCGGGTTGATCGGGCCAGCATCGCATTTCCCCTGTGGGAGCGAGCCTGCTCGCGAAGACGGCGGCACATCCAGCATTAATGTGTCTGATAGTCCGCCTTCGCGAGCAGGCTCGCTCCCACAGGAACTTCATAGATCAGACACGCGCGGCTTGAACAACGGGCCGCCGCTCCAGATTCAACGCCAGCACACTGATCAACACCACCACCGCACCCACCGCCACCATCAAGGTCGGCCGCTCACCCAGTCCCACGGACGCCATGGCCATCGCCGTCGGCGGCACCAGATACAACGTCATCGTCGCCCGGCTCAGGTCCACATGCGCCAGCACGTAAGCCCAGGCCAGATAGGCCAGCGCACTCGGGAAAATCCCCAAGGCAACCACCGCGAACTGCACGCGCAGTGGCGCATTGACGACCTGATCCGCCAATCCGGGCAGGAAAATCAACAGCAGCGCCGTGCCGGACCAGACCGTGTAACACACCAGCGTCAACCCGTCGTATCGCCCGGTGTGATGTTTTTGCAGGGCGAAGTAAAGACTCCAGGACAACGCTGCCAACAGGATCAGCAAGCCGTGGGCGTCGATGCTGCCCAAGCCATGATCGCCCGCCACCACAATTACCACGCCGATCAAGCCGAGGATCACGCAGCCCCAGCGCCAGACGCTCACCCGATCCTTGAACACAAAGCGCGCCAGCAAGGTGCTGAACAGTGGCGTCGATTGCGCCAGCACGCTCGACGCGCCGGCGCTGACCCCTTGTTGGCCAAAGTTGATCGCCACGTGATGCAGGCTCACAGCGAAGAAACCCAGTGCGATCAGCAGAGGCACGTCGCGCAGTGTCGGCAGATGAATACCCTTGAACACCGCGACCGCAGCCATGAACAACGACGCCAGCAGAAAGCGCAATAACGCCAGGTGCACCGGGTCGTAAGCCTGCAGGCCAATGTGGATGCCGGTGGGGGAGTAACCCCAGCAGGCCACGACGAAGGCCATGGCCAGGATGATTTTCAAGGGAGTGCTGGAGGAGGGCGTGAGGTCATTCATCGTTGTGCACCGAGAGGCAGGTGCGTTGAGTATCAGAACTCCGTTTATTCGCCACAACTGACTTATACTGCGTGAATCGTTCACTTTGAGTGATGTATATGGAACTGGCACAGATTCGCATGTTCAAGACCGTTGCCGAGGTGGGCAGCATCGCCCGTGCAGCGCAGGTGCTGCACTGCGTGCCGTCGAACATCACGGCGCGGATCAAGGCACTGGAGGCGGAGTTGGGTGTCGCGCTGTTTCTGCGCGAGGGGCGCGGACTGCGCATCAGTCCATCGGGGCAGACCTTTCTGGACTACGCCTCGAAGATCCTCGCCCTGACTGCGGAAGCCAAGCGCGCGGTGGACCCGGCCGCAGAACCGTCCGGGCCATTGCGCATCGGCGCCATCGAATCTTCCGCCACCGGCCGCTTGCCGCGCTTGCTGGCGAAATTCCATAAGCGCTTTCCGGCGGTGGCGCTGGAACTGACCACCGGCACCTGGGGCCAGTTGCTCGATGACACGCTGAGCCATCGGCTCGACGGCGCCATCGTTGCGGTGGATGTCGAACGCTCGCACCTCAAGCGCACGCCGATGTATCGCGAAGACCTGTTGCTGATTGCCTCGACATCCCTCGGGCCGGTGCGTGACATCACGGATTTGCACGACAAAACCGTGTTCATGTGGCCCCAGGGTTGTCCGTATCGGGCGGCGCTGGAGCATTGGTTGTTGCGCCAGGGGCAGGCGCTGCCGATTGTCAGCCTGGCCAGTTACGGCGCGATCGTGGGGTGTGTCAGCGCCGGGGCCGGCGTGGCGCTGGTGCCAAAAGGGGTGTTCGATCAATACGCCAAGGGCGCGGGGTGCGTGGGTTACGAGTTCCCCGAGCTGACGGCCATCGACAACCTGTTCTACTGGCATGAAAACGCCGGGGTGCACCCGGCGCGGGAGGCGTTTGTGGCGATGTTGCGCGAGGAATTCGCGTAACTTTTTTCTGTGGGCGCGAGCCTGCTCGCGAAGAGGGTGTGTCAGTCGACATCCTTGCTGGATGACACAGCGCTTTCGCGAGCAGGCTCGCTCCCACAGAGATTGTTATGTTGCATTGATATCCCGCATCAACAATCCAAACCGCAAATCCACCGCATCCGGAATCGGCAAGTACACCGTATGCCCATCCCCCGGCGCCACGTCGATAGGCTCGCCCTGGGCGTTTTGCAATTGATGCAGGTCGAAGTGGAAGTTGCCCTTGGGGGTCATCAGTTCCATGTGATCGCCCAGCGCAAAGCGGTTTTTCACCTTCACTTCCGCCAGGCGATCCCGTCGTTCGCCGGTCAGTTCGCCGACAAATTGCTGCCGTTCAGACACCGAGCTGCCGTTCTGGTAGTTCTGGTATTCGTCATGCACATGTCGACGCAGAAAACCCTCGGTGTAGCCGCGTTGGGCGAGGGACTCCAGGTCGGTCATGAGGTTGCGGTCAAATGCCCGGCCCGCCACCGCGTCGTCGATGGCCCGGCGATAGACTTGCGTGGTCCGTGCGCAATAGAAGTGCGATTTGGTCCGTCCTTCGATCTTCAGTGAATGCACGCCCATCTGCGTCAAACGGCCGACATGCTGCACGGCGCGCAGGTCCTTGGCGTTCATGATGTAGGTGCCATGCTCGTCTTCGAAGGCCGGCATCAGTTCGCCCGGGCGATTGGCTTCCTGCAAGAGGAATACTTGATCGGTGGGCGCGCCGATACCCAGGGTCGGTTCCGGTTGATAGTGCTGGACGATCTCTCCGAGCGGGTTCTCCGTGGCTTCCTGTGCCGAGTACTTCCAGCGACAGGCGTTGGTGCAGCTGCCCTGATTGGCATCGCGCTTGTTCATGTAGCCCGACAGCAGGCAGCGACCTGAATAGGCCATGCACAAGGCGCCGTGGACGAACACTTCCAGCTCCATGGCCGGGACCTGTTGGCGGATTTCGGCGATTTCTTCCAGGGACAGCTCCCGCGACAGGATGACCCGGCTCAGGCCCTGTTGCTGCCAGAACTCGACGCTCGCCCAGTTCACCGTGTTGGCCTGCACCGAGAGGTGAATCGGCGTCTGCGGATAATGCCTGCGCACCAACATGATCAGGCCGGGGTCAGACATGATCAGGGCGTCGGGCGCCATGGCGATGATGGGGGCCAGGTCCTTGAGAAAGGTCTTGAGCTTGGCGTTGTGCGGCGCGATGTTCACCACCACATAGAAACGCTTGCCCTGGGCTTGTGCCTCGGCAATGCCCAGGGCCAGGTTTTCATGATCGAACTCGTTGTTGCGCACCCGCAGGCTGTAGCGCGGCTGGCCGGCATAGACGGCATCGGCGCCATAGGCAAAGGCATAGCGCATGTTTTTCAGGGTGCCGGCGGGGGCGAGCAATTCTGGAGCGATGAGATTCATGGCGGGTGTGATCGCAAAAGCCGCGCAGCGTATACGGCTTGTCCCGAGGCTTTATTGATCTGGATCTATGCTTGATGAACACATCAAGGGCACTCCTGCGAACCGTGGTGGCCTAAGCATCAAGGCGCCCATTGGTTGGCGTCCCGGCGCACTGGCAGGGATCGGACATGAACGACGAGACACAGCAACAGCAGGACAAATCGCTGACGGTTTTGCTGGGGCTGGTCAGCATCGCCTTCATCTGGATTCTGCTGCCGTTTTACGGCGCGGTGTTCTGGGCCGTGATTCTCGGCATCCTCTTTGCGCCCATGCAGCGTCGGCTGCAATTGAAGTTCGGCTGGGAGCGCAACCTGACGTCGCTGCTGACCTTGAGCATCTGCCTGGTGATCGCGATTCTGCCGGTGATCATCATCGGCGCGTTGCTGGTTCAGGAAGGGGCTGCGGTGTACCAGCGCATCGAGAGCGGCGAGCTGGACATCGCCGGGTATGTCTTGCAGTTCAAACACAGCCTGCCGCCGTATTTCCAGCACTTGCTTGATCGGTTCGGTGTCGGCGGGCTGGAGGGGATGCGCGATAAAGTCGTCAAGAGCGCGGTGTCTGGCGGGCAAGCGCTGGCGACTCAGGCATTCAGTTTCGGCCAGGGGACGTTCGAGTTCATCGTCAGTTTTTTCATCATGCTGTACCTGTTGTTCTTTTTCCTGCGCGACGGCGCGGAGCTCGCACGCAAGGTGCGCACCGCCATACCGCTGGAGGAGCAGCAGAAGCGTCGGCTGCAGCTCAAGTTCAATCGCGTGGTCAGGGCCACCGTGAAAGGCAATTTGCTGGTGGCGGTCACGCAGGGCGCATTGGGCGGTTTGATTTTCTGGTTTCTGGACATACCCAACGTGTTGCTGTGGGCGGTATTGATGGCGTTACTGTCGCTGTTGCCAGCGGTGGGGGCGGGGATTGTCTGGGCGCCGGTGGCGGCGTTTTTCCTGTTTACGGGGGCGATCTGGCAGGGCGTGGTGCTGGGGTTGTTCGGGGTGTTCGTGATCGGGCTGGTGGATAACGTGCTGCGTCCGATCCTGGTGGGCAAGGACACGAAGATGCCGGACTACATGATCCTGATCTCGACCCTCGGTGGTTTGGCGATTTTCGGGTTGAACGGCTTTGTCATCGGCCCATTGATTGCGGCCCTGTTCATGTCCAGTTGGGACATTTTCCTCGAGACCAAACCGCGGGTTCAGCTGCCTTAGGCGCTGAACTTGCCACTCTGCTCCGTGCTGACGCGTTGCGACATCGCCTGGGCGGCCGGCAACGAGGTGAGCGGACCGCTGATCGGTTCGCCATCGAGTACCAGGTACCAGCAGGCAAGCAGGCCTGATTCTCTGAGCGAGGCGGGAACGGCGCTGCCGATAACGGACATGATCTGAACCTGAGACATTACAAGTACCTCCACCAATCTATGGAGGTACCTTACGGGGCCGGCGATTTTTCCGACAATCACCGTTTTCGATAGTGGTCATTGACGCCGTTGAGGCCAGTTGGCCGTCTGTCGCTCAATCAACCACCTGATCCAGCATATGAACCACTTCCTGCTCGTTGAGCAGGCCTTTGCGCACCAGGTTTTGCGTCAGCAGCGAGAGGAACTTGGCGCTGCGATGACCTTCCAGCTGCTTGAGTTCGGTCAAGACGTTGTACACCTTGCTGGAGGTGCAAAGACCGACAATACGGTGCGGGTTCTGCGTAGGCATGAGGGCGTCCTTGTTGTTATCAACCTGTTGTTGGCGGACAGGTTCAAGCTTGCGGATCTGACATGACATCAATATGACCGGTTTCCCCAATGGCAGGGGGCGAGTCAATCTTGCCCGCTTGAACAGGCCATGCTGTCCCGATAACGACACTGACGAGATTTATCCAGACCTGTGCCGACGAACGGCAACCCTGTAGGAGCGAGCCCTGCTCGCGATGGAGGTCGGCGATGACGCGCGCCCGGCGGATGTACGCGGTGCTCTCGGGATCAGCGCGAGCAGGGCTCGCTCCGGCAAGAAATCGCAGGCATAAAAAAGCCCCGCTGTCGGGCGGGGCCTGTGGCGTCTGTTACCAGCGGCCATAGCCGCGTGGAGGACCGTAGTAACCGCGTGGCGGGCCGTAATAGCCACGGGGTGGTCCGTAGTACACCGGCGCTGGACGGTAGTAGATCGGTTGTTGCACGTACACCGGCGCCGGCTGGTAGTAAACCGGTGGGGGCGGAGGCGCGTAATACACCGGTGGGGGTGCGGCGTAAACCGGTTGTGGCGCGACATACACCGGCCGGTTGGCGTTGATCAGGGCCGAGCCGACGATGGCCGTACCGACGATCGCTCCAAATACCGCCGCGTCATTACCACCACCATGGGCTTGCGCCTGGCCTGCGATAGCGAGTGCGCCAATCAGCAAGGCAACTGTGGGGATTTTACGGATCATGATAGTTCCTCGGTTCTTCGACCCGGCGCTTGTGCCTGCAATAGACCCAAGGATCGTCGCGGGGATACTACTAAGACAGCGTTTTTTTGAAATTCAGCACAGCCGTTGGGTAAATTTTGTGTAAGGTCTGTACCGGCTTGCTTACGGTCTTTTGAGGTTCCGGGCAGGCACGGGAATATGATCGATCAGAACAGGATGGCCGGCTAATCCCGTCCATCTGAAAGTGCATTGCAAGGAGATCCGCATGCAGATGAACCCGAACAAAGACACCCAGTTGTGCATGTCCCTCTCCGGGCGCCCGGGCAACTTCGGCCTGCGATTTCACAATCATCTGTATGAACAATTGGGGTTGAATTTTTACTACAAGGCCTTCAGCAGCCAGGACCTGCCGGGTGCGATAGGCGGCATTCGCGCCCTGGGCATTCGCGGTTGTGGGGTGTCGATGCCCTTCAAGGAAGCCTGCATTGCCCTGGTCGATGAGCTGGACGCGTCTGCCGCCGCCATCCAGTCGATCAATACCATCGTCAACACCGCCGGCCACCTCAAGGCCTACAACACCGATTACATCGCCATCGCTCAGTTGCTGGACACCCACGCAGTGCCCAGGGACACCACGTTTGCCCTGCGCGGCAGTGGCGGCATGGCCAAGGCTGTCGCCAGTGCCTTGCGCGACGGGGGGTACAAAAACGGTCGGATCGTGGCCCGAAACGAGCGTGCTGGCCGGGCGCTGGCCGACTCCCTGGGCTACCCATGGCAAGCTGAACTGGGCACGCAACGCCCGCAAATGCTGGTCAACGTCACGCCGGTCGGCATGGATGGCGGGCCGGAGGCCGGTCAACTGGCGTTTGAACTCGAAGCGATCAAGGCTGCGGATATTGTCTTCGATGTGGTGGCGATTCCCTCGGAAACACCGCTGATCGTGCGCGGTCGTGCCGAGGGTAAGCGTGTGATCACCGGGCTGGAGGTGATTGCGATCCAGGCGCTTGAGCAGTTTGTGCTTTATACCGGCGTTCGACCGACTGAAGAGCAGTTTCAGGCTGCGGTGGCGTTTGCCCGGGGTTAAACCTCTCAAGATCCTGAGTTGTCTGGAATGGCCTCTTCGCGAGCAGGCTCGCTCCCACAGTTGACTGTATTTCTTCTGGAGAAACCTGGTCGAATGTGGGAGCGAGCCTGCTCGCGAAAGCGGCGACTCGGTCTGGCAGATGAACCACTCTCTATACTGTTGGCCAGCAAGCCAAGACTTGCCCTCCCAACAATCACCGTGACCGAGGTTTCCATGCATCCCGCGATTCTCAATCTGGATCAGGTCGAACTTGAGCCGTTACCCGAAGCATTTGCCCCAACCGGTGAAACGGCCGGTCGCTATCGGCAGCGCCAGGCGCGCATTGGCCAGCAACTAGGTGCGCAAAAGCTGGGTTATCGCTTGTACGCACTGGAGCCGGGTATGCGCGGTAGCCCGTTTCACAGCCATCGGGTCAACGAAGAAATGTTCTACATCGTGGCTGGGGAGGGTGAAGTACGACTCGGCGACGAACGTTTTGCGATCCGGGCCGGTGATGTGATTGCCTGCCCGGCGGGTGGTCCGGAGAAGGCTCACCAGATCATCAACACCAGCAATGCCGAACTGCGTTACCTGGCGGTCAGTACCCAGCAATCACCGGAGATCTGCGAATATCCCGACTCTGGCAAGTACGCGGTGATGGATGATTTCAAGGTCGACGCCCAAGGCAATGCCTCGGGGTTCGTCGCCGTGGCCCGGCAGGCGGACGGGGTGGATTACTGGGAGGGGGAATAAGGCCCGCCACCAATCCAATGTGGGAGCGAGCCTGCTCGCGAAGGCGGCGGCACATCCGGCATTGATGTGACAGACAGTCCTATTTCGCGAGCAGGCTCGCTCCCACAGGGTTCAGTGTTGTTACTCCAACCGTGCCAATCGCTCTTCCAGCGCCGCAATCCGCGCTTCAAGCTCTTCGATCCGCTCGACCGAAACGCCGACGCCACTGCGCTCAACCGGGTTCTGCCGCGCAGCGAGGATCACTTCGATGTCCGCCGGATCACCCATGGCATGCATGTAGCGGTCCTCCCGCTGGCCGGCCTGGCGCGGAATCAGCATGGCCAGATCCCGGGCAATCAAACGTTCAAGCTGATGCACGACTTGCTCTGTATCTTCGAAGTCATGCATGCGTCCGCTGCGGGTCAGCAGTTCGTTGACGGTTTGCGGGCCGCGCAGAAACAGCAGTCCCATCAGAATCACCTGGGCCGGCACCAGCTCCAGGGCCTTGTCGACCTTGTGCTCCCAGCGATCCGCGCGGCTGCCCATCACCAGTTTGGTGAAACCGCGTCCCTCGAGGGCGCGCAGGCTCTGGCCGACCTGACCCTGGGTCAGGTTCATCACCGGTTCGCGGCTGGTTTTCTGATTGCAGGCAATCACCAGCGCATTGAGGGTCAGCGGATAGGTTTCCGGGCTGGTGGCCTGTTTCTCGATCAACGAACCCAGAATGCGGATTTCCGTGCTGTTGAGGCGCGGTTCGTCGAAGGTTTGCTCTTGTTCAGTGCTCATCGCGCTTTTCCCTATGCAGTCGAAGCATGCAGTCGAAGCCGCCTAGCCTAATCCTTGCAGGATAAAAGACAAGCCGCAGGACGGGCGGGCATGGCTATAATCGGCCGACGTTTCCCACCTGTCATCACACGAGACTGCCATGACCATTTCCCTGTACGACGCCTCCGTCCCTGTTTTCCAGCAAATGCTTAACGCACTGAGCGATGTACTGAAAAAGGCCGAGGCCCACGCCACCGCCAAAAACATCGACCCGAACGCTTTCCTGCAAGCTCGTTTGTATCCGGACATGTTCCCGCTGGTGCGCCAGGTACAGATCGCCGTGGACTTCAGTAAAGGCGTTTCGGCACGTCTGGCCGAGATCGAGTTGCCGAAGTACGACGACACTGAAACCACCTTCGCCGAGCTGCAAGCGCTGATCGCCAAGGTGCTGGCGTTCATTGGCGAGATCAAACCGGAGCAGATCAACGGCAAGGAAGGCATCGAAATCGTGACCCGTCCGGGCACGCCTAAAGAGAAGCGCTTTTCCGGCCAGGCTTACCTGCTGACCTACGGCCTGCCGCAGTTCTTCTTCCACGTCACCACCACTTACGCACTGCTGCGTCACAACGGCGTGGAAGTGGGCAAGCGCGATTACATGGGCGCGTTCTAAACCGCCCGGGTACAAAAAAGCCCGCCAAGGTACAAGCCTTGGCGGGCTTTTTCGTTGTCCCTGTGGGGGATGGGTGTTTAGGCCATACGCTGTGTTTTTGCTTCTTCACCCAGGCAAGCCGCCGCCGTGAACAACACATCGGTCGAGGAATTCAACGCCGTCTCCGCCGAATCCTGCAGCACACCAATGATGAAACCGACAGCCACCACCTGCATGGCGATTTCACTCGGGATGCCAAACAAGCTGCACGCCAGCGGGATGAGCAGCAGCGAACCACCGGCCACGCCGGAAGCGCCACAGGCGCAAATCGCCGCGACGACACTCAGCAGAATGGCTGTCGGAATGTCCACCGCGATGCCCAGTGTGTGCACGGCCGCCAACGTCAGCACGGTGATGGTGATCGCCGCGCCGGCCATGTTGATGGTCGCTCCAAGCGGGATCGACACCGAATACGTATCTTCGTGCAGGCCCAGGCGCTTGCTCAATTCGAGATTGACCGGAATATTCGCCGCCGAACTGCGGGTGAAGAACGCGGTGATGCCGCTTTCCCGCAGGCACATCAGCACCAGCGGATAGGGGTTGCGGCGCAGCTTCCAGAACACGATGACCGGGTTCATCACCAGGGCCACGAACAGCATGCAGCCCAGCAACACGGCCAGCAGGTGCGCATAGCCGATCAAGGCGCCGAAACCGGAGGTGGCCAGGGTCGAGGCCACGAGGCCGAAGATTCCCAGCGGGGCAAAGCAAATCACCAGGCGCACGATCACCGTCACGCCATTGGACAGGTCGCCCAGCACTTCGCGGGTGGTGTCACCGGCATGGCGAATGGCGATGCCCATGCCGATGGCCCAGGCCAGGATGCCGATGAAGTTGGCGTTCATCAGTGCACTGACCGGGTTGTCGACCACGCTGAGCAGCAGGCTTTGCAGCACTTCGCTGATGCCGCCCGGGGCGGTGACGGCGACGTCCTGGGTCGACAGCACGAGGTTCGACGGGAACATCATGCTGGCAACCACCGCGACCACGGCAGCCGCGAAGGTGCCCAGCAGGTACAGGAACAGGATCGGCCGGATATGGGTTTCCTGGCCGTGCTTGTGGTTGGCGATCGAGGCCATGACCAGCACGAAGACCAGGATCGGCGCGACGGCCTTGAGCGCGGACACGAAGACTTTGCCGATGAAGGCCGTGGATTTAGCCGCTTCGGGCGCAATCAGGGCCAGGCTGATCCCGGCGATCAGGCCGATGATGATCTGCGTGACCAGGCTGGTGCCTTTCAGGCGTTGCAATAGAGAAGGGGATGAAGCAGTCATAAACGGCATCTCGGATTTTATTGGGTGCGGGGGTGTTGCAGCATCGAGGCCGGAAAAGGGCCGGTGAACAGGGTGTACGTTTTGCGGGGCGCGGACTTTATCACAGCGGGGTCCGGATCCTTCAGTCCTGTGACGATCTGCCACCCAAATGTGCGGCGCGATTTGCAGGTTCGTGCAACCGCCTCCGGAAACACTCTGTTAAGCTTCGCCATCCTCATTTTCATGTCTGCCAGTGAGCCTTCGGGCTATCGCTGGTGTTGTCGTTTTCTGGAGTTCTGCATGCTGTTGCCCATTCTTCTGTTGTCGGCCGCCGGTTTTACGGTGCTGACCACGGAATTCATCATCGTCGGCCTGTTGCCCGCCATCGCCCGTGACCTCGACGTCAGCATCCCGCAAGCGGGGTTGCTGGTGACCCTGTTTGCCTTCACCGTCGCTGCGTTCGGGCCGTTCCTCACGGCGTACTTCGCCCGCTTCGAGCGGCGCAAGTTGTTCATCTCGGTGCTGATCATGTTCGGCCTGGCCAACACTCTGGCGGCGCTGGCGCCGAATATCTGGGTGATGGCATTCGCCCGGTTGATTCCGGCCTTGGGCCTGCCTGTGTTCTGGGCGCTGGCCAGTGAGACGGCGGTGGACATCGTCGGGCCGGACTACGCCGGGCGTGCCATTGCCAAGATCGGCTTCGGCATTGTCTGCGCCACGGTGTTCGGCATTCCGGTGGGCACGCTGATTTCCGATGCATTCGGCTGGCGCAGTGCCTTCGCCATTCTGGCGTTCATTGCATTTGCCAAGGCGCTGCTGCTGTTTATCTACTTGCCGAAAACCAACCTGCATCAGCATCAAGTCAGCTTCCGGTCGCAGTTCAAGATTCTGCGCAGCCCGTTGATGGTGGGGCATGTACTGCTGTCGATCGTGGTGTTCAGCGGCATGTTTACCGCCTACACCTACTTGGCGGACATCCTTGAACGTCTGGCCGGGTTCAACGGCACGGTGGTCGGCTGGTGCTTGATGGGTTTCGGCGCGGTAGGGCTGATCGGCAACTCCCTGGGCGGTCGCGCGGTGGATCGTCATCCGCTGGTGGCGTCGATGATGTTCTGCGCCTTCATGATTGCCGGGCTGGTGACGCTGGTGCCGAACATTCATTCGCCCTTTGGCCTGGCGGCGGCGATGGGCATCTGGGGTGTGACCCAGGCAGCGTTGTTCCTGGTCAGTCACGTGCGCCTGATGAAGGCCGCGCCAGAGGCACCAGCATTCGCCGCGTCGCTGAACATCGCCGGGGCCAACCTCGGGATCGGCCTGGGTGCCATGATCGGCGGTCGGGTGATCGACAGTGTCGGCCTGCAAGGCCTGGGTTTTGCCGCGGCCGGATTTATCCTGGCTTCGATCCTGTTGGCCATCGCCCTGATGACCTTCAAGCCCCGGGAAGTCGTCACAGCGCTGTAAACAGCTCGCGTCGGGCACCTTCGGTAATGGCGACAATGCCGGGGTGCTTGACCTTGCGTTCCACCGAAATGGCGTAGAACGACTCGCTCACCGCGTCGGTCTGGCCGATGACCTCCACGCCATATTGGCGCCTCACTTCGTCGGCGATCACGCTCGGGCCGATGAAAATCCCGCTGCCGGACTGGCCGAAGGCCTGCATCAAGGCACTGTCGTCGAACTCGCCAACAATTTGTGGCTGGATCTGCTGTTCGGCGAACCAGCGTTGCAAGCGGCTGCGCACCACGGTCTCCGGCCCGGGAATCAACAGCGGCGCGCCGTGCAGGCTGCGGGGGAAGTCCTGGCCATAACGCGCTGCCAATTCGGCGGTGGCGAAGAAACTGATCCCGCATTCGCCGAGCTTCTGGCTGTAGCCCTTGATGTCCAGGTGCGAGGGCATCGGGCTGTCGGAAATCACCAGGTCCAGGCGCTGGATCGCCAGGTCGGCCAACAAACGTTCAAGCTTGTCCTCGCGGCAAGTGATGCGCAGCGGCTCGCTCAACTCCATCGTTGGCGCAATCAGGCGATAGACGATGGATTTGGGCACCACGTCGGCCACGCCCACGCGAAACAGTATCTGCTGTTCATTGGGTTGCGCCCGCAGCATCAACTCCAGTTCGCCGCCTAGCTGAAACATTTGTTCGGCGTAGGGCAGTGTCTGGCGGCCGGCTTCGGTGAGTTCAAGTTGCCGGCCAACTCGCCGAAACAGCTCTATGCCGTAGGTTTGTTCGAGCAGTGAGATCTGCCCGCTGATGGTTTGTGGCGTCAGATTCAGCTGTTCGCAGGCGCGCACGATGCTGCCGGTCTTGGCCACCACCCAGAAGTAATGCAATTGCCGATAGTTGAGCATGCGGGTTCACAGTTCGTAAAAACCGAAGTATAGCCGCTGAAAATACGAATTTTCCTGAAGTATTCATCTCCCTAGAATGCGTCGCTATCAACGGGCCATCGTTGCGGTCCCGTTTGTTCTATTGAGGAAAACATCATGAAGCTTAAATCCGCGGCTCTGCTGATCACGTCCTTACTGGTTCTGGCCGGTTGTGATCAGGCCGAAAAAAGCGCTCAGCAACTGATGGGCAAGGCTGCCGAAAGTGCCAAACAGGCCATCGACGATACCCACAAAGCCGCCGAACAAGCACTCAGCGAGGCCACCGGCGGTTTGATCAGCAAGAAAGAATCATCGGAAAAAGAAGCGGAAAAAACCGAATCTTCGTCCCAGGAAATCTAAACCGACTTAAACGAATCAGGACTGACCCATGGAATACCTTTTACAGCTAGCCGCAAGCCCCACTGCCTGGGTCGCCCTGGCCACCCTGGTGGTGATGGAGATCGTGCTGGGCATCGACAACCTGATTTTTATCTCGATCCTGACCAACAAGCTGCCCGAGAAGCACCGGCAGAAAGCGCGACGCATCGGCATTGGTATGGCGCTGATCCTGCGCCTCGGCCTGTTGAGCACCATTGCGTTCATCGTCCAGCTGACGGCGCCGGTGATCGAGGTGTTCGGCCATGCGTTCTCCTGGAAGGACATGATCCTGATCGCCGGTGGCCTGTTCCTGTTGTGGAAAGCCACCACCGAGATCCATCACAGCATGGACCCGGCGCCGGAAGATCCGAAGTCGGCGACCTCGACCGTGACCCTGGGCTTTGCCGCGGCGATCGGCCAGATCCTGATGCTGGACATGGTGTTCTCCATCGACAGCATCATTACCGCTGTCGGCATGACCGAGCATTTGCCGATCATGATCATCGCGGTGGTGGTGTCGGTACTGGTGATGTTGCTGGCGGCTGATCCACTGGCCAAGTTCATCAACGACAACCCGACCGTGGTGATGCTGGCCCTGGGCTTCCTGATCATGATCGGCATGACGCTGATCGCCGAAGGCTTCGGTGCCCACGTACCGAAAGGCTACGTCTACGCTGCCATGGCGTTCTCGGCTGCGATCGAGGTGTTGAACATGATGTCCCGCCGGGCGAAGCAGAAGCGCGTTATCGCTGAAGCCTGACCTGCGCTGAATGAAACGGCCGCCTGAACTCGGAAGAGTCCAGGCGGCCGTTTTTGTTTGTACGGTTGGCGTCAGTGAGCGGTGGCGTGACGCGCGGCGGCTTTATCGGTTTTCTTCGCAGATGCCGGTTGAACAGGGTGGTGGTGATGGCGGCGGGTTATGCGCAGAACGCCCCACAACATGGCGGCAGCCACGGCCAGCCAGCCGGAAATCAACATCACGATTGTCATTGTCAGGCTCATCGATGCCTCCTCTTTGCCCTGCAGCGGGCACACACGCTTTGCAGGTGACAGTCTAGTCGCTGCCGTGTTGCAGGCTATTGACCGAAGGTCGACTGGGATCAACCAGTTTGCTCTATCGAATGCAATCAACTACGGGTTAAGGCTATACCGCCATCGCGCGGCGTCCTATGATCGACGGCCAAGCCGGGAAGCGGATTGCCGGGTGTCTGAACAAGAGAGTGATGATGGTGCGGGTAATTTCTCGAATTCTATCGGTGGCAGTGATCGTGGGTTGCGCCGCCAGTCTGGCCGGTTGCGCGGGCACTGTTGCGCCGCAGATCAAGCGCCTGCCGGAGCGGGTTGAGCTCAGCGGCAGGTTCTACCGTGGCGTGGCCAATCAAAGCGGGCCGCAAGTATTGGCGAGCCTGTTGTCCCAGCAGGGCATCGTGATTACGCCGGGGTTGCTCGACAAGCCACTGCATTTGCCGGGCGCCGAAGCCCAGTTGCAACAAAACATGCAGAACCTGGCCCGTGAATACGGAATGATGGTCTATCCCCTGGACAGCAATCTGCCCGCCTTGTTGACCCAAGTGGCAGCCGGTTACCCGGTGATGGTGCGCTTTACCGAGGGTTCGGCACTCTGGGCCGAGCCGCGTTACGCCATTCTGTCCGGGTATAATCGTCAGAAGCAGACCGTGTTGTTGCGTGCGGGAATGGACCAGCGGGTGCTGATGAGTTTCGGCTCGTTCGAATCGGCATTCAAGGACGCCGGTGGCTGGGCGGTTTTGATTCAAGCGCCGACGCAGGTTCCAGCGGAAGTCGATCAGCAACGCTGGCTCAAGGCCGCGAACGATCTTGCCCAGGCCGGACAGGAGCAGGCGGCGGCAAAAGCCAGAAAAGCCCTGGCCGCGCAGTAAGCCCGTTCGTCATTTGCCGGGCACCGCGCAGCGCTGGCGTTATCTGAGAGACAAGGCCCGGAGGTTTTGGGTCGCGATCAGGAGGCGTCCATGGCACATTCCAATACCCCTACAGGCCCGCACTCGTCTGAGCATTCGTCCGGCGATGAGTTGGGCTTCGACCCCGATTCCCCGGACCTCTCCGACCCTCAGGTCGATCCTGTGGGTCCCGCCAAGGCGCCGAAGGATGTAAAGCCGGGTGATAATCCCAAGGCGCCGGCAAAGCCCTATGATCCACTCGGCGATCTCAAGCCCTAGGTTCCGTGGAGGTGCGTATGTCTACCGATTCGAGCTTCAACGACAAACGTCCGGAAAACGTTCCGACAACGCCTGAAGGAAGTGTCGATCCGGTATTGGATCCGGACAGCCCGTTGCGAGATCCGCTGGCCCGTCCGACCGTTGTACCTACGGAGCATCCGCAGGGCTGGCGAGACCCGAGCAGAGGGGATGGCATCCCGGATGACGACCAGATGCCGCTGCCTAATGATTAGTCGCTGACAAAGAAAAGCCCCGGATGTCCGGGGCTTTTTCGTGGGGGCGGCGGCAAGGTTATTTCGAAGCTTCAACCACGCCACTTTGGCGATGCTTGAGGTTCTTGTCCGATTTGTACTGCAAGGCTGCGGACGCTACGTTGGCGCTTTTACCGGTCTCAACCCAATTACGGATGCGCGCGGCATCGGCAAAGTGGGTGTATTTGCCGTAAGCGTCCAGGAGCACCAGGACAACCGGGCGGTTGCTCATCCGTGTCACCAGCACCAGGCAATGACCTGCTTCGTTGGTGAACCCGGTTTTCGTCAGTTGGATGTCCCAGTCTGGCTTGCGCACCAAGTGGTCAGTGTTGCGAAAGCCCAGGCTGTAGGTGGGCTTGCGGAACGTGACGGTTTTTTCCTTGGTCGTGCTCAGCTCCGTCAGCAACGGATACTTGTGCGCGGCAATCAACAGTTTGCTCAGGTCGCGAGCGGTGGACACGTTGCGCGGTGAGAGACCAGTGGGTTCGACAAAGTGGGTGTTGGTCATGCCCAGGGCCTTGGCCTTGGCGTTCATCGCGGCGATGAACGCGGCGTAACCACCCGGATAGTGGTGGGCCAGGCTCGCGGCCGCCCTGTTTTCAGAAGACATCAGGGCGATCAGCAGCATTTCCCGGCGCGGCAGTTCACTCTTGAGTTTTACCCGAGAGAACACGCCTTTCATTTCAGGTGTGTCGCTGATGTTGATGTTGATGTACTCGTCCATGTTCTGCCTGGCTTCCACCACGACCAGGCCAGTCATAAGCTTGCTGACGGACGCGATAGGGACGACCACGTCGGGATTGTTGGCATAGATGACTTTGTTGGTCTGCATATCCAGCAACAGGGTGCTGCCGGAAGCGAGCTTGAGTTGCGAGGTGTCACGAGGCGCTGCGGTGGTTTCGCCAGCGCTGGCGATTGGCGTGATGAAAGTCCCTGTAACTGCAAAAAATAGGCTCAGGATGGAAAGACGGATTTTCACGCTGGCAGACTCATAAAGTGTTGATACGCCGTTATGTAACGGGCTATTTCCGAAAAAGCGCGACATTCTGGAGTATGGCTGAATAACTGTCGATGGTTGTTCGAGGGTGGCGTGAAAGTACTGGGAAACATGAAAAAAAAGTCATTTTCCGGCGGATGGTCGATTCTTTTCCGCAGGCAAAAAAGAACCCCGCGGGGGCGGGGTTCCTTGAGTCACCGGCTAGCTCGCCAACAAGGCTCAGCTGTGCAGGGTTTCTGCTGCGTACAGCGTGTTTTCCAGCAGGCAGGCGCGGGTCATCGGGCCGACGCCACCCGGCACCGGAGTGATCCAGCCGGCGCGGGGCAGGGCGGTTTCATAGATAACGTCACCAACCAGTTTGCCATCATCCTGACGGTTGATGCCGACGTCGATCACGATCGCGCCTTCCTTGATCCACTCGCCCTTGACCAGGCCAGGCTTGCCGGCGGCCACCACGACCAGGTCGGCACGACCGATGTGGCCGGCCAGGTCCTTGGTGAAGCGATGGGTGACGGTCACGGTGCAACCGGCCAGCAACAGTTCCATCGCCATCGGACGGCCAACAATGTTGGAGGCGCCGACAACCACGGCATTCATGCCGTACAGATCGGCGCCGGTGCTTTCCAGCAGGGTCATGATGCCTTTAGGCGTGCATGGGCGAAGCAGTGGAATGCGTTGGGCCAGGCGACCGACGTTGTAAGGATGAAAACCGTCAACGTCCTTGTCCGGCCGAATGCGTTCCAGCAATTTGGACGCATCCAGGTGTTCAGGGAGAGGGAGTTGCAGCAGGACACCGTCAATCGCCGGATCGTCATTGAGGCGATCGATCAGTTCGGCCAGTGCTTCTTGAGTGGTATCGGAAGGCAGGTCATAAGCTTGGGAAAGGAAGCCGACCTCTTCACAGTCTTTACGCTTGTGCGAGACATAAACCTGAGAGGCGGGATCGCTGCCGACCAGGATCACCGCGAGGCCAGGCGTACGCAAGCCTTGCTGGCGACGCTCGGTAACGCGTTGGGCGATCTGCTGGCGCAGGCTGGCGGCGATCGATTTGCCGTCGATTAGTTGTGCAGTCATTGCGCGTGATTAACCATCGAGAGGGGAAAAAAAGAGAGCGCATTCTCGCATGTCATGAGGTGAGGGCAAAGGCGCTTGGTCTGTAAATTCCCCTAAGCCCTTTAATTAAATGAATTTTTTTTAAAAAGGATTTGACGACCTCCGGGGGGCTCTATACTATTCGTCGCACTTGTCGGGCACAGCCTAGCACTGGTTAAGAAGGTCAAGCGGAATTACGGTTCTGCAAGACTGGAAAGCATTTAGTTTGTAGTCCTCCAAGAGTACAGATTAATAAGGCGCCCGTAGCTCAGCTGGATAGAGCATCCGCCTTCTAAGCGGATGGTCGCAGGTTCGAGTCCTGCCGGGTGCGCCATTAGGCAGCTTTGGCACAAGTAGCGCGATATGGTGGGCGTAGCTCAGTTGGTAGAGCACGGGATTGTGACTCCCGTTGTCGTGGGTTCGATCCCCATCGTCCACCCCATATTTCGAAAGGCGCCAGATTAACAGTCTGGCGCCTTTGCTTTAAAAGCTTCAATCCGCGGATGTGGTGGAATTGGTAGACACACTGGATTTAGGTTCCAGCGCCGCGAGGCGTAAGAGTTCGAGTCTCTTCATCCGCACCAAATAAAGCTTCACTCATGCCGGTTGGCCTGGTTGGGGCTTCACAAAGAAGTTGTTTGGCTTCTTTGACACGCAATATGGTGGGCGTAGCTCAGTTGGTAGAGCACGGGATTGTGACTCCCGTTGTCGTGGGTTCGATCCCCATCGTCCACCCCATATTTCGAAAGGCGCCAGATTTAACAGTCTGGCGCCTTTTTTGTTTCAGTGGTTTGAGTGTTTGGCGGCTGCTGGTTCCGGGTCGCAGGGGCAGGGCGTTTCGTCGTATTTATGTTTCTTGATGATGCCGCGCTGCCCGTCGGCCTTGCTCGCAAGGTCGGCTGTCAGGGAGATGATTGGCAACCTCTTCTATATATAGAAAGGTTGGCGCAGAGCCCTGGCGTGAATGGCTGTATTTGCCACCGGGGCGAGGTGCATCCGTGCATTCGCACCTATAAATTGCCTGCTGCGTTTTTACCCGTTTTCAGTAGGGTGACTTCTTGAGTTTGACCCACTAGAATGCATGCCCTTGATTCTGGGGTCGGAAACGGCCGGCTAACGTCTGTGCAACGAGGAATATCCATGCAAGTTTCTGTTGAAAATACTTCTGCTCTTGAGCGCCGCATGAGCATCACCGTGCCGGCTGAGCGCATCGAGACTCAGGTCAACAAGCGTCTGCAGCAGACTGCCCAAAAGGCCAAGATCGCAGGCTTCCGTCCAGGCAAAGTGCCAATGAGCGAAATCAAGCGTCGTTTCGGTGCTGAAGCTCGCCAGGAAGCTGTAGGCGACGTGATCCAGTCTTCCTTCTACGAAGCAGTGGTTGAGCAAAAGCTGAACCCGGCTGGTTCGCCGTCGATCGAGCCAAAATCCCTGGAAGCAGGCAAGGACCTGGAATACGTTGCCGTATTCGAAGTGTTCCCTGAGTTCACCGTTGCCGGTTTCGAAGGTATCACTGTTGAGCGTCTGAGCGCTGACGTCGCTGATGCCGATCTGGACAAGATGCTGGACATCCTGCGCAAGCAGAACACCCGTTTCGAAGTAGCCGATCGTGCTGCCCAGAACGAAGATCAACTGAACATCGATTTCGTTGGCAAGGTCGACGGTGAAGTGTTCGCGGGTGGTTCCGCCAAAGGTACTCAGCTGGTTCTGGGTTCCGGCCGCATGATCCCTGGCTTCGAAGACGGTCTGGTTGGCGCCAAGGCTGGCGAAGAGCGCGTTCTGAACCTGACCTTCCCTGAGGACTATCAGAACCTGGACCTGGCTGGCAAAACCGCTGAGTTCACCGTGACCGTGAACACTGTTTCCGAGCCAAAACTGCCTGAACTGACCGAAGAGTTCTTCGCTCAATTCGGCATCAAGGAAACCGGTCTGGAAGGCTTCCGCGCCGAAGTTCGCAAGAACATGGAGCGCGAACTGCGTCAGGCGATCAAATCCAAGGTCAAGAATCAGGTCATGGACGGTCTGCTGGCCACCAACCCGATCGAAGTGCCTAAGGCCCTGCTGTCCAACGAAGTTGACCGTCTGCGCGTACAGGCTGTTCAGCAGTTCGGTGGCAACATCAAGCCTGACCAACTGCCGGCAGAGCTGTTCGAAGAGCAAGCCAAGCGCCGTGTTGTCCTGGGTCTGATCGTGGCTGAAGTGGTCAAGCAGTTCGACCTCAAGCCTGACGAAACCCGCGTTCGCGAAATGATCCAGGAAATGGCTTCGGCTTACCAAGAGCCTGAGCAAGTTGTGTCCTGGTACTACAAGAACGACCAGCAACTGAACGAAGTTCGTTCGGTTGTGCTGGAAGAGCAAGTTGTGGATACTGTTCTGCAGAAAGCTAGCGTGACCGACAAATCGGTCTCTTACGAAGAAGCGGTCAAGCCGGTAGAAGCTCCACAAGCCGACTGATTGTTCCTGCGGTAAGAAGTACACACCATAAGCCAGCCTTCGTGCTGGCTTATGCGTATTCAAGACATAACTATTTGGGAGTGACTGCAGAGCATGTTCCGTAATTCGTATATTCAGCAGAACTCTGATATCCAGGCCGCAGGCGGTCTGGTCCCGATGGTTGTCGAGCAGTCTGCTCGTGGCGAGCGCGCCTACGACATTTACTCGCGCCTCCTCAAGGAGCGAGTGATCTTTCTGGTGGGTCCGGTAGAGGACTACATGGCCAACCTGATTTGTGCGCAGCTGCTGTTCCTTGAAGCGGAAAACCCGGACAAGGACATCCATCTCTACATCAACTCCCCGGGCGGTTCGGTGACGGCGGGCATGTCGATCTATGACACCATGCAGTTCATCAAGCCAAACGTATCGACCACCTGTATCGGCCAGGCGTGCAGCATGGGCGCGTTCCTGCTGACAGCCGGCGCCCCCGGCAAGCGTTACTGCCTGCCGAACTCGCGTGTGATGATTCACCAGCCTCTGGGCGGTTTCCAGGGCCAGGCATCGGACATCGAAATCCATGCCAAGGAAATCCTCTTCATCCGCGAGCGTCTGAACACGCTGATGGCCAAGCATAGCGGGCGCACCCTTGAAGAAATCGAGCGCGATACCAACCGCGATAACTTCATGAGTGCAGACGCTGCGCGTGAGTATGGGTTGATCGATGAAGTGATCACCCAGCGCCCCGCTTAAAATAAGCAGCTCAAAATAAGGTGGGTCGGCTGGTCCGATCACCGGCGGGCTTGAAAAAGCCCGCAATAGCCTTCATCTTGTGTTGCAAGCCTATCGGATTTGGATCGAACGAATGACTGACACCCGCAACGGCGAGGACAACGGCAAGCTGCTCTATTGCTCCTTCTGTGGCAAAAGCCAGCATGAAGTACGCAAATTGATTGCCGGCCCCTCGGTCTTTATCTGCGACGAGTGCGTCGACCTGTGCAATGACATCATCCGTGAGGAGGTGCAGGAAGCCCAGGCCGAGAGCAGCGCGCATAAATTGCCTTCGCCTAAAGAAATCAGCGGCATCCTTGATCAGTATGTGATTGGTCAGGAGCGTGCGAAAAAGGTTCTGGCCGTAGCGGTGTACAACCACTACAAGCGTCTGAACCAGCGTGACAAAAAGAATGACGACGTCGAACTCGGCAAGAGCAACATCTTGCTGATCGGCCCGACAGGCTCGGGTAAAACCCTGCTTGCCGAAACACTGGCCCGCTTGCTGAACGTTCCGTTCACCATCGCCGATGCAACCACCCTCACCGAGGCGGGTTACGTGGGTGAGGATGTCGAGAACATCATTCAGAAGCTGCTGCAGAAGTGCGACTACGACGTGGAAAAGGCCCAGATGGGCATTGTCTACATCGATGAGATCGACAAAATCTCGCGCAAATCCGACAACCCGTCGATCACTCGGGACGTTTCCGGTGAAGGCGTGCAGCAGGCCCTGCTCAAGTTGATCGAAGGCACGGTCGCTTCCGTTCCGCCTCAAGGTGGTCGCAAGCATCCGCAGCAGGAATTCCTTCAGGTTGACACCCGCAACATCCTGTTCATCTGCGGTGGTGCGTTCTCCGGTCTGGAAAAGGTTATCCAGAACCGTTCCACCAAGGGTGGCATTGGTTTCAGCGCGGAAGTCCGCAGCAAGGAAGAAGGCAAGAAAGTCGGTGAGTCCCTGCGTGAAGTCGAGCCTGACGATCTGGTCAAGTTCGGTCTGATCCCGGAATTCGTCGGTCGTCTGCCGGTCCTTGCGACGCTGGACGAACTGGATGAGGCTGCTTTGATGCAGATTCTCACCGAGCCGAAAAACGCGCTGACCAAGCAGTACGCCAAGTTGTTCGAGATGGAAGATGTGGACCTGGAATTCCGGGCCGACGCACTGAAGGCCGTCGCCAAGCGCGCGCTGGAACGCAAGACCGGGGCTCGTGGGCTGCGTTCGATTCTTGAAGGTGTATTGCTCGACACTATGTATGAAATTCCCTCGCAGTCCGAGGTGAGTAAAGTAGTGATCGATGAAAGCGTTATAGAAGGCAAGTCCAAGCCACTGTTTATCTATGAAAACAGTGAGCCTGCTGCCAAGGCCGCGCCAGACGCCTAAGCGTCACGCAGCCGGTACAAAGAAGGGGCCTTCGGGCCCCTTTGCTTTTTGCAGGTTTTTACACAGTCTTTGTGCTTGTTTTTTTTGAAGGCTGCCCCCATCTTGGTTTCAAGCTTACTTCCATCTGTTTCCGGCCTTGTGGCCGCCGTAGAGGCGAAATCATGAAGACAACCATCGAATTGCCTCTCCTGCCATTGCGTGATGTCGTGGTTTATCCGCACATGGTTATCCCGCTGTTCGTGGGGCGCGAGAAATCCATCGAAGCCCTTGAGGCAGCGATGACGGGCGATAAGCAGATCCTTCTGCTGGCTCAGAGAAACCCTGCTGACGACGATCCCGGTGAAGACGCACTTTATCGCGTAGGTACGATTGCGACCGTTCTGCAGCTGCTGAAGCTGCCTGACGGTACGGTCAAGGTTCTGGTCGAAGGCGAGCAGCGGGGCGCCGTGGAGCGCTTCAGCGAAGTGGACGGTCACTGCCGCGCCGAGGTCTCGCTGATTGACGAAGTCGACGCGCCTGAGCGCGAGTCGGAAGTGTTTGTTCGCAGCCTGCTGTCCCAGTTCGAGCAATATGTGCAGTTGGGCAAGAAAGTGCCCGCCGAGGTTCTGTCGTCGCTCAATAGCATCGACGAGCCAGGGCGCCTGGTCGATACCATGGCCGCACACATGGCCCTGAAGATCGAGCAGAAGCAGGAAATCCTCGAAATCATCGATCTGTCGGCGCGGGTCGAACACGTTCTCGCGCTGCTGGATGCCGAAATCGATTTGCTGCAAGTCGAAAAACGCATTCGCGGCCGTGTCAAAAAGCAAATGGAGCGCAGTCAGCGCGAGTACTACCTGAATGAGCAGATGAAGGCCATCCAGAAAGAACTCGGCGACAGCGACGAAGGCCATAACGAAATCGAAGAGCTGAAAAAGCGTATCGATGCCGCTGGCTTGCCAAAAGACGCGCTTGCCAAGGCCCAGGCCGAACTGAACAAGCTCAAGCAAATGTCGCCAATGTCCGCAGAAGCGACTGTGGTGCGTTCATACATTGATTGGCTGGTTCAGGTGCCGTGGAAAGCCCAGAGCAAGGTTCGTCTGGATCTGGCGCGTGCCGAAGACATTCTCGATGCCGACCACTATGGTCTGGAAGAGGTCAAAGAGCGGATTCTCGAATACCTCGCCGTGCAAAAGCGCGTGAAGAAAATTCGTGGTCCGGTGTTGTGCCTGGTAGGTCCTCCAGGGGTGGGTAAAACCTCTCTGGCAGAGTCGATCGCCCATGCCACCAACCGCAAATTCGTGCGCATGGCCCTCGGCGGTGTGCGTGATGAAGCGGAAATTCGTGGTCATCGCCGTACTTACATCGGGTCGATGCCAGGAAGATTGATTCAAAAGATGACGAAAGTGGGCGTCCGCAACCCGCTGTTCCTGCTCGATGAAATCGACAAGATGGGCAGCGACATGCGTGGCGATCCGGCATCGGCGTTGCTGGAAGTGCTCGATCCTGAACAGAACCACAACTTCAACGATCACTATCTGGAAGTCGATTACGACCTGTCGGATGTGATGTTCCTGTGCACCTCGAACTCCATGAACATCCCGCCGGCATTGCTGGACCGGATGGAAGTGATTCGTCTGCCGGGCTACACCGAAGACGAGAAGATCAACATCGCCGTCAAATACCTGTCGCCCAAGCAGATTCAGGCCAATGGCTTGAAAAAAGGCGAGCTGGAGTTCGACGAAGAGGCAATTCGCGACATCATCCGCTACTACACCCGAGAAGCCGGTGTGCGTGGCCTGGAGCGCCAGATTGCCAAGGTCTGCCGCAAGGCGGTCAAAGAGCACGCATTGGAAAAACGCTTCTCTGTGAAGGTCACGGCAGACGCGCTGGAGCACTTCCTGGGTGTGCGCAAATTCCGCTACGGCCTGGCTGAGCAGCAGGACCAGATCGGTCAGGTTACCGGGTTGGCGTGGACTCAGGTGGGCGGCGAATTGCTGACCATCGAAGCCGCTGTCGTGCCGGGCAAAGGTCAGTTGATCAAGACCGGTTCCCTGGGTGACGTGATGGTCGAGTCGATCACCGCAGCCCTGACCGTGGTGCGCAGCCGCGCGAAGAGCCTGGGGATTCCCCTGGACTTCCACGAGAAGCGCGATACCCACATCCACATGCCGGAAGGGGCGACGCCGAAGGACGGTCCTAGCGCGGGTGTAGGCATGTGCACGGCGCTGGTATCGGCCCTGACCAGCATCCCCGTGCGTGCGGACGTGGCAATGACCGGTGAAATCACCTTGCGTGGTCAAGTACTGGCGATTGGTGGTTTGAAAGAAAAACTGCTCGCTGCCCACCGTGGCGGAATCAAGACTGTGATCATTCCCGAAGAGAATGTTCGTGATCTGAAGGAAATTCCTGACAATATCAAGCAAGATCTCCAGATTAAACCAGTTAAATGGATTGACGAGGTCCTGCAAATTGCGCTGCAATACGCGCCGGAGCCCTTGCCGGATGTGGCTCCGGAGATTGTCGCGAAGGATGAAAAACGCGAGTCCGATTCTAAGGAAAGAATTAGCACGCATTAGTACGTATTTGCCTGGGGGGCTTCCTTGACAGCTTTTTAGAGCCCTTGTTATAAAGCGGCTCTTAAGTGTCTGTAGGCCATTCAGCACTCGTTTTTGCTTTCACCAAAAAAACTTAGAATCATACTCAAATAGATATAAGGGGACTTAGAGTGAACAAGTCGGAACTGATTGATGCTATCGCTGCATCCGCTGATATCCCGAAAGCTGCTGCTGGCCGTGCGCTGGACGCTGTAATCGAATCCGTCACTGGCGCTCTCAAGGCTGGCGACTCTGTTGTTCTGGTTGGTTTCGGTACCTTCTCCGTGACTGATCGTCCAGCTCGCATTGGTCGTAACCCACAGACCGGTAAGACGCTGGAAATCGCAGCCGCCAAAAAACCAGGTTTCAAAGCCGGTAAAGCACTGAAAGAAGCTGTCAACTAAGTTCGATTCAGGTTTTTGCCTATCCGGGTCGGGGTCATGCCTGACCTGGCAGCGGAGCGGTAGTCCAGTCGGCAGGTCGCCGGTCCGAGACACCGAGGCTCGCAAGTTCGAGTCATCGGTCCGCTCCGCCAGTTACGAGAAGGCGCATCCTCGGATGCGCCTTTCTTCTATCCGGATTCTACCCACGCTCCACGGTTGCCTAATTTTGAAGTTCAACCGTTTATGGGGGACGCATGCTGCAGAATATCAGGGACAATTCACAAGGCTGGATTGCCAAGACCATTATCGGGGTCATCGTTGCACTGATGGCTTTGACCGGTTTCGACGCCATTTTTCAGGCTACGACGCACAAAAATGAGGCGGCGAAGGTCAATGGTGAGGAAATCAGCCAGAACGAGCTGAGCCAGGCGGTCGATATGCAACGCCGTCAACTCATGCAACAGCTGGGCAAGGATTTCGATGCTTCCTTGCTCGACGAAAAGATGCTGCGCGAATCGGCTCTCAAAGGCCTGATCGATCGCAAGTTGCTGTTGCAGGGCGCGGAAAACTCGAAATTTGCTTTCTCCGAAGCGGCTCTGGATCAGGTCATCCTGCAAACGCCTGAGTTCCAGGTGGATGGCAAGTTCAGTCCTGAGCGTTTCGATCAGGTTATTCGCCAACTCGGTTACAGCCGTATGCAGTTCCGCCAGATGCTGGCGCAGGAAATGCTGATCGGCCAACTGCGCGCCGGTCTGGCGGGTAGTGGTTTCGTCACCGATGCACAGGTACTGGCGTTCGCCCGTCTGGAAAAACAGACTCGCGATTTCGCTTCCCTGAACATCAAGGCTGACCCGGCAGCGGTCAAACTGACCGACGATGAAGTCAAGGCCTACTACGACGAACACGCCAAGGAGTTCATGACGCCGGATCAGGTGGTCATCGATTATCTGGAGTTGAAGAAGGCCTCCTTCTTTGATCAGGTCGGCGTCAAGGACGAAGACCTGCAAGCGGCGTATCAGAAAGAAATCGCGAATCTGTCCGAGCAACGCCGGGCTGCGCATATTCTGATCGAAGTGAACGACAAGACCACCGAAGCGCAAGCCAAGGCCAAGATCGACGATATCCAGGCCCGTCTGGCCAAAGGCGAGAAGTTCGAGGCCTTGGCCAAGGAGTTCTCCCAGGATCCGGGTTCGGCGAACAATGGCGGTGACTTGGGCTATGCAGGCCCTGGTGTCTACGATCCAGTGTTCGAAAAAGCCCTGTATTCCTTGGCCAAGGACCAGGTGTCCGAACCTGTTCGCACTGACTTCGGTTTCCACCTGATCAAGCTGTTGGGTGTGGAAGCGCCTGAAGTGCCGACATTCGCCAGCCTGAAAGACAAGCTGACCCGCGAACTGAAAGCCCAGCAGGTCGAGCAGCGTTTTGTCGAAGCAACCAAGCAATTGGAGGACGCTTCGTTCGAAGCCTCCGATCTGGCCCAGCCGGCGCAGGACCTGAAGCTGACCGTTCACACCTCCAAGCCGTTCGGCCGTGAAGGTGGTGAGGGTATTACAGCCAACCGTGCCGTGATCACTGCCGCGTTCAGCCAGGAAGTGCTGGATGAGGGTGCCAACAGCACCGCCATCGAGCTCGATCCGGAAACCGTGATCGTGTTGCGCGCCAAGGAGCACCTCAAGCCTGCGCAATTGCCGCTGGAAAGCGTGGCTGGTCCGATCCGTGCGCAATTGGCCAAGGAGCACGCCAGTGCTGCCGCCAAGACCAAGGCTGACGAGTTGATTGCCAGCCTGCGCGATGGCAAGACCGCTCTGGACAAGCCAATCGATGGTCAGAACTGGAAGGTTACCGAAGCCGCGACCCGCGCTCAGGAAGGGGTAGACCCAACCGTGCTGCAGGCGTTGTTCCGCATGCCCAAGCCTGCCGCCAAAGACAAGCCGACGTTCACCAGCGTGACCCTGCCTGATGGCAGCCTGATGATCGTCCGTCTGAACGGCGTCAACGAAGCGGCAACACCGACTGAAGAAGAGAAGGCTCAATACCGTCGCTTCCTCGCTTCGCGCGTTGGCCAGCAAGATTTTGCAGCCTACCGCAAGCAGCTTGAAAGCCAGGCGGACATCAAGCGTTTCTGATGTCGCACTGAGCAGCGCTATACAAGAACCCCGGCCGAAAGGCCGGGGTTTTTTGTTAAAGCCGAGCTGACAAGCGTGGGGGACTTTTTCCTCATATCGGAGTCAACACCCCTGTAACTGTTTTAAGACACAATCGATGCGACGCTAAGCATCGATCTGTTGCACAATACGCACCGAACCGTTTTCCTCAGGATGTTCAATGTCTAAATCATTTCCCATGCGTGTTGCCGGGTTGGCGCTGGTGCTGGCCGCAGCGGCCGGGTGCTCGTCGAAGAAAGCCGCCATCTATGAGCATGAGAACTTCGACGACTCCGGAACGTTTTCCCGTAATTACCCTGTGACAGACGCCCAAAGCTGCGAAGCCGCGCGCCGGGCTTTGCTGAGCCAGGGCTACATCATTACCAGCAGTGATCCGAAACTCGTCAGCGGGCACAAGAGCTTCCAGCAGACCGGCGAGACCCACATGGAAATCAGTTTCAGTGTGGTCTGCGCCGAAGACGGCAGCGCCGGGCATCACGCCACGGTATTCGCTAACGCGCTGCAGGATCGTTATGCGCTGAAGAAGACCAACAACTCCGCCAGTCTCGGTGTCGGCGTGCTGGGCTCGGTTTCGATGCCAATTGGTTCTTCTGACGACTCAATGGTCAAGGTCGCGAGCGAAACCGTATCGTCGCCCAAGTTCTACGAGCGTTTCTTCGCGCTGGTCGAACTGTTCCTGCCCAAGGAAGTGAAAGAGGCGGCCCACATCACCGAGAAGCCGAAAGCCGATCTGGGCGTACCTGAACCTCAGGCCACTCCGGCCCCATTGGCCCCGCAAACCGCGGCAGAACCTGCCCCGGCTGCGCAGGCGCCCACAACGCCCGTTGAAGCTGCTCCCGCCGCGTCCGAGCCGGTAGCGCCACCGCCAGAAGCTGCACCGATCAGCGCGGCCCCAAGCGCTGAGCCGACACCGTCCACGGAAACAATCACCCCACCGGCCAATCCGAGTGATATCCCACCACCTTCGGAGCCCATCCAGGCCATGCCGATTACTGGCCAGTGATCGATGTTATGGGGCCGGGCGAAAGCGCACCGGTCCTGTAGCCACGGCAAAAATTGATTCGCATCAAACAGACCGTAGTCCTGCGGCCTGTATCGAAAAAATCCTGTGATAAATTCCTGACCGCCTGCTACGTTTTATCTTGTAGCGACGAAGTGTCGTGTCTGCGTCATTTTTCTTTCATGCGGGCACTTTATGCTCAAGGCGCTGGTCATTTATTCAGATTTTTTCAATGAGCTGTGGGGGATTCGAACATGGACGATTACCAAGAAGAGTTGCTCGAGTATCAGGCATTCGAACTGGATCCGCTGGAGCCCGCGGAAGACGCCACCGAGCTGTAATCAACGCTTTCCGGCTTCAATCCCGGTGCTGATAGCTTGCGGCTTCAGGATGTTTTTCTATGACTGCGGCGAAACTCGCCGGGTGTCTGCGCGGCCCAGCGCTTGAAGGCACGTTGAAACGCTTCGGCTGAGGCAAAGCCCAACAGGTAAGCGATTTCTCCGAAGGCCAGCTCTGTATCGCGAATGTAGGTCATGGCCAGGTCGCGACGGGTGTCGTTGAGAATGGCGCGAAACTGCGTGCCTTCTTCGGCCAGTTTACGGCGTAATGTCCAGATGGGCAGTTTCAAACGTGCTGCCACTTCTTCCAGGTCGGGTTCCCGGCCACCATTGAGCAACGGCCCCAGCAATTGAGTGATGCGTTCACGCAGGCTGCGGGTGCGTGTCAGTTGTTCCAACTCCCGTTCACACAACTTCAGGAGAAGGCGCCAGGTACTCGGGCAATGCTCCGGGTTGCGTTGTGCGAGGCTGGCCAGGCTCAGGCGCAACTGGTTGTGCTCGGCGCCAAACTGAATCGGGCAGTCCCCCAGCACGTTATAGGCGGCCTGGTAGTCGGGCGCGTCGAACTCGATTTCGATGCGTTCGGCGTGCAGTGGGGCAGGGCTCACGCTGGATAATTGGTGTAGCCAGCCGGAGATGATCGAATCCACCACGAAACGGTTATAGGTGTTGTAAGGACTGATGGAATAAAAGCGCAGCCAGGCCCCCTGAGGGTCTTCGTGAAAGCTTGATTGACCGCGATAGTTGGAACCATACAAGGCTTCGAAGCGAATCAGGCACCGCGCTGCCTCGCGCACTGTCGGCGCCTGGGCTGCAGTGACGCCGGCCAGGCCCACCTGGCTCAAGCGGCTGAGTTGACCCATGCGCAAGCCGAGTGCCGGGTTGTCGGTCAATTGAATGGCACTGTGTCCCAGGCGCATGTAGCGCGGAATGGAAAGGCGAGCGCCCGCTTCGCCCAGACGGGCTGCATCGAGGCCGTACTGCTCAAGCAGGGGCTGCGGATCTGCACCGTGGCTGCGCACGGCGTCCGCCAGGCTGTGAACGATGCCCACCGAGAGATCGCCGAGACGCATCGGCTGCGGTTTCATGGTTTACAACCACAGGTTCAGCAGGCGCGCACCACGTGCATTGCCGTCGGCGAAATGCTGTCCGTTGCTGCTGAGGAAACTCTGGCCGGCGCTGGCCTGATCCCAGAATTGCCCACGCAAAAACACACTCATACCGGCGATCGCCTGGCTGGAAGGGGGTTGAGCGGTCAGGGTCAGACGATGCCAGGCCTGGCCTTCGCTGAGTTCCCCCGCCTTGAGGCTGACGGAACTCGGCGTCGACGAGCCGAGATAGCCGCGCCACGGTTGATCCCACGTCCCACGACCCGCAACGAACGCGGGGACGGCGACAATTCGTGCCTGCAGCTCGTCGAGCTTGCGGTAGTTGTCCGGGTACCAGCTGTCGCTACCGATCAGCACACCCAAGCGTCCAGCCGGTGTATCGACGACGTTGAGCCTGTGTTCGCCATTGGCCTTGATCGCATCCCGCTGTTCGAAAACCGGGTGCATTTGCCGTTGGGGCTGGCCGATCGGCACGCCGTCGCGCCCGAATACAACGCTGGTATTGAACAATGCGCCACGACCGATTTTCAGGTTACCGTCGATGATGCTGGGCTCGGGCAACACGATGGAACCTGCCACCAGGGTCACGCGAAATTCTTTTGCCAGCCCGCCGAACAAGGCCTGGTAATCCTTGGCCATGCCTTTGGCTTTCATGCGCAGGTGGGCGTCATCCAGGCGGCTGCCGCCCTCGGCGCTGATCAGTGCACGGACGAACTTCAGAGGATTGCTCACCGCCAGCCAGTTCATGGCTTCCTTGAGGGTAGTGGCCTGGTACAACTCATCCTTCTCGCCGATGACCATCAGCCAGGTGCCGACATGCTCCGGTAGCACAACGATGGTTTTTTCGTTCAGCAAGCCTTGTTCCTGAGCTTTCTGCAGGTAGGCCGCGAGTTTGCGGTGCAGGCGCTCCGGGCTTTGATAGTCGGTGGGAAACAGCTCGGGCTGGATGCCCAGCAGGTTGCCACGGTCGGCGGGGGTGCCCTGGTCGATCGCCAGATCGATCCGCAGGTCCGAGAGATAATGGCCCACCGGGCGGTCCGCGGCCCACATGGCGTAGGTCGTCAGTGCGGCGATCAACGCCATGGAGAAAGTCAGGTACAAAAGTTTGCGCATGGGGAAACAGATAACGGCCGTTTGCGAGAGTTCATGAATGTGCATTCATATTTTGAACGAGACTACGGCAAAACAAAGGGTTGGCGAAAGGACTTGCCCTGTTTCGCAGGAGTTTTGTCGTTTGAAATCCAATTGGCTGGCGTCGTTGTGTAGATCCCTTGCGGGGCGATCGCTTTGGCAGTTGGGGAAGATTTGTGAAAACTCGACCTCCTGCCTTCGATGGCTGCATGGTCATCGAAAGGGGGGCAGCTTCTTTCAACTGGATCTGAAGTCGCCAGCGGTATGACCGGATGCCAGGGTCTACGAAATCCGTGCAGTTGTATAAGTTTTAGGGTGAATGCCTTTTTTTGATTTATGGTTTATCGCAAATCAATATTTTGAGCGGGGAGCTTGTTGGCTAAAGTGTTCATTATTAGTTGGTTTTCTGTTGTTTGTTCAATGTCGGATGTGGTGTTGTCTTAGTTTAGGGATAACTTTGTTTCGAAGTCAGGGAAGCTTGTTGGCGTCAATTGCAAGTTTTCGGCAGCTTTTTAATAAGGAGCCTCTGCCATGTTCCTGACCGCGACTCAACGCAACCTGATTGAACGTGTGATCAATACGATTGAAACCGGTAAACCTGATGGCGTTTACGGAGCGATCTCGATCTATGCCGATGGTCCGAATGATATCCGGCAGATCACCTATGGCAGGGCGCAGACGACTGAATACGGAAACCTTCGCAAACTGGTCAAGATGTATGTTGCCGCGGGCGGAGCGCAGAGCGCTGCGCTGGCGCCTTATGCGGACAAGGTCGGCAGCGTGGCCCTGACCGATGATGATACGTTCAAGAACCTGTTGCGAACGGCGGGTCGCAATGACCCTGTCATGCAAAGTATCCAGGATCAGTTCTTTGAAAAGGTCTATTTTTCTCCCGCCATGCAGTGGGCTGACGACAATGGCTTTACCACTGCGTTGTCTGCGTTGGTTATCTATGACTCTTTTATCCACAGTGGACAGATTCTTTGGTTGCTCAGGCAAAGGTTTGATGAGTCGCCTCCGGCGATGGGCGGTGATGAGAAAATCTGGATAAGCGAATACGTCAGTGTCAGGAACAAATGGCTTTCGCAACACCATCGACCAGCTGTGCGCAAGAGTGTTTATAGAACGAAAGCCTTGTTGGCGCAGATCGCAAAAGACAATTGGGATCTGGGAATAGTGCCGATAGAGATGAACGGAACGGATGTGTATCCAAAACTGTGACAACTTTATAAGTTCAACTGTGAACGCAAACTAAAGAGGAAAGGCTCCAAAGGCGCTGGTCAGGGTGAAAAACGATGGGTGCGCTGACCAGGGATGAGTCATGGCAGCGCGCAGGGTGGCTGCACATTTTGATCATTAAGTTGTCACTTACGGTCATTGAGCGGTCCGGAGAGTACTCATAGTCTGTAACACATGACTGAGGGGCGCCGAAGAGCGCCCACATCTTCCGTGATCGCTTGTTGTGGAGTTACCGATGACCGCCGCTCATTACCCGCACCTGTTGGCCCCGCTGGACCTGGGTTTTACCACGTTGCGCAACCGCACCCTGATGGGCTCGATGCATACCGGTCTTGAGGAAAAGCCCGGTGGTTTCGAACGCATGGCGGCGTATTTCGCCGAGCGTGCCCGTGGCGGTGTCGGCCTGATGGTCACCGGCGGTATCGGCCCGAACGACGAAGGTGGCGTTTACTCCGGCGCGGCGAAGCTGACCACCGAGGAAGAAGCGTTCAAGCATCAAATCGTGACCCGCGCGGTGCACGAGGCGGGCGGCAAGATTTGCATGCAGATCCTTCACGCCGGCCGTTATGCCTATAGCCCGAAACAGGTTGCACCCAGCGCTATCCAGGCACCGATCAACCCGTTCAAGCCCAAAGAGCTGGACGAGGAAGGCATCGAGAAACAGATTCGCGATTTCGTCACCTGTTCGACCCTGGCGCAACAGGCCGAGTACGACGGTGTGGAAATCATGGGGTCGGAGGGTTATTTCATTAACCAGTTCCTCGCCGCCCACACCAACCACCGCACCGACCGTTGGGGCGGCAGCTACGAAAACCGTATGCGCCTTCCCGTGGAAATCGTGCGCCGGGTCCGTGAAGCGGTAGGCCCGAATTTCATCATCATTTTCCGTTTGTCGATGCTCGACCTGGTGGAAGGCGGCAGCACCTGGGAAGAAATCGTGCAGCTGGCCAAGGCCATCGAGCAGGCCGGTGCGACGATCATCAACACCGGTATCGGCTGGCACGAGGCGCGGATTCCGACCATCGCCACCAAGGTTCCGCGCGCGGCGTTCAGCAAGGTCACGGCCAAGCTGCGCGGCTCGGTGAGCATTCCGCTGATCACCACCAACCGAATCAACACCCCGGAAGTCGCCGAGCAGATCCTCGCCGAAGGCGATGCCGACATGGTCTCGATGGCGCGGCCGTTCCTCGCCGACCCGGACTTCGTCAACAAGGCCGCTGAAGGTCGCGCTGATGAAATCAACACCTGCATCGGTTGCAACCAGGCGTGCCTGGACCACACGTTCGGCGGCAAGTTGACCAGTTGCCTGGTCAACCCGCGTGCCTGCCACGAAACCGAACTCAACTACCTGCCGGTGCAACAGCTCAAGAAAATCGCCGTGGTCGGTGCCGGCCCGGCCGGTTTGTCCGCCGCGACCGTGGCCGCCGAGCGTGGCCATCAGGTGACGCTGTTCGATTCGGCCAGCGAAATCGGCGGCCAGTTCAACGTCGCCAAGCGCGTGCCGGGCAAGGAAGAGTTTTATGAAACCCTGCGTTACTTCGGCCGCAAACTGCAGACCACCAACGTCGAGGTGTGCCTGAACACCCGCGTCGATGTGGCGAAGCTGGTTGAGGGCGGTTACGACGAAATCATCCTGGCCACCGGTATTGCGCCGCGGTTGCCGGCCATTCCCGGCGTGGAGAATGCCAAGGTGCTGAGCTACCTGGACGTGCTGCTTGAGCGCAAACCGGTGGGCAAGCGCGTCGCGGTGATCGGTGCCGGCGGTATCGGTTTCGACGTTTCGGAATTCCTGGTTCACCAGGGCCAGGCCACCAGCCTGAACCGCGATGAGTTCTGGAAAGAGTGGGGCATCGATACGCATCTTGAGGCGCGTGGCGGTGTCGCCGGGATCAAGGCCGCGCCCCATGCGCCGGCCCGCGAAGTGTTCCTGCTGCAACGCAAGAAATCCAAGGTCGGTGATGGTCTGGGCAAGACCACGGGCTGGATTCACCGCACCGGTCTGAAGAACAAGCAGGTGCAGATGCTCAACAGTGTCGAATACTTGAAGATCGACGATGAGGGTCTGCACATCCGCATCGGCGAAACCGGCGAGCCGCAAGTGCTGCCGGTGGACAATATCGTGATCTGTGCCGGCCAGGATCCGCTGCGGGAGTTGCAGGACGGTCTGGTGGCAGCCGGGCAGAACGTGCATCTGATTGGCGGCGCGGATGTCGCGGCGGAGCTGGATGCCAAGCGGGCGATCAATCAGGGGTCGCGGCTGGCTGCTGAGTTGTAATTCGCAGGCCAAGTGTGCCAATGGCTTTCGCGAGCAGGCTCGCTCCCACATTTGATCTTCGGTGCGCCTAAGGTCCGGTGTGGGAGCGAGCCTGCTCGCGAAGGCTGCCTTTGAGCGACTAGAATGCGGGCTCTTTATGAGCTCATTCAGGCGCCAATGCTTTTTCCTCCCTCCGACTGGCTACCTAAAGCCCCCCTCGAACGCCTCCACCTCGACTGGCTAGAAACCGCCGGTATCGATGTCGCCATCCTGCGCCTGGACCTGATCGACCCGCTCATCAGCGGCAACAAGTGGTTCAAACTCATCGAGCATCTCAAGGCGGCCGAGCAGTCCGGTGCCAAAGGCATCATCAGCCTGGGCGGCGCCCATTCCAATCACCTTCATGCACTGGCCGCTGCCGGCAAGCGGCTTGGGTTTGCCACGGTCGGCCTGCTGCGCGGGCATCCGCTGGAAACGCCCACGGTCAACGATCTGCAGGCGTTCGGCATGCAGCTGCATTGGCTGGGTTATGGCGGCTATCGCGCTCGGCACGAAGCGGGGTTCTGGGAGCCTTGGCAGGCGCAGTATCCCGATCTGTTTCCGGTCCCGGAAGGTGGCGGTGGTTTGCAGGGGGCACATGGCTGCAGGCAGCTGAAGACCCTGGTCAGCGAGCAACTGAACGCTCTGGGCTGGCGTGACTATGACGGTTGGTGGCTGGCCTGCGGGACCGGCACCACACTGGCCGGCGTGGTGCTGGCCGAAGCGGGCGATCGTCCGGTTTACGGTGCGTTGGCGGTGCCCGACGATCATGGCGTGGCGCAGCAGGTTGAGCGGATTGTGGAGGAGGCAGGCTTGAGGGTTCCTGCCTATGAGTTGTTTGATGCCAGCCGTGGCGGATTTGCCAAGGTCGATTCGCCGTTACTTGAGTTTATCGAGCAGACCGAACAAGCCAGTGGCATTCCTTTCGAGCCGCTGTACACCGGCAAGGCGCTGCTGGCGCTCAAACAACAAGTCGAAGCAGGGACGTTTGCCCGAGGCACGCGGCTGATCTTCGTGCATACCGGAGGCTTGCAGGGGCGGCGGGGGTTCAGCCCGCAAACCTGAAGGACAACACAGCCCCTGTGGGAGCGAGCCTGCTCGCGAAAGCGGTGTGTCAGACGGCGTCAATGGCGGCTGACACGCCGTATTCGCGAGCAGGCTCGCTCCCACACGTACTCATTGATTTCAGGTATTTCGGCCGACCCCTTTGGGCATCATCCGCAATAACGTGTTATCGCCCACCACATAGTGGTGATACAGCCCGGCCACGGCATGCAGGCCGATCAGCCAGTAACCGATGGTGCCGCCGAGCACGTGCCAGCCCTGCATCTCCTTGGCCAGTTCCTTGTTTTCGGCCATCAGCAGCGGCAGGTCGAGGCCGTAGAACATCACTTGATTGCCTTTGGCGCTGGTGATCAGCCAGCCGAGGATCGGCATGGCAATCATGAAAAGGTACAGCGCCCAGTGCATCAGCTTGGCTAGTGCGATCTGCCAGTGAGGCGAAGCGGGGAAGATTTGCGGTGCCGGGCCAAGGCTGCGCGCGAACAACCGTATCCAGACCAACACGAACACCGTCAGGCCGAGCATGAAGTGCGATTCGACGATCAGCGTTCGCCCGCCACTGCCCTTGGGAAAGAGGCCACGAAGTTCAATACAGGCATAAACCAGTGCCAACAGGACCAGCATCAACCAATGCAGCGCGATCGATACGGTGCTGTAGCGTGAAGCGGAATTCTTCCACGGCATACGGCGTTCCTCTCAGGTCAGGTCAAGCCACCGTTCTTGGTCGACAGTGTGCTTTAACTGTAATCCTGTTTCAGCGGATTCGCCTGAAGCCCGTGTGCTTTGAGTGCTCTAAATCAAGTGATTGAGCAAAAAAAAGCGCCGGAAACCGGCGCTCTGTGATCAAGCGAGAAGCGTTATCAGTTGGTCTGCGGCATTTCGCCATTGGCCAGGCGTTTGTTGATGTCGGCGATCACTTCCGGCAGGTCAGTGATGGTGTCGATCATGTAGTGCGGCCGCGAGCCTTCGAACATCCGGTGGATGCGTTTGCGCTCGCTGTCCAGTTGGTCGCTGCCCAGCGCGCGATAGCCTTCGTAGTCCAGGCCCAGGGCGTTGCCCGAGCAAATCAGTGCCACGGTCCACATGCCGGCGCGCCGTCCTTCGAGAATGCCCGGCACGGTGTCGTCGATTTTCACGCAGGCGGCCACATCGTCGATGCCCAGGGCGATCACGTTGGCCAGGGCCTGGGCCGGCCATGGTCGGCCATTGGGCACTTCGTCGGTGGCGACCACGTGGTCGGCGATGTAACCGTTGGTGGCGGCCAGTTCGACCACCTTGTCCATGACCTGTTTCGGGTAACCGGAGCAGGAACCGATCTTGATCCCTTGCTGGCGCAGGTTGGCGATGGTGTCCAGGGCGCCGGGAATCAGCGCCGAATGCTCGGCGATTTTTTCGATCTGCAGCGGCATGAAGCGCTGGTAGATGGCGGTGACGTCATCGTCGGTTGGCGTACGGCCGAACACTTTGCGATAACGCTCGGCGACCTCCGGCAGGTCGCACAAGGTCCGGATGTGGTCCCACTTGCCCATGCCCATCGGGCCTCGGGCTTCGTCGATGGACACCTGGACGTCGAACTCGGCGAAGGCTTCGACAAAAATCTGCGTCGGCGCGAAAGAACCGAAATCGACCACGGTGCCGGCCCAGTCGAGGATGGCGGCCTGGAGTTTGGTTGGGTTGGTGTAGTTCATGGTGAATAGATTCCTGTGGCAACTGGCTGATAGGGGAGCTGCTTTTTTGTGGGAGCGAGCCTGCTCGCGAAAGCGCTGGATCAGTCGACATTGATGTTGATTGTTCGACCGTCTTCGCGAGCAGGCTCGCTCCCACAGGGGAAGGCGTTGTGGTTTAGATCTCTAACACTTCCATCTCGCGCAACACTTCGCCCACCGCCGCTACCGCTTCGCGCATTTGCGCCGGGGTGACGTGACCGATGCAGCCGACGCGGAAGGTTTCGACCTGGGTCAATTTGCCGGGGTAGAGGATGTAACCCTTGGCCTTGACCCGCTCGTAGAACTCCTTGAACTGGTAGCGCGGATCTTTCGGGGCGTGGAAGGTGGCGATGATCGGGGCCTGGATGGCCGCCGGCAGGAAGCTGCGCAAACCCAGTTTGGCCATCTCTTCCATCAGCGCCTGACAGTTGGCGGCATAACGCGCATGACGCGCCGGCAAACCGCCTTCTTCGTTGTATTGCAGCAAGGCTTCGTGCAGTGCGGCGACCACGTGGGTCGGCGGGGTGAAGCGCCACTGGCCGGTTTTCATCATGTAGGTGTGCTGGTCGTACAGATCCATCGCCAGCGAATGCGAGTTGCCGGCGGCATTGGCCAGGGCTTCCTTGCGGGCGAAGACAAAGCCCATTCCCGGCACGCCTTCCAGGCATTTGCCGGAAGCGGCGATCAGCGCATCGAACGGCACCTGTTGCGCGTCCACCGGCAGTGCGCCGAAGGAGCTCATGGCATCGATGATCAGGCGTTTGCCATGTTGCTCGACGACCTGGGCGATTTCCGGCAGCGGGTTGAGGATGCCGGTGCTGGTTTCGCAGTGGATCAGCGCAACGTGGGTGATGCCTGCATCGGCGCGCAGCAGGCGGTCGACGTCGGCGGCGGTGGTCGGTTCATCTTCGGCGGTTTCGAAGGTGCTGAACGAGCGGCCGAGCACTTCGCAGATTTTTGCCAGGCGCTTGCCGTAGGCGCCGTTGATCAGCACCAGGACTTTGCCGTCGCGAGGCACCAGGGTGCCGATGGCCGCTTCCACCGCGAAGGTGCCGCTGCCTTGCAGGGGCACGCAATGGTGGCTGGCGGCGCCGTTGATGATCGCCAGCAGTTGTTCGCAGAGGCTGGCGGTCAGTTGGTTGAAGCGGTCATCCCATGAACCCCAGTCAACCATCATCGCCTGACGGGTGCGGGCCGAAGTGGTCAACGGGCCGGGGGTGAGCAGGATGGGTGCGGCAGTACTCATTCTCGTGTCCTCGCAATCGATGGGATGAAGCTACGGGGCTTAAATTGCAATTTGCCGAGTTATCAATCAAATTGTTTGTTGTTATGCCAGCCATCAGTAGGACTTATTCATGAACCTGTTTCAGCTCCGCGCCTTCGATGCCGTGGCCCGCGAGGGCAGTTTCACCCGCGCCGCTGCCCGACTGTTCATCAGCCAACCGGCGGTGACCGGGCACATCAAGGCGCTGGAGGAGCATTACCAGATCACCCTGTTGCGCCGCACCGCGCGCCGGGTGGAGTTGACGGAGGAGGGCACCAAACTGGCGGCCATCACCCGGGCCATGTTCGGTCTGGCCGAAGAAGCGCAAGTGATGCTGGAGGCGAATCGGCAGTTGCTCACCGGGCGCCTGGAAGTGGCGGCGGACGGACCGCACATGGTCATGCCGATGCTTGCGAGCCTGCGCGCCCGTTATCCGGGGATCACCGTTAACCTGCGCCTGGGCAACGCCCAGGAAACCCTGGCGGCGCTGTTGTCCGAACATGCCGACGTGGCGGTGCTGACCGAAGTCGAGCCGCGCAAGGGTCTGCACCTGCAAGCCCTCAGCGAGTCACGCATCTGTGCACTGGTGCCCGACGGTCATCCCTGGGCGCAGAGGACCAAGGGCGTGCCGCTCAAGGACCTGGACCAGGTGATCATGGTGTTGCGTGAACCGAGCTCGATCACCCGGCGCACCTTCGATGACGCCTGTGCCCGGGCCAAGGTCAATCCACGGGTGTTGCTGGAGCTGGACAGTCGCGAAGCGGTCACCGAAGCGGTGGCGGCGGAGTTGGGAGTGGGGGTGGTGTCGTCGGTGGAGGTCAGCCATGACCCGCGGGTGGCGGCGGTGCCGATCATTGGCGAGGGGCTGGTGAACCGGCACATGATGGGGTGCATGGAGCGGCGGCGGGATTTGCGCCTGATACAGGCGTTTTTTGGGTTGGCGCCGGTCAGGTAGACCGAGGCGCGGCCTTCGCGAGCAGGCTCGCTCCCACAGGGTTATGTGTGCGCCGCAGACCCAATGTGGGAGCGAGCC
>NZ_JABFMU010000041.1 GCF_013359695.1 Pseudomonas sp. C2B4
CTCCCACAGGGTTATGTGTGCGCCGCAGACCCAATGTGGGAGCGAGCCTGCTCGCGAAGGGGCCGGACCTGCCTACCCCAGACTCTCACGCACCATCTCCAGAAACGTCGCCACAATCCGTCGCGAACTCTGCTCACGCAGGCACACCAGCGTCTCGGTCAACCGCCGCTTGCAATCGGTAATCGGCAACGCGCACACCCTGGAATCGGCACCGAATTCGGCAGCGGAAACCACCCCCACACCAATCCCCACCACCACCGCCTCCCGAGCGGCTTCGCGGCCTTCCACCTGAATCGCCGGTCGTATGCGAAACCCGGCGCCGGCCATTTCTTCTTCCAGTGTCTGCCGGGTCACCGAGCCGATTTCCCGCAGCACCAGCGGCGTGTCGTCGAGGTCCGCCAGGCAGATGGATTCGCGGTCGGCCCAAGGGTGATGGCGCGACACGAACGCCACCATCGGGTCATTGCGCAGCGGCAGGGAGATCAGGCGTTCGTCACTGACTTCGCGGCCCAGCAGCGCCAGGTCGGCCTGGTAATTGAACAACCGGTACAGCGACTCATCGGTGTTGCCGGTTTCGATCTTTACGCTAATGCCCGGGTAGCGCTCACAGAACCTGGCGATCTGCGGCAACACGTGCACGGGCGCATCCACCGCCAGGATCAGGCTGCCGGTCTGCAAGGCCTGGGAATCCTGAAGCAACTCCTGGGCCTCGGTCTCGATCACGAACAGTTTCTGGGTGACGCCCAGCAAGCGCTCGCCCAAGTCAGTGAGGCGCACCGAGCGTTTGTTGCGATGGAACAGCAGCACACCGTAGCGTTCTTCGAGTTTGCGCACCTGGTCGGAAATGGCCGGTTGCGTGAGGAACAGCCGCTCGGCGGCTTTGGTGAAGCTTCCGTGGACGGCGACGGCGTGGAACGCCTTGAGCTGGGCGTGGGAAACCGACATCGAAACCTCCAGTAACAAGCTGAGCTTATTTTTGAAATACGATAAATCGATTTCACTTATTAATCAGTAATTGTTTTTATCCACCTCAGCCCCGGTGACTGGTCAGTCGAACAGCAACGGCGGCCATGAGCCTGTGCGTGCAACAGCAGGACTCATCTGACCGGAATCGCCCACAGGGACCGGACGATTTCGCAGTGCTCAACAATAAAAACACAGGCGTTTTCTTCCAATTCTGCCGGCACACTCACACCCTGAGGTCAGAACCACAATGAACAAGCACATCGGCACCATCAAGCGTTGGCGCGTGCAGATCTTCGCGATCACCTGGCTCGCCTACGCCGCTTTCTACTTCACCCGCAAAGCGTTTTCCGTTGCCAAACTCGGGATCGGCGAAGACCCGACGTTCATGCTCGACAAAATGGCCATGGCCAACCTCGACGCCATCTACCTCACCGCATACGCCATCGGTCAATTCACCTGGGGCATCCTCGCCGACCGCTTCGGTCCGAGAGTGGTCGTGCTCGGCGGGTTGCTGATTTCTGCAGCTGCTGCGCTGGTGATGGGCAGTTTCGCCACGTTGCCGATTTTCGCCACCTGCATGCTGATTCAGGGGCTGGCACAGTCCACGGGCTGGTCGGGGCTGTGCAAGAACCTCGGCAGTTTCTTTCCCGCCGAGCAGCGCGGGCGGGTATTGGGCCTGTGGAGTTCGTGCTACGCCTTTGGCGGTCTGGTGGCGTCGCCGTTTGCCGGATGGTGGGCGTACACGCTGATCGGTTCCTGGCATGCAGCATTCATTTCCAGTGCGGCGGTGGTTGGGCTGGTCGCCGTGCTGTTTTTTATTTTCCAACGCAACAAACCCGAAGACGTGGGCTTGCCGGCCGTGGAGCCGGAACCCGAGCTGACCGCTGAGGAGGCGCACGCCCAGAGCAAGATCAGCGTGCTGGAGCCCCTGAAGGAAATCCTGCGCAACCGCACCGTGCTGATTCTCGGCCTCGCTTATTTCATGCTGAAACCGGCGCGCTACGCGATTCTGCTCTGGGGCCCAGTGATCGTGTTCGAACAGATGCCCTCGGTCGGCAAGGTGGGGGCGGCGATCATTCCCACCGCGTTTGAATTGGCCGGGCTGCTCGGGCCGATCATGATCGGCCTGGCCTCGGACAAACTGTTCGGCGCCCGGCGCATGCCGGCCTGTGTGATCAGCCTGCTGGCGCTGACCGTGTCGCTCGCCTTCTTCATGGGGGCTTTGCATACCGGGAGCGTGGTGCTGGTGGTGGCACTGCTGTTTGTGATGGGCCTGACGCTCTACGGACCGGACTCGATGATCAGCGGCGCGGCCGCCATTGATTTCGGCACCGCCAAGGCCGGTGCCACGGCGGCGGGCTTCGTCAACGGTTGCGGCTCGGTCGGGGCGATTCTCGGCGGGTTGCTGCCGGGTTACTTCGACACCGTGACCGTATTCATCGTCTTTGCCGGCTGCGCGATGTTCTCCGCACTGGTGCTGATCCCGCACTGGAACAGTCGCCCTGGTGGCCTGCGGACCCACTCCCCGTATGTGCCTAACCGGCCGATGACCGTAAAACCCCTGCGTACCTGAACCCAAGTCCCTCGTCGCCTGCTGCGCGTGCGGCAGGCTGGCGTGTGGAGATCTGACCGGAGATTGACCCATGAGACCCTTTTGGCTGGACCAGGCCCTGAAGGCTGAAACGTCCGAAACCTGCCCGCCACTGCAAGGCGATGCCCGCGCCGACGTGTGCATCGTCGGCGGCGGTTATACCGGGTTGTGGACCGCGATCATGCTCAAGGAGCAGAACCCCGAGCTGGATGTGTTGCTGATCGAAGCGGACATCTGCGGCGCCGGCGCCAGCGGGCGCAACGGCGGGTGTGCACTGTCGTGGTCGGCCAAGTATTTCACCCTCGAGCGACTGTTCGGCGTTGAAGAAGCGGTACGCCTGGTCAAGGAATCCGAGCGCAGCATTCACGCCATCGGCGCCTTCTGCGAGCAGTACGCGGTGGATGCCGATTACCGACTCGATGGCACCCTCTACACCGCCACCAACCGTGCCCAGGTCGGTTCGACCGATGCGGTGATTGCGGCGCTGGAGCGCCACGGCATCAACTCCTTCAGCCAGCGGCCGCTGGCCGATGTGCAGCGCATGGCCGGTTCCAGCAAGCATCTGGAAGGCTGGTTTTCCCCGGCCGCCGCCAGTGTGCAACCGGGGAAACTGGTGCGCGGTTTGCGCCGGGTGGCCCTGCAATTGGGGGTGAAGATTCATGAAAATACCGCCATGACCGGGTTGGAAGAGGGCAAACCGGCGGGGATTCAAACCGCGAACGGCACCATTCGCGCTGACCGGGTGGTGCTGGCGATGAATGCCTGGATGGCCCGGGCATTCCCGCAGTTCGAACGCAGCGTGGCGATCGTTTCCAGCGACATGGCAATCACCGAACCCCGCCCGGACCTGCTCAATGAGATCGGTTTGACCAGCGGTGTCACGGTGCTCGATTCGCGGATTTTCGTGCACTACTACCACAACACCCCGGACGGCCGGATCATGCTCGGCAAGGGCGGCAACACCTTCGCCTATGGCGGGCGGATGTTGCCGGTGTTCGATCAGCCATCGCCATACGCCGGCCTGTTGCAAAGCAGCCTGGCGGATTTCTTCCCGGCCTTTGCCGACGTCAAGGTCGAGGCGACCTGGAACGGACCGTCGGATCGTTCGGTCACGGGGTTGCCGTTCTTCGGTCAGATGAGTGCCAGTGGCAATGTGTTCTATGGCTTTGGCTACTCGGGCAGCGGGGTCGGGCCGTGCCATATGGGCGGGCAGATTCTCGCTTCAATGGTTCAGGGCCTCGACAACGCCTGGACCCGTTCGCCCCTGGTGAACGGGCCGTTGGGTTTCTTCCCGCCGGAACCGATTCGCTATCTCGGTTCGCTGATGGTGCGCAACGCCATCCGCCGCAAGGAACGCGCCGAGGATCACGGGCGCAGGCCGCGGCATCTGGACGTGCGTCTGGCGAAGTTTGCCGCGGCGGCGGGCAAGGCTGACAAGGGCTGATGCACTTGCTCCAGGGTTTAGGACTCAGGGTTCGCGGGCCTGATCAACCAATCGAGCAGCAAACGGGTATCGCTGCGCGGTGCCTGGGCGCGAAGGGGACGAGGGGCATGGTGTTGCCCCAGGGTTGCGCAAAACACCGGCCGGTCGGGGTCGCCGTCGAGAAAACTGACCAGCCCGTCGCTACCGGCCAGTGGCAGCCAGGACGGAGCCATACGGTTGTCCGACGCGGACAGGGCAACCGGTATCCAGAGACCGTCGCACGTCTGGGGATCATGCTCCGGCGTGGGCCACACACACACCTGAATTCGACCTTGATCATCCACTACCGTCGGCTGCCCGGTCGGACCACACACGCGTGCAGGCTGGTAGCCGGGGATGTTGGGTCTAGCCTGTTTGAGTGAAGGGCGGAACACGGTCGACCAAGGCACAGCCGTGAATCGGTTGCGATAACGCAGTGGCATGTCGGTCGTGTCCGATGCCAAAACAGAGCCCTGTTGCCCCTGGTGCCGCGCCTCGGTCACCAACCATTGATCGTTGAAACCCGGCAGCGGATGTTCGGCCACCTGCACGATGTGGGCGCTGCGCAATGGGGTGTGATTGCTTTGGCCGTGGAGCTGTACCTGCTGGCAACGCAGGCGCTCAAGGTGCCGACGGGCGATTTGATCGCGATGTCGTTGTTCGATGGTGGGGCGGGACATGGGCGGCACGGCCTGGGCAAAGGGATGATTGGCCGCACTCTTGTTGCCGCCCGCAACGCCACGGTTTCTGGCATCCAGGCTGTGTGAAAACGCAGGCGTGTCATGGCGCTGGAACAACTCACTGATCGTCGGTGGGTTGCCTGCGTTGGGCGCGTCGGTCTGGAACGGCATCAACAGCGGTTCCTGCGGGAAACTCAGGCTGTCTTCAGCGAACACCAGCACATGGGCGTCGTGATGATGTTCAAAGTGATAGTGAATGCCTTCTTCCTCGCACAGCCGCTGCAACAGGGCCAGGTCGGTTTCCTCGTACTGAATGCAGAACGGCCGCGGCGGATAGTGCCCGGTCGCCAGTTCAAAGCGATAGCTGCTGTTGGGCAGGTCATTTTCCACCAGCAATTGGCGCAGGATCATCGGCACGCTGAAGTGTTGAAAGACCCGTCGTGATCGGTGCTGATTCAGTGCCTGCAAGGCGGGCACCAATACCAGTTTGTAGCTGATCCACTGCGGCCCGCGATGTTCGCGACTGACGCTGTGCAGCACGCCATGAATACCCGCACCTTGCCCCAGGTTGAGGTGTGCCGGCTGTTGCAGCAAGCGCTCCAGCGGCATGGCTGGTGCCAGGCCGAGTGCTTCAATGTCGAATCGGAAGGGTTGGTTGAGAGCCTCGTGACCGCTGAACTGCACCACCTGCAGGCTCAAGTTGTCGTCGAGGAGGGTGAGGGTGAAGGGACTTTCCTTGTCGTTATGCATCGATTGCGCTTCTGCCATGGAGTACGGGCGAAGAGGGTACGAAACCACAACGTTGTGTAGTCATCGCAAATCGAAGTTTCAGAATCGCCCTACATCGATCGGTGAAGATGCCGATCCGAAATGCCGCCCTGACCGTGGGACCGATCATGAATTTTTGGTCGATTGCCGACTTTAGGCCGTATAAACTTGGCACCATGCGTCGGCCAATAGATGTCTCGGCGCCATAGACAAGAGAGTGAGTAATGGGCGCACAGTGGAAGGTTAAACACAAAGAAGCGGCAGCCAATGCCAAGGGCAAGATCTTCGGCAAACTGGTGAAGGAAATCACCATTGCTGCGCGCAACGGCGCTGATGTCGCCACCAACGCACACCTGCGCCTTGTGGTTGAACAGGCCAAGAAAGCCTCGATGCCCAAGGAAACCCTGGATCGCGCCATCAAGAAAGGCGCGGGTTTGCTGGGCGAAACCGTGCAATACCATCGCGTGACCTATGAAGGCTTTGCCCCGCATCAGGTGCCGCTGATCGTTGAGTGCGTGACCGACAACATCAACCGTACCGTCGCTGAAATCCGCGTCGCGTTCCGCAAAGGCCAGTTGGGCGCTTCCGGTTCGGTGGCCTGGGATTTCAACCATGTCGGCATGATCGAGGCCTCCCCGGACACCCCGGATGCCGATCCGGAAATGGCCGCCATCGAAGCCGGCGCCCAGGACTTCGAGCCTGGTGAAGACGGTGCGACCTTGTTCCTGACCGAGCCAACCGACCTTGATGCGGTACAGAAAGCCCTGCCTGAGCAAGGTTTCACCGTGTTGTCCGCCAAGCTGGGCTACCAACCGAAAAACCCGGTCAGCGGTCTGAGCGACGAGCAGATGGCTGAAGTCGAAGCCTTCCTCGAAGGCCTCGATAACCATGACGACGTGCAGGACATGTTTGTCGGGTTGGCGGGTTAATCTGTTTCTTCAGTAACACCGCCTTCGCGAGCAGGCTCGCTCCCACAATGGTTTTTGTGATCAGCATCGATCCAATGTGGGAGCGAGCCTGCTCGCGAAGCGGTCACTGAATATCAAGTAGTTGCAAAATTTCGCTGAACCCCGGCCTCGCAAGTACTTGCGGCTGACAGCAGCGCTGCTGCAAGTCTTCCAGCCGCACACGCTGTTCATCACTCAGCCCCGAGTCGATCCTCTCCAGCAATTCCCCCAGCAACACTCCGAACGCACGGACTTCGATTCGCTGCAGTGCGCGGCTTTCAAGGCTGTCCTCCGTGGCATGGAAAGACGCCGCGCCAAAGTCGCCCAGCAGGCAGTCGCCATGCTCGTTCCACAAAATATTGTGACCATAGAGGTCGCCGTGGGTGATGCCCTGACGGTGCAGGTGCCCGGCCACTGACGCGATGCCCCGGGCGATACGCAGGGCGCCTTCGGCACTGAAACGCGTGTCGTCGGCGTAGACGTCACGGCTGCATGACGCCAGGCTCGGCAATCCGGCGAGGTTACGAAAATCCGGGCCGATCAGTTGCATCACCAGTCCGGCCGTTTGTTGCGGATGATCGATGATCCGGCCTTCAATGCGGATCAGGTTGGGGTGAATGCCAGCGGTGATGCAGGCATTCATTTCGTGCAGGGGCGAGCCATCGCTGGTCATTCCGCCTTTGTAGAGTTTGACGGCAACGGGTGTGGCGGGTTGTCCCGGTGGTGTCCACGTGGCGCGATGGATGACGCCCGAAGCGCCTTCGCCGAGTGGTTGCTCCAGGCGCAGATCCGACCAGGGGATATCCGCCGTGGCTTGAAAAGTGGCTTCGGTTTCCAGTGGATTACCGGCGTAGGCCAGCCAGGTGAGGCTCGGCAGCGACAGCAGCCATTCAGGCAATTCGGTCAGGCGGTTGGCGGCGATGCGGATCAGTTCGAGTCGATGGCAGTGTCGCAAGCTGTCGGGCAAGCGTTGCAAGCGGTTGCCCGCGAGCATGAGCTTTTGCAAGTGCGGGCGTTCCCCCAGTTCAGCGGGCAGCTCGCTGATACGGTTATCGGTCAGGATCAGCCAGCGTAGTAAGGGCGGCAACGCCTCACCGGGAACGCGTTCGATACGGTTGGCCTTGAAGCCGACCATGGTCAGCGCTGCGCATTGACCCAGGCAGGCAGGCAGCTCGGTGAATGGGTTATCGGAGCAGAACAGCACACGCAGCCGTGTCAGACGGTGCAGGTCTTGCGGCAGGCTACTCAAGGCGTTGCCGCTGAGGTTGAGCACTTCCAGGGAGTCTGCCAGGTCAAAGATTTCCCGGGGAAACTCGGTCAGGCCTTCGCTGAGGTCCAGGCGAGTAATGCCTGTCAGCGTGCCGGCGCGCAGTTGTGCAAGGGTGTGCATGAGCGGGGATCGCTATCGGTCGAATGAATGGGCGGCATGATAGCGGGAGCAGGTGTTGCCTGTCAGGCCGCTTCGCGAGCAAGCCCGCTCCTACAGTAGACCGCGCTCGACCAGGCAACTCAGCCACCTGTGGGAACGAGCTTGCTCGCGAAGGCGGCCGCAACGGCACCACTTAACTTAAGGTTCCCGCACCTCAACCAACTGCCCCAACCGACTGCGCGTACGCCCCAGGTCGATGGCGTCGCCGTCCAGGCTTTCGCGCAACGAGCGCTGTCCGAGCAATATCAGGTGCTTGTCCTGATCGTACAAGACGTCCACCAGATTGATGAAGCGCTGCTGCGCGGCGATCGAGCAGTCGGCGAGGTTGGGCAGTTCGTCGATGATCCAGTGATCGAAGCGCCGACACAGTTCCAGGTAATCCATGACGGCAGTGGGGTGGTCGCACAGATCGCTGAAGGTAAAGCCCACAGTGCGTCCGTCGCAGTAACGGGCGGGCAGATGGCGGGTGCCGACCGACAGGGCAATGGCCGGTGCATCGACGGCAGGCAGGTTCGAGGCCTGACGCTGTGCCTGCGTGGCGGGCCAGATGTACTGGCCCTGGGTGAACAGCTGCTGCGCGTGGGTTCTGGCCTGGCTGCGGTAATCGTGCGGCCCGCCGACTTCCATCACCTGCATGCTCGCGTTAATCAGGTCGATCACCGGTTTGAAACGCGCGTGGTACAGCGGGTTGGGCAGCAGGCCTTCCGGCGGATAATTGGAGGTGACGAGCAGCAGGATGCCTCGGCGGAACAACGCCTTGAACAGCCGCGTGATCAGCATCGCATCGCCGATGTCGTGGACGTGGAACTCGTCGAAGCACAGGACGCGACAATCGCTCAGCAGCTCATCGAGGGCGGTCTCCAGCGCATCGGGTTGATCGCGATGCTTGAACATCCCTTGATGCAACCGGGCAAAAAACTCGTGGAAGTGCAGGCGCTGTTTTTCCGCGAGAGGGATGGCCTGGAAGAAACCATCGAGCAGCCAGCTCTTGCCGCGGCCCACTGCGCCATGCAAGTAGAGACCGGGCCGGGTTGGCGCCACGGCACCCAGCAGCGTCGTGGCGTGCTGCGCCATGCTGTCGATCACGCGTTGCTGGCTGGGGCTGAGGGTATAGCCCTGGGAACGGGCCTTGTGGTGAAAGTAGTCATGGATGACCTGACCACCGGCGCCACTGTGGGTCGATGCCTTGCCAAAGAGACGGCGCAACGATGTCCAGCGCGGTGTGAGTCGCGAACGGTTGGGCGGTCGAACGGCCACTGTGATTTCACCCCGTTGTCTTCAGGCAGGCTCCCCGAGCTGCGGCGGCGTAGTGTAACCAGAGGGTTAATTTGCTTCCAGTTGTGTCGACGAGTCGCCAGCTTTATTGAACAGAATACTGCGGTGTGTACAGCTTATTACCCGTCACTACGGGGATGTTTATCGATGGTAACCATACGAAACCACCATTTTTGTATGGATCCAATGTTAGTCGCCCTGACTGGCGATTTCCTCGCGTATTGCTAACTCGACCTCACTGCTGTTCGCGTTCCCCTGTGGGCGCGGGCTTGCTCCGGGCGGCGTTCCGACGATGGCGGCCTGAAAGCCGACCCATTTCTCTCAGATTCACGCGATCCAACTGTGGGAGCGAGCCTGCTCGCGAATACGTCTGGACAACGCGGTCTTTCAGACGGGGCGCGTGATCGATGACGTCCTGCGCGAGCAGGCTCGCTCCCACAGAAAAGCCCTTCTCAAAGGGATGTGTGGTGTGATCAGAACTGAACTGTTTGCCTCAGCATCCGCGCCGCCGACGTATCCGCCGGGCTGACCATCGCATAGTTGTAGCCACCCCCGGACCAATACTCGGCCTGCAAGCCACCGTCGCTACGACTGCCCCTGGGCAACAGGAAATTCTTCGGCCCCGGCGGACGCACGTAGAAGCTGATCTTGTGTCCGTCCTGATCCTCATACACCACCATCGCCGCCGGCCCCTGTTCGGTGCTGAGCAGGCGGCCGCTCACCGGTTTGAACCCGGCGCCGCTCAGGTCCGGCAAGCGATTGGCCTGGGTGAAATACCGGTCGAGCCAACCCTGCATGTCGCCGTCTTCGCCGGCCTTGTAGTCCGCCGGCAACAGCCCCTGCTCGGCAATCAGACGGTAAGCCTGCATGGCATCGGCCATCGGTTGCGCGGCGCTGAGCAGGGTCATTTCCCGGGCCTGCCAGCCGCTGACCCCACCGACACTGACGGCAATCAGGAGCACTGCTGCGCTGGCCAGGTGGCGGCGGGACTGGCGTTTGAGGCGCTGGCGGATCAGCGCCGGATCGAGGTCCGGATTGGCCGGTTGCTGCAAGGCACCGCTCAGGGCTGCGCGTAGTTGCTGGGCGTCCTGTTGCCAGGCCCGTACCTGTGCAGCCGTCTCCGGATTGCTGGCGAGAAAGGTTTCCACGAGTTGTCGGTCGGCATCGCTGAGTTGGTGGTCGACGTAAGCGTGCAGGTCACGTTCGCTGGGGGGCATGCTGATCATTTGAGTCTCCGCAGGGCAGGGCGGGTGATTTCGCCATCGCTGAGTTGGCGCAGGGCCTGGCGGGCCCGGGACAGGCGGGACATCACGGTGCCGGTGGGTACGTCGAGAATCTCGGCGACATCTTTATAACTCAGGCCTTCCACCGACACCCACAGCAGCAGCGCGCGCTGTTCGGTGGGCAGTTGGTCGAAGGCATTGAGGGTCGATTGGGCGATGACGGTGCGTTCCACCGAAGGCTGCGCATCCTCGCGCCCGGTAAAGAATTCGAGCATCCGCGCATAGCGTCGGGAGCGACGGTGAGCGTCGAGAAACTGTCGATACAGAATCGCGAACAGCCAGGCGCGCAAATCGCCTTCGGGATGTTTATCGCCCCAGCTCGACAACGCACGCTCCAGGCACGACTGCACCAGATCGTCGGCGCTGCTGGAGTTGCGCGTCAGCGATACGGCGAAGCGGCGCAATCTGGGAATGATTTCTCGCAGTTGTTCGTCGATATCGTTCATGAATTTCTGGTTACTCACTACGCTTTGAACCAGGAAGACGCCCGGCATTCGAGGTTATTCCACGCCCGAAAAAATAAATACCGGGCGATGGAATAAACCGCCGTGGGGTTCGTCTGCCTGATTCTTCTCACTTGAGGCCGATGGCCCTGGAGTCTTTCATGGTAGATCGATCATCACCGCCACCCTTGAGCGCCGCCAGCCTGACATTGCGCCTGGCGGGCATTGCCGTGGTCGTTGCCGCCGTGGCCGGGGCGTTTGCCTATGTCAACGGCACCTTTGACCCACAACGCTTGACCCCGAAAAAACTGGTCAACGTGCTGGAAACCAATAACGGCGTGCACCCTGGGTTTCGGCGCAATCACGCCAAGGGCGTCTGTGTGATCGGCCATTTCGAGAGCAGTGGCGAGGCGCGCAGTTATTCCACCGCGCAGGTCTTCAACGAAGCGCGCACGCCAGTGGTCGGCCGGTTGGCTTTGCCGCCGGGCAATCCCTACGCGCCGGATAGCGCTATTCCGATCCGCAGCATGGCGTTGCGCTTCACCCAGGCCAACGGCCAACAGTGGCGGACCGGGATGAACAGCATGCCGGTATTCCCGGTGGGCACGCCCGAGGCGTTCTATCAGTTGCAGCAGGCGCAGTCGCCGCTGCCCTCGACCGGAAAGCCGGACCCTGCGGCGGTGCCGGCATTCTTCGGTTCACACCCGGAAGCCGCGCCGTTCCTGGCCTGGATCAAGACCGCGAAACCTTCGGCCAGCTATGTGACGGAAACCTATAACAGCGTCAACGCGTTTTACCTGGTCAACGCCGCCGGGCAAAAGCAGGCCGTGCGCTGGAACATGGTGCCGCAGGCGGTGGATGCGCCGGGGGCGACCGCACCGGAGGGTAGCGATTTCCTCGAAAAAGACCTGGTGCAACGCATCGCCGCCGGCCCATTGCGTTGGCAGCTGATGATCACCCTGGCCAACCCCGGCGATCCGGTCAACGACGCCAGCAAGGCCTGGCCTGAAGGGCGCAAGGTACTGAACGCCGGCACCCTGGTGCTGGAAAGCGTGCAGCCGCAACTCAGCGGAGAGTGCCGCGACATCAACTACGACCCGCTGGTACTGCCGGCCGGCATCGAGGGTTCCGACGATCCGTTGCTGGCCGCGCGTTCAGCCGCCTATGCCACTTCTTACCTGCGTCGCACCAGCGAAGTCAGCCAATTGCCCGCCGCCAAACAGGAGGCCCAGCAATGAGCACCCAACCCAACCATTTCGCTCCCCTGGCGCGCCTGCTGCACTGGCTGATGGCGCTGATGATCATCGCCATGCTGTTTATCGGCGCGGGCATGGTCGCCTCGGTCTCCGAACGCCATGAATGGCTGATCAACCTGCATAAACCCTTGGGCGTTGCGATTCTGTTGCTGGTGATCGTGCGGCTGGCCGTGCGTTTCTCTACCCGACAACCACCGTTGCCGGCGGATCTGCCGGGCTGGCAAGCGCTCGCGGCCAAGGCCTCCCATGTGTTGCTGTACGCCTTGATGCTGATTCTGCCATTGCTGGGTTGGGCGATGATTTCGGCGTCCGGTGAACCGGTGATGCTCAGCAGTTCGCTGCAATTGCCGTCGATTGTGCCAGCGAGCGCGCAGGTGTTCGCGTTACTGCGCAAGGCCCATGGGTATCTGGCTTATTTGCTGTTTTTGACGGTGCTGCTGCATTTGGCGGCGGCGCTGTTCCATGGCTGGATACGCCGTGATGCTGTGCTGGACAGTATGTTGCGGGGTAAGGATCGCGGGTGATCGATAGAAGCAAAAAACTGTGGGAGCGAGCCTGCTCGCGATGACGGCGTCACATTCAGCATATTGACTGACTGATGCGCCGCTATCGCGAGCAGGCTCGCTCCCACAAGTCCGTGGTTTGCACTGAAATCAAGGTGGGGCAGCCTGGATCGATCAGCGCAACGAATCGACCATCTCGGCCACCGTCGTCAACACATCCTTGCCCAACTGCTTGGAACGCTTGCCCGACCAGCCGGTTTCCGCGTTCGGGTGGTCGTCATGATCCTTGAACGGCATTTCCAGGGTCAGGGACAGGCAGTCGTACTTCTGGCCAACGGCATTGCAGGCCAGGGTCATGTTGGCCTGACCCGGTTCGTCGCGGGTGTAGCCGTGTTTGGTCTGGAAGTCCTTGGTGGTTTTCTTCAGATGGCTGCGGAAGTGCTCTTCGAGTTTTTCGATCCGCGGCGTGTAGCCCGGATTTCCTTCGCAAGCGGCGGTGAAAACGTGGGGGATCTCCTCGTCGCCGTGGACGTCGATGAACATGTCGACGCCGTACTTTTCCATCTGCTGCTGGACGAAAAAGACTTCCGGGCTGATCTCCGGGCTGGCGCTTTGCCAGGCGCGGTTCAGGTCCTGGCCCATGGCGTTGGTGCGCAGGTGGCCGTGGAAAGCACCGTCCGGGTTCATGTTGGGCACCAGGTACAGGTCGGCGCTGGCCAGCAGCTTGTTCAGCACCGGGTCGTCGTGATGTTCCAGGCGCTCGATCACGCCTTCCATGAACCACTCGGCCATGTGTTCGCCCGGATGTTGCTGGGCAATGATCCACACCTTGCGTCGGCCTTCGGCACCGGTACCTTTGCGCAGCAGCTGGATGTCACGACCCTCGACGCTCTTGCCGGTGGCCAGCAGTTCGGTGCCGGCCTTGGTCAGCGCCTGCTCGATCAACCAGTCGTGGCGGCCACGGCTGTAGGGTTCGAAGTAGGCGAACCAGGCATGGGTTTGCGTGGCTTCAAGGCAGAAGCGCAAGCAATCGCCTTCGAAGATGGTCGGTACCTGGAACCAGTTGACGTGATCGTAGGAGGCTCTGGCCTGATAACCGTCCCACGCCTTGTTGTACGAGGACTGGCTGGCATTGTTCAGGCGGAACCAGTGCTCCTGGCCGACATGCAGGCCGCTGGCCTTGAAGTGGAACCATTGAAAATGAGCGCTTTTGGTATCGGGACGGATGGCCAGCAGGGGTTTGAGGGGGTCGCTGACATCGATCACCTGGATGTTGCCGCTGTCGAAGTTGGCAGTGATGTCGAGAGTTTTGGCCACGGTCAGGGTTCCTGATTAAGATTTTTATGGCGGCTACTTTACACGCAAGCGGAGGGGGTTAGGAGCGCAGAAAAAACGTTTCACCCATCATGCCGCAGATTTTGATGCAGCTGGGTCGGGGCTCGTGTGAAGTCTAATGTCTATAGGTAAAACCAACTAATCAAGGCAGGTAAAAAACTGGGCCGATGCTGCCGGCAAATTGATTACACTAATACTGAGATGGCAAGTAGCTATCACGCGCAGTGACCTGCGCATCGGCCAATGGATACGGCATAAATGCATTTTGGCAACGTACGTCGGCCCGAATATTCTCCCTCGCAAATTCCGTAGTAGTGTGTGCTCCCCTGAACTCCAAAGTCGCCTCCCGAACCTGAATCCGCCTGCCTGAAGGCTCGCCGATGATTGAGTGTCGCGTGCCCGGCACGTCGGATTTTTGCGGGGCCTTGGCCAATACCTCCTCATTACCCATGTTGAATCTGAGTTCCGGATTGTTATGCGAGTGTCGCGTCTGAAAACATCTATCCGCCCGGACTCACGCCCCTACCTGTTGATCTGGATCTGCTGCATTACCTTGCTCAGCCTCATTGTGGGGCTGGGTAGCCTGAGCCTGTGGCGCGACTATCACGATCGTCAGCGTACGATGGCCGTGCGTACCCAGGTGTTGACCGCGGCGATTACCGGCCATTTGGCCAACGTCCTGGAGCAGCGAAGGTTTGCCATGGATGCCCTGGCCAATCATTTGCTCAATCTGCAATGGCCATTGACGGACGCTGAGGTCGGTACCGAACTGGTGCGGTTTGTCCATTCCGATCCGCAGAATGGACCGCTGCTGGTCGGTGCCGGGCAAAGGCACTGGGCGTTGCCCGAAGCGGCTTACCAAGGCATTGACTGGCAGCCGCCGAAGGATGCCGGCCAGGAACTCTGGTTCGGACCCAGTCGACAACTGGACGGCAAGCTCTGGTTACCCGTGTTCCGACGTTACCGGTGCCCCAATGGCCAGTGGTTGACGGTGGGGGCGCTGGTGCCGCTGACCAGCCAGCGCGATTACTTTTTCAGCCTGGGCTACAACTTCGATGTTTCCCTGGTGCTGAGGGATCTGGAGGGCAATGTCTATCGACAGCAGGGTCGTTTGCCGAAGCAGGCATACAGGCCGGGCGAGGATGGCGTGCAGTGGCTGCGCAAGGGGTGGGGGCTGGATGTTCTGCTGGTGCGCCAGGCCGTCTCTCGGTATCCGTTGCAGATTGTCGTCGCCCGATGGCCGCAGGAGTACCTCGCGCAGTGGAGCGAACAGCGGCTCTTCACCCTTATTGCCTTGCTCCTGACATGTCTGGTGATCGTGTTGGCGTCCTTCGGTCTGGCGGCCGCCTGGCGACGAATCGGACGCAGCGAGTATCGCTACCGCCGTTTGTTTCAATCGATTCGCGATGGTGTGCTGGTGTTGGGTTCGTCCGGCATTCATGAGGCAAACGAGCGCGCCGCCCAACTGTTTGGCCTGGACAGTGCGCAGAGCCTGGGCGGGTATCAGTTTGTCGATCTTTGCTGTCCCGAACAGTTGAATAACCAGCAGGCTACCGCGTTGATTGCGCAGTTGCTGATCGACGTTCATAACGGTGCCGAGATGTGCGTCACCCTGAAATTCAGGCGCCTGAATCATCCTGGGGTATTTTTCTGCGAGGTGCAATTATCGCCGATCCGGCTGGGTAAAAATGTCTATGTCCTGGCCTGCCTGCATGACATTTCGGTCCAGCAACAAGCCGAAAACGAGCTGAAGGTTTCACAACAGAAACTGCTTGAAGCACAACTGATTGCGGGGTTGGGCGTGTGGTCCTGGGAACTCGGCGCCGAACACGCCACCTGGACGGATGAATGCGCGCGCATCTTCGGGCTGCCGGCCATTTCCGGCGAGTGTACCCACACCGACTTCTTCGACAGCATCGTGGACGAACAGCGCTGCCGTGCCCACCATGCGATCAACCGGGCGCTGGATGGCGAGCGGCTGGACATGGAATTGCAGATTCGTCGACCTGACGGGCGCTTGCGCGACATCCTGATTTGCGGCGAGTTACGCCCGCACAATGACACGCCCATTCTGCTGGGCGCCATGCTCGACATCACCGAGCAGAAACGCGTGGAGCAGCGATTAAGTGAAGGTGAGCGGCATTACCGCGAACTGGTCGAACTGCTGCCGGAAGGCTTGATGATCCTGCGCCGCTCGCGCGTGGTTTTTGCCAATGTGACGGCGGCAAGGCTGTTCGCCGCTGAATCGGTCGATCAGTTTATCGGCCAGAATGTTTACGACCTGGTCGCTCGTTGTTTTCACCCGCAGCTGCTGGATGATTTGGTCTGGGTGATGAAGCGCGACCATGTGCCGACCTTTTTGCCACGCCTCTATCGGCGGCTGGATGGCACCGATATCGAAGTCGAAATGGCTGCGCGACGGCTGATGATGGAAGGCGAAGTGTGCATTCAGGTGATGTTACGCGATGTCAGCGAACACCGTCGTTTGCAAAGTGATCTGGAAGCCGCCAATGGCCGTCTGCAACGGTTGTCCGGGCAAATCATCGAGGTGCAGGAAAGCGAGCGCCGTCATCTTGCTCGAGAACTGCACGACGATATCGGGCAACTGCTGACGTGCATCAAGATCAGTGCCGCCGGCATTCAACGCCACCTGGAAGGCGGAATTGAGCTGCGACAGGGGATGTTGGTGCGCATTGCCGACGAGGCCTTGAGCAAGGTGCGCGACCTGTCGCGGATGTTGCGTCCGGTGCAACTGGACAGCCTGGGGCTGGTGGCGGCCATGCGTTGGCAAATCGATAACTGTTTGCCGGATCTGCCGGGGGGCGTGAGTTGCCTGCTCGATTGCGTCGAGTTGCAACCACGCTGCGAACCCTGTGTGGAAATCACCTTGTTCCGGATCTTTCAGGAAGCGCTGAGCAATGTGCTCAAGCACGCCGCTGCCACGTGCGTCGAAATCAGCCTGGCCCGGATCAATGACAGCATTCACTTGAAGATCGTGGATAACGGACGCGGTTTTGACTATCACGCGGCTTTGTTGGATGGCAGTGGCATGGGATTGATGAGCATGACAGAACGAGCCAAGCTTCTGGGCGGTGAATTTGTTCTGACCTCGACCTGGGGGCAAGGCACTCAGATAGAGGTCGTCGTACCGGACAAGAGAGATTCCGAGCGAGGTGACGTGGCATGAGTGTGCGAATTGTCCTGGTGGATGATCACAACCTGGTGCGCGCGGGCATCCGCGTCCTGCTGGAGGATTGGGGCTATTCGGTGGTGGCCGAGGGGTGTGATGGCGACGATGTCGAAAGGCTGCTGGCGCTGCACACGCCGGACATTCTGTTGATGGATATCACCATGGAGCGTTTGTCGGGCCTGGAAGCCCTGACCCGTTTGCGCAGCCATTGGCCGACGCTCCCTGTCATCCTGCTGTCGATGCACGATACCCGCGATTTTGTCCTCAAGGCCATGCAGTTGGGGGCTTCGGCCTATTTGCTCAAGGACGCCGCCGAAGTCGAATTGCGCATGGCCATCCAGGCTGTATTGAGCGGTCATCGTTACTTGAGCCCGAGGATTTCCGGCCGTGTCATCGAGGCCATGAACACCCAGGGATCAGAGCCCGAGGAAGCCACCCTGACAGCGCGCCAGCGTGAAGTGCTCTACTGGCTGGTCAACGGCAAAACCAACAAGGAAATCGCTTACCAGCTCAATCTCAGCGTCAAGACCGTTGATGCCCATCGTGCGCAACTGATGGTGCGCCTGAATATCCGCGACCTGGCCGGCCTGGTGGTGTATGCCATCCGCCAAGGCATTCTGGACCTTGATAAATAGTCCCGGCAGGCATCTCCCAATTCCCTGTGGGAGCGAGCCGGCTCCGGGCGGCGTTCCGACGAAAACGGAGTGTCAGTCGACACAAAGCTGTCTGATAAACCGCCTTCGCGAGCAGGCTCGCTCCCACAGGCTGCGCTGTGTCTTCTACCGGGCCAGTTACCCGAAACCGTATAGGGTATTTTACCTAGTCACTCCCGGTAATTGGCTCGTAGTCGCTTTCAGGCTCGGCTTATAGACTTTGCCCGAAATGGCGTGGCCTTCTGCCAGCAATCTGCATCTGCTCGAACAGCGCTGTCCCGGCAGTAGAAGCCCCGCAATAAAAACAAGATTGGGGTGAGTCTGATGTCGCTGAACCCGGTACGCACACAAGTACGCAGTCCTCTCGCGCTGATCGCCGCATGGCTGCTGACGATCGCGCTTTGTAGCGCGCTGGCGGATGCGTGGTGGAAAGCGGGCGCGGCCGCTCTGATTCAAGGCTTGTGCCTTTGGTGGTGCTGGCGTCAAGCACCTGCCGTTGTTGCGCAAGGTGTCGAGGTGCTCGCGCAGAGCGAAACGCCGAGCGAACAGTCGAGCCTGCGCGAACTGCTATCGAGTGTCCTGCCGCTGTGGGAAAAGCAGGTCGAACTGGCGCGCACGCAAACGGAAAACGCGGCGGGCGGGTTAACGCAAAAATTTATCGCGATGAGTCGCCAGGTGGGCGAAACCATTGCGTTGAGCTCAGACGACAACGGAGAAAATGGCGTTGTCGAGGTTATCCGCAGCGCGCAAGTCGAACTGCCTAAAGCGGTCAACGCCCTGGATGCCACCCGTGCCGAGCGCGAGCATTTTCTGACCGAAGTCCGCACCCTGGGCAATGTCGTCGATGAACTGTTCGGCATGGCCGAAGATGTCGCCAAAATCGCCTCGCAAACCAATCTGCTCGCCCTCAACGCCGCCATCGAAGCTGCCCGTGCCGGCGAGTCCGGGCGCGGCTTTTCGGTGGTGGCCGACGAGGTGCGCAAACTGTCGACCCTGTCGGGTGCCACCGGTGCGCGAATCACCGAAAAGGTGCGTGTGATGGGCGGTTCCATGCATGAGCTGATCGAGCACGCCGGCCAGGTCGCCGACACCGAGCAGGCGATGATCCGCGAAGCCGAACACATCGTGAACCAGGTCTTGGGCGAGCTGACCCAGGGCATCGACCTGATGGAGCAACGCATCACGTTGCTGCAGACCTCCAGTCGAGAGGTGGAGCACAACGTCAATGAAGTCCTGGTGGACCTGCAATTCCAGGATCGGGTCAGTCAGATCACCACTCACATCACGACGGATATGCGTCGCCTGTTCGAGCGCCTGTACGACGAGGCGCCCCTGGATGCGCTGGCCTGGCTGCAGGAACTGGAGGCCGGTTACACCACGCTCGAACAAGTGCGCATCCACGGCGGTGAAAGCCAGGCACAGGTCGAACAGTCATCCGTGACCTTTTTCTGATCTTCCGAAGATAAAAACAAGGGGCAACCTCATGGCAAAGACAGTGTTGATCGTCGATGACTCCAGCAGTTTCCGGCAGGTCGTCGGCATCGCGCTCAGAAATGCCGGCTACAGCGTCGTGGAGGCGTTCGACGGTCGCGATGCCCTGGGCAAGCTGGACGGTCGCAAGATCAATCTGATCGTCTCGGACGTGAACATGCCCGTGATGGACGGCATCACCTTCGTCAAAGCGGCCAAGCAGCTGCCGGCGTACAAATTCACCCCCGTGATCATGCTGACCACCGAGTCGGGCGAAGCCAAAAAGAACGAAGGCAAGGCGGCGGGTGTGCGTGCGTGGGTCGTCAAACCGTTCCAGCCGCCGGTTCTCCTGGATGCCGTGTCCAAACTAATCCTGCCTTAGAGGTGCGACCGCCATGGCGACTATCAGTCACTTTGAATGCGCTGGAAAACACGGTCTGAGTCTGGTCGGCGAGCTGAACATCTACAGCGCCGCGACGATGCGGCAAGCGCTCTTGCAGGCGCTTGAGCCACACCCGCAGTGGCTGGTCGACCTGGCCGGTATCGAGGACTTCGACACCGCCGGCGTGCAACTCCTGCTGGTGCTGGAGCGCGAAGCGGCGCGGCAGAACAAAGTCGTCCATTTCGTGCGCCATTCGCCCGTCGTGTGGGAGGTGCTCGAGTTGCTCAATCTTGTTGCCGAGTTGGGCGATTCGACGTCGGGCGAGTCCGCTCAAGAGGAGGTCATCCAATGAACCTGGACAGCGCTCGCGGTGCGTTGGTGCAAGAGGGGCGGGAGTTGCTGGCGACCATGGAAGAGGCGCTGCTGGCGATTGAGGAGCAGGGGTTCAGCGAGGAACGGATCAACGCGATCTTCCGTGCGGCCCATACGATCAAGGGGTCTGCCGGTCTGTTCGGCCTGGAGTCTCTGGTCAGCTTCACGCACGTGGCGGAAAGTCTGCTGGACCAGGTGCGTACCGGCGAGCTGTTTGTCGAAGGGGCGATGCTCTCGCTGTTGCTGACCTGTGGCGATTACATCGGCAGCCTCCTCACGGCCGTGGAGGAGGGCAGCGAGATGCACGAGCCGAACGCGGTTCTGCGCGCCCATCTGCTGGTGCAACTGCAGGAGTATCTGGACCGTACACACAGCGATCCAGGACCTGAAGTCGAGGCGGCAGAAGCGGGTGAGCCCCAGGCGCAAGAGCCCGGTGATTCAGTCGACAACGCGTTCTGGCATATCTCCCTTCGCCTGTCGGCGGATGTGCTGCGCAATGGCATGGACCCGTTGTCCTTCCTGCGTTACCTGGGAAAGCTGGGGCGCATCGTCCAGCTGCACACGGTCACCGATCAACTGCCCATCGGCGAGCGCTTCGATGCCGAAAGCTGTTACCTGGGCTTCGAGCTGGAGTTCGATTCAGCGGCGAGCAAACAGGACATCGAGAGCGTATTCGAGTTCGTTCGTGATGACTGCCAGCTCAGCATCCTGCCGCCTTACAGCCAGGTTGAAGAATACCTGCGATTGATCAAGGCGCTGCCTGAGTCGCCGCAGCGCCTGGGCGAAATATTGCTGCAATGCGGCGCACTCACCCCAGCCGAACTCGACCGCGTGCTGGAGCGCCAGCGTCTGGAGTCGGCGCCCGTGCCGCTCCTGGGTTCACTGTTGCTGGACGATCATCTGGTGCCCCAACCGGTCATGACCGCGGCTCTGAACAAGCAGAAGCACAGTGAAGACAAGCGTGTTCACGAGCAGGTCTTCATCAAGGTCGAGGTGGGCAAGCTGGACCAGTTGATCAACCTGGTCGGAGAACTCGTGATCGCGGGAGCCGCCACCAATCTGCATGCCTTGCGACGGGATATGGACATGCTCGAAGAGTCGGCCCAGGCCATGTCGGTGCTGGTCGAGAGCATTCGCGATGCGTCATTGAGCCTGCGCATGGTGGCGATCGGCGAAGTGTTCCAGCGATTCCCGCGGGTCGTGCGGGACATCTCCAAAGAGCTTGGCAAGGACATTCAGCTACTGGTCACGGGGGCCGACACCGAACTCGACAAATCGATGGTGGAACGGCTCGCCGATCCGTTGATGCACATCGTGCGCAATGCCATGGATCACGGCATCGAGACGGCACAAGAGCGCCTGGTCAACGGCAAGGTCGCCAGCGGTTCGCTGCGCCTGAACGCCTATCACGAGTCCGGCAGCATCGTCATTGAAGTCAGCGACGACGGCCGGGGCCTGGATCGCCAGCGCATCCTGGCCAAGGCGTTACAGCGTGGCCTGGTGCAACAGGACCAGGCCTTGAGCGATGCAGAGGTTTACCGGTTGATTTTCGAACCGGGTTTTTCCACGGCCGAGCATGTGACCAACCTGTCCGGCCGAGGCGTGGGAATGGATGTGGTGCGCCGCAACATCGAACAGTTGCGCGGCGAAGTGGAAGTCCTCAGCGAGTTTGGTCGCGGCACCACCGTGCAGATTCGTTTGCCGCTGACGCTGGCGATCATCGATGGATTCCAGGTCCGGGTCGGCGAAGAACACTTCGTGCTGCCGCTGGAGCAGGTCATCGAGTGTGTTGATCTGCCGCCTCACGAGGGTCGTCACCACCTGATCCGCCTGCGCGGCGAACCCTTGCCCTTCTTGCGCCTGCGCGAAGTGTTCAGCATCACCGGCGCTTCCACCGGGCGTGAAAGTCTGGTGGTGCTACAGCATGGGGCACACCGTGCCGGCCTGGTGGTTGATCAGTTGGTGGGCGAGCTCCAGGCGGTGATCAAGCCGCTGGGCATGCTGTTTCAGAAAAGTCGTGGTTTGAGCGGTTCGACCATCCTCGGCGACGGGCGTGTTGCCCTGATCCTTGATGTGGCGAATCTGCTCCAGCGTGCCAACGCGGTATCGGTCGATACGCCTGGGCGCCCCGTGGAAGTTGCACCTGACGTCAATCGCAGTGTGATGAATTAACTTAAGTCGTCGGAGAGAAATGATATGCAGTGGTTCGTGAATCTGAAGTTGGGTGCAAAGCTTATCTCCACGTTCCTCGTGGTCGCCCTGGTCGCGCTGGTCATTGGCCTGGCCGCGGTCATCAACATCGGCAAGGTCAATGACCTGATGACCACGATGTACAGCGATCGACTGGTGCCGATTCGCGATCTGAACAAACTGGAAATCGAACTGGTTCAACACAATCGCCGGGCCTATGTTTCGGTGGCATTGAACGACAGGGCCATGACCACCTTTCAACAATCCGAGAATGCCAACTCGGTGCGCAAGATCGAAGAGTTGGTAGCGGCCTACCGTCAGACCTATCTGGTGGATGCGGAGAAACGTCTGCTGGAGCAGTACGACCAACAGATGCCGGCCTACCTGATTTCGGTCAAGGGCGTGACTGACCTGTTGCTGGAAGAGAAACCCGAAGAGGCGCTGCAACGGCTGCGCGGTGAAACCAAACCGTTGTTCGAAACCGTGCTGAAAACGGTCTCCGGCCTGGTCGAGGTCAATAGCACCACGGCTGAAACGGTCAACGCCGAAGCCGACCAGATCGTAGCCGGCATCAACAATTTCATGGTCGGCCTGATGATTGGCGGCTTCATTCTGGCGCTGGCGCTGGGGCTGCTGATCACCCGCATGATCTCGCGCCAGGTGGGCGGTGAGCCGGCAGATGCGATGAATGTCCTGCAACGCGTGTCGGGCGGTGACCTGACGGTAGACGTGCAACTGCGTCAAGGTGACAACACCAGCATGCTGTACAGCCTGCAACTGATGGTGGTTCGCCTGCGCGCGATCATGAGCGATGTGCGCATGACCGCCGACTCGCTGGCCTCCGCTTCGGAGCAAGTGGCGGCATCTTCCGAAGCCTTGAGCCAGAACGCGTCGGAGCAAGCAGCCAACGTGGAAGAAACCAGCGCGTCGGTCGAGCAGATTTCCGCGACCGTGGCGCAAAACACCGAGAACGCCAAAGTCACCGACAGCATGGCCAGCCAGTCGGCCAAGGATGCGGTGGAGGGTGGTGAAGCGGTAGGCCAGATGGTCCATGCGATGCGTCAGATCGCGCAGAAGATCAGCATCATCGATGACATCGCTTATCAGACCAACCTGCTGGCGCTCAACGCGGCCATTGAAGCGGCGCGCGCCGGTGATCATGGCAAGGGCTTTGCGGTGGTGGCTGCCGAAGTCCGCAAGCTGGCCGAGCGCAGTCAAGTCGCGGCCCAGGAAATTGGCGGCGTGGCGACCGACAGCGTCACCCTGGCCGAGCGTGCGGGCCAATTGCTGGATCAAATGGTGCCGTCGATTCGCAAGACCGCTGACCTGGTGCAGGAAATCACCGCGGCTTCCCGCGAGCAGAACACCGGGCTTGAGCAAATCAATCTGGCGGTCAGCCAGTTGGCGCAGACCACCCAGGTCAACGCTTCGGCCTCCGAGGAGTTGTCGTCCACTTCAGAAGAAATGAGCACCCAGGCGGTGCAACTGCAAGAGATGATTCAGTTCTTCCGGATTGGCGATGAAACCTTGAAGAAGGCGAGCCAGACGCTGGCCCCCGTGCGCAGACCGCAACGGGCCGAAGTGATTCCGATGCGACGTCCTTCGCAGGAAGAGATCGTCGATGAAGCAGCGTTCACTCGATTCTAAGAGGCTGTCGTCATGTCATCGTCAACACTGAATCAGAGCCGCGTGCCGGCTCTGCAAGATGCGCCGCTGATCCAGCAGTTCCTCACACTCACATTGGGGGAGGAACTGTACGCGCTGCCCATCGAACATATCCGCGAAATCATCGAGTTCGGCGGCCTGACAAAAATCCCGATGATGCCGGCTTTTTTGCGGGGGGTGATCAACCTTCGCGGGGCCGTGGTACCGGTGGTCGACCTGTCGCTTCGCTTCGGTTACGAGCGAACGGTGATTGGTCGGCGTACCTGCATCGTGATCGTCGAAGTGGTGCAGGAAGACGAAGCCCAGATGCTCGGCATCATTGTCGACGCGGTCAACGAAGTGTTGGCCGTCGATGCCGATCAGGTGGATGCGCGACCGACTTTCGGCGCACGCATCCGCGCCGATTTCATCGCCGGCATCCTCAGTCAGAACGAACAGTTCGTCATCGTCCTCGATATTCGCCAGGTCTTGTCGGTAGACGAAATCCGCGAATTGGTGGGTATGACTTCGCTCGACAAATAGGAAGCAGTACATGGCAGTCGAGAGTGCGGGTACGGCAATGGTTTCGTCCATCAGCGATCAGGAATTCGGTCTGTTCCAACGGTTTTTCCATGAGCGGATCGGGCTTCAGTTGACCACGGTGAAAAAACCGTTGCTGTGTGGCCGGCTGGCGAAGCGACTGAACGCATTGGGGTTGGACAACTACCGCGCTTATTACAATTTGCTGGTGTCGAAGGCGGGCGCGGAGGAGCGCGAAACGGCCATCGACCTGATCACCACCCATGAAACCTACTTCTTCCGTGAGCCCAAGCATTTCGAGCTGCTACAGAACAAAGTGATTCCCGCGCTGCACGCCAGCCCGGATTTGCGGGTGTGGAGCGCCGCCAGTTCGACGGGGGAGGAGGCCTATACCCTGGCCATGATTCTCGACAGTTTTCGCTCGCCGAAACCCTGGTCGATTACCGCGTCCGATATCAGCCGTCAGGTGCTGATCAATGCCCAGCGCGGGTTGTACCCGATGAGTCGTGGCGAGCGCATCCCTGCGCCTTATCTCAAACGTTATTGCCTGCGGGGCACCGGGCGTTATTCGGGGTATTTCCTGGTGGAAGCCGCGTTGCGTGAACGCGTGCAGTTCATACCGGGAAACCTGACGCAACAGGACAACACCCTGGGGTTATTCGATGTGATTTTGCTGCGCAATGTGCTGATTTATTTCGACCCGCCGACCAAGTTGCTGGTGCTGCGCAATGTGGTGGAGCGGTTGAAGCCGGGTGGCTGGCTGATGGTCGGTCATTCCGAGTCCCTACATGACACGCACCTGGCATTGGAACTGGTCACACCCTCGGTTTATCGCAAGGTCGGCGTATGAGCGAAAAACTGTTCATCAAACCGGGCGGCTGGTTTTTCGGCGGTGGCGACTGTCAGGTCGAAACGGTGCTGGGTTCTTGCGTCACGATCACGCTGTGGCATCCGGCGCACAAGCTGGGCGGGTTGTGCCATTTCATGCTGCCTAACCGGCTGCGTGACTCGGTGCAGAGGCTCGACGGCCGTTATGGCGAGGAGGCCATTCTCTGGTTGAAAGGCCAGGCTTGGGCGAACGGTCTGGACATTCGTGACTGTGAAGCCAAGCTGTTCGGTGGCGCGCGGGCCCTGGTAGGCGCCCAAGGGCATCAGAGTGTCGGCTTGCGTAATATTCGATTCGCCGAGCAATGCCTGCGTGCCGAAGGTGTCGCCCTGGTCAGCTCTGATCTGGGAGGGCAGGGGCATCGCTACCTTCGATTCGATCTGTCCAACGGTGACGTCTGGGTACGACACGGGGCGCCTTTGGCGTTGCCCGCCAGCTGGGGGAGGACGGTGCAATGACGATCAAGGTCATGATCGTCGATGACTCCGCTGTCATGCGCCAGGTCATGCAGGAACTGTTGTCCGGTCATAAAGATATCGAGGTGATCGGGACGGCCATCGATCCGCTGCTGGCCTTGCAGAAAATGCAGGGCAACTGGCCGGACGTGATTGTGCTGGATGTGGAGATGCCGCGCATGGACGGTATCACCTTCCTTCGCCAGATCATGGCCACTCGACCGACGCCCGTGGTGATCTGTTCCACACTGACCGAAAAGGGCGCCGATGTAACGCTCCAGGCGCTGGCGGCCGGCGCGGTCGAAGTCATCGCCAAGCCGACGGTGGGCTTGCGCGACTTTCTTCAGCAAAGCGCTCATGAGTTGGTGACAGCCATCCGCACGGCTGCCCAGGCGCGCCCGCGTCGCAGCCGAAACGAAGCAGCCAGCGACAGGGCGCCGGCGGTGCGACTGATGACTGACGCGTTGCCAGCCTCGGCCGTTGCCCTTCAAAGCCTGCGCACGACGCAAAAAATTGCGGTGCTGGGGACGTCGACGGGCGGAACACAGGCACTGGAACTCATTCTGCGAGAACTGGGTGTCACCTGCCCGGCGATTGCCATTGTCCAGCACATGCCCGAGCGCTTTACCCGCAGTTTTGCCGAACGCCTGAACTCGCTCTGTGCCATTGAAGTGCGCGAAGCGCGCGACGGTGATCGTCTGTTGCCTGGCCTGGCGCTGATTGCACCCGGCGGGCGGCACATGCTGATCAAGCGCAGCGGCGCGCAGTATTACGTAGAGGTCAAGGACGGGCCGCTGGTCAGCAGGCACCGGCCTTCAGTCGATGTGCTGTTTCGCTCCGCCGCCCAACAGGCCGGCAGCAATGTGCTGGGGGTGATCATGACCGGCATGGGGGACGATGGTGCTCGGGGAATGAAAGAAATGTTCGATGCCAAGGCGCGTACCTACGCGCAGGACGAGGACAGTTGTGTGGTGTTCGGCATGCCCAAGGAAGCCATCAAACTGGGAGGGGCCGAGCAGGTCATAGCGCTCGACGCCATTGCGGCGTTGTTGATGGGTTGGCAGTGAGACGAGAGGGATGGTTATGCAGTCGAGTATTACGCCAAAACGCATCCTGGTCGTGGACGACAGTCAGGTACAGCGTGAATTTGCAGTGGACCTGTGTTCGCGCCTGGGTGCTACGGAAATCCATCAGGCCGAAGATGGCTATCAAGCCATTGCCCTGTTGCGTGAAGTGCCGCATATCGATGTCGTGATTCTTGACCTGGAAATGCCGGGCATGGATGGCGTGCAGGTCTTGCACGAAATGGTCCGGCTTGGCCTGGACCCGGCCGTGATCGTTGCCAGTGCACGGGAGAGCGTATTGCTCACGGTTGTGGAAAGCATGGGCAAGAGCCTGGGGGTCAAGCTTCTGGGGGTGCTGCAGAAACCGGTCAACCTCAGTCAGCTGGCCTCCAGTCTCGGGCGTTTCTCGGCCGTGGTGCAGCAGCGCGATGCCTTTCAGGCCTTGGCTGAGCAAGGACCGGAATTGAGCGGGCAGGAGGTCATCGACGCGGTGGAGCAGAAGCAGTTCTGCGCCTATTTCCAGCCCAAGATTTCATTGCACGATGGCCGACTGAGCGGTGTAGAAGCGCTGATTCGCTGGCAGCATCCGCAGCACGGTTTGCTGCAACCCGGACACTTCCTCGATCTGGTCGAACGTAGCGAAAACATGTCGGCCATCACGATGCTGATCCTGGATTTGTCGTTGCGCCATTGCCAGAAATGGCATGCCGACGGGTTGCTGATCAGTGTCTCGATCAACCTGTCGGCACGCTCGCTGGCCGATTCGAAACTGGCAGACGCCATCATCGAACGGGTCGCGGCCAGCGGCATCGCTGCGCACTACATCATGCTGGAGATCACCGAAAGCGCGCTGATGACGGATCTGGCAATCACCCAGGGAACGCTGGCGCGTTTGCGCCTCAAAGGCTTTGGACTGTCGGTGGATGATTACGGGACGGGCTTTTCCTGCATGCTGCAGCTGTCTCGAGTCCCGTGCTCCGAGTTGAAGGTCGACCGTGCTTTTGTGAATGGCGCGAGTGAGAACGTCCATCTGCGCATCCTGCTGGAAAGTGCACTGGACATCGCCCGTCGGTTGAAACTCAAGGTGGTCGCCGAAGGCGTGGAAACACATAAGGACTGGGCGCTGCTTCGTGAACTGGGATGCGACGAGGCCCAGGGTTACTTCATTGCCAAACCCATGCCCGGCGAAGCATTGCTGCTCTGGTGGAGCGCCAATCAGCAACGGCTGCAGAAATTATTGAAACCAGGCGGTTTCTTTCGACGTATTTTTGGTAACGGTTGACGGGGGCGGGTGGGGCGGATAATCGGAGAATCCTGAAGGGGATTGGGTGTTGAAAACGGGGGGGCGTCCTCCTTGACGCCGACGCAGCTTAGAGATTATGCAATTGATTCTCAAGTGCTATTTGCCATTACTTTGCCCCACTGATCAACGGCTTCTCTTGCCAACAAATATTCTTTTGATATCATCCGCGCCATCGAATTTGCAGCACCTAAAGACTTCATTAGCCTGAAGCCATAAGCCAGAAAACTGGCAAAAAAAGACCCGGCCAAAAGCCGGGTCTTTTCCTTTCAAAGCATTGATATTATTTGTTTTATTCTTCAGAAGCTTTCTGTTTTCCCGCCTTCACCCTTCGGGTAGTGCTGCTCGATCAGCCCCTTGCGGGCATCCTCTGATCCGCCTCAATCAGGAACAATTCCTTGCAGGCCTGCCTGCGTTTACCCGTGCACTCCGCGTCGGCATCGGTGAAGGTCATTCGCTTCACCGGGAAACTCGGCGACAGGTGCCCTGTGGGTTTTGCCAAGTCGGGAAGTCTTTTCCAGGTTGTCCTTTATTTGATCAACTTTATGTACTAGCGTTCATTGGATCCATCGCTTCATCACAGGGCCAGCCGGCCGATTCACTCCCCAGGGAGAAAGTTAACTTCGCGTTCTGGCCAATGCACAAAACGGACCGGCTGGCCGCATTGCTTCAATTTTCACAATGCTGTCAATGAACGAAGTATGACGGTGGGGCGGCAGTGCCGTGGCAGTGCCGCGATGCAGCCTGAGGGCAACACCATGCGCGTTGCGCCTTCAGACACCGCAGGGTGAGGTGCAAGATGCGCGTCGTTCTGTACGAGGAAGATTCGCAGCGTCTTGGCAGGTCGTTACATGAGCACGGCTTGCCTGAGCATGTCGATGTGTCTGGCAGCGGAGAAGGCTTGCAAGTGGTCGTGGTGTTTTCGCATGCCAATCGTGTGAGCATGGCGGCGAATCAGTGGTTGCGTGGCCTTTCGCTCCCGGATGCGTTCATCGTCGGTTGCACGAGAGCCACGCGCAACCTTTGTTGTCCTGAACCGTGGTGGCCCGCATCGGTGTGCGACCTCGTCACGGCGTCCGATCATGAGGTGCTGCTGGGTGAAGTCGCGATGCGCCTGGCCCGCCTCGCGGAAATGGAGGCGGTGCTGAGCTCCAACTGGCTCAAGAGGCGAGCGGTCGGCGAGTCACCCATCTGGCGCAGCACCTTGCGCGCGCTCACGGAGGTGGGACGCTTCGGACATGGTGCATGCCTTTTGCTCGGTGAAAGCGGATGCGGTAAAGAACTGCTTGCGCGGCTCATTCACGATCTTGATCGCGATCGCCGGCGCGGGCCATTCATCGTCGTTGATTGCACCATGCTGAGCCCCGAGTTATCGGGTAGCGAATTGTTCGGCCACGCCAAGGGCGCGTTCACCCACGCCGTGGCAGCGCGCGAAGGCGCGGTCGGCCTCGCGAATCACGGTACGCTCTTTCTTGACGAGGTCGGCGAGCTCGAACCGCCTTTGCAAGCGCGGTTGCTTCGCGTCATCCAGGAACACGCCTACAAGCGCGTGGGGGAGGACAGCTGGCGGCAGTCGGATTTCCGGCTCGTCTGTGCGACCAACCGCGATCTCGAGGCGGAAGTGGGCGCGGGGCGCTTTCGCAGCGACCTGTACTTTCGCATTACCCAATGGACGATACGCGCGCCGAGCCTCGCTGAGCGGCGTGAAGATATTCCGCTGCTTGTCACTCATTTTCTCGCCGAAGAGGGTGATGCTGTGCCCGAGGTGATGCCGGAAGTGATGCGCAAACTCGTAGATGCCGAGTATCGCGGCAACGTGCGCGAGCTTCGCAATGTCGTGCGTCGCATGGCGGAACGCCAGCGCGGCTTTTGTGTTCTGAGCACGGGCTGCCTCGACGGGCTTGTCGTCGATACTGAGCGTGCAAATGATGATCAATGCTGGGAGAAAACCTTTGAACGTGCCGTCGAGCGCGCGCTCGATGCCGGATTGGGCCTCAAGCACATCGGGCAGATTGCGGAGGCGCTCGCGGTCCAGATCGCCGAGCGTCGCGCCGGCTCGACCGGCCGCGTCGCCGAACTGCTGCAAATCACACCGCGTGCATTACAGATGCGTCGGCAGATGCGTGGTCCAGAGGCGGGTCAATGATGGGTTCGGCTCAATAAACTGTTGAAGAGCGAGGCCACAGGGTCGACTTGCACGCGTACTCGCTTGATCAGCCGGATGGCGTTACCGCCGGCGATGTCGGCGAACTCGGCGGGCGTGGGCCGCAGCGCGCGGATTTTCGCCAACTCCAGGCCCGGATGCAGCCACGGTCCATCGGAGCCGAACAGGAGCTTGCCCGGGCCTGCCCGCACGAATGCTTCCTCGAGCAGATCGAAACGGCGCACACCGGCCGTGTCCGCGAAAAGGTTGGGGTGTCGGGCGATCAGGTCTATCACCTGTCGCTGTGCGGCCCAATCGTCGGCGAAGCTGCCGAGATGGGCGAACACGAACGCAACATCGGGATGGGTCTGCGCAAGCAGACTCAGTGCACCCGTTTCACCGCCGGGGTCGTAGAGCACGGGCAGGCGCCAGTGTCGTGCGGCATCGCAGACCTGGCGATGAATGCGCGCGTCGTGGCGATGTATCTTGATGCCGCGCAGGCCAAGCCGCAGCACGGCTTCTTCGATCATGCGGTGTACGCGATCGCGGTCGCGTTCTGCGTGCACCATTGCAAAGCCGATCCACCGGCGCGGATTCGTGCGCACGATTGCGGCAATCTCGCGGTTGCCTCGCACGTAGTCGGACTGGAACACGGGCAACAGCACCGAGCGGGTGATGCCTGCCGCTTGCGCACGCTGCGCATAGGCATCGAGCGGCGCTCGGGTGTCCCAAGGCCCGGTCATGCCGTCGCCCTCTCCGGCGTGCACATGGAAGTCGAGGATCATGATTCCCACTCGAATTGATCACCGCTGCGCAGGATCAGTTTGTTGTCGCTGATGTGACGAGAATTCAGGTCGGTGGGCAGGAGATGAGTGATCGCCAGGTTGCCAGGGCCGACAATCATCTGATTTTTTTGCAGTTGAGCGTTAGTCACGCGCCCTCGCAAAGCCCGCACGACCGTATGTTCGACGGCCGAGAGGTCCTTTCTAGGAACGTTGGTTACCCACGCGGCAAGCCCTGACTTGCGATGTCGCTCCGAGCACCACAGATGCAGTGCCAGACGCCGTTTCAGGTTCACCGCTTGTCCGACGTAGACCGGACGCCTGCCGCGTCGCAGGATATAAATGCCGGACCCGCTTGCCGCTTTGACTGCCGCATCGAGTGTTGGATAGCGTACCCATTTCAGTTCGATCGTTGCGGAGCGGGCGGCCGCCTCGAACTCCATCGTTGGTGTGACCGCTGCGCGTTGGTGAACCGCCTGAGGCAATGATTCGATGGCGAGGCCCAGCAGCGTGAGTACGCCATTCCTCTGTTGCGCGAGCAGGCATGCCTCGCAGCACGCGCCGGTACTTTTAAAGCGCGCTGTGCCGATGCGCGGTTGCGTATTCACACGGCGTGCGCGGGCGATGATCTGGCGCAGGTCCTGGACAAGTACGTGAGGTGGCGTACCGGCTGGATAGCGGCGTGCGTCGGCGAGGAGCCGTAAAAAGCGGCGCATGCGCCAGGGTGCGAGCTCCAGGGTTTCACCCTCTAATGTTTTGAACATGGCCGAACTCCTCCATCGATACGGGGTGAGTCAAATGCTCCCGGGTCTGCGACAAACGAGGTGCGAGCGCGCCTATTGCCGCGGTCAGCGCGTCGATGTCCGCAGCGCGATGGTTGGCTCGCACGACCACCGCCAGAGCGCAGTGGGACCCTCGCTGGCGCAACAGTGCCGTGCGAAAACCGCGTGCGTGTAAGGCCGTGTGCAAGCCAACCGTTCGCTCGGTGGAATCGAGGCGGATTTGCTGTAACGGATGAAAACGCCGCAGTGTCTGCAGATCGGGCAAGCGGTGACGCCCGAGCCAGCGCAGGCCGTCGTCGAGCCTGGCGACCAGACGCGACAGCGCTATGCGCAGGCGCTCGCCGTCGCGCTGGTTGATCGCTATTGCGTTCATCGCGGCCAGTAACGCGTTCTGGCTCGCGGTACTGCAGTGTGATTGCGTCGGGCCATCGCGTGCGATTTCGTTCACGAGGGCGGCGGGTCCGCAGAGTGTGGCGAGTGGTGCGCCAAATGCTTTTGCCCACGACGCGAGCAACAACACAGGCTCCGCCGGCGCGATATCGGCGTACCGCAGCACGCCACCACCACCGCGTCCCCACGGATGCGATGCGCAAGGACGCGCACCCAGCAATCCGAGCGTCTGGCTTTGATCAATGGCCAGCAATCCGCTATGGCGCCGGACGATTGCAAGGTACCGACGGATCGGCGTCGGTGAGCCCTCGACGCTGGTGGCGTCGATGATGACGGCCGGTGGTCGCGTGTGCGGCAACTGCCGGATATGCCGCGCGAGATCGGCAGCGTCGCCGTGACGAAACCAGGCGACCGGAACACCGAGGCCCATGATGCGCTCCAGGCCCCAACGCATCACCGGATAGAGCGCTTCGTCGGCGATGATCGCGTGCGTGCGCCCCAGCCGGTCGAGCACGTCGATCGACAGATGCAATGTCGACGACGCGACCATGCCGGCCTCGCAGCCCTGGAGCGCCGCCGCCTGCGCCGCGACCGTGACGGAGAGCGGCGACACCGCGAGCGATGCCGGCGTGCCCGTTGTGAGTGTGTCGTAGCTGCCCGTTTCCGTGGACGGATGCTGCATGCCCAAATAGAGCGTGGAGGCAAAGTCGATCATGGCGCCGTGCTCCGGCGCTCAACCTTGATCACCTGCTGCTCATGGAGACGACGCATCAGATGAATACCTGGTACCTGAACATCGACCGGTTCAGCACTCACGTCAATGCCGGTGACGGCACGGTAGGAGTGGATGTACGTCTGGATCTCGGGGCGGAAAAACACGGCCCAGTTCGCCGCATTGGTCGGGTCGTTGATCGAGTTCCAGTTGCCCCAGCGGATGGACGAGACAATCTGCTCGCCGGTCGTAGCCAGTTGCCAGAACTGGTAGGTGTTCGTGTCGCCCCAGCCTTGCAGCTTGCGCATGCTTTCCACCGAGTGCATCCATGGCTCGGGATACGCGATCATGGCGCGGCGCGGCAGGAATTCGCGCATCTCCTGCCGTGCGAGTATCCACTGCTGCATCATCATCTCGATGCGCGAGGTGCTCGGAAGATCGCGGAACTGATTGTGGGCGCCTTCCGAGAGGATCAGGTGTACTTCGCGCAGTGCGTTGAGCAGCGGAAAACCGTCCGGCACGACGGTGGTGTCGTCGGCCTGGCGGAAGAATGGCACGCACTGATTCAGCAGGGTGTGGAACGCCGCGAGGAACTTGCTGCGCACGTCTGCCGCGTGGGTGGTTGGCACGGCCCGGCCAAACAGCCGGAAGCCATATTCATGCTGATACTCGGCGGCTCGGCGCTCGATCGGCAGACGGTGTTGTTCATCCTGAACCCAGCCCCAGATCATGTTGCTGAGCGGGCGCACGGCATCGAGCTCGAACTGGGCCAGCGGATCACGGGGGCCGCTCGACACATTCTGGAAACGACGGGAGATCGCATTCATCGTTTGCACCAGTTGCATTTCCTCCATCCAGTAGCTCCAGATCAGCTCGGTAAGGGGAGGGCGGGCAAGTTTTGCGGAGAAGTCCTGATTCAGGTGGGCCAGCCATAAACAGGTCTCCCCGCAATAGGGGGGATCCTGGCTGATCTGTGTTTTCTCGACATGTTCCTTGGCGGCATTGGCGGACCGCTCTGCGTCCGTGCCCCGCAATCCCTCGACAACGCGGGTGAGATAGGGAATCGTCGGTGGGAACGAAGTGCCGAAGTATTGATCAGTCATGATCTTGACCAACTCACCTTGGCTGATATCGATGCCGAGCCGTTCCGACGCGATATTGATAGCGGTCGTGTCTTTCTGGATCAGGTCAAAGACCGAACTAATATTCTGTTTGTCCGGGACCACGCCGCCCCAGGTTACGACGAATGCCTCGGTGGCGACTTTGAGCGCGCGATAGGCATCGGTGTCTGTGAACGGCAGAAAACGGCGGCGGCTCAAACGTTGCGCGCCTTCGAGCAATCCATGGCCCACTGTGGGGTCAGAGCCGAATAGCAGGTCTAACTGAGCCGTGTAGTTGTCCCAATTGAGGTTGTTGGCGTTCATCTTGATCATCAGCCACAACGCAACGTCGCCGGTCAGCGGGCGAGTCGTTCTTTGCAGCGTGATCGGGTTCTGGACCTTGTAGCTGTCTGGAGGCAGCGGGGCGGAGTTTAAATCGGAGTCGTTGCTGTCGTTTACCGTAGGGCTGGTGTCGACTTTCCCTCCATCAGTGACGTGATCCGTGTTTTCGGGAGCATCGGGGCTGAGTACTGTGCCTTGGAGAGTAACATTGCCGAATTGGTACATCTGATTAATGATCTGCATTGCAATCTTCGACTCCGTCTTATTGAAGTCGATGAGATCCTCCAGAAAATCGATCAGACGTTCTACCAAGTTGCCTCCGGAGCGCAAATTGGTGCCTTTGCGGATCAGTTGGATAACTATGGTTAGCGATACGTTTTCTCCGAGGGGGAATGTGTTTTCGTGCCCAATTTTGGGCGTCACGGTCATTGAAATAAAACTCTCTAGCGGGGCATCAATCCTCGAGTGAGGGTCGGAAATAATTTCGTATTCATTCGAGTCAACGCCAACCTTCTGGGCGGTCAAATTGAAGTGCACAGTAAATTTGCTCATCGTACCTCTCCTTACGGATCAGAAATTGGAAGCAAGCGGAAACGGCCGCGCCTTGCGTTGGTTCAACACCACACTCAGTTGGGCGCTGCCTGCGCTCCAGGGCAGATAACCGGCGAGTGCCCAGCGTTGCAGCAGTTCGGCGATCACCTGCAGTTCCTGGCTGGCCGGCAACAGGCCGCTGAAGCGCGCCTGGCCCAGTACCGCGAAGGCGAGCGTCGGCGTGTCGGCGAGAAACTGCTGCGGCCGCGACTTCACGCGTTGCCACAGATCAAGCAGTTGATGCGGATGCCGCTCGGGCAGGCTGAGCGCTTGCCCCACGCTGCGACCGCCCAGAGCGGGAGGGCGCAGTGCGAGCAGTGATGCAACGAACTGGGGAATGGCCTGGTCGAGCATCTCGAACGCGCTGCGCTGACTGGCGCTCATCTGTGAACGCGGATAGAGCCGCTCCCACATGTGCTCCAGCTCTGTCCACTGCGGATGCGGATAGAGCGCCCGGCCCATCGCGACGGACAACTTGACCCGAATCCATGGCGCCGGATGCGGATCGTCCAGATTGATGCGCAGGACAAAGGCCCGCGGCAGGCTGACTACACTGATCAACCCGCAGGTCGCGCTGATGCCCACCCTCGAGACGGCCCAGAGATCGGCGACGATCTCGCTGATCCAGCGATCCCATGCGCGCCACCAGGGTGGCCCCTTGGAGACGTTGGCCGCCGTTGCCCGACGGTAGGTGTTGGCGAGGTCGAGCAGCGCCGAAGCCTGATGCCCGATTTCGTGGAACAGCGATGCAGCGATGCCGGTGCCGACCATTCGTTCACGCGGGATGCGGATCACGGCCACCGGATTGGCCCCACCTCCCGGCAAACGCGTGCGCGCACGCCTTATTGCACCGCCATGTCCGCGTTCCACGTAACAGATCACCGGCGGCACTTGCAGGTTCACACCCGGCTGCTTGAGGCCATCCTGAGCGGCGACATCGAGCCCCGCCAGCCATATTCCGGTACCGTGCTGACTGCGTTGCGTGAGCACTTCAGCGAATATTTCGAAGTGCGTGAGTGAGGCGTGGAAGTACAGTTTCAAGAGTGCGTAGTGGCGCTGAGCGAGTGCGATGTTGTGCGGAGTCGCATTCAAACTGCGCAACCGGTGCAGGAAGCGCGCAATACGTACACGCAACTGCTGGCGCGCTGCCTGCATGTGGCGCTCGATCGCCGACATGGCTTCGTCACTGACGTTGGCCGCCGGAACCATCGGCATCTGCAGGGCGTAGGGCAGTTGGGCGTCGAGACGTGCCCGAATGCCGAGTACTTCCTGTTCGATCAGCCGCAGGGCCATGGTGCAGGCGTTCATCGCACTCACCTCCCGGGGGCGTCTCAATAGCCAGGCCGAGGCGCGGCGAGATACAGGATGATCGTGCGACCGCTGCGTGAACGGCGCCAAACGCCACTGCTCGGTACGTTTGCAGCGAGAGGTTGTGCGCTGCCGCAAGACGGGCAGCTCGCCGGAGCGTCAGTCATCCCCTGGGCATGCCGTCTGGGGCCTCCATAGGCGGGCACCGACGCACCCACGGACGTGCCGGCCGGACCGAAGATCGGCGTGGCGGCCTGGCGTGCTGCCGCAATGCCGGTCCGGGCAATCTGCCGCATGACGGGCAGAAGGCCTGGCGCGACCTGGTTAGCACCGCGCAAAAACGCAATGCGTGCAGCCCGTGGTGGAGGGATGTGCGATGGCATCGTTACCAGGTGGTTGGCCGCGTGTTGACCGATACGCACGAGGCGGCGCGCAACCTCGAACTCGCGGTCCTCGTTGCTGAGTCCTTCCAGTTCAAGTCCGACGGCACTGCCAGCCATGCTCGCCAGCTTGCCGCCAATCAGGCCTCCCGCACCCGGCACGATGAGGTTGCCGAGGGCTCCCCCGACCACCGGCAATGCTGATTTCACCGCCGTGCGCAGAATGCCGCCAAGCGCCTTGCCTGCTGACGATTTCGCGAAGTTGGTCGCAACGCGGCCCACGGACTTGATGAGGCCTCCGAGGAACTGCTCCAATTCCTGTTCATTGTTGACCGCGAGCAGTTCGGCAGCGAGTTCGAGCTCCTGCATTTCGCCCGAGACTTCGGTCTCGAATTCGTTTTCGAACTCATTTTCAAATTCATTTTCGAACTCGGTTTCGCCTTGTCCGAATGGCGACTCGAACTCGAATTCGCTTCCCACTTCCTGGCCGAACTCGCCAGCCAGTTCCTGTTCAAGCTCGTTATAGCCAGGCCCCCAACCGCCTGGTCTGGATGTGCCGATGTCGTGCATTTTCTTCTCCTTGACTCAGGTTGGCGAGAGTAGGTCTCGCATGCGATGGGGGTAGCAGAGAGCGTGCCAGGCAGTCCCGCCGACTCGCACGCCCGCAGGGAAGGGGGTTCGCGCATTGGCGATGTACTGGAGGGCGAAGCGAGCTTCGTATTTGAGAGCAACGAGACTGGGGACGCGAAGCGACCTTCGCGCCCACGAGCAATAGCCTTATCGAAGACTGCCACTCGTTCGGGGTGTCGAGTCCGCATGACGTTGCCGAGTTAACCAGCTCCGGCAGGAGCGCATCGGCGTGATTGCGCAGAACAAGCTACGACCGCCAGCAGCGCTTCAATTGTGCGTGAACCGTTCGATGACTCGATTGAGTAACGAAGTCGCTCGACGTCTGGAGTTCGGCTCACCGCCTTGAAGTCGAAGATGCAGGAAAACGGCGAGTAAATCGGGTGGTTCAAGGGGGACGGTTTGATGCGAGAACTTGAGTCAGGTTGAACGCTTGCGGGCAGAAACTGAGTGGTATGCGCCGGACAATTCTAGCCTCACGGCACAATACGAAATGTGGCGGACAAAAAAAGACCCGGCAAAAGCCGGGTCAAAAACCTTGATTAGCCTGATGAGGAGATAGTCCAGGAGACCGACCTGAGGTCCCTTGGTCCATCGACTGATCTCGCGATCAGTTGGTGCAATAATAATCATTCTCGTTTGCAGGTCAAGCGATTTTACCTGCGCGATTGGAAAATTCTTTCCAGTCTTCTTTTTGCATCCCGCTTTCAACCCCTCTGATGTCGCTCCAGTGATCGATCCACCATGGCTTTGGCCATGTCGATCATGTGCACCGTCGAAAACGCCAGATCCCGGTTCGAACCCTGCAGGTGGCTGGCCGCTTCGAATGCCGTGGCGGCGGCACAGCGCAGCAGGTCCGAGGCATGGACCAGGGCTTCCTCGCTGCTGATGTTGAGGTTCACCTCAAAGAAGCGTGTCTCGACCCCTCCCTCTGAAACAGCCGGTTTCAAGTAGTAGTCCAGTGCGCGTTGGGCGGCGGCCGAGCCCAGGGGAGAGGTGAGGGAGGTGTCGATTTGCATATCAGGCAGGTCGTTGGCGGGTTGGGTCATGATGATGGCAAGCTCCGTGACAGGTTCAGATCCGTGAATTCATGCTAATACGAATTGTAGTTATTTCCATGAATCTAATACTACAATTTGTGTTTTGATGGCTGGAGTTCACCACGTATCGTGCCGCACATGGATAAATGGATTGAATTGGTCAAGGCCAAGATGAGTGAACTCAAAATCACTCAAGAAATACTCGCCGACCGCCTCGGGATGTCCCAGGGCGGCGTAGGTCACTGGCTCAATAAACGTCGCGAGCCGGGCATCGAGGACATGAATCGGGTGCTGAAAGCACTGGGAATGGACTTTCTCGAAGTGGCTCTGGTGATACGCGAGCCTGCGGACTCACTGGACGATGGAATGCCCCTGGCGCAAAAGTACAACCCGTACTTCCGCTACCCGGTCAGTGACTGGCGGGAAACAGGTGAAGTCCGTGAAGGCGAACAAGGACGGTACCGCTTCGAACTGTCCGACTATCACGCTCAGGGGGCGGCCTTCTGGCTGACGGTCGCGGGCGATGCAATGACCGCTCCCAGTGGCCCGAGCATCGCCGAAGGCATGTTGATCCTGGTGGATCCGGACGTGGAAGCGGTGCCTGGCAAACTGGTCATCGCGCAATGGTCGAACAGCAGCGAGGCGGTTTTTCGCAAGCTGATCGAAGAGGGCGGGCAGCGTTACCTGGTCCCGCTCAATCCGACCTATCCAAAGGCCCTGTACACCGAAGAATGCCGGATCATCGGCGTGGTGGTTCAGGCAACAGCCAAATTCTAATCAGAACGCCCTCCAGGGGCGTTCTTCATTTCACGCCTCTTCCAGCTCGACCAGCGCACTGCCTTCGCCGACCATTTCGCCTTCCTGGCAATACAGCGCCTTGATCACACCGGCGTGGGGCGCGCGAATGCTGTGCTCCATTTTCATCGCTTCCAGCACCACCAGTTGCGCCCCGGCTTCGACGGCTTGTCCGGCTTGCACCAGTACGCGCACGATGCTGCCGTTCATGGGCGCGGTCAGCCCGCCGTGATGGCTGTGACTGGCTTCAACGGCACTGATCGGGTCGTAGGACTCGATGCGGTGCAGTTCACCTTCCCATTGCAGGTACACGAAATCGCCACGGCGGATGGCCCGGTGCTGGCGGCGCAGGCCGTCATGTTCGGTCAGCAATTGCTCGCCGACCAGTCGTGCGCTGTGGGTGTGGGGACTACCCAGCGTCAGTGCGCGGTCCTGGCCTTCGCAACTCAGGTGCAAAGTGATTTCCGAGGGCAGTCCGGCACGGAAACCGTTGCCGATAGCCCACGGCGAACTCAAATCATCCCTACGCGGCGTATTGTGCTGGCTCTGGGCAAACGCCTGGGCAGCGGCTTGCCAGAACTCGTCGCTGAGCCCGGACGGTGCAGGCAGCAGTTGCTCCTGATAGCGCGGGATAAACCCGGTATCCAGTTCAGCCGCGGCAAACGCCGGATGCGCAATGATCCGCCGCAGGAAGTTGATGTTGGTCTTGAGTCCACCGATGGCAAACTCGTCCAGCATGCTCAGCAGTCGCAAGCGTGCCTGCTCACGGTCTTCGCCCCAGGCAATCAGCTTGCCGAGCATCGGGTCGTAGAACGGCGAAATCTCGTCACCTTCTTCGACACCGCTGTCCACCCGGCGACCCGCTCCCGGCGCGGATTCGCGATAGAGCTCCAGGCGACCGGTGGCCGGCAGGAAGTCATTGCCCGGATCTTCGGCATACAACCGTACTTCAATCGCATGGCCGTTCAGCGGCACCTGATCCTGGGTCATCGGCAACGCTTCGCCACGGGCCACGCGAATCTGCCACGCCACCAGGTCGAGACCGGTGATGGCCTCGGTGACCGGGTGTTCGACCTGCAGGCGCGTATTCATCTCCATGAAGAAGAATTCGCCGCGGGCATCGAGCAAAAACTCCACGGTACCGGCACCGACGTAACCGATGGCCTGCGCCGAACGCACGGCAGCCTCACCCATGGCGCGGCGCAGTTCAGGGCTCAGGCCTGGGGCGGGCGCTTCTTCGACGACTTTCTGGTGACGACGCTGAATCGAGCAGTCACGTTCGTTGAGGTACAGGCAGTTGCCGTGTTGATCGGCGAATACCTGGATTTCCACATGACGGGGTTTGAGCAGGTACTTCTCGACCAGCATCCTCGAATCGCCGAACGACGACAGGGCTTCACGCTGGGCCGAGGCCAGGGCTTCGGCCAGCTGGCTGACGTCCTCGACCACTTTCATGCCCTTGCCGCCGCCACCGGCCGTGGCCTTGAGCAGCACGGGATAGCCGATGCGTTCGCAAGCATCGCGGAAGGTGTCGAGGTCTTGCGCCTCGCCGTGATAGCCGGGCACGAGCGGCACGCCGGCAGTTTCCATCAGGGCTTTGGCCGCGGACTTGCTCCCCATGGCGTCGATGGCAGAAGCGGGTGGGCCAAGGAAGATCAGGCCGGCCGCTTCGATCGCGCGGGCGAACCCGGCGTTCTCCGACAGAAAACCATAACCGGGGTGAATCGCCTGGGCGCCGCTGGCCTTGGCCGCTGCAATCAGCTTGTCGATTTGCAGATAGCTGTCGGCGGCTTTGCTGCCACCGAGGTCGACGCGAATGTCAGCTTCGCGGCTGTGCCGGGCGTCACGGTCAGTGGCGCTATGCACGGCCACGGTGGTCAGGCCCAATGCTTTGGCGGTGCGCATCACCCGGCAGGCGATTTCGCCGCGGTTGGCCACCAACAGGGTAGTGAGGACGGGGGCGCTCATCAACGCGGCTCCTTGGGGGTGATTTCGGCTTGCCAGCTTGGCGGACGTTTTTGCAGGAAGGCACGCAGACCTTCCTGGCCTTCGGGGCTGACGCGGATGCGGGCGATGGCGTTCTCGGTGTAGCGACGCAGCGCCGGGAGCAGCGAGCCGTCGCCGACTTCACGCAGCAAGTCCTTGCTGGCGCGCATGGCGGCAGGGCTGTTGAGCAGGAGGTTGTCGATCCACTGTTCGACGCGCTGGTCCAGCTCGGAGGAGGGATAGCTTTCCGACAACAGTCCCAGTTCCCGCGCCCGTTGCCCGCTGAAGCGTTCAGCGGTCAAGGCGTAGCGCCGGGTGGCGCGTTCGCCGATGGCTTGCACCACGAACGGACTGATCACGGCGGGCGCCAGGCCGATGCGCACTTCCGACAAACAGAATTGCGCGTCATCGACACCGATGGCCATGTCGCAGCAACTGATCAGGCCCAATGCACCACCAAAGGCTGCACCTTGCACCACCGCCAGGGTCGGGATTTTCAGTTTGGCCAGGTTGTACATCAACTCCGCCAGTTCCCGGGCGTCGTCGAGGTTGGTGTGGTAATCGAGTTCGGCCGATTGCTGCATCCACGCCAGGTCGGCGCCGGCGCTGAAGTGCTTGCCACGACCGCGAACCAGCAGGAAACGCAGGCTGGCATCGCTCGACACCTGGTCCAGGGCGAGGATCAGTTCACGGATCATCTCGGCGTTGAACGCGTTGTTCTTTTCTTCGCGGCTGAGCCACAGGGTCGCAAAACCACGCGGGTCGGTCAGCAGTTCGAGGGTGTTGAAGTCGCTCATTTCTTCCGTTCTCCACGGTCTTTGTGGGAGCGGGCTTGCTCGCGAAGAACGATAACGCGGTGCATCAGATCAACCGCGGTGAATCCTTCGCGAGCAAGCCCGCTCCCACAAAAAAATCACATCCGGAACACGCCGAAGCGGCTCGGTTCGATTGGCGCATTCAGTGACGCCGACAAGGCCAGGCCCAGGACATCGCGAGTCTGGGCCGGGTCAATGACGCCGTCGTCCCACAAGCGAGCGCTGGAGTAGTAGGGGTGGCCCTGTTCTTCGTACTGGTCGAGGATCGGTTGCTTGATCTCGGCTTCCTGCTCGGCGCTGAAGCCATGACCACCGCGCTCGGCCTGTTCGCGCTTGACCTGCACCAGCACGCCGGCGGCCTGTTCGGCGCCCATCACGCCGATGCGCGCATTGGGCCACATCCACAGGAAACGCGGATCGTAGGCTCGACCGCACATGCCGTAGTTGCCTGCACCGAAACTGCCGCCGATGATCACGGTGAACTTGGGCACCTTGGCACACGCCACCGCCGTCACCAGCTTCGCACCGTGCTTGGCGATGCCGCCGGCCTCGTATTTCTGGCCGACCATGAAACCGGTGATGTTTTGCAGGAACAGCAACGGAATGCCGCGCTGGCAGGCCAGTTCGATGAAGTGCGCGCCTTTCTGCGCCGCTTCGGCGAAGAGAATGCCGTTGTTGGCCAGGATCGCGATCGGGTAGCCGTGCAGGTAGGCAAAACCGCACACCAGCGTGGTTCCGAACAGCGCCTTGAATTCGTCGAACACCGAGCCGTCCACCAGCCGTGCAATCACTTCACGCACGTCGAACGGTTGCTTGGCATCCGCCGGGACTACGCCGTACAGCTCATCGCTGGCGTAGAGCGGGGCGATAGGTGCGCGTTGCTGCACGTCGCCAAGCTTGCGCCAGTTAAGGTTGGCGACGCTGCGGCGGGCGATGGCCAGCGCATGTTCATCGCTCTCGGCGTAATGGTCGGCGACCCCGGAGATCTTGCAGTGCACATCGGCTCCGCCAAGGTCTTCGGCGCTGACCACTTCACCGGTCGCGGCTTTCACCAGCGGCGGGCCGGCGAGGAAAATCGTCGCTTGCTCGCGGACCATGATCGCTTCGTCGGCCATCGCCGGTACATAAGCGCCGCCAGCGGTGCAGGAACCCATGACCACGGCAATCTGCGGGATGCCCATGGCGCTCATGTTGGCCTGGTTGAAGAAGATCCGGCCGAAGTGCTCGCGGTCCGGAAACACTTCATCCTGACGCGGCAGGTTGGCGCCACCGGAGTCCACCAGATAGATGCACGGCAAGCGGTTCTGCAGGGCGATGGTCTGGGCGCGCAGGTGTTTCTTCACGGTCAGCGGGTAGTACGAGCCACCTTTTACCGTGGCATCGTTGGCGACGATCATGCATTCGACGCCTTCCACGCGGCCGATCCCGGCTATCACGCCAGCGGCGGGAACGTCTTCGCCATACACCTCGTAGGCGGCCAACTGGCTGATCTCCAGAAACGGCGAGCCCGGATCCAGCAGGCGATTGATGCGCTCGCGAGGCAGCAGTTTGCCCCGCGAGGTGTGGCGTTCCTGGGCCTTCGGCCCGCCACCTTGCGCCACCTGGGCGAGCAGGGTGTGCAGGGCGTCGACCTGTTTGAGCATCGCCGCGCTGTTGGCGGCGAACTCCGCTGAACGAGGGTTGAGCTGGGTATGCAGGATAGCCATGGGCAGCTCCGTTTAGCGGGTTTCGTTGAACAGTTCGCGACCGATCAGCATGCGACGGATCTCACTGGTACCGGCACCGATTTCGTACAGCTTGGCGTCACGCAGCAGGCGACCGGCCGGGAATTCGTTGATGTAGCCGTTGCCACCGAGAATCTGGATCGCGTCGAGGGCCATTTGCGTGGCGCGTTCGGCGCTGTAGAGGATCACGCCAGCGGCGTCCTTGCGTGCGGTTTCGTTGCGCTCGCAGGCCTGGGCCACGGCGTACAGGTAGGCGCGGCTGGCGTTGAGCTGGGTGTACATGTCGGCGACTTTGCCCTGGATCAGCTGGAATTCGCCGATGCTTTGGCCGAACTGCTTGCGGTCGTGGATGTACGGCACGATCAGGTCCATGCAGGCCTGCATGATCCCGGTCGGGCCGCCCGAGAGCACGACGCGTTCGTAGTCGAGGCCACTCATCAATACTTTAACGCCGCCGTTGAGCACGCCGAGGATGTTCTCTTCCGGTACTTCGACGTCATCGAAGAACAGCTCGCACGTGTTGGAACCACGCATGCCGAGCTTGTCGAACTTGTTACTGCGGCTGAAGCCTTTCCAGTCGCGCTCGACAATGAAGGCGGTGATGCCGTGGGGGCCTTTCTCCAGGTCGGTCTTGGCGTAGATCACATAGGTGTTGGCGTCCGGACCGTTGGTGATCCAGGTCTTGCTGCCGTTCAGAACGTATTTGTCGCCGCGTTTGTCCGCGCGCAGTTTCATCGATACCACGTCGGAACCGGCGTTCGGTTCGCTCATGGCCAGGGCGCCGATGTGCTCGCCGCTGATCAGCTTCGGCAGGTATTTGGATTTCTGTTCGTGATTGCCGTTGCGGTTGATCTGGTTGACGCAAAGGTTGGAGTGCGCGCCATAGGACAACGCCACCGAGGCAGATCCGCGGCTGATTTCTTCCATCACCACCACGTGGGCCAGGTAACCCAGGCCGGCGCCGCCGTATTCTTCCGGAACAGTGATGCCCAGCAGGCCCATGTCGCCGAATTTGCGCCACAGGTCGGCGGGGAACAGGTTGTCGGTGTCGATCTGAGCGGCGCGAGGGGCGATCTCTTTGGCGACGAAGGACTGAACCTGATCGCGCAGCATGTCGATGGTTTCACCGAGGGCAAAATTCAGGGATGGGTAGCTCATGGGTCACCTTTTGGCTTTTTTGTCGGGTGGGGAGAGCAGTGATTCGTCTCTCACCTTTACGTTAACGTAAGCCTGTGACGAATGGCTGTCAATCACCCTTTACGTTAACGTCAACTTGAGCGAGAGTAGAGGCAGTTCAAGATAGAACGCGGACGACCATTGTGGGAGCGAGCTGTGGTGAGGGGATTCATCCCCGTTGGGCTGCGAAGCGGCCCCAAAACCGAAGGGCGCGGTGTATCAGGTACTCCGCACGCAATGGTTTTACGACTGCTTCGCAGCCGAACGGGGATGAATCCCCTCGCCACAGTCGCTCCCACAGGGGACCGCGAGTAGCCCGTTAATAAAGACAATAGGGGTCATCATGGATCAACCCAGTGCAAATCCGCAGCGCAGCTACACCCGTGGTTCCCAGGACAAAGCCTTGCTGGCGATGACCATCGGCCAGGCGTTCGACAACACGGTGGCCAAGTACCCGAACGGGGAAGCGCTGGTCGTGCGCCATCAGCAGTTGCGCTACACCTGGCGGCAATTGGCGCAGGCTGTGGACCTGCAGGCCCGGGCCCTGCTGGCGCTGGGCCTGCAGGCCGGTGACCGCCTCGGCATTTGGGCGCCGAACTGCGCCCAATGGTGCATCACCCAGATCGCCACCGCGAAGATCGGCGTGATCCTGGTCAACATCAACCCGGCCTACCGCAGTTCCGAACTTGAATACGTGTTGAAGCAGTCTGGCTGCCAATGGCTGGTGTGCGCCGGGGCCTTCAAGACCTCCAACTATCACGCCATGTTGCAAGGCCTGGCGCCGGAGCTGGCCGAGCACGCTATCGGCAAGTTGCAGAGCGAACGCCTGCCCGACCTGCGCGGCGTCATCAGTCTGGATGCGCAACCGCCAAGCGGTTTCCTGCCGTGGTCGCAACTGACCGATCTGGCCGGCAGCGTGTCGGCCGAACAATTGCGCGAGCGTCAGGACAGCCTGCATTTCGACCAGGCGGTGAATATCCAGTACACCTCCGGCACCACCGGATTCCCGAAGGGCGCGACCCTCAGTCACTACAACATTCTCAACAACGGTTACATGGTCGGTGAAAGCCTCGGCCTGACCGCCGCTGATCGCCTGGTGATCCCGGTGCCGCTGTATCACTGCTTCGGCATGGTCATGGGCAACCTCGGCTGCATTACCCACGGCAGCACGATGGTTTACCCCAACGATGCCTTCGATCCATTGCTGACCCTGAACACCGTCGCCGAAGAAAAAGCCACCGCGCTCTACGGCGTGCCGACCATGTTCATCGCCATGCTCGATCAGCCACAGCGCGCCGAGTTCGACCTGTCGAGCCTGCGCACCGGGATCATGGCCGGCGCGACCTGCCCGATCGAAGTGATGCGCCGGGTCATCAATGAAATGCACATGAGCGAAGTGCAGATTGCCTACGGCATGACGGAAACCAGTCCGGTGTCGTTGCAGACCGGTCCGTCAGACGATCTGGAGTTGCGGGTCACTACCGTGGGTCGCACTCAACCGCAGCTGGAAAGCAAGATCATCGACGAGGCAGGGAATCTGGTCCCGCGCGGCACCATTGGCGAATTGTGCACTCGCGGCTACAGCGTGATGCTCGGCTACTGGAACAACCCGCAAGGCACGGCTGAAGCGATCGACCAGGCGGGATGGATGCACACCGGTGACCTGGCGAGCATGAACGACGAGGGGTATGTGTGCATCGCCGGTCGCAACAAGGACATGATCATCCGTGGCGGTGAGAATATTTACCCGCGAGAGCTGGAAGAGTTCTTCTTTACCCATCCGGCGGTGGCCGACGTGCAGGTGATCGGCATTCCTTGCTCGCGCTACGGCGAAGAGATCGTTGCCTGGATCAAGTTCCACCCCGGCCACAGCGCCACTGAGCAGGAGCTGCAAGCCTGGTGCAAGGAGCGCATCGCGCACTTCAAGACGCCGCGTTACTTCAAGTTCGTGGATGAGTTCCCGATGACCGTGACCGGCAAGATCCAGAAATTCCGCATGCGCGAAATCAGTATCGAGGAGTTGCGCATCAACAAGGCATGACTCATCCCCCTTGTGGGAGCGAGCCTGCTCGCGAAGGCGATAGCACATCCAACACGGATGTCGATTGAACCACCGCATTCGCGAGCAGGCTCGTTCCCACAGGGGCGGTGGTGAAAAATCCAAATCGCAGACAGCACAAAGGGGAGCCGAGGCTCCCCTTTAATTTTCGTTGCGTGTGCTCTTTTTTTATTATTGAGGGGCGGTCTGTTTTTGTTTTTGGCAACCGTTGCCCTTTACCGCTGTTTTTGGCGATCCCCATCCGGGATCAAGAGCAAACGTATTTTTTTGAGCGCTGATCTACTTTCTCGCTGAGCGATCCAACCAGTTCGGGAGCTACCTGAAGGTAGTTTTATTGTTCTCTGCCCGGTTGCGGGTTACTCCGAAAAGCACCCTGAAAAGCACATCTTCTCCAAAAAAATCTGTTAGCTGCGTCTCTGCCGTGTTGTTTTTGTTATGTCAGAGTCGTTACGTCTTGTTTTTATTGGTTATGCCGCTTTTTTTATTCTTGTTATGCCATAGAGATAGCAGGAGCCGTGCCAACTTTTAAAAACCTTTTAAAATCAAAAACTTAATATTTTGTAGGATTTTTCTCTCAGGGAATCCCTGACAATTTGTTTCCGTGTTACTCGCTTCCGCCCACGTTTTCACGGTGGGCGGTAACACCTGGACACACCCGCACACTCACTGTGCGCTTCGGGCCTTGGCCACGCGCGAACCGGTCGGGCGTCCCAGTACCGAGCAGATTTGTTGGCCGGCCAGGATCAGGGCGTCCAGGTCGATTCCGGTTTCGATGCCCAGGCCATTGAGCAGGTAAACCACGTCTTCGGTGGCGACGTTACCGCTGGCGCCCTTGGCGTAGGGGCAGCCACCGAGCCCGGCGATGGAGCTGTCGAACACCGAGATACCTTCCAGCAGGCTGGCGTAGATGTTGGCCATGGCCTGGCCATAGGTATCGTGGAAATGGCCTGCCAGTTTTTCCCGCGGCACATCGGCCGACACCACTTCGAACATCCTGCGGGTCGCGCCAGCCGTGCCGGTGCCGATGGTGTCACCCAGCGAGACTTCGTAGCAGCCCATGGCATAGAGTTCGCGGGCGACCATGGCAACTTGCTCGGGGGCGACGTTACCTTCATAGGGGCAGCCCAGCACACAGGACACATAACCGCGAACCGTCACGCCGTGCTGCCTGGCCGCGTCCATGATCGGCACGAAACGCTCCAGGCTTTCGCTGATCGAGCAATTGATGTTGCGCTGGGAAAAGGCTTCGGACGCGGCGGCGAACACTGCGACTTCCTTGACCCCGGAGGCGAGGGCGTCTTCAAAGCCGCGCAGGTTGGGGGCGAGTGCGCCGTAGGTGACGCCCGGCTTGCGCTGGATCTGCGCGAAGACATCGGCCGAGCCCGCCATTTGTGGCACCCATTTGGGCGAGACGAAACTGCCGACTTCTATATAGCCAAGGCCCGCGGCCGTGAGCGCGTCGACCAGTTGCACCTTGTCGGCGACGCTGATGGGTTGGGCTTCGTTTTGCAGACCGTCGCGGGGGCCGACTTCGACAATGCGTACTTGGGTGGGGAGGGACATGGGATTCGACCTGTTGTAGTTGTCTGAATGCTATGAAGGCCCCTGTGGGAGCGAGCCTGCTCGCGAATGCGGTGGGTCGGCCGACATCTATATTGGATGTGCTATAGCCATCGCGAGCAGGCTCGCTCCCACAGTAGGTTGTGTCGACCTATTGAATGGCCTGCTGGTTCTTGAGGGTTTGCTCCAGCGCCTGCACACACCGCTCTTCAGCGGTATCCAGCTCCAGTTTCATCTGCTCGATGTCCAGCAACTGCTGTTCCAGCTGTTCCCGGCGCTCGCTGATTTTCGCCAGCATGCTGTGCAGTTGCTTGGTGTTACCGCTGGACGGGTCGTACAACTCGATCAGCTCGCGGCATTCGGCCAGCGAAAAACCGATGCGCTTGCCCCGCAGGATCAGCTTCAGGCTGACCTTGTCGCGGGGTGAGTAGATGCGTTCCTGACCGCGGCGCTCGGGGCTGAGCAGGCCTTGTTCCTCATAGAAGCGAATGGCCCGGGTGGTGATGTCGAGCTCGCGGGCGAGGTCGGAAATGCTGTAGGTCTGGCTGCTCATGGAAGCGCTCACGAAAGGTCATGGCGCTAAGCTAATGGCAGGTTGACGTTTACGTCAAGGGGCAGGGTTTTTCAGTGTTCTCAATGGCCTCTTCGCGAGCAGGCTCGCTCCCACAGGGATCTCTGTTCTACACAAATATTGTGTTCACTGGAGACCCAATGTGGGAGCGAGCCTGCTCGCGAATCAGACGCTGCGGTGTAAAGCCCTACACCTTCTCCAGCTTCTTCTCATGCGCCGTCACCTGCTGGCACAACTCGATCATCTGCTCGCGCATCCAGCGGTTGGCCGGGTCCTGGTCGGTGCTTTCGTGCCAGTAGAGGTGGGTTTCCACCGGCGGTACATCGTTGACCGGAAGGCTGAAGGCGTGCAGGTCGTTACGGCGGGCGAAGCGTTCCGGCACGGTCATGACCATGTCGGTTTGCTGCAACACTTGCGAAGCCATCAGGTAATGCTGGGAGCGCAGGGCGATCTTGCGCTGGATGCCCATCTTGCCCAGGGCCAGGTCGACATGACCCAAACCGCTGCGACGGCTGGAAATATGGATGTGGGTAAGGCCCAGGTAATCATCGAGGGTGAATTTTTCCTTGGCCGCCAGCGGATGCCCCTTGCGCATGGCGCAGACGTAGCGGTCTTCCATCAACTTGACGTGGCGCACCTGCGGGTCGGTGTTCAGTGGCGCGTCGACCGCGAAATCGAGGCGACCGGCCGCCAGCTCCTTGGTGGTCTCTCGGCGCTTGGACAGGAAACTCTCGATGATCACCGTCGGCGCGAGGCGGCGCAGGCGCTGGAACAACGGCGGCAGAATCACCGCTTCGGTCAGGTCGGTCATGCTGATGCGATAGGTCTTGACCGCCTGCAGCGGGTTGAAAATGCGGCTTTCCTGCACCGAGACACGCAACAGTGAGAGGGCGTTGCGCACCGGGCCGATGATGTTCTGTGCCATCGGCGTCGGCACCATGCCTTGGGCGGTGCGTACGAACAACGGGTCGTTGAAGGTCTCGCGCAGGCGGGCCAGGGCGTTCGACACGGCCGGTTGGGTAATGCCGACAATCTGCCCGGCGCGGGTCAGGTTGGCTTCGGTGTAGATCGCGTCGAAGACGATGAAAAGGTTGAGGTCGACCTTGCTCAGATTCATTTACGCGGCTCTCTTATTGTGTGGACGGGTAGCCGTGGCTATCAGTCGATCATATATCGGTGATGAATGTTAATACACGCCGAGAATAGGCTAGGTAAATTTTCGTAGCTGTTCTAGCATCGATTGCATGATCTAAACAACCTCCCCCCAGAAGGTATCTTGCTCATGGATTTCGCTTATTCGCCCAAGGTTCAGGAACTGCGTGAGCGCGTGACTGCGTTCATGGACACCTACGTGTATCCCGCCGAAGCCGTGTTCGAACGTCAGGTCGCCGAGGGCGATCGCTGGCAGCCGACGGCGATCATGGAAGAACTCAAACTCAAGGCCAAGGCCGAAGGCCTGTGGAATTTGTTTCTGCCTGAGTCGGAGCTCGGCGCCGGCCTGACCAACCTCGAATACGCGCCGCTGGCGGAAATCATGGGTCGCTCGTTGCTGGGGCCCGAGCCGTTCAACTGCTCGGCGCCGGACACCGGCAACATGGAAGTGCTGGTGCGCTACGCCAATGAAGAACAGAAACAGCGCTGGCTCGAACCATTGCTGCGCGGTGAGATCCGCTCGGCATTCGCCATGACCGAACCGGACGTGGCGTCCTCCGATGCCACCAACATGGCGGCCCGCGCAGTGCGCGATGGCGACGAGTGGGTGATCAACGGCAAGAAATGGTGGACCTCCGGCGCCTGTGATCCGCGCTGCAAGATTCTGGTCTTCATGGGCCTGAGCAACCCGGATGCACCGCGTCACGCGCAGCACTCAATGATTCTGGTGCCGGTCGATACCCCCGGTGTGAAAATCGTGCGTCCGTTGCCGGTGTTCGGTTATGACGATGCGCCCCACGGTCACGCCGAAGTCTTGTTCGAAAACGTGCGGGTACCCTACGAAAACGTCCTGCTGGGCGAAGGACGCGGCTTCGAGATTGCTCAGGGCCGCCTGGGCCCGGGCCGGATTCACCACTGCATGCGTTCGATCGGCATGGCGGAACGCGCGCTGGAGCTGATGTGCAAACGCTCGGTGAACCGCACGGCGTTCGGCAAGCCGCTGGCGCGCCTGGGCGGCAATATCGACAAGATCGCCGACTCGCGGATGGAAATCGACATGGCTCGCCTGCTGACGTTGAAAGCGGCGTACATGATGGACACCGTCGGCAACAAGGTGGCCAAGAGCGAAATCGCGCAGATCAAGGTGGTGGCGCCGAACGTTGCTTTGCGGGTGATCGACCGGGCAATCCAGATTCATGGCGGGGCAGGGGTTTCCAATGATTTCCCGCTGGCCTACATGTATGCGATGCAGCGCACCCTGCGCCTGGCCGACGGCCCGGACGAAGTGCACCGCGCGGCGATCGGCAAGTTTGAAATCGGCAAGTACGTGCCGAAAGAGATGTTGCGTAGCGGGCAGTAAAATCGCGGCGCCTGCCATTCGCGAGCAGGCTCGCTCCCACAGGAGTGCGCTAAACCTGTGGGAACGAGCCTGCTCGCGAAGGCGGCAGCCCATTCAACACAGCAACACCTGATTCAATACACCCACACCTCAACCCGCCGATTCTTGATCCGTCCTTCATCCGCGCTGTTCGCCGCCACGGGCATCTCCGCGCCGAAGCCGCGAATCTCACGCAGCACCACACCGCTTTTCACCAGTTCCCGCCGCACCGCCATGGCCCGCAGTTTCGACAACAGGTCGGCGCGTGCCGGGTCGCTCTTGGCGTCGCCAAAACCCACCAGCGTGACTCGCCGATCGGTCTTGTCATGCTGCTTTATATAGTCGAGCACTCGCGACAGGTCCTGTCGGGCCTTGTTATCAAGGCTGGCGCTGCCTTCTTCGAAACGAAAGTTCACCGTCAATCGCTGGGCGTGACGGCTGAGTCCCTGGTAACCCTCGGGCATCAGCGCATTGGGGGTGACGGCCATGGCCTGCACGGTCTGGGCGATGAAACCGTTGGCGGCAACAATCGCCTGGCCCTGGCTGCTTTGGGCGAATGCGACCAGCGCCTCGGCCCAGGGATTTGTCCTGTCAGGCGGCAAGTAAAGGAACAAGCGGCGGGACAGTGGATAGTCTTCGGTGGCAATCAGGCTGTTGAGGGGAAGCATCGCCTGGGATTGGCCATCGACAATCGCCACGGCTTTGGCCTGGCGCACGTAAGGCAAGCCAATGAAGCCAATGCCTTGCGGGTCGAGGCTGACCGCATCGGATAATTGCTCGCTGGATTCGAAGCGTTTCGCGGTGCTGCTCAGGGTTTTCCCGCGGCCACTGAGTACCAATTCCTTGAAGGTGTCATAGGTGCCGGACTGATCATCCCGCGCATATAAATGAATCGTCCCGCCGCTGCCGCCGAGTTCTTCCCAGGTTTTGACTTCGCCGCTGAACAGGCGCGCCAGTTGTACCGTGTCGAGTTGGTTCAACGGGTTTTGCGGGTGAAGGATGATCGCCAACCCGTCGATGGCGATCACCTGTTCCGCACCGGGGCTTTTCAGATCGCCCAGGGATTGCAGACTCGCCAGTTCACTGTCCTTGATCGGACGCGAAGACGCCGCGAGATCGGCGCTGCCGGTTTTCAATGCGCTGAAACCGGTGCTGGAGCCGTGGGCCGCCAGCTCCACCTCGACCCGCTGCCCCTGGACGGATTCACCGACGATCCGCAGTTCATTGGTGTTGTCCGGGGTCTCACGGTGTACGTTGACCAGCCCCTGTTGGCGCAACAACCCCTCGACCAGCGCCGGCCCCAATGCCGCGCCGATGGTGTTGGAACCCTGGATGCGCAGCACCGGGCCCGGTCCGGACGTCGGCAAGTCACCGGCCGAAGCCGTCAGTGGCAGCCAGTGGCACAGCATCAACAGGATCAACACGCGCAGCGTCATGCCGGCACCTTACATAGCCAAAAGAGGTGTCGGGAGATTAAGTCAGTAAGGTTGCTGAAAGATGACAGTTTTCAGTGTGGAAGCCAGCGTGGACCGCGTTATCGTTCTTCGCGAGCAGGCTCGCTCCCACAGTTGATCTCCATGAGACAGGATTTTGATCCATTGTGGGAGCGAGCCTGCTCGCGAAGACGGCCTGACAGACGCTGAACCGCTTGAGTCAAACGAAAAAAACCGCGACCCTCCCCCAAGGACCGCGGTTGTTTCATGCCCCGCAATTAACGCTGGAACACCGTTGCCTGGTTGGCGTCGCCCATCTGTTGAATGGTCGCGGTCTGGGTCATGCCGGCCTGGTCGACGCTGGCGATGTTGCCGGTGCCGCCCTGGGTGACGTAGGCCACGTTCATGGTGTCAGCCTGTTTGACGGTGATCATGTTGTCGTCGCCATACAGCTGGGTGGTGTACGCCTGGTTGCCGGTGCCTTCCTGATTGAACTCGGTGCTGTTGCCGGTGCCTTCGGTGCTGCCCTGGGCCAGGTTGGTGGTGCCGCGCTGGTCGGCGATCAGGACGTTGTCGGTGCCGTTTTGATCGAAGTACAACTCGTTGTAGGCGTCGGCCTGGCTGACCGTGGTTTTGTTGCCGTAGCCGATCTGGTTGGTGGTCATGAGCTGGCCGACACCATCCTGTTTGAAGCTGGCGACGTTGCCGTCGCCGTTCTGGTTGACGGTGGCGACCTGGCCGCTGCCGAACTGGCCGCCCAGTTGCGGGCCTTTCCAGTTACTGGCGTAGACCTTGTTGTCGTTACCCACCGAGTTGGTGTTGAGCACGTGGCTGTCGCCGCTCTGGTAGGTGAAGTGCGTGTTGCCGGCGCCTTCTTGATAAATCCCGAGCGTGGAGCCGACGGATGCGTACTGGTCGGCGTAAACAGCGTTCAGGTCGCCGATTTGCAGAACAGTGGCGACGTTGCTTTCACCGAAGCTCTGGTCGACGATGGTTTCGTTGGTCTGCCCTTCCTGGTTGATGGTGGCCTGGCTGCCGACCTGGGTGTCTTGCCAGACTTCGGTGCCGTTGTAGTCGCCGTACTGGTTGATCGTCAGGTTACCCCCTACGCCGGAGCGCTGGTCGCCGTAGGCATAGTTGGTGCTGCCGGACTGGTTGATCTCGATCTGGCCGCCCATGTGATTGATCTGTTCGGCAGTGGCGTAGTTGGTGTCGCCGTACTGGATGATCACCGCGTTGTTGGCTGTACCCAGCTCGACCTGTTCGATGTTGGCTTCGTTGCTGTCACCGTACTGGTAGGTCTGGCCGGACGTGCCTTCCTGGGTGTCCTGATACACGAACGAGAAGTTGCCGTTGCCTGTCTGTTCCTGCAAGGCCTCGCCACCCCCGACACCGACGGACTGGCTGGCGTGGGCGGTGTTGAACGTGCCGACCTGGGTCTGGGTGATGGTGCTGTTGTCTTCGTACAGTTGCTCGGCGTAGCCGGCGTTGTAGTCACCGGTCTGGGTCTGGGTAATGGTGCTGGTAGCCGAGGTTTGCACGGCGGCCGCATCGTTGCCTTCACCCAGTTGCTCCTGGGTGGCGGTACTGAACGGCGCCAGGCTCTGTTTCACGTCGGCGATGTTGGCGGTACCGGACTGGTCTTGGGTGGACACGCTGTCGTCGGCCAAGGCCTGGGCACTGACAATGACCAGGATGGCGGCGGTGAGGGGCGTCAGTTTGAACATGATGAATCCTCCAGGTGGTGCAGTGCTTTAGCGATATTGAGTGACCGATACGCTCATTCCATTTCCTGCCTGGGTCACAGCACTTTGCTGCCCCGTGCCGGCCTGGACGATGTTGGCGTCGTTGTTGTTGCCGTTCTGGGATATCTGCGCGCGGTTGTGGCTGCCGGTCTGGGTAATCGACGCGGCGTTGCCGGAACCTTGCTGGTTGATCAAGGCCATCAGGTCGCTGCCTTGTTGCAGGATGTACGCTTCCTGATTGCTTCCCGACTGCACGATCTGGCCGAGTAGCGACTGGCCGTTCTGTTGCAACAGCGCGATGTTGGCCTGGCCGTTCTGGTCGATCAGGGCTTGCTGGCCCACCGGTGGTGGCAGCTCGCCGAGATCGGCGCCAGGCGCCAGGTCATCGTTTTCCATCAAATCGTCGGCACGCACGCCTGCGCTGCTGCAAAGCAGGAGCAGGCAGAGCAGGGCGGCGGTCGACGTTTTCATGGCATGCTCCTTTTGCTGGAGACCTGCCCCCATCGACTCGGCGAGTCGATGGGGCGCGGACTCAGTTCGAGATCACCTGCACCGTGCGCACGGTGCCTTGGGACGAGGTGATGGTGGCTGTCGGGTTCGCCGACGGGATCACCGTGGTGCTGTTGCTCACTGTCAGTCTCCAGCGTCCGGTCAGCGGCACCGTCGTGCTACCCAGGGTCACCAGCCCGGTCGGGGTGGTCACCTGGATGGTGATGGTGTTGCCGGTGGTCACCGATGACGTGCCAGTGAAGTCCCAGTTGAAGCGGTTGTTGGAGCGCGCCGTCACCGTGGCTGCCGTCACCGCGAAGGTTTCCGCGGCAGGCCGTGGCGAGACTTGCACCGTGACCGTGGCCGGCGACGTCGACACAGCTCCGAAGCTGTCCCGGACGAAGTAGGTGAAGGTTGTGGTGAAGGCCGTGGTGACGGTGGCCGGTGGGTTGTAGGTCAGGACCGTGCCGTTACTGGTGACGGTGCCGCGACCTGGCGTTGGTTGGCTGAAGCTGGCGATGGCGAGCGGCAGGTTGCCTTCCGGGTCGGTGTCGTTGGCCAGCACGTTGATCGGTACCGACACACCCAGGGTCGCGATGCCGTCAGCGACGGCCGTTGGAGCCTGGTTAGGCGCCACGGTGATGGTCACGGTCCCCGCCGTGGTCGAAGCCAGGCCCTTGGCGTCTTGAGCCTTGTAGGTGAAGGACGTGGTCAGCAGTGCGTTCACCACGGCCGGTGGGGTGTAGACCACGGCGGTGGTGCCGCTCATCGCCACGGTGCCCTGGCCGGGGGCCGGTTGGGTCAGCTCGGTGATGGTCAGTGGCGTGTTGCCGTCCGGATCGGTGTCGTTGGTCAGCGGGCTGAGGGTGATTGGCACGCCGAAGGTGGTGCTGCCGGTGTCGGCGTTGGAGATCGGCGCCTGGTTCTCGCCGGTGTCCGGTGCCGTGCCGACGACAACGACTGGTTCTGTATCGCTACCGCCCGCAGACGATTTGATCGTCACGGTGGCAGGTGGCTGCGGCAGGTCGGCAACCGTCAGGGTTTGCAGGGTGCCGGCTTTCGTCAGCCGTCCGTAGCCCTGGGCGACCATGTCCGGCACCAACACTTCATCGGTGGAGGTGGCTTCGATCAGCAGGCTGTGATTGCTCCAGCTGTAGCGAGCGGTCTGGACTTTCACCACGTCGGTGACTTTGCTCGACACGGCCGTCGGTTTTTTTATGCCACTCGGATCGGTCGCGGTGACCACCACTACCGGAGGCACGGAGGCACCCGTCAGGCGACTGGCGAAGAACTGGCCGTTGTTGTCGCCGAGCATGTTGGTCAGGCAAGGTGTCGGTGGCGTTCCGGGAACCAGTGCCACGGTTTCGCGGAAGCACAGGGTCGAACTGGCGGCCGATTTGCCAAAGACTTCGACTCGAGTGCTGCTGCTGCCCGGACCCGAAGAAGTGCGACGGTACGTGGCGCGGCCGATTTCCGCGATGGTTGGCGCGCGGCTGTCGAGGATCTTGCCGGAAACGGTAAACAGACTGGTCTCGATGGTCCCGGGCGGGCCCTGGACGCGCAGGAAGTTGGTGTTGAACGGGCTGCCGGTGACGGCTTCGGAAAGGTTCGGGTCGCCGACGAATCTATCCATGGTCTGGGTGTCTGGGTTCAATTCGGGGTAGGGGCCGTTGACACTTTGCAGGAAGGGCCCGACCTGACCGCTAAGGGCACCGGAGAAGTTGCCCGGTGCGCCAATGCCGATGTCGCGGGTGATGTTGATCGCCCGACGGCCCGGGGTGGTGACGGTGACCGTTTCCACGCCGTATGGGTGGGTGATGGTGTAGGTCCCGGCCACAGGTACGTTCACCCGCAGGCGAATCCGCGCGAAGCTGGCCTGATCGCCGTCGACAGGGTTTTCCGCAGCAAATGCCGCTTCGATCCCGGCCACGTAGGCATCCACGCCGTAGCCGGCGACATCGTTGATGCTGGTCTCGGCAAGGAACCAGAACGCCTCTGGTGGCCAGTTATCCGGGAACACCATCGGCTGGGTGTCGTCGAAGACCCCTGGCTCAGGGTTCAGGATGCACATATAGGCGGGCGCGCCAGGAGCGCCGGGTGCCCGCGAACTGGTCGCCCGTGACTGGCACAGTTCCAGCTTCAGCAGATTGTTGTCCTGATACCACATGGGGAATTTCCCCGTGGCAAAGGTGTAGGGGCCGGGGTCGACGGCAGCGAGTTGCGCGAACGCACTGCCCGACAGGGAGAGAGTCAGCCCGAGCGCGTTGAGCGCGAAGCGTGGCCACTTGTTCATGATGCCTCCTGATGCGGATTTGGGCATGAGAGCGTTCATTCCACGATGACCACTGGTTCGGTATCGCTGCCGCCGTTGGATGACGTCACGGTGACCCTGGCCGGTGGAATCGGCGTGATGCCGGTCGACAGGATTTTTTCCGCGCCATCACCGAGCAGATCGCCGATGGTGGCACCGCTGCCGGAAGTGGCGGTGAGTACGGGGGGGGAGGTTTCATCGCTGGTCGAGGCCACGATGGTGAGCTGACCTCCGTTGAGCTTGTACTCGGCACGGGAAATCACCACCAGGTCAGTCAGCTTCGGCGACACAGTGGTCGGCGTGCTGGTGGGAATGGCCAGATGGTTGTCGGCGGTCACCCGCAAGGTGCTCGGCAACGTCGGATTGGTCGGGGATTGGGTGTACCAATGGCCGGTGGTGTCAGCCTCGGTGAGGTTCAGTACCGGGCTGTTGCTGTCCAGGGTCACGGTGGCCGGCTGTGGCGGGGCCATCACGAACACATCCTGCTGGGCCACCGGGGCGCTTGCCCCGGCCTTGCGCGAGTAGGTGCTGCGCTCGGCAACGATCGGGGTGGGACGCGCCACCGTTGACAACTTGCCGGAGATGGCCATCACCGTTGTGCGCAAATCCAGCCCGTTAGGCCCTTCGATGCGGATGTAGTTGGTGTTGAAGGGGCTGCCGGTGAACGCTTCTTCCAGGTTTGGATCGCCAACGAATTGATCGGCCACACCGGTCAACGGGTTCATCTCGGTGTACGGGCCGTTGAGGCTGCGCAGGAATGGGCCGATGTCGCTTTTGAGCGCACCGTCGTAGGTTTTCGGCGAGCCGATGCCGATGTCGCGGGTCATGTTGATCGCGCGGCGTCCGCCAGCGGGAACGTCAAAGATGTCGACGCCGTAGGGGTGGGTGATGGTGTATACCCCGGCGGTGGGCACATCGACCCGAATACGGATACGGCCAAAACTGACCTGGTCGCCGTCGTGCACATCTTCCGCGGCGAAGGCTGCTTCGACAGCGCTGACATAGGTCAGGTCGATGCCCCGTGCCGCGTCGACGATTGAACCGTCGCCGGTGAACCAGAACGTCTCATCGGGAAAGTTGTCAGGAAAAGCGATGTCCTTCGTGTCGTCGAAAACACCGGGAGCCGGATTCAAAATGCACATGTAAGCCGGCGCGCCGGGCGCGCCGGCAACCCTGGAACTGACAGCTTTTGACAAGCAGAGGTCAAGGGTTCGACCGTGGGTGTCCTGATACCAGGCAGCGAAGCCACCGGTGGCAGGCGAGTAGGGACCGGGGTCTACAGCAAACAGCGCAGCCTGGGCAACGCCTTGGGCCAGAGCGCTCACAGCCAGTGCGATCGCGGTTTTGGAGAGTAAAGGGTGCATGAGTATTCCCTCTATCAGAGTACCTGCCCCTTGGATGTGGGTCAGTTGGCAGGTCTTCGGCAACTCCCATGCCAATTGGCGAAAACAGCGGTGAGAGGCCCGGTACACCAGCGTTCGCCAAACAATGGGGAAGCGATTCCCCAATTGTGGGAACGGGCCTCTTTCCCCAGCATTGGGGACAGATGGGGCAACGGGGCAGGGCGGGGAAAGGTGAGGGGCAGCAACCCGAAGTCGGGCAAACAGCCAGCATTGGGCTATAAACCTATAGGGGCCGCTCGGGACAAAACACTCATGACCACGCTGGCAAAAACACTTGAAGCCGACGAGGGCGATATCCGTCTGAGTTCGCGCAAACAGCCGTTCAATCTGCTGCGCTGGTTTTCGCTGATCAGCATGGCGGTGATCGGCACGGTGGCGGTGGCGTTGGGGTCGGTGTCGACCAAATTCGTGATTACCGAGAGCGTGCAGCGCGATGCGTTGCTGACCTCGCAGTTCATACAAGCGATCGCCTCGGCCGAGGTGCGGCACGTGTCGATTCCCAACGTGCGGACCATGGGCGAGCTGCTCGATCCGCGCAAGGACCGGGACTTTCCCGACGTCGATCCGCTGGCCCGCGCCAATGCCCGTGGTGAGTTCCTCGACCACATCGAGCATTTGCCCGACGTGATCCTGGCCAACATCTATGCCCCCGACCGCATGGTGATCTGGTCCACCAACCCGGCGTTAATGGGCACCACCATCCATTCCGACGACGACCTCGACCAGGCCTTCGCTAACAAGACCCCGGTATCGGCCAGCTACCACGATGTGGACAAGTCGCGCATGGAGCAGAAGTTCATCACGCCGCCGGAATACATCTTCATCGAAAACTACATTCCGCTGTTCGATGCCGAGGGCAACAACGTCACGGCGATGGTCGAGATCTACAAGGAACCCAAGGACCTGATCAACCGCATGGAGCGCGGCCTGGTGCTGATCTGGCTGGCCACGGCCCTGGGCGGCGGCCTGATTTACCTGGGGCTGTACTGGATCGTGCGGCGGGCGGCGATTCTGCTGGCGGCGCAGCAAAAGCAACTGATCACCAACGAAACCTTTGTCGCCCTGGGCGAGATGTCTTCGGCGGTCGCCCATAGCCTGCGCAATCCACTGGCGACCATTCGCTCAAGCGCCGAGCTGGCGCTGGAGTTCGACGACGGCGCGGCGCACAAGAACATCAAGGACATCATCGGCCAGGTCGATCGCATGTCGAAGTGGGTACGCGAGTTGCTGCAATCCTTGCGACCGCTCAATGACGATGCGGAGCCAGTGAACCTCGTGGCGGCCTTGCATGACAGCCTCATCGCGTTCGAGCAGCAGATTGCCAAAGGCCGGATCAACGTGGTGTTCGAGCCCAAAGAGACACCCATGGTGCTGAGCCAGCAGGTGCAACTGACGCAGATCCTCAACAGTCTGGTGGCCAATGCCCTGGAGGCCATGGATGAAGGTGGGACCCTGACCATCACCCTGGAACCCACCGACGCCCGTGGTGTGCGCGCGGTGGTCAGCGACACCGGTAAAGGCATGAGCGAAGAACAACGAAAAATGGCGTTTCGTCCGTTCTTCACCACCAAACAGGGCGGGCTTGGTGTCGGGCTGGTCCTGGTCAAGCGGATCATGGAGCGATTTGGCGGCGCCGTCGCCCTGGACAGCCGCGAAGGCGAGGGCACGTCTGTCCGTCTGTCGTTTAAGCTGGTTCCCTGAAATGGGGTGTAGATAGCCCCCAACCCCCCCCGTGGGAGCGAGCCTGCTCGCGAAGGGGTCATGTCAGTCAGTACATGTGCTGAATG
>NZ_JABFMU010000042.1 GCF_013359695.1 Pseudomonas sp. C2B4
TTGTGGTAGGTCTCGTGGGCTCGGTTTTGTGTATACGAGACCGGGGGGTGGGCGGGGCGGTGAGCACCTGGGTGTTACATGTTGAGGTGGCTTTTGGGCAGGAACAGCAAAGGGCGCATGGTCGTTCGGATCATTCTTGAGGTCGTACTGCCAAGCCAGAAGCGGTGGGCTCGCGAATGACTAAAAGCGCCCATGACCAGCAGATCGATATTGTGCTCGGTCTGATAGGCCTGTAGGGCGAGATCCACTTTTCCGTCGCAGATAGCTGTCCGAACATCACGCCCGGCTGCCTTCAGAATGGCTCCCGCTGAATCGAGTTGCTCTAGGTTCTTAGGCGTTTTGGCCGCAACCATGACGAGATGTGCCGCCAGATTTGTGAGTACTGGACTGGTGGCCAGCATTTCCACTCCCATGTGCGTGACTTCGCTCGCGTCATACGCGAGCATCAGGCTTCGCGGAGCCTTGAAGGTGGTTGGGGTGACCAGAATAGGTTTGTGCAAAGCATGGATGATCTTTTCGAGCTGGTTGAGGAGCGGGTAAAGCGAGCTATGCTTTCCCATCACTAACCAGCGCATGTCATTTTCCATCTCTAGCAACCGGCACAAGAGCTCTCCGTTTTTTTGGTGCAGCTCCGGCTTCATCACGCCATCAGCAATCGCGCGTTCCTGTGCGTTTTGCAGCATCAGGTAGCCTTGTTTGAGTGCCCGCTCATGGCGCCGTTCGTCCAGCGTCATGCTGTCCAGCATGTGCGCTAGGCTACCGGGTTGAGTTTCCATACAAGGGGGGTGATTTACAACATTCAGGAGGGTCAGCGGAAGGCCGAAGTTGAGACTGGCCCACGCGGCGTAGTCGCAGACGGCCGGGGACGCGTTCGTGTTATCGATACAGGCTAATATGCGGGTCATTCATGGCCTCTTCTCAGCGAACTTGAAGAGCCTGTCAAGATCACGTGGGCTATAAACGAAAGTGCTTGTCTCGGAAGGGATCGCTTTCCACCCGGCTCGTCACGTTGGTATAGATAAACTTGATCAAGTGCCAGTATAGCAACGTCTGAAGAACTTCTTAGCAGGCCAGTCTAATCAAGAGGTGATGCCGGTCATGTGTGAGGTGTACTGATGCACCGCCAGGAACCCGCTGGCGTTGAGTGCCCCGCGACGAAGGCTAAGGCAAAACCACGATGCCCGGTTTGCGTCTGTTGTCCGTCGTCGGCCAGTGAGGCTTCTCGCATATTTGATAGGTATTCATTCACCAATGTATCAAGAGCGTGAAGCGCAATATGGCCAACCGATAAGGCTTGTCTGGCATCAAGCTCTCCTCGCGAGATTGATCTTGCTGCTCATTGATCCTTTGAGCTGTTCGCGAGTGCGTTGGCTGCAAACCTCGCAGGAGGTCACGCAGCCTCGGCTTTATTGTGTCAGTTCAAAGCGGGTAGTGCTTCGGATAGGGCAGTTGTGCAACGCCGGTGTCGACAGCGGCCTTGGCTACTGCACCGGCTATTGCTCCGAGTAGGCGAGCATCGAGGGCCTTGGGGAGGATGTAGTCGCGTCCGAACTCAAGTTTGTCGATATTGAACGCTTTCAACACTTCCACCGGGGCCGGCTCTTTGGCCAATTGGCGCAGCGCTTCAACCGCCGCGATCTTCATCGCTTCGTTGATCTGCTTCGCGCGAACATCCAGGGTTCCACGGAAAATGAATGGGAAGCCCAGGACATTGTTGACTTGGTTCGGATAGTCGGAGCGCCCGGTCGCCATGATCAAGTCGTCGCGTGTCGCCATGGCCAGCTCGTAATTGATTTCAGGATCCGGGTTCGAGCAGGCAAACACGACTGGATTGGGGGCCATCGCTATCAGTGCTTCCACCGGCAGAAGGTTGGCCCCGGACAGTCCTATAAATACATCGGCACCTTGGATGGCGTCCATCAGCGTACGAGGGCCACCGTCGTTCACAAATTGTTTTTTGTACTGATTGAGGTCTTCACGTGCAGAGTGGATAACACCGACGCGGTCAACCATGTACAGGTTGCTTTGTTGGGCGCCGAGGCTGAGTAGCAGGCGCATGCAAGCCGTGGCCGCAGCTCCGGCACCGAGGCAGACGATTCTCGCGTTCTCTAGGGTTTTGCCCTGAATCTCCAGTGCGTTCAGCATGCCGGCGGCAGTGACGATAGCGGTGCCATGCTGGTCGTCATGGAACACCGGGATGTTGCATTGTTCGATCAGCGCTTCTTCGATCTCGAAGCACTCAGGGGCTTTGATGTCTTCCAAGTTAATGCCGCCAAAGGTATCGGCGATGCGCACGACGGTGTCGATAAAGGCTTGGGAGCTCTCGGCATTGACTTCGATGTCGATCGAATCGACTCCGGCAAAACGCTTGAACAACAGAGCCTTGCCTTCCATAACTGGCTTACTGGCCAGAGGGCCAAGATTACCCAGGCCCAGAATGGCGGTGCCGTTGGTAATGACTGCCACCAGATTGCCTTTGCCGGTGAAGCGGTAGGCGTTCTCTGGGTTCTTCGCGATTTCGCGCACAGGCTCGGCTACGCCCGGACTGTAGGCCAGTGCAAGTTGGACGGCAGTGTCTGCTGGCTTGGTCAGTACTATGCCTATTTTTCCTGGGGTTGGGAATTCGTGGTAATCCAGTGCGGCCTGCTTGAAGTCGATAGTCATGCGAACCTCTAATTAGACGTTGATTACAATCACATGCTAACATTATTATAACGCTTGGCAACCAGGGGCCTGAACTCCAGGGCAGGTTCCAAATTGCCGGCTTGAACGCTTCTGACGAATAGGTTGGTCAGCGAGTGGATCGGTTCTATTGGTGCCAAGACTTCAGGGCGGGCCTGTATTTCTGGGTCAATAGAACGCTTTATATTCTTGAACCCATCTTAGGCCACCTTGTGTGGCCTTTTTTTTGCGTACTCGAACGTCATGAATTTGGTGGTGGGAGGGGTGATGAGCTACTGACAGTCCCAAGCGGATGCCGTGCAGTGGTTCAATATGCTGGCGTGCGGAAGGGGGGGTAAGAAGGGAGGAGGCGACCTCGGTGACTACGATTGATTAATCGGGGTCGATTGCTGGTTCAGCGATTACTTCAGGCAAGGCATGCGGCGCTTCGATTCTTTCTTTGAGTGTGGCTGCATAATCCCTAGCCCTCTGCTCATCGCGAAACTGAATGTTACGGCCACCGAAGCAAACCGACCAAAGCTCTTCGCGTTGGTTAGACAACTGCTCAACCTTGACTGACATGATCAAACTCCAGAAGTGGGGCGATTAGAAGTGAACTTCGGCAGATTTGATGCCAATGTCCCGAAGCTCATGAATCACGTCATCCAGGTGCCGAAACGACTCGATTTCTTCGTTGTCATTGACCAGGAAATAACTTCTTCCCGCCTCTTTTTTAAAAAGGATGATCCACTCGTTCGTGTTGGCCGGGTTGGCGATCACGTGCGTGTCGAAGAGCATGCCTTCACCGTGTTTGGTTTTGACGTCTTCGCGTTTCATGCGGATCTCCGAGTGTGGACACATTCTGTCCACGAGTGTGATTGGGGGGCTTTCTGCGCTGAATTTTCAGCGCGCTCAGGGGCTGTGCCAAGGGTAGTTCAATGGCTTTACTGTTATCACTACATGTGAATATTATGCACATGCCAACCGACAGAGGCTAGTCATGATTGCGATACGAGAAGCGTGGAAGGCTGGTCTGTTAGCGCCCGAGCACTGGCTTCGAAATATCGTCTCTGGGGTTATCGTCGGCGTCGTGGCGTTGCCCTTGGCCATGGCGTTTGCTATCGCTTCAGGTGTCAAGCCTGAGCAAGGGATTTACACGGCCATTATCGGTGGCCTCTTGGTTTCTCTCTTTGGAGGGAGTCGTGTTCAGATCACTGGCCCGACAGGGGCATTCATCGTCATTCTGGCTGGCGTGACTGCTAAGTACGGTGTTGACGGCTTGCAAATAGCAACGATGATGGCCGGGGTGATCCTGTTGTTGCTCGGTATCACCAAGCTTGGAGCCATCATCAAGTTCATCCCCGACCCGGTGATTGTCGGATTCACCGCCGGTATCGGTGTGATCATTTGGGTGGGGCAATGGAAAGACTTTTTCGGTTTGCCGAAAATCAGCGGTGAGCATTTCCATGAGCGACTCTGGCACCTGCTCCAGGCGCTTCCCCATCTTCATGTGCCCACAACACTGTTGGCGCTTTTGAGTTTGCTGCTGGTCATTACGGCTCCCAGGATACCTGGCATAAAGCGAGTGCCGGGGCCACTGATCGCCATGGTCATTGTGACGGTCATTCAGTCTTGCTTTCAGTTTTCCGGCGTTGCGACGATTGGTAGTGCGTTTGGGGGGATTCCTCAAGGGCTGCCAACAATTGGTCTGCCTGAAATAACCATACCGCAGGTGATCGAGTTGATCGGCCCGGCGTTCGCGATTGCGATGTTGGGGGCTATCGAGTCATTGCTGTCTGCTGTTGTTGCAGACGGGATGGCGGGCACCAAGCACGACTCCAATCAGGAGCTGATCGGCCAAGGTATCGCGAACCTAGCCACTCCTTTGTTCGGTGGTTTTGCGGCGACAGGCGCGATCGCTCGAACGGCCACCAACATCCGCAATGGCGGAAACAGCCCGATTGCCGGGTTTGTCCATGCTTTCACATTGATTTTACTGATTTCTTTGCTGGCGCCTCTGGCCTCGGATATTCCGCTGTGCACTCTGGCTGCGATCCTGTTTGTCGTTGCTTACAACATGAGTGAGATGAAGCACTTCAAACGCATGGTCGAGCGTGCCCCAAAAGCCGACGTCGCGATACTTCTCATAACCTTCAGTCTGACCGTTTTGAGTGATTTAACGATTGCCGTGAACATCGGTGTCATTCTCGCCATGCTGCAGTTCATGCGTCGGATGGCGTCTTCAGTCGAGGTGCAGCAAATGGTCGAAAAAGAGCTTGAGGTTGAGTTACGGAGCAATGGGCATGTTCATCTTCCGCCTGGTGTTCTGGTTTACACCATCGAGGGGCCGCTCTTCTTTGGCGCAGCAGAAACCTTTGAGCGCGCTCTGGCTCAAACGCACACGGATCCAGGGACATTGATTATTCGTCTAAAGCGAGTGCCGTTCATGGATATAACGGGCTTACAAACGCTACTCGAAGTCATTGAGCACTTACGTAAGCGCAGCATCGTCGTAAAACTGTGCGAAGCCAACGAAAAAGTCCTTGGCAAACTGGACAGAGCAGGGATACTCCAAGTGCTTGGTTCAGAGCATTATCATGCCGACTTCAATGGTGCACTGAACAGTCATGTCGCGAGTGAGAAGCCGCCAGGCTATAGCTGAACTGGAATGCCGCAGGTAGAGCGATGAGGCTGACCCCTTTTCACGTCAGCCTATCCGCGAAAGCATTATTTAGCCGCAACTTTATTGTTTTTGGTCGAGTAGGACACGCCATGCGTCTCCAGGTAGTCTCGAATAAGCTGACGGACGACTTGTGAGGGCGTCAGATCCTGAGCTGCACAGAGCTCCTCAAGGGCTTTTTTCTTGACGGGATCAATGAGCACAGTCAGTCGTGCAGTCTTGTTTTCCATGGAGTTGCCAGAACCCTGATTTGATCAATGATAATCAAATTATAATCCCGAGGGTTTTGTTTGTCACCGTCTAGGTGTGTCAGGGCCAACTGGATTGACTGTGAACAATACTATCCGATTCAGCGCAGCCATAGTGCCCGACCACGCCCTGATAGACATACCGCAGCACATTCTCGGCGACGTAGGCAGGGCGCGCGGCTCAATCCAATTTGAGAGCTCCATAATGGCGGCCTCAAGGGCTAGCTGGTTGCTCATGGCACCTCCTAATGGGCCTCATTTTAAGGCTTGGAGGTGTCTACGAAACTAGGGGCGATTCAGTGTGCTTCCCTGTCCTCTAATTTAGCCCGGGATCGTGACTTTAAATTTCATATTGGCTTCCTCACGTACAGCGCGGTTATAACCACCTCCTCGGCTATGTCAGCCAAGAAGAGACACGCAGCAACCATGCTGAAATCACTTCTAGTTATCGCTATTGGTGCATCGCTTGGCTCCTGGTTGCGCTGACTTTTGGGCATGAAGCTTAACGTGCTGCTCTCGACTATTCCCCCTGGTGCTGTGGTGGCGATCGTGGTCGGTGGCTACATCATTGGCCTGGCAATCGCGTTCTTGGCCGCATCTCCCTCCCTAAGCCCTGAGTGGCGTCTGCTCATCATCACGAGTTTCTGTGGGTGACTTACCACCTTTTCTACGGTTTCAGCCGAAACAATTGCCCTGATTCAGGAGGGCAGACAGTTGTGAATATTACTGCAATCGACGTCCTGCTCGGTTATTGGCTTTCAGGTGACGTACCGGAACTGCTGGCAAAGCTTCCGCGCCTTGATTGGAATCTCATTGGGTTTTTTCGCGAACTGTCGTTCACCCGGCGCGAGGCCGGTATTGCCATTCGCCTCAACAGGCCTACCGCAGACGCTGCCCTGCGGATGCCCAAGATCGGGACGCTGGGTTTCACCGTGTACTGCACCAGGAACTATGCCGGTGCCACGCGCAAAGAGGGGGCGGCACTCCCCTGGCTGTCATTTCCGGACGAGTTCGGCAGGTTGATGGCAACACCGGAGACCGTGGCGTCCGGCTGTAGGCATTCCTGGACATTCTGAGTCGTGAAGAGCTTGGGGTAACAGTTTCGATGGCGCATGGGGATCCTGACATTAAGGGTCATTGCGTCCGCTAAAAATACGCGGACACCATCACCCTTAAAGCCGAGGTTCGAAGGATGTATGTCCGGAACGCTTTCGGTGATACGACTATCTCAACCGGTCGTCGAGATCGGCCGTTGTCCGTTGTGGGAGGGGTTACCATTTTTCAGAATATTGTTATGATCTGGATCAATAAAATTGTAGATATGGCAGAGCGCCACCGTTCAATTTTTTACGAAGCATTACAAATTGGGAGACCCTCATACGACTAGGGGTGACCTGATTGTATTTGGAGGGAGGCTGGGTGCTATCCGGAAAAGTGGAGCGGATAAATGCTCTGTGACACAACAAATAAACCGTCCCAGATCCATAGGAACTCAGATCGTTCTCTTCTGGCAGAGTTTCACTGGCCGCGACCGGCCGCTATAGGGTCAAACTGTGCGAAAGCATATGCACCGCTGTGTAGTGTGCGCTGCAACGTAAGATATTTCGGTGTTTGGTTAGCAGACCTTGAATTTACGTAGGAATGCGATTTTTGTTCAGATTCTGGCTTTCAAGCGTTTTCTAAAACGTTTTCACACAGCCAAGCTCGCTATTTGCCGGTCATAGTTACAAGGCGTGCTGGTCAAGTCCGATGCAAATAGATGGTCGAAAGGTATACCCGGTGATCGGGTTGCCTAGGTAAATCGACATGGGGTTTGTTGCAGTACGTGGGCTACGTTGTTGAGTTTGACTAAAGTTGTGTGATCAATCAAAAGGAGTAGTTCTTGAATTGCTTGATTTGTGGTGAGCCTGCAGCGCACTTCGATACTGTTGAATACTACAAAGAAATAGCCTGCCCAAAGTGCAGTCGCTATCGAATCGCCTGTTCGGCGGTTCCGCAGTTGAAGAAGTTTGGCTGGCCCTTCGACGTTGAACACACTAGGAAGTGGATCGAGGGACATCAGGGTACCGGAGCGACTCCAACCATCCATTCGCAGTCGTCAGATCGTGTAGCCGACGTTTAAGCGGTAGCACAGTTTTTCGCTGCCAGGTTAGTCATTGGTTCGCTGAGGGTAGATGCACTTCATACGGCGCACTCCTGCTGGTAAGTGTTCTCTGCGTCTTGGTCTGTGCTGGCGATGTACCATTTCAGCTTGCTATCTCCTCTTGATCCCTAACCGATCCGTCGTACTGGTAGCCCGGGAAGGTGGACTTGGTAACTTGGGTGAATCGCGGTCAGCCAATGTCGAATACTGTAAAGGTTAAGTCTGGCCGATCCATCAGCGCTTGGGCTTGGACACTTTGTAGTGGTCAACTAATCCCGGACGCGGCGTTAAGTTTTTTCTCGGCCTGAGCCGGGGCCAGCCCATTATTGAAGTGGTGCGGTCGAATTCAGTTGTACCGTGCATCAGGTAATGACTGATGTCTCGGTGCGCTTCTTGAGCCGTCATATAGCTCACGGTCGGTATCCATTCAGTTTTTAAACTGCGAACACGTGCTCCATCGGCGCATTATCCCAACAGTTTCGCTAACGGCTCATGCTTTAGCGCATGCGGTAATGCCAGAGCCGTTAGCGAAACTGACGACTGCCGTATTGCGAGCTCTGATCCGAGTGAAACAGCAGTCCTTGAGGCCTGTCACGCTGCTCATAAGCCATGTCCAACACCTTGATCACCAAGTCCGTGTTCGGTTTGCTCGACAGTGCCCAGCCCACAACTCGACGCGCGTAGAGATCCAGCACGACAGCGAGGTAAAGCCATTTCCCTTGAGCCCAGGTGTAGGTGATATCGCCACACCAGACCTGGTTGGGTATCGGTACTTCAAACTCTCGATTCAAGATGTTCGGAATATCCGGCCGCTCGACCGTCGCTTGTTTGTAGGCATGTGATCCACGTTGTTTGCTGACTAACGCCAGTTCCCGCATCATGCCACGCAACTTGAACCGTCCGATTTGCTCGCCATCTCCTGCATCATCGACACGATGCTACGGCTGCCGGCGGCGCTTCGACTCTGTGTAAACAGCTCATTGACTCGACTGCGTAACCGAAGTCGTTCAATGTCCGGAGTTCGACGTCTGCGTCCATGCAGCGACGCAGCACGTCATTGAACAACTAGCGAAACAGATCGCTGTTCCGGAAGCGTCTATGTCGATTTTTGGAAAAAGTAGAGTGATTGGGCACTCCATCTTCAAGGCTCAACCGGTAGAACCAGCGATAGGCCTGGTTCAGATGAGCTTCTTCGCACAATCTCCGCTCGGAGCGAATGCCACAGCAATCGCCCGCGATCAGCATGCGGATCATCAGTTCAGGATCAATCGACGGATGCCCAATCAGGCTGTAGAAATCAGCGAGGTTATGGCGCAGGTCGCTGAGGTCGAGGCGCCGATCAATGCCGCGCAAAAGGTGATTGGCGGGGATGTGGTCTTCAAGGTTGAACGAGTAAAACTGCCGCTCCTGCCCACTCGATAACTGTCCCATCATGCTGCGTGCTTCCCTGCTGGCCAATGCAGAGATTTTGCCGCAGGCCAGCAGGGGAGCTACTTTTTCAACAGAATCGACCTCTATCAGTCTTTACGGTACAAGGTGACGACGCAGGCGCCACCAATGCCGATGTTGTGTTGCAGGGCAATGCGCGCGCCCTCCACCTGGCGCTGCTCGGCGCGGCCACGCAGTTGCTGAACCAACTCGGTGCACTGCGCCAGGCCCGTCGCGCCAATGGGATGACCCTTCGATAGCAGTCCACCGGACGGGTTGACCACGTAGCGGCCGCCATAGGTGTTGTCGCCATCGTCGACAAACTTTTGTGCCCCACCCTCCGGGCACAGCCCCAGGGATTCGTAGGTCAACAGTTCGTTTTGGGCGAAGCAATCGTGCAACTCCACCACGTTCACTTCCTCGGCACCGATACCGGCCATTTCATATACTTGACGAGCCGCCGCCCGGGACATTGAGAAACCGGCTACGTCTCGCATGTCGCCTGACTTGAAGGTTTCCGCGCCATCGGTGGTCAGCGCCTGACCGGCAATCGACACGCTGCGATCCAGGCCATGCTTTCTGGCATAGGCCTCGCTGCACAGCACCACTGCAGCGGCACCGCAGGTCGGCGGGCAGGCCATCAGGCGGGTCAAGACGCCAGGCCACATCACCTGATCGGCCATAACCTCTTCGGTGGTGACCACTTTGCGGAACACCGCCTTCGGATTGTTCGCCGCGTGGCGGCTGGATTTGGCGCGAATCTTCGCAAAAGTTTCCAGAGGTGTGCCGAAGCGTTTCATGTGTTCAACCCCGGCGCTGCCGAAGATGCGCAGGGCCGCCGGGATCTGTGCAGCACCGGGGATCGCTGCGTCGCATTGATCTAGGAACAACTCCAGCGGGTTCGGACGATCCGGGAAGGCGCTGCCGATGGCACCGGGAACCATTTGTTCGAAACCGAAGGCCAGGACAATGTCCACCATGCCACTGGCGATGGCCTGGTTGGCCAGGTACAACGCCGACGAGCCGCTGGCGCAGTTGTTGTTGACGTTGATCACCGGGATGCCCGTCATGCCTACGTTATAGAGCACGCGCTGGCCGCAGGTGGAGTCACCGAAGACAAAGCTGGCATAAGCCTGCTGCACTGATTCGTAGCCGACGCCGGCATCCGTCAGGGCCAGCCGCACCGCCTGCTCGCCCATGACCGCATAGGTCTCGCTCTGCCCAGGCTTGACGAAGGGGATCATACCTACCCCCGCGATGACGACTTTCTGTCTCATGTCTTACTCCTCAGCGTTGGAAATCCTGCCGGCTCTCGGGAATTCTCCGGCAGGAAGTGCCGGGCGGCAGGCATAGAATTTCAAGGATAGGAATTGCCAAAGGCTTGTTGCCCCTCCCCATTTGGGGGGTTATGGAGGGCCTATACCCTCACTGATGGTGCGCTACGCATGTTGGTGGTGCTGCACTTCCATGCGTTGGGCTACGGTATCGTCCAGTCATTGGCGCCGAACATCACCGGAAAGAAACGCGGCCACGTCCCTGATGGGCGGGCTGCCTTCATTTGGGCGGGGTTGCTGGCGGGTTTGCCAGCGGCAATAGCCCTCGGTCTCTCGGCTGGTTGGTCGCCACACGTTGTGCTGCTGAGTGGGTTGATGATGCCATCGCACGGTGCTGTGCTTCACGAGATGGTTCTGTTGAGATCAAAAACAATCATGCTGAGTCCTTGGCTTGGAGGAGGGGGACTCGCATTAGCAGGCAAACCCGTGACAGAGTCTTTCGAGTTCTGCTTTCACGAGTTCGTATCCCGTTTTAGTGTGAGCCGCTTGCAACCGTGAGCGTTCATTAGTCCCTACGATGGGCTGATTCAGCCAATGATCGGCTTTCTCTTTGTTGCCAAAGACTCGCTCGGCTTGGTGCTGAACCAGCTCAACGTAATTCATTTTCGGGCTCCCGGGAGGCTCACCGACGTTCGTTTGGTATCAGCTGGCGGTCGACGTCGATGCTGGAGCCTTGGCGCAATATTCACGAAACACTTTGGTGCCACGTTTGATGATCAATATTGGTTTAATCATGTAGCGATAGCTGACGAACATATTGAGCGCGAGCCAACCCAGCTGGTAGGTCGAGCCGTGAAATCCTCCATGGTGTGTGCTGTTTTGTCAAAAGCCGTAGGCAACGAAAATAGTAAAAATGGCGACCGCCAGCCTGGGTGATAGATACGCCCCATTTGTACTGAAAGCGTCAATGCCCCGAACTTTGGCTGGCTCATTTCGGTCGATTGAACACGAGCTGTCTCTACGCAGCTGAGATAGTTGATGTGCGATAGCCGACGCTCAAGCACATGTTTTTCAGGCACAACTATAAAATGGTGACCGCGATGAATTGTCTGATCTGTGTCGGTGCTGGCAGACCAGGATGCTCTACGATGAAACCACCTATTTGAATGCCTTGAGGAGGCGCGGTTCACCGCTCCTGAAGAACCTCGATTTTGGTTGACTGAGTTCCTCAGGGCGTGAAGCTGCCGGTCAGTAGCGGCAGAGTTCGGCTATGGATTCGCCGGTCGATGAAAGTGACCCACATCAACGAGCGACCTGCAAACACCTTGAGCGAGTAGAGCAACGCTGCCTCGAGCTACGCCCCGGAGCCCCCATTGCGCATACAACCACTGTTTACCCAGCAGGAACGTGGCCGAGAATGTAAGGCCAAAACCGACGGCAATAACCATCCGATCGAACACCAGCGCATCCGCATCATCGCGGCGTTGTGAGCGGAAGGTTCGCGTAATCGACGACGCAATACCTCCACCAATCGCACCCGTCGAGCTCCTCTGCATCAGCATGATAAGCGGAACCCCCCGCGCCATCGCCGCCAAGCTTTCCGACAAAAGTTTCAATAAGGCGGGCAGAGGTCTGCACTACCAGCATATTGACGCGGCCAGTCGCAGCTTGGTTGGTTAGATAGGCGCTTCTAAAAATAGACGTATGCGCGGATCAGTCGCAGTCATAGTTGTCTCCTTGTACGTTGTTTAGATCTTACCTCCATTAGATAACTGGAAATGCAAAATTAAAATGCACCGTTTGAATATCATCTATTCACATTGTTAATGCATGTGTTCTGAATCTAAATTTAAGGTAGTAAATTTTCAGGGTTGGCTGATTTTTTTATTGTTTTTTTACTATAAAGTAGGGCGCCATATTCGATGTTGGGGCGCTTGCAGTAAACACCACCGGAGGTGAAAGTGATCAAGCATATAAACCTACTCCCGGCGAGTCATTAAAACGCTGGATATTGCACGCGAAACAGGGAAGTAATTCGGGAGATATCCAGGGCGGTGACTGAGGTCAACGAAAGAACTTGCTGATCGTTGCAGCTTCAGAAAAACAGGCTCAGGTCGCCCGACCCGTGGTTCAGAACCTGATAAGCATCAAGATTTGTCCTAAAAGTACATAGGTCATGATGTTATTTTTAGAGTAAAGTTGATTTTCGGCAGCTTTTAATTGTGTCACTGCTTGATGGAAGGTTCTCGGCGATTAGTAATTGCTCTATAGTTAATCTAAATCTCCGGTGAGGCTCGCTCCTTGAAATTTAAGTATATTGAAGCTGGTGTAATCGTGATCATGTTGGTGGCTCTAGCTGTATTGATTACGAACGAAATTCTTATAATAAAATCTCTTTCTGATATTGATCATCTCGAATGTGATCCTTTACAAGGATACGAGAAGGAACAGTGCATCAAACAGTTCGAGCGCAAGATCAGCGACATCGATGAGGTGCATTCCGATACTTCGCAATAGCGCAGAGAGCTAGGCTTCAGAGTTCCTCCGGCGTCATCAGCACCGCGAGCGTCATTTTGATGAACTCTTCATTGCGGTCAATTGCTTCTAGGGCGCCGCGCACGTTGTCGGCGACTTCAGCTGAGCCGCGCTGCTCGACCCAGTTCGTGAGCTCCATGATGGCGGCTTCCAGGGCGAGCTGGTTTTCGTTGATTTTGTATAGCAGGGAAGGGAGCAGGTCTGAGTTCGGCATCGAGAGTCCTCCATGGAAAGAAAAGCAGAGCTGCTTTAATACTTCACGGATCGGGTGGATTTTTGGTCTGGCTGGCAGTGATCGACCCATAGCGGAAAATTAGGTCTTGAGTAAGCGGACATTCAACCACAAGTTGTGCGTGTAGCTGCACCTCGGTGCTTACTTTCCTATGCGCCTAAACTGGAGACTTTCCGATACGAGTTGAATCAAGAAGGGTTTAATGCGCCGGCCGTCTTCGCTGAGCGACACAGCACCGCTTCCTTCGGGAGAGCAGGCATAGCCTACATATCCGTTTTTTCTCTCAAATAGTAAAATTTTTCTGTCAACGAGCGATGAGACTAGATTGGATTCACGTATCCGTCCGTCTATATAGCTCTTGGAAAGATGACCCCAAAGCGGACTGCTGCTTGGAGCAATCGGGCCGATACAAGCCCCGCTACTTTCAATTCCGTCCGGCCATTCGAGAAGAAACTTAACGTCGGAAGTGGTCAGGGAGGAAAGAAGCTTCGAGAGAGACTCATCGGGTGGCTGAATTTCCTTCGAGGCGCTAGGTGATAACCTTACTTCAAGGGTGCCAAGCTTCAACTCACTTATAGAAGCTCCTGAGTTGACCGTGTTACGCAGCAACCCGCTAATGGGAGTGTAGAAAGTCAGGACAAGAAATACGATAACGACGGGCCATATCGCTGCCTTGGCAAGGTCTATCCATCGCTTTGATTGTTCCGATTGCGGCTTCTCTGAGGTCATGGCAGAAGAGCTCGTAAGTATGTGGGCTAACCATATGTTCGAACAGCAATTCTGCTGTATAACTCCGGCCGCCGCTGGATACCACTTCGGCTCGAACCCCATGAAAAGTGGCGTCCTACCAGGGGCTGGAAGGATTTTATGCGGTTCTCACCCTACTAAATCTGGATAAAAAACAGCAGATCCCCAATAGCACCTAGCATACATGAGAAGGACGGGAACGGCTGCTTTTGGCACGTCTGACTGAACTGCCGCTCATGGCCGTTCGCTGCTTATCGTGAAGAGCTGCATCCGACCCTTAGCTGCCCTTCGCGTAAGACTGCGATCGGCGAAAACTTGCCCACCGCAGTTAGATTGGCTCTGATGCGACACTATTGCGCCCACTGAGCATCGTGAGCGCATGCCCCAGGTGCAACGTCGGTCCGCGTAAGCGCATGGAAACGGCCCAAATCGAATTGGTTCATGAGCATACTCGGTATAAATCACCTGATATCGGGGCAAATAACTGCTGTTCCGAACTTCAACCGATTTTGCGCAATGCACCTTGCCAGTATTTTTCGCGTACTTGCCGGCGTAGTACTTTGCCTACTGCTGAAGTAGGTAGTTCATCGACAAATACCAACGACTTGGGCGCTTTGTAGCCACCCAATCGCGCCCGTGTATGGGCAATCAAGGCCTCGGCGCTGACGGTCTCACCTTTGCGTAAAACCACTTCGGCATGAATGGCTTCACCCCATTCCGCGTGAGGAATACCGACTACGGCAGCCATCATTACAGAAGGATGCGCCGCTAGTGCCGCTTCGACCTCTACCGCGTACACATTGAAACCGCCGCTGATGATCATGTCCTTGAGGCGGTCGACGATGTACAGGTAGCCATCTGCATCAATGTAGCCCAAGTCCCCGGACTTCCATGCGCCGTCCTCGAACTCTGCCACTGTCGCTTCAGGATTCTCATAGTAACCCTTGATAATGGCTTTGCAGCGGATGCGAATTTCACCGGTTTCGCCATTGGGCAACGGGTTTCCCTGCGCGTCTGCAATGAAAACCTCGACCCCGGGCGTTGGACGCCCGGCGGATGACAAGTGTTGCAATGTTGTAGCGCTATCCGGTTGGTGGGCGGCCTTGTTGAGCGTGGTTATCAGCATCGGGGATTCGGTGGCGGCATAACCTTGAGTAAAGATTTGACCGAAGCACGCCACCAGTTCCCCGAGTTTGTCAGGGCTCATCGGCGCTGCGCCGTAGATCAGTGTGGTAAGCGAAGAGAAGTCTTTTGGATCGCTTCGCTGCAACTCCAGCAGTCGGTAGAGCACGGTGGGCACCAGGAACGAATGAGTGACCCGTTCATGCTCCACCGTCCGCCGCCAGCTTTCCATGTCCAGGTGATTGAGGGTGATGTTGGTACCCCCGGCGTAAACCGTCGGGATGAACTTCATCAGCGTCCCGTGGGATAACGGCGAGACGTGCAGCAATCGCGTCGTACTGGAGAACCCCAGGTCGGTATTGATGAACGCTGCATCGCGACACGCCATCCAGTTGTCGATGGAGTACATGGCGCATTTGCCCTTGCCGGTGGTACCGCCGGTGAAGCGCAACATGCAGATATGCTCGTCGGTATCGAGATTCACCTCGTTGTCGAGATCGCAAGCGGCCTCCACCAGCGGCCAGAAACTGTGCACGCCGGGAAGGGCGGCTTGTTCGGCGGTGGGCGGGTCCATCACGACCACCTCGCATCCGCGATGGCGCAGTATCTCGTAATAGCTGTCCAGAAGGCGGGTCTCGAGAAACACGATCCGCGGCTTGACCAGGTCGATCTGGCGCGCATGCTCGTCGAGCGCATCGCGCAGATTGGTCATGACCACCGTACCTTCCTGCTTGAAGGTGCTGGGAAACATCATCAGGCTGAGGTTGTCATTTTCCAGGATGAGCATGAAGCGCTCACCCGCGCGCACCTTCAATGTGGTGCGCAGCACATCGGCGATGCGATTGCTCAGCAGATGATATTGCGCATAGGTATAGCGTCGATTGCGCTCGATGTTGACGATTGCCTCGTGATCGCCATAACGCAACGCCAGCAAACGCATGATCCGGCAAAAATTCATTTTCATGGTTGATTGCTCTGATGGCTCAAGAAGGTCGCAGCGTGGTTTAGCGAGCGCGCATTCGCGTTGCGCCATCAAGGCGAATGGTTTCGCCGTTGATGTAGGCGTTCTCGATCAGGAAAGCGCAGCAATGAGCAAACTCGCGGGTGTCACCCAGGCGCTTGGGTGCTTCCATTTGTTCCTTTAGCGAGTCGAGGATCTTTTCCTCGAGCCCGGCGACCATGGTGGTGAGGAACAGCCCCGGAGCGATGGCGTTGACACGTACCCCGACGGCACCCAGTTCGCGCGCGGCCGGCATGTTCATACCGATCACGCCAGCTTTGGTCGCGGAGTAGGCGCATTGGCCAACCTGGCCTTCGTACGCGGCGCCTGACGATACGTTGATCACCACGCCGCGTTCTTCGCCGGCTTCGGCGTCATTGCGGGTCATGTATTCAACACACTTGGACATGACGTTGAACACGCCATTGAGATTGATCGCGGTGGCTTGGGCAAACCGCGCCAGCGGTGCGGCCTTGCCTTCCTTACCCAGTACTTTGAAACCGGTTGGCACGGCAGCGCCGTTGATGCACACGTGGATGGCACCAAACCGGGCCATGACCCTATCCACGGCATGTTGAACCGAGGCTTCGTCGCTGACGTCGGTCTGGACGAATATTGCCCGGTCCGCGCCAATTCTGGCGACAGCAGCCTCACCGGCTTCGACGTTGAGGTCGAAAATCGCGACGAACGCAGCTTTCTCCTCCACCAGATAATGAGCGGTTGCCAGGCCCAGGCCCGAAGCGCCACCGGTGATGACCACGACTTTGTCTTGAATACGCATGAAAGTGTCCTGTTCGTTGCCCGACCACCAAGAGGCCGGATTGTTATTGTTGGGTGTCGAACCTTGAGCCGATCAGAACGCGTTGATCCCGGTCAGGGCGCGGCCGATGATCAGTTGCTGGATTTGCGTGGTGCCTTCGGGGATGGGGACGACGATCGCCTCACGAGCCAGTTTTTCGACGAGGAAGTCGGTGGTGACACCGGCACCGCCATGGATTTGCACGGCTTGTCGGGCAATGGTGACCGCCGCCTCACACGCGAAGTATTTGGCCATCGCAGCTTCCATTTCGGCTGGAATCCCGGCCCCAATCATCTCGGCGGCGCGGTAAGTCAACAGCCGGGCCGCATCAACCCGGGTAGCCATTTCTGCGAGCATCGCCGAGATCAATTGATGCCCGGCGATCAGCTTGCCGTGCTGCTTGCGTTCCTTGGCATAACGCACAGCTTCTTCCAGGGCACGGCGGCCGATACCCAGGCCTTGCGCCGCGACGAACACCCGGGAGCGTTCGAACAGCGACAGGGTGTTTTTCAGCGCTTCGCCTTCGTTGCCGATGATGTTGCTGGCCGGCACCCGTACATCGTTGAGGAAAATTTGTGCAGTGGACTGGCTGTTCCAGGCAATCTTGTGAATGTTGCGCACTTCATACGGGTGCTCTTTGCGGTCCAGCAGGAAGTGGGTGAGCCCCTTGCGTGGATCGTCGCTCGTACGGCAGGTGCAGATCAGGAAGTCGGAGTAGGAGCCATTGCTGATCCAGGTCTTTTCACCATTGATGATGAAATCGTCGCCGTCACGTCGGGCCCGGGTTTTGATTTCCAGTACGTTGGAGCCGACGTCAGGCTCCGAAATGGCAATGCTGGCAAACAGGTCACCGCTGATCAGGCCGGGCAGGTAGCGGTCACGCAGATGGTCCGGCGCCAATTTTTCCAGTATCTGCGCGCCAAAGGAGTTGATCACCACTGGCGACGACAGGTCGACCGAGCACGCCGCCACTTCTTCGAACAGCATGATCAGGGTCGGCCAGTCCAGGCCCAGACCGCCGCGGGCTTCGCTGACCGCGCCGCTAATCATGCCGAACTCGGTGAGCTGGCGCATGATCTCGGCCATTTTCTCCCGGGGGATGAACTTGTCGCGGTACTCCTTGTTGAATACCGGGTCGATCTTATCGGCCAGGAAACGACGGAAGCTCTCGACCGCTTCCAATTGCTCCGGGGTGCGCATGACATGTCCCATGGGGGCTCCTTAAATGTTCTTGTTGGCGAGAATGTTGACGGCGACGACGGCTTCTTCGATGCCGAACAGACCGCCGCCGTTTTCCTGTATGGCAATGCGTGCGCCTTCGACCTGACGCTTGCCAGCTTCGCCGCGCAGTTGCGTGACCAGCTCATGAAGTTGCGCCAGGCCGGTGGCGCCAATCGGGTGCCCTTTGGATTCGAGGCCGCCGGAGGGGTTGATCGGCATGCGACCACCGACAGTGAAATCACCGCGCTCGGCCGCCGGACCGCCTTCGCCGAAAGGCACCAGCATCAACGATTCGGCATTGATGATTTCGCCAATGGCCGAGGCGTCGTGTACTTCGGCGACGTCGACATCGGCCGGAGCGATGCCGGCCTGGGCGTAGGCTTTTTTCGCCGCCAGGTGCGCAACGATTTTTTCCGGCTCGTCGAGGCCCCGACTGGTGCCGGTTTGCACCACACTGGCCAATACACGCACGGCGCGCTCGCCGGCATTTTTCAAGCGCTTGAGCCCATCGGCATTGCACAGCACGACAGCGGCGGCACCGTCGCTGATCGGCGAACACATCAAGGTGGTGAGCGGGTAGCAGATCGGCGGTGACGCCAGAACCTCGTCAATGCTGAAAGCCTGCTGGAACTGCGCGAGCGGGTTGTGCACCGAGTGCTGGTGATTCTTTGCCGCCACCGCGGCAATCTGCCGCTGAGTCGTGCCGTAGCGCATCATGTGATTGCGGCAGATCGCCGCGTACACGTCCATGAACACGCTGTAAGGGCGCTCGGACACTGTGCCCGGCGGCGGCACGATGCCTTCGCCCATGGCCAGCAAGGTACGTTTGTTCTGCTCGACGGTGGAGACGTCCCAGCCGCCATCGAACACCGCGAACATCCGGGCCTTATCGGCAATATTCATCTTCTCGGCACCCACCGCCAGGGCGATGTTGCACTGACCGGCGCGCAACGCCAGGATGGCGAGGTTGAAGGCAGACGAGCCGGACGCGCAGGCGTTTTCCACCGTGAACACCGGTACACCCTCGATGCCGAGACGGCGCATGGCAATCGGTCCGGGAATGGCGGTCTGCCCCTGCAAAATGCCGTTGGTCATGGTGCTGTAGTACACCGAACCCAAGTCGGCGGTGACGGCGCCGGCATCCTTCAGGGCCAGGCTGACAGCTTCGCCAACCAGGTCGTGGACGCTGCGTTCGAGCAAGCGACCGAAGGGGGTCATGCCAACGCCCACTACATAAATATCGTTCATGTCTGTTCCTGCGAAGTCGGAAAATAGGCGGCCTAGCGGCCCTTGAAGTTCGGTGCGCGTTTTTCGCCAAAGGCTTGCAAACCTTCCTGGAAATCGGCGGTGCGCAAGTGTTGGCGCAACATCACCTGTTCGTGCTGCAGGGCATCGTCGCGAGACTTGTCGGCAGAGGCGCGGGCCACCTCTTTCATGCGCCGCAGTGCGATCGGGCTCTTCTTGGCAATGTGCTGGGCCAATGTCAGTGCGGCGCTGGCTAATTCCGTATCGCTGTGGACTTCGCACACCAAGCCATAGACTTTCATTTCAGTGGCCGACAGGGATTTGCCAGTCAGCAGCAGGTACATCGCCATGTTCAGCGGGATCAGGCGTGGCAGGATCGCCGCGCCGCCCGCACCGGGATAGACGCCGAAGTTGGCATGGGCGTCGGCCAGGGTGGCCGATTGCGCTGCCACCACGATGTCGGCGCACATCGCCAGTTCGAGGCCACCGGCCATGGTCACGCCATTGAGGGCCGCAATCACTGGCTTTGGGAAATTGCGCAGTTGACTGAAGACCTGGTTGGCACGGTCGAGAAAATCAGCTTCACCGGCGGCCAGGCTCGCGCCGGCCAGCACTTCCTTCAAATCGGCTCCGGCGCAGAAGGCAGGGCCGTTGCCGGTGAGAATCACTACCCGCAACTCGTCATTGCGGGCAATGTCTTCGAGGCAGTGTTCCAGCTCGTCCAGCGTAGCCAGGTTCAAGGCGTTCATGGCCCGTGGCCGATTGAGCGTCAGGCGCGCTACCGGGCCGACGATTTCATACTGCAAAATTTCTTCACTCATGACAGCTCCCCGTTATTGTTGATCGCGCTGATGGCGTAGCGGATGAGCTGATACTAGGAATACCGTCGACACTGACGCAGGTCCTTGCAACGAAAGCGCTTGTCCGTTGAATGCGCTGAAGCACAGCAGCCAAGGCGCAGCGTTCGCCAAAGACCGGAAAAAGGGTTCAGATGACTGGCAGGGCGCGGAGGCGTTGCGCACCATCGGTGCGCATTACCATCAGACTCAAGGAATCCCATGGCCAGCAGTGAACACCTCGACACCCATGTGACCATCGCCCGAATGCAGGAGGTGCTGGCGCGCCAGCAAGCCGCGTTCATCGCCGAAGCGCCGCCATCGGCAGCGTTGCGCATTGATCGAATCGATCGCCTCATTGCTCTGTTACTGGACAACCGACAGGCATTTTGTGCAGCGCTGGCAACGGACTTTTCATGGCGATCCCACGACCAGTCATTGATGAGTGACGTGCTGTTGCCGGTCGCCGGGCTCAAATATGCGCGCAAGCATGTGCGGCGCTGGATGAAGCCTGAGCGGCGCAGCCCGGAAATGGGCGCCGGGTGGTTGGGCGCCAAGGCCGAAATCCATTTTCAGCCATTGGGCAGCATCGGCATCATGACGCCATGGAATTTTCCGCTGGCCATTTCGCTCGCGCCTTTGGCCGAAGCCTTTGCGGCGGGCAATCGCGCGATGATCACGCTGTCGGAGTTCACGCCCGCCACCGCAACCCTGCTGATTGACCTGCTGGCTCGACACTTCGATGACACCGAGGTGGCGGCATTCGTCGGGGGTGCCGACGTTGGCGCAGCCTTCAGTGCCTTGGCGCTGGACCACATCATTTTCACTGGCAGCCCCAGAGTAGGGCGCCTGGTAATGGCGGCCGCAGCGCAGAACCTGACGCCGCTGACCCTGGAGCTGGGCGGCAAGTCACCGACCATCATCGGTCGTGGCGCGGACCTTGACGATGCGGCACGGCGTATCTGGGGCGGCAAGGGCATCAATGCCGGACAGGCCTGTATCGCCCCGGATTACGTGCTGGTGCATGAAACGGAACTCGAGCGTCTGCTGACCAGCATGCAAGTGGAACTGGGCAAGATGTTCCCGACCCTGCGTGACAACCCCGACTACACCGCCATCGCCACACCCGGCCAGTACCAGCGCTTGCAAGCTTGTCTGGCGGACGCCAGGGCCAAGTGTGTGCGTTGCATCGAAGTCAATCCTGGTCAGGAGCCGCTCGCCGACGTACGCAAGATTGCGCCGACAATACTGGTGGAACCGCCCGAGGACACCCTGGTGATGCAGGAGGAGCTGTTCGGACCGCTTTTGCCGATCCGTGTCTACCAATCCATCGATGAAGCCATCGCCAACATCAACGAGCGGCCGAGGCCATTGGCGTTGTACTACTTCGGCAATGACCGTGCCGAATCGAAAAAGGTACTTGAACGCACGTCCTCGGGCGGGGCCTGTATCAATGAGGTCATGCAGCACATTTTTCAGAGCGATCTGCCCTTCGGTGGCTGCGGAAACTCAGGGTTCGGGCGCTATCGCGGCGGCGATGGTTTCAAGGCGTTCAGCTTGCAGCGCGCCATCTACACCCCCCCCTGCGTGGACGTCATGGGCCTGCTGCGACCTCCTTATGGCAGGCTGTTTCGACGGGTGATGAAGGCTGTGTTGAAACCTTGAATCGAGTGGTCCGCAAACTGGAGGCAGGCCTGTGAACGGTGATATCGATGAGTGGGGCCGACGGTTGATCCATCGGCGCACGGTGATCTGCAAAGGATTCTTGCGAGCCGACGGGTTGTGGGATATCGAAGGCCGGCTTGATGACAGCAAGTCTCATCCGATGACGCTGGTTCAGGGGCGAGTAGTGTCGGCGGGTGAGACTTACCATGGCATGTTGATCCGTCTGACCCTGGACGATGACTTCATCGTGCATGAAGTGCAGGTGTCCATGCCCCATGTACCTACCAGCGAATGTCGCGGTGTTGTGCAGGCTTATCAGTCATTGATCGGCGAGCGGATTGGTCCGGGATTCTCGCGCCGTATCAAGGAACTGTTTGGCGGTGTCGGTGGTTGCGTGCATTTGACGGAGTTGTTGTTGCCAATCGCTACCACCGCGTTTCAAACCATCCCGATGGCGCGGGCAACAGTGGCGCCACGTACGACGGCGGATGCCGAGGCTTTTGATAAAGCCGCCAATGGTTTGATCAACAGCTGCCACGCCTTGCGTGAAGATGGCCCTGTGGCCTTGATTCTTAAGAGTTGAAAGGCAGGCTCGCGCACGAGCCTGCCGTTTTTTATGCAATGTGACGAGACAGATTGGCATCCTGATCTTTCGGTGCTTGCAGGTCGGCGCCACCGCGACGATCTTCAGCGATCAGGTCCGAGGCTTTCTCACCGATCATCACCGTGGCCGCGGTGGTGCTGCAGCCGATGATGGTCGGCATGATGGACGCGTCCACTACACGCAATCCTTGCACACCGTAGACTTTCAAGCGCGGGTCCACCACAGCCATGTCATCTGTACCCATTTTGCACGTGCCCACCGGGTGATAGAGCGTGTCGGAGCGATTGCGCAGAACCTGTTCGATCTGCTCATCGGTGTCCATGGGCATTGCAATGACACTCCTGGGATTGTAGGCCTGGAAGGCCGGGGTGGCCATGACCTGCTGGATGACACGGAAACCTTTGACCAGCGTCTTGATGTCGTCGGGATGCGTCAGGAATGCCGGGTCGATCAGGGGCGGCTCCAACGGGTCGGCGCTGGCGAGCGTCAGGCGCCCGATGCTTTTGGGGTGCAGCAGGCACGCATGAACGCTCAAACCATGGCCGCTATACAAGGTGCGACCGTGATTGGCGAACATGGCGATGGTCAGCGCCAGCTCGATGTCGGCTTGAGGCAGTTCCGGTGAGGTCTTGATGAAGGCGCACGCCTCGGCAAAGTTGCTGGTCAGCGGGCCGCTGCGCCGCCGCCAGTAGCGGATGACGGCTTTGGCCATGTCCCACAATCCGGCAAACGAAAGGCCCATCAGGCGACGGGATTTGACACGGAAGGAATGCACGTAATCGATATGGTCTACGAGGTTTTGCCCGACACCCGGCAAGTCGTGGAGCACCGGGATATCCAGTTTCAACAGATCGTGCTTGGGACCGATTCCGGACAACAGCAACAGCTGCGCAGAGTTGAACGCACCGGAACTCACGATCACCTCATGGCGGGCACGCAGCGAACGTTTTACGCCGTTCTGCAGGAACTCAATGCCCGTCGCACGCTTGCCCTCGAAAATGATCCGGGTTGCGTGGGCGTGAGTTTCGATACGCAGGTTCTGCCGATCCGTATGGGGTGTCAGGTAGGCCCTTGCTGCGCTGCAACGTTGGCCATCCTTCTGCATCACCTGCACACGTCCGAATCCTTCCATGGTCGCGCCGTTCTGATCAGGGCAGGCGCGATAGCCTGCCTGCAGGCCAGCCTCGACAAACACTTCGCCGAACGGATTGGGGGAGGTATGGAAGCGCACGTTGAGCGGTCCATTCTGGCCATGCAAGGGGTCGGTGAAATGCTCGTTGTGCTCGGCGCGCTTGAACAGCGGCAGTACGTCTTGATAACTCCAGCCAGGATTGCCCAATGCCGCCCAACGATCGAAATCCTCAGGATGGCCACGGTGATAGGCCATGGCATTGATCGATGAACTTCCTCCCAGCGTCTTGCCCCTGGGCTGATAGCCGACCCGGCCGTTCAAGCCGGCCTGGGGCACGGTCTGGTACTGCCAGTTATTGATCGACGTCGGCACCATGGCGGCGATCCCCGCCGGCATGTGCACCAACGGGTGAGTATCAGGGCCGCCCGCTTCGAGCAAGCAGACGCAAATGTCCGGATCTTCCGACAAGCGACTGGCGACGACGCAGCCGGCAGCGCCTGCGCCAACTACGATGTAATCGAATACCGTGTTCTCGTTCATGCGTTCTTCTCTTTATCCGATGCACAACTTCACTGCATTGTCAGGAGAAGACCGCTTCGCCACCGGTCAATAGAACGAATTCGACGGTCAACGGCGCAGGTGACGATCGCGCCAAGCATCGGCACATCCGGCACAAGGCACAGCCCGGAGATTGACCGGCAAGCAGGCCGGAGCGAGTATCGACAATCGCATTTTCAGCAGGCAATCCCATGTCAGGTTCGACGACACAAAGGCCCGGCGATGCACCGGCCACAGGCGACGAAGCGCAGCAGCCCACCACCATTGGCAGCTACACCGTCGCCATCGCTCGGGCGCTGGAGGCCAGTGGGGTGGACAGCAAACGTATCCTTGCGTCTGTAGGCATTCCCCAGGGACTGTCCGCCGACCCAATGATTCGCCTGCCTGCCACGACCATGACCCGCTTGTTCCAGGCCTGCGTGGATGTGACCAATAACCCGTATTTTGGGCTGATCGTCTCCAGGCATCTGCATCTGACCCACCTCCATGCATTGGGCTATGCCTTGGCGGCCAGTGGCACCTTGATGGATTTTTGCCGACGTCTGGAGCGTTATTTCCGCTTGGCCTCTCAGGTAGCTACTATCAGCGTCAGCGAGAGCACCGATGAGGTGTCATTGCGCTTCGAGCATCGGGTGCCTCTGAGCAGTGAGACCGAAGACGCATTTTTCGGCTTTCTGGTGCGCACGATGCGCCTGATTGACACTCAGGCATTCAACCCCTTGCGCGTTGAAATGCGCCGGCCCATGCCGCACGAAGGTGCCGAGCCTTACGAGACGCTGTTTCGCTCACCGGTGGTCTTCAGTCAGGACTACGGGCTGCTGGTTTTCGACAAAGCCGATATGGTGCGCCAATTGAGCGGTTCGTGCCCGGAACTGGCACAAGTCAACGACAACATCATCATCAGCTACCTGGCGCGGCTGGACAAAAACGATGTCATCACCGGCGTCACGCAGAAGATCATCGAATTTCTCCCGGATGGCGATTGCACGCGGGACAAGGTGGCCAGCGCGTTGTGCATGAGCCCGACCAAGCTTCAGCTCAAGCTGTCCCAGCGCGGGACGAGTTTCCAGCAATTGCTCGATGACACACGCAAGGAACTGGCCTGCAGCTACTTGAGCCAGGCCTCGCGTCCCGTCACGGAGATCACCTTCCTGCTGGGCTTCAGTGATACCAGCAATTTTACCCGCGCCTTCAAGCGCTGGACCGGGTTGTCCCCGACGGATTACCGGCAGCAGGGCTGAGCCCATCGCAAAAAAAAGCCTCGCCGAAACTCTGTTCGGCGAGGCTTTCGTTTTATCGACGGCGATTATTGTGCCGGTGGATTGGGCAGCACAACTTCGAAATTCGGCGAGAACGTGTCCATGAGACCCAGCAGGGTGGCGAAGGCCTGGGCATTACCTTCGATTTTCAATTGCCCATCTTGCAGGGCCTGCTGCGGTGTCAGTTGCTGGCTCATGATCGCATTCAAGGTGTCGCGATCGAGCGTCAAGGTAGCGTCCGGATTGGGTGCCACCTGACCTACGGAGTAGGTCAACGCCGAGTTCTCCAGGTTGAGCGCGTATTGCTTGCCGCTGTCCGTGAAATTCCAGTTCATGACGATGTGCTTGCCCTCGGCCTTCGGCCCGTTGAGACGAACCCCGAGCAAGTCGAAAATGTTTTCGATGGACAGCGCGCGAATGGTGTCCGGGCTGGCGGTACGCAACGGTGACGGCACTTTTTTCCCGCCGCTGCGCAACTCCTGAGCGCCGGTCAGGTAGCTGTTGCGCTCTACCGCCGATTCGGCCTGGTAGCCGAGCTGCTCCAGGGCATCGGCAAACAGCTCCAGTGCGGGTTGATTGGTGGGTTCGGCATTCACCAGATGGTTCATGGCCTGGGACACCCAGCGATATTCGCCAGCTTGGAAATCTGTGCGTGCCCGGGCCAGCAAGGCGTCGGCACCGCCGGCGTAATCGACGAACTTGCGCCCGTAATCGATATTGCTCAAGGCATCCAGATTGGCCGGGTTGGCGTCGTACCAGCCCATGTATTGCTGATACACCGCCTTGGCGTTGCGCTGCACCGACCCGTAATAACCACGGGCAAACCACTCGCTGGCCAGACTGGATGGCACGTTCTGGCGCATGAACTCGCCGATCTCCACGGGTTTGTAGCCCTTATTCACCAGGCGTAGTGACTGGTCATGCATCCATTTATAAAGGTCACGTTGCTTGCTCAGGTAGGTGTTGACCTGTTCCTTGCCGAACACCGGCCAGGTGTGTTGGCCCACGAGGATGTCGGTATCGGCGCCAAAGCGCTGAAGTGCATCGTTGAGGTATTTGGCCCAAGCCTGGCTGTCGCGGATTTCCGCACCGCGCAGGGTCAGCAACTGGTGTTGCGCCTGAATGGCCAGCTCACCGGTGTCGAGCACTTTATGTTGTGGAAAGTAGTGAACCATCTCCGCCGGCGCTTCGGTGCCAGGTGTGAGCATGTTGATGATTTCCACGCCATCGATTTCCAGCGTCTCGATCGGCTTGGTGATTTCCCGGGTGGGCGGGATCAGCGTGATGGTGCCATTGGGCAACGCCTTTGCGCCGCCCAGGTCCAGTTGACCGCGATCGCCACGGGGCAGGGTGGTACCAAACTGGTATTCGGTGCGCCGACTCATGGCGTTGCCGGCCATGACGTTTTCGGCAATCGCGTGCTCCATGAATCCTGCGGGTGCGATGATTTGTACCTTGCCGGCCTTGACGTCGGCTTCATCGACGATGCCTTTGACGCCGCCGTAATGATCAACATGGCTGTGGTTGTAGATCACCGCCAGCACCGGTTTCTTCGGACGATGCGCATAGTAGAGATTGAGTGCGGTACGCGCAGTTTCAGCGGTCATCAAGGGGTCGATGATGATCAGTCCGGTCTTGCCTTCGATGATGGTCATGTTGGTCAAGTCGATGCCGCGCACCTGATAGAAACCTTCCGTGACCTTGTACAAACCGTTTGCCATGTTCTTGCGTGCCTGTAGCCACAGGCTGGGATTGACGGTGTTCGGCCCTTCTGCCGGTTTGAGGAATTCGTAACCCTTGAGGCTATAAATCACCTTGCCGTCCGCCGTCAGCGTTTCGGCATCCGGGATGCTGGCGATGAAACCGCGATGAATGTCGGCCTCGCTGCGGCTGTTCATGTTTTTCAGCATCTGACGTGTCGCGTCATTGGCCGACACGGTGGCGGGCTCGGCCGATTTCGGTTCAACGGCGGCCACGGTGGATTGGCTGATCAGGCTGGCCAGCAACGAAGGTAAAAGCAGAACAGGAAGGGTCTTTTTCATGAGGTCTGTTTTTCAGGTCAAGGGTTCTGGTCGGCGCAAGCGGACCGCTCGACATTTGTTCTACAGGCCCTGTTTCGTGCAGACCGGTCAATAGCGCCCATTCATCAGTCAATACAAAGCGCGGCGTGGGTTTGGTCGCCTGCGCGCTGTGCTGACCGATGATTTGGCCCAATTGACCGGCGTCTCCCTCACTGCTCGCGATACAACATTCTCGACCGATCCGGCCTGCGCTCCATAAGAGCAGGGCGTTTGGCTGACGGGCGTTTTTCCTGAATGACTTTTCGCGAATCCACAGTAAGGCGAGCACGCTAGATGAATAACAACAATAAGATCTGCCACTCCAATCTGCGGCGCGGGCTGCTGGCATCGGCGGTTCTCGCCGGGTTGGGAATCACGCCCGTGCAGGCGTTCGAGTTCGATACGGGCAATGAGGACGTTTCGGTTCGTTTCGACAACACCTTCAAGTTCAACTACGCCCAGCGGGTGGAAGCGCCGAACAGCAAGCTGGCCAACGCGTGGAACAACAACGACGGCAACCGTAATTTTTCCTCCGGCAGCCCGGTTTCGCAGCGTCTCGATGTGTTGTCGGAACTGGACGTGGTCTACAAAAAACAGCTGGGGTTTCGGGTCAGTGCCAATAGCTGGTACGACCATGCCTATGACGACGTCGGTAGCTTCAACCCATCGACCAACCAGCTGAACAATGGCAGGCCAGATTCCAATCATCTGAGTGGCTATGCCGAGCGTTATTACAATGGCCCGTCCTCGGAAATCCTTGATGCCTTTGTTTTCGGCAGCACCGAGTTCGGTGACGAATCGCTGTTGAGCGCCAAGGCGGGCCAGCACACCTTGTATTGGGGTGAAAGCGTGCTGGCCTTCGCCCACGGCAACAGTTATGGCCAGTCCGGACTGGACTTGTCCAAGGCGCTTGCGGTGCCAGGGACTGAAGCCAAAGAGCTGTTCATCCCGCGCAATCAATTGTCCACCAGCTTCACAGTCAACTCGGAGTTGACCCTGGCGGCGCAATACTTCCTTGATTGGGATGCTGCACGACTGCCGGAGTCGGGCACGTACCTGGGTTTCAACGACGGTATCCAGAACGGCGGCCACAACCTGTCGCTGATCGCTGCACGCAATCCCCGTTTCGGCACGCCAGGGCCCTTGGGCGCCAATGAGTTTCTACGCCTGACCAATGGCCACACCCATACCCCTGACAAGCGCGGTGACTTCGGTCTCATGGCCAAGTGGAGTCCGGCGTGGCTGGACGGCACCCTGGGTCTCTACTACCGCAAGACCTCCGACATCCTGCCCAACCTGGTGCTGCAACCGGTGGCGGTCGGCCCGGCGCAGTTGGCCTCGGGCAATGCCGGCAGCTACAACCAGTTCTACGTCGATGACATCGATGTCTATGGCTTGAGCCTTGCTAAAAACGTCGCCGGTGTGAGTGTCGGTTTCGATTTGAGCTATCGCCACAACATGGCGCTGTCCAGCGTTCCGGCCACCGTCAACCCGGCTTTGGGCGCAGCGAACGCGCCCGGTTTCATTGAAAGTTTCGATGGCGAGAACGGCGTGGCACGTGGCAACACCGTACACGCGGTGCTCAACGGATTAACCACCTTTGGCGACACCCCGCTGTGGGACTCCTCGACCTTGCTGGTTGAACTCGGCTACAGCCGCTGGCTGGACGTGACCGAGAACAAGCAACTGTTCAAGGGCGAGGATTGGTACCACGGCGTCGACAAGGTCACCAAGGACAACTTCATCCTTGGCTTGAACTTCAACCCGACCTGGTACCAGGTATTCCCCGGCGTCGATCTATCGCTGCCGGTCAGTTACAACGTCGGCCTCTCAGGCCAGTCCGCTGTGCAAATGGGCGGTAACAAAGGCACTGGCAGCTATTCGGTCGGCGTTGGCATGGACGTGCACAGCCAGTACCGCTTCGACCTCAAATACGTCGATAACTTCGGCGACTTCGACACCTGCGGCTCTGCCGGCAACGCCGCGGCACAGGGCGATGGCGCTGCACCCGGCGCCAACGGCCAGTACAACTGCGTTCCCGGCCAGACCACAGCCTTTGCGGGTACCCCGGCCCAGCTCAAGGATCGCGGCATGGTCACTTTCACCTTCAAAACCACCCTCTGATATTCGAGTTGTGCGTTAACAGGAGACACTTTATGAACCTTCTCAAATCACTATTGGCCCCTGCCCTGACCCTGGCCGTTGCAGGCTCCGCGCAAGCGGCCGTCAACGCCGACCAGGCCGCGAAACTGGGCACCACGCTGACCGCTGTCGGCGCGGACAAAGCCGCCAACGCCGATGGCAGCATTCCGGCCTACACCGGTGGCCTGACCACAGTCCCGGCCAATTTCAAAAATGGCGACTCGTACCGTCCTGATCCGTTTGGCGATGAAAAACCGCGTCTGGTGATCACTGCCAAGAACCTCGCCGAACAGAAAGACAAACTCACCGCGACAACCCAGGCATTGCTCACGCGTTACCCCAGCTATCGCCTCGACGTATACCCGACTCACCGTAGCGTCGCGCTGCCCAGGACGGTTCTCGAGAACACCGCGAAAAATGCCGTGACCGCCAAGACCACCGATGGAGGCTTGTCGCTGGAAAACGTACTACCGGGCGTACCTTTCCCGATTCCGGCGGATGGCAACGAGGCGATGTGGAACCATTTGCTGCGCTATCAGGGCGTGGCCATGACCAACAAGTACGATTCGTGGAACGTCGACTCGTCTGGCACCGCGTCCTTGAGCTCCACGGGCGTGTTCAATATCGAGTACCCGCTCTATGCGCCGTCCCGGGCTGTGGGGGCTGTCGCTGCCGATGAGTCCTTCTACAAGATCAAGCTGACTTACACAGGCCCGGCCCGGCGCGCCGGTGAAGCACTGTTGCTCATGGACTCGGTGAACCCGCTGAAACAGCCCCGTCGCGCCTGGCAGTACCTGCCGGGGCAACGTCGGGTGAAACTGGCGCCGGACCTGGCCTACGACACGCCAAACCCGGGCACAGTCGGTGCGGCAACCTACGACGATGCGTTCTTGTTCAACGGCGCGATGGACCGTTACGACTTCAAGTTGGTGGGCAAGAAAGAACTCTACGTGCCGTACAACACCTACAAGCTGAGCTATCACAAGGACGCGCGCGATGTGACCACCGCCAACCACGTCAACCCGGACCTGCTTCGTTGGGAGCTGCATCGGGTGTGGGTGGTCGAAGCCACGCTCAAGCCCGGCAAGCGTCACATCTACAGCAAACGTACCTTCTACCTCGACGAGGACAGTTGGATTGCCCTGGCGTCCGACGCGTATGACGCTCGTGGCCAGCTCTACCGTGGCGGCTTCTCGCACCTGACCTACAGCTACGACGTGCAGGCCCCGGACACCATCAACCACATGCTCTATGACCTGGTTTCCGGTGCCTACAACATGAATGGTTTCTACGGGCCTTACGGCGGCCTCAAATACATCGACCCGCTGTCCAAGGCGCAGTGGTCGGCCGAGTCCCTGGCCGGCACCGGCATCCGTTAAACCCACGATCGTGCAGGAGCGGGCGGCGATACGACTTGCCCGCGCCTGCAGAGGTCTGTGACGTGCACCCGAGATAACAATAATGACAATGATCAAATGGACCCTGCTCGCCGCGCTCGCATCAGCGATGGCAGTGCCGTTTACCCGCCCGGTAATTGCCGACGGGTTTGCCGATGTGCTCGACACCCCCGCGCTGCAAAGTGAATACGCCATGCATTCGACCTACACCGGGCTGACCCAGGCCGGTGAGCGGTTGATCGCCGTCGGCCAGCGCGGTCATATCCTTTACTCCGATGATGCAGGCAAGCACTGGAAGCAGGCACAGGTTCCGGTCAGTTCCGACCTGGTTGCAGTCACCTTTCCCACGCCGCAGTCGGGCTGGGCCGTCGGACACGACGGTGTGGTCCTGCACAGCCGCGACGCGGGGCAGACCTGGAGCCGGCAACTGGACGGGCGTCGGATCGGGCAGCTGCTGCTCGACCACTATCAACCCCGACTCGCCGAGCAGCCGGACGATGCCGATTTGCAACAGCGTGTCAGTGATGCGCAGCGAATGCTCGACGAGGGCGCCGACAAGGCCTTTCTGGATGTCTGGTTCGAGAGTGCCCGGGTTGGCTACATCGTCGGCGCGTTCAATCTGATTTTTCGTACAGACAATGGGGGCCTTGACTGGACGCCGCTGCTGGAGCGTACCGACAACCCCTCGGCGTTGAATCTCTATGCATTGCGCCCCGTGGGCAATGATCTGTATGTCGCCGGTGAGCAGGGCCTGGTGCTGAAGCTGGACCGTGCCAGCGGCCGATTCAATGCCATGCCGACGCCTTATAACGGCAGCTTTTTCGGCATTACCGGTAAGCCGGGTGCGGCGCTGGTTTTCGGCTTGCGCGGTAACGTCTTTCGCAGCACCGATGACGGCGCGAGCTGGAGCAAGGTCGAACTCGCTCTTCCCCTCAGTATCACCGCCAGTTCCGTGGCCGCCGACGGCCGGATCGTACTCGTCAGCCAGGCCGGTCATGTGCTGGTCAGCACCGACGACGGTGCCAGTTTTCATCCCCGACAGAACACCGTGACGTCCCCGGTAGCCGCTGCGCAAGTGACGTTCGATGGTGCGTTGGTACTCGCGGGTACCCAGGGCCTGCGGCGACTGGCCCACGACTGAGCCCGGTATTACATAGAGAACAACATCATGGGTCACTACGAACTCGAAACAATGCCGGTCATCCGCGAACTCAAGGGTTTCGATGCCTGCTCTGGTAATGGCCTCGAACGGCTGATTTTCAACAATCGCCTGTGGGTGGTGCTGGCTTGTCTGATGGTGACGATAGCGCTGAGCTACCTGGCAACCACGCGACTGACACTCAACGCCAGCTTCGAAAAAATGCTCCCGCAGAGCCAGCCCTTCATCAAAAATTATCTGGAAAATCGCCCGGCTTTACGGGGGTTGGGCAATGCGGTGCGGGTGGTGGTGGAGAGCACTGATGGCGATATCTTCGACCCGCATTATCTGAACGCGCTGAAAGAGATCAACGATGAACTCTTCGTCACTCCGGGCGTCGACCGCGCCTGGATGAAATCGCTGTGGACGCCGGCAGTGCGATGGACCGAAGTCACCGAACAGGGCTTCCAGGGTGGCCCGGTAATGCCCGATTCCTACGACGGGTCTGCGCAAATTGTTCAGCAATTGCGCCAGAACATTGCCCGATCTGGCATTGTCGGCAGCCTGATCGGCAACAACTTCAAGTCGAGCATGGTGTTCGTGCCGCTGCTGGAGAAAGACCCGGTCACCGGCCAGGCCATCGACTATCACCAATTCTCCAGAACCATCGAAGAGAAGCTGCGTGAAAAGTACGAGTTCGATGGGGTCGTACGGGTGGCGAGCGAGGAGGGCAAGGGCCCGATCAAGATTCGCGTGATCGGCTTCGCCAAACTGGTGGGCGACCTGATCGATGGGTTGATGCAGGTGATGCTGTATTTCGGTGCTGCCGCGCTGATAGCCACGGCGATTATCTTCTACTTCACCCGGTGTGTGCGCAGCACGGCGTTGGTCATCCTGTGTTCGGTGATCGCAGTGATCTGGCAGCTGGGATTGGTGGCGCTGTTTGGCTTCGCGCTGGACCCGTTTTCAATTCTGGTGCCGTTCCTGGTGTTTGCCATTGGCGTATCCCATGGCGCGCAAAAGATGAACGGCATCATGCAGGACGTCGGACGCGGCACCCATCAGTTGATTGCCGCGCGTTATACCTTTCGCCGGCTGTTTCTCGCCGGCCTCACCGCATTGCTGGCCGACGCCGTGGGGTTCGCGGTATTGATGCTGATCGACATTCCGGTGATCCAGGACCTGGCGGTCACCGCCAGCATTGGCGTTGCCGTGTTGATTTTCACCAACCTGGTGCTGCTGCCGGTGCTGCTGTCGTATTGGGGTGTCAGTCGAAAGGCTGCCGAGCGCAGCTTGCGCGCGGAAAAAAAGGAGCTGCGAGGCAGCGGCATGGGCGCGCTGTGGTGTTTTCTCGACAAATTCACCGAGCGCCGCTGGGCGACCATCGCCGTCAGTGTGGCGGGGCTGCTGGCGGTGGGCGGCTTCATGGTCAGCACCCAGTTGAAGGTCGGTGATCTGGACCCCGGTGCGCCCGAGCTGCGTGCCGATTCGCGCTACAACCGCGACAACGCCTACATCACCGCCAACTATTCTCTGTCCAGCGATCAGTTCGCGGTGATGCTCAAGACACCCAGCGAAGGCTGTCTGAAATATGAAAGCCTGGTAGAAGCCGATCGCCTAGGTTGGTTGTTGCAGCAACAAGCGGGCGTGCAGACAACGGTGTCGCTGGTGAACGCGGTACGGCAGATCACCGCGGGTTCCTATGAAGGCAACCCAAAAATGCTGACCATCGCGCGTAATCAGGATGTGCTCAACTACGGAGCACAGCAGGCATCTGTGAGCAATCCGGACCTGTTCAACAACGATTGCTCGATGATGCCGATCATCGCGTATCTGGCGGACCACAAGGCCGAAACCCTGGATCGGGTGGTGCGAGTGGCTGAAAGCTTCGCCCGTGAACACAGCAATGGCGAGCGTCAGTTCATGTTGGCGGCGGGCAGTGCCGGGATCGAAGCGGCGACCAACATCGTCGTGCGCGAGGCCAACCGCACCATGTTGTTTTATGTGTATGGCGCGGTGATCGTGCTGTGCTTCATCACCTTCCGTAGCTGGCGGGCGGTGGTGGTCGCGGTAGTGCCGCTGATGCTGACGTCGATCCTCTGCGAAGCGCTGATGGTCTGGTTGGGCATGGGCGTGAAAGTCGCGACATTGCCGGTGATCGCCCTCGGTGTCGGCATTGGCGTGGACTACGCGTTGTACCTGCTGAGTGTGCAATTGGCCCAGCAGCGCGCCGGGTTGTCGTTGACCGAGGCTTATCGCAACGCCGTGGCATTCACCGGCAAGGTGGTGGCGCTGGTCGGCATTACCCTGGCTGCCGGCGTGATCACCTGGGCCTGGTCGCCAATCAAGTTCCAGGCCGACATGGGCATCCTGCTGACCTTCATGTTCATCTGGAACATGGTTGGTGCGTTGGTGCTGATCCCGGCGCTGTCCCATTTCCTGTTGCAGAAAGTGAGTAGATCCAATCATGGCTGATTACAAAGCGCCCCTGCGCGATATGCGCTTCGTCCTCAATGAAGTCTTCGAGGTCGCCAAACTCTGGGCCGAGCTGCCAGCACTGGCCGATTCCATTGACGCTGAAACAGTCGAAGCCATTCTCGAAGAAGCCGGCAAGGTCACCAGCAAAAGCATCGCACCCCTGAGCCGTGCGGCTGACGAGGAAGGTTGTCACTGGGCGGATGGTGCTGTCACCACGCCGGCGGGCTTCCCACAGGCTTACCAGACCTACGCTGAAGGCGGTTGGGTCGGTGTCGGTGGCGACCCGGCTTACGGTGGCATGGGCATGCCCAAGGCCGTTTCGGCCCAGGTCGAAGAGATGGTCAACTCGGCCAGCCTGGCATTCGGCCTGTACCCGATGCTGACCGCGGGTGCCTGCCTGTCGATCAACGCCCACGCCAGTGAAGAACTCAAGGCTGCCTACCTGCCAAACATGTACGCCGGGGTCTGGGCCGGTTCCATGTGCCTGACCGAGCCGCATGCCGGCACCGACCTCGGGATCATCCGCACCAAGGCCGAGCCTCAGGCCGACGGTTCCTACAAGGTCAGCGGCACCAAGATCTTCATCACCGGCGGCGAACACGACCTGACCGAAAACATCATCCACCTGGTGCTGGCCAAACTGCCAGACGCACCGGCCGGTCCGAAGGGCATTTCGCTGTTCCTGGTGCCGAAGTTCATGGTCAACGCCGATGGCAGCCTGGGTGCGCGTAACCCGGCGAACTGCGGCTCGATCGAGCACAAGATGGGCATCCAGGCCTCTGCGACTTGCGTGATGAACTTCGACGAAGCCGTGGGTTACCTGGTGGGCGAGCCGAACAAGGGCCTGGCGGCGATGTTCACCATGATGAACTACGAGCGCCTGGGCGTTGGCATCCAGGGCCTGGCCACCGGCGAGCGCTCTTACCAGAATGCCGTCGAATACGCCCGTGACCGTCTGCAGAGCCGTTCGCCGACCGGCGCGCAGAATAAAGACAAAGTTGCTGACCCGATCATCGTCCACCCGGACGTGCGTCGCATGTTGCTGACCATGAAAACCTCGAACGAAGGCGGTCGCGCCTTCTCGACCTACGTGGCGATGCAACTGGACACCGCCAAGTTCAGCGAAGACGCCACCACCCGCAAGCGCGCAGAAGACCTGGTGGCCTTGCTGACCCCGGTGGCCAAGGCGTTCCTCACCGATCTGGGCCTGGAAACCACGGTTCACGGCCAGCAGGTGTTCGGCGGTCACGGCTACATCCGCGAGTGGGGCCAGGAGCAACTGGTGCGCGACGTGCGCATCACCCAGATCTACGAAGGCACCAACGGTATCCAGGCGCTGGACCTGGTAGGGCGCAAGATCGTCGGCAGCGGCGGGGCGTTCTACAACCTGTTTGCCGACGAGATTCGTCACTTCACCGCAACGGCCAGCGCTGACCTGGCGGAGTTCACCAAGCCGCTCAACGATGCGGTGACGACTCTTGACGAGCTGACTGCGTGGCTGCTGGACCGGGCGAAAAACAACCTGAATGAAATCGGCGCGGCGTCGGTCGAGTACCTGCAGGTATTTGGCTACGTGGCCTATGCCTACATGTGGGCGTTGATGGCCAAGGCCGCTTTCGGCAAAGAAACCCAAGACGATTTCTACGCCAGCAAACTGGGCACCGCACGCTTCTATTTCGCCCGCTTGCTGCCGCGTATTCACTCGTTGAGCGCGTCGGTGAAAGCCGGTAGCGAATCGTTGTTCCTGCTGGATTTCGGACAGTTCTGATCGGGGAGCCAGCGACAGAAAACCCCGCATTCGCGGGGTTCTTGGTGAGACTGAGCCTTCCAAAAACCGTACTACAGCGAGCGACCGCTTTTGGCCGTTAGGTGCCTACCGCGAAGGTCAGCTATTGGCCAAAAGTGGTTTATCGAGAAGGTCAGGAGTCGACCCATAGCTGGCGGCAGTAGCGGGAAATTTCGGTTAGCCAGCAATGATGTTCGCGCCCAATTGCCTACGCGATAGAGCTAGAGGTGCAAATACACTTGGAAGATGGGTTTTTTACTGTCCACTCATCTGCTCAGTCGCACACTTTTCGCCTGCCGACTTCAAACTGTTACGGCCCAGAAAATTTGGACCTCATTGGTGAGGTGGGTATGTCTAACGATTCGAGTTTTCAAGACGAAACGCAAGATTTTGTTCCGTCCAGGCCTCAGCAAGGCTCAGATGAACCGACGCTGGATCCAGACGATCCTGACAAATACGATCCGTTGAAAAGCCCAAGCGGTGATCGTCCAGAAGACTGGAAGGATCATGGTGAGAGGACTACACCAGAGGCGGATGAACAGTCACCGCTTTCGGACGACAGGAGATAAGAGAGAAAGCCCGGCCAGTGAGCCGGGGTTTTTTCTGTCCGCTCGTCCCTTACGCTGCACTAGCACACACCTTTCCTAGACGGCTGATGAGCGTACACCAATTGCTTCGCCCCTAAGAGGGTCTGGCTCGTCTGAGGGGATTGGGAACTGTTGATTGATCAAGTTGAGATGATCCAGCGCTTCACGAAACAGGGCATCTGCTTTCCCTCGAAGTTGTAGATATTGAAGGAACATTTCACCATCAAGATCTGGTCGGTCCAGCAAGTTAATTGCAAATCGATTGAGAGCATTGGCTTCTTCGAAAAGCTTTTCATTCTGTTCAATCGCTAAACTCCGACAAGCCATGAGGTGGGTGGTGGTGTGCTGGGCGTACATGGTCGCCTCCGAATTCAAACGTTGCCGAACCTCGGTTGAGGCAAGTCAGCCGAGGTTTGTTGATCTCGTGATAAAAGTGAGACCACCTGTCCGTGAATGAATATCAAAGGATTATTGTTTAAAAATTTGATTGTTTGGGAGGTTCTGCTGGCTCGAAAAATCCATTTTTTTAAAGTGTTTGACTCAGGTGTCAAACGAGAGATCGCAACGGCGGTCTACAAGCTATCAGTCGCAAAGAACAGTCACAGCGATGTGGGCAAGGAATGCCATTGGGCAAGTGGATTTCCAGAACAACGGCACCGCAGTGGCAGCTGGCTCGGTGCCGGGTTTGAGCCCGTATATTTCCGATCTGCTTTAACAAGTGGGCGATGTTTAATGTTCATGAGCGATCGAGTACTCGATTGCTGGTTGGTTCTCAGGGGAGGGATGGTGCCGAATGTTCATAGAGTTATGTTCATGAGGGGGACTTCGACCTACCTCTAAAGCAATCCCTGATGCCCAAGCGGACGCACATCAAACTCAACGAGCTAGGGCTGATTGACTTGGAAACCAGGATGATTGAATCCACCGAAAATATAAGGGAGGTTAGACGCGGATGTTTCGTTGTATTTTCGTTGAATCCAGGCCTGCATGATACCGGTTACTCGCTCTTGGAAATAAGCACGAAGGTTGATGGTCGAGGGGGCGTGCATAGATCGCCTAGAACATAGCGATAACTAATTTCTCAATTTCTTCTAAAAAAAAGAATCGTAGGTTTGCCGCAATACGTTCACAGCTTACCTGTCATTTGACTCACCCAACGAAGAAGTGCCCGCGATTAGGTGCTGACATCGGCATACCCCTTCAGTGGCGCCACTTGCTTCAGGCTAATAGTCGGCACATGCAGGCAATTGCGCACTAACTGCTGGCGTGTCTCATCCAGCAATAGCTGACGTTGCAAGATCTTCGGGTTTAACGCCTGCTGTCATCACTATCTGATCCAGTATCAGGCATCGATCGAGTTGGATGATGATGGCTACATCGCTCGGTTCAGCAACAGGTTCATGTGCCACGAAGCTACGTTACCATTGCCGAGTCTCGACGCGGCGGAGGCTCGATTGGCGGTACGCCGAGGAGGTGAGGGGGTGTGAACCACGACAAGCCTAGGTGGATCCCGGCGATTGCGTCCCTGTGCAATCGGGTTTTCGGTGTAGGCTTGAGACGATTGATGGTGGGAAAAATGTCGTCGGCAACCATCAACCTTAGCGCGGCTGCTACGGAGACTGTTCTTGAGAGGCGGACACCATGACAATGCCGAGCGCGCGCGCTGATTCAGACGCGAGAGCTGCTGGTCGAGCTTGTGCAAGATCCCACGCTGTCCGAGTCCATTCGCCGTCATGCCCGCCGGCTGTTACGGCATTATCCCCATACTGCAGGCAGGGCAGCTCGAAGAGCGAAGGGTCGACCGGCGGACCGAACCTTTACTGAGCTCCAGTATCGATTAACCGCCTTGGTGATTCATCTGCGTGAGGACAGCACTTCAACGTCTGCTATTGCCCCCTCCGTCGTCGTGCAATCGTATGAACAGTGAATGCTTCCCGAATTTTGAAGACCCCTCTCTAGGCGGGAGGGCGCTGGCGCCGGCTGGAAGTAATAAAATGGCCGCCCGAGGGCCCCAGCAAGAATTTCTTCAGAGTGTGTGTTTTCGGACTAACCCAGACGGATTCTGATTAGAGCTGAAAGCCGAGTAACGTTTGGACGGTTAAATGAGGGCTTGACGCCTAATGTACTTTGCCTCGAGAAAGAAGTTCCCCAACTGCGAAAACTAATCGAAGGAGAGAGAGATGCTACGAACATCCAGAACGATTTTATTGGCGCTGCTGCTTGGGATTGCTGCACTGTTGAGTACAGCTACTCCGGCTGTGCTTGCCCAGACAGAGGCGGCGTCAGTGCAGGCAATAACTGCCCCTCCGGGTCCGGACGCGAATACCCGGATTACCGAGTCATACGCTCGGTTAGTCGCGCGCGACGCCTGGTTTTGGGCCTGGCCTATGGTCAACGTCTACAACCGTCGTCTGGTGAGCGCAAAAGCGCCTGATCAGGGGCTCGTCGGTGGTGTGCTGCCGATGGCGCCATATAATCGCGTGACCATGCTGAGCGATTACATCAAACCAGAGCAGCGGGCCATTGCTTGTCCCAATCAGGATGTCGTGTATGGCGCCGGTTACTTGGCGCTCGACGTAAGCCCGGTAGTCATCCAAGTACCAGACTTCGGAAAGCGCTTCTGGGTCTATCAATTCTCTGACCTGCGTACTGACGGCATCACCGGCCTTGGCGCGATGTACGACACCAAACCTGGCTTCTATCTGATCGTCGGACCAAACTGGCAAGGCGAAGTGCCGAAGGGCATCACCCAAATAATCCGGACGAAATCCAATGCCGCCTTCGTCGGACCTCGCGTATTTCAAGACGACTCCCCGGAGGACAGGCAAGCGGTGCAAGAGGTGATCCAAGGTATCAACGTCTACCCACTCGCTGAATACGACGGCACCATGAAGCTCCGCGATTGGCGTAAGCTGCCAATCTTCCCTAAGCGGGACGACGGAAAGGACGAAACCCGATGGGTGCGCCCTGAGACCTTTTTTGATCAGTTGCCGCTGGTGCTGGACCTGGCACCAGCGCAGGCCGGAGAGGAGGCGCGTTACTCGCAAGTACTCGCGGTGATCGCCGCTGCACAGAAAGATCCCGCGCTGAAGCAGGCGATGATCGACGAGGCGGAAAAAGCGGACAGGGAGCTGGTCGATCCGTTGTTACAGTTCCGCAACTGGGGCCTTCCGTTGCAGCATCATTGGACCACCATCACCAATGGGGCGCGCTTCGGCACCGACTATTTCACGCGCACTGCGGTGGCAAGGTCGAACATCCTGGTCAATGCATCGAACGAAACACGGTATTTCTATCAAGACCTAGATGCTGCCGGGGTGCGACTCAACGGTGGGAATGCTTACACTATTACCTTCGAAAAGGGGAAGCTTCCGCCAGTGAAGGGCTTCTGGTCGCTGACTGTGTATGACGCTGCGCACTTTTTCGTGCCCAACCCGCTCAACCGTTACTCGCTCGGCACCAAGAACAAGGATCTGAAGACCAACGCTGACGGTTCGCTGACGTTCTACGTACAGGCCGAGTCACCCGGCGCGGACAAGGAAAGTAACTGGCTTCCGGCGCCGAAGGCTGCGGACTTCTCTCTCTTCCTGCGAGCCTATTGGCCGGATGAAGCCATCACTCAAGGCCGCTGGACGCCCCCAGCCGTCGACAAAAGCGTTATGGCTTCTAACAACTGACCGAGATGTCCATTTTTGTCGGCGAGCGGTGGTGATATCCGTTCGCCGTCAAAACTCTTTTATTAAGACGTGACAGTGACCACTGCGCATTTTACGGTGCCTGCGAGCGAAAGACCCCGACGTCCCCCGCGCACCCCAACCGAAAATACCAATAGACCGAATTACAAAACTACAAACCAAAATCTCGGTTGCCATGACAAGCCATTGTCACTTCAATGTGAATGACGGCTTCTGGCCGATTCTGTTGAAAAAGTCGGATTTTCAGATCGCCTGAACTCAGGCACGACCACCTCTGGAGAACCTACTCACCACATTGAATGGTTTTTCGGCCCTTCGTTGAGCTTTGCAGCTCCGTTATTGGGTTGGTTTGAGGGTTTTGGCTTCGTGCAGACGCACCTATCCCGTGATCAGTGGCCCTTGGAGAGGTAAATTTGGCCAGCCGTCGCAGATTCTGCACCGCAGCGGCCAGCGTGAACTCATCGGTCGCGCCACTCATGCCACGTAGCCGCAGGCGGTCCAATTTCAGGATACACTTGAGGTGGGCAAACAACATTTCGACCTTTTTATGTTCATGACGAAAGCGTACGTACGCAGGTGTCGCCGCGATTCGCCGAGCCACATCGCGCGCGGCTTCATGGACGCTGCGAGCGATCTTGCGAAACGCAGTGTTCGGGCAGCACTTGGCTTTCATCGGACAGACAGCGCAGTCGGTCTGCCGGGATCGGAAGATGATTGTGTTGGCGTTGGTGACGTGCGAACGCTCGTTCTAGAAGGCTCGCCATTCGCTACGTAATGCGTTGCCGACCGGGCAGCGGTATTCCTCAGCCGCTTCATTCCAGTGGAAATCGTTGCTCGAAAAACTGTCGTTCTTGCGCTCGGTTTTGTCCCACACCGGCACGTGCGGCTCGATGTCTTTTTCTTCCACGATCCAGGCCAGCATTGGTGCGGTGCCGTAAGTGGTGTCGCCAATAAGGCGTTCCGGCTTGATGTCAAACTGCGCCTCGATCCGCTCGATCATGATCTTGGTGCTCTCGACCCTCGGCCGTGTGATGAGCCGGAGTGGGTTCCACATCCACGATGACACCGTGCTCGGTATCGATCAGATAACTCGTGGAGAAAGCGTAGAACGCGGGGCCACCTGGAGCAGCGGTCCAGCGAGCCTGAGGATCTGTCAGTGATAAACGCTTCGGTAGCGTTTCGGCCAAAGCCTCCTCATCGAGTGCTTCAAGGTACTCACGCACGGCGCGGCTGCTCAGCGCTGGATCGCTCCAGTTGACCGGTTCATCACCCGGTACGCCACGCTGCCGACTCGCATCCGCTTTGATGATTCTGGCGTCCACGGCAAAGCCTTCGCCTTTAACCAGGCCTGCGTCCATGCAGCGACGCAGCACTTCATTGAACAACCAGCGAAACAGATCACTGTCTCGAAAACGGCCGTGCCGGTTCTTGGAAAAAGTCGAGTGATTATGCGCGCGCACGGCGCCACCGTCGACGTCGGCCCCTTGCTGGCCGGGCCGCAACGCACTTAGCCGTGACGCGACACACGACAGCCGATGTGATGAAGACTGATGTGAACATGCCTCGGCTCAATGGTTTTCAGTTGACACAACAGCTAAGGGGGAAAGGATCACCGTTTCCATTGTCGGCGTTACTACCAATACACAGGCTGAAGGTATCGGCGCTGCCGGCGTGTGGGTATGGACGGCACTTGGCCAAGCCGGTTTCCCTCGTGGCGTTAAGGCGGGTGTCGTCTGGAAATGTTCATGTGGGAAATCGCAAGCGTAAAGCCGGATATATTGCTATATATGGCGTGAGTCAGTGGAAACGAACTTGTCAGGCTCATCAGGGGTAGCGCGGTGGATAGACAGCAATTTCAGCTATCTAAAAGATGGATTGATTGCGCTACTGCTTTGGCGGCGCTGGTGTTGTGTACAGCCCTTTGTTTTCATCTATACAGTGCTTTTCTGAGCGCCGTCAGTCGCTATGACAGTTTGAGTCGTGAACATTCCCGCGCATTATTTTTACGCACGGAGGCGGAGGTTTTATTCATCAACAGTTCTTCCAGCATAGTCCAGTCTACGGTCAACATGGAAAGTGAAGATCATGCTGCGAAGTTTTCCAAACTGGGAGAAATGCCTGCGCTGTCAGTGAATGAGATCGATGGAGTAAATGGTTTTGGACACGGAGTTTTTGTCCGTGGAAAAGACACCTTGAGCTCAGACGACGAATACATTTTTTTCAGCCAGGCCAAGTATCTTTCGAATATCGAAAATACGGTCTGGCAAGACACCTATAAAAACAGCCGTCGATTCCTGGTGGCTTCAGCGGCGGACGAGCTTTTCGGTCTGTCGAACCCCACAAACGACTGGAAAAACTGGGCTCAATATACCCCGGCCGAACTGACGGACTATTTGACTAAAGTGCGTGAGCCGATACGGCATGACTATTCTGCGTATCTTGGCAAAAGCAAAGGGCCTGAATGGACGGAGCCTCATGTCAGCCCAGTGCACGAAGAGACGGTGATCACTTGCTACGAACCTGTCTTCAATAATCAAGGTGCACTTTTATCGTTTTTGGCAAGTGAGATACCGGTGTCGGATCTCGTGGACCGGAAATGGCTGCAGAAACATGCGATGAGCGTGGCCATTTTTGATTCGCGGCAAAGACTGGTGGTGGCCGATACGGGCTTCGAAGCTGTAGACATGTTGCGAAAAAATGCTCATGCGGTCAGCGGCATTTCCAATCTGGACTATGAGGTTGATGGGGGTTGGTTGTTGATTTATGTCGTAGTCCCGCAATCCCAATGGCAAATGGTGTATGGCGTCCCGTTAGCTACCGTTTTAGCCGACAACGCCGTGGCACTTGGTTTTACATTAGCAACCCTGATTATAGGGCTTGTGGGTGTTTTTCTGACGGCAAGGGGCCTACGCAATTACTTGCTGGCTCCCGTGCAAAGAAACGGCATAAATTTCGCCGAGGGGCAAGAGCTGATTCGGGTATTGATGGATCATTCGCCGGTCGGCTTATGTTTGATTCGGCGCTCGGATGGCGTCGTCCTGATTCAGAACGAACAATCTGACCAATTGCTGAAACTGGTCGTTAGGGAGGGTGGGCAGCTCTGTTTGCTTCAGGAGTACCTCTTGAAGGTGCCGGCTAATACATTGCCGGATGCCTCCAGGGCCGAAGTCGAGGTACAAGCGAGCGACAGTGACAAGCAAGTGCACATTTTAGCGACCCTGAAGGATTTTCAGTTCTACGACGAGCCGGTTCTTTTTTGCGCCGTTGTGGATTACAGCGAACGCAACTATGCACAGTTGTTGTTGACCACCGCCAAAAAGGCGGCTGATGAGGCCAATGCTGCTAAATCTGCGTTTCTAGCCATGATGAGCCACGAGATTCGCACACCGATGTACGGTGTACTCGGTACACTCGAACTATTGGCCAGCACTGGGTTACAGCCTCAACAACTAGACTATTTGAACACCATCGAACTTTCGTCCAGCAACCTGCTGCAAATCATCAATGACATCCTCGACTTTTCCAAGGTTGAGGCCAATCAGCTCACATTGGAGTTCGCCACGTTAGACCTGATCGACCTGGTTGAAAGTGTTGCTCGCGGGTTTCTGCCTATCGCGTGGAAGAAATGCGTTGAACTGTACGCTTGCCTGCAACCGGATATGCCGTTGCTGACGGGTGATCGCAACCGCTTGCAGCAGATCTTGAATAACTTGCTGAGCAACGCGGTGAAATTCACGGACAGTGGGAAAATCGTCGTTCGTCTGTCGGGGATTGAAATCGAACCAGGGCAGTTCGACGTGAAGTTGCAGATCACTGACTCAGGTATTGGTATTGCCAAAGCGGCTCAGATGAAGTTGTTCGAGCCTTTTATCCAGGCCGACAACTCGACCGCACGACGGTTTGGCGGGACGGGCCTGGGGTTATCAATTTGTCGTCGGCTGGTGCAATTGATGGGGGGCGAGATCGAGCTGGTCAGCGAGCTGGGGTTGGGTAGCAGTTTCACTGTTTCGCTGCGACTGCCCATCGCCGGGAAGGCACCTTCTCTGCGCCTGAATGACTTTCCCACGATCCATGTTCTGGCGAATGCGAGCGATCTGCGCGAAAACCTGCAAGCACAGATCCAGTTCGCTGGTGGGCAAGCACAAGCCTTCGGATCAAAACGATCGTCGTACGCGATGACCGACTACCTCGTGGTGGCCTGGCCCCACGGCCCCGAGACTGAAACCGGCGACAACTTTGCCGCGGTTGTCTGGCTGGAACCTGACGGTGTAACGACTCCGCAATGGCGTGAAGACGGCTGGCATGTGAGCTGTCTTAGTCAGCATGGGTTGCTGGAGGCTTTGCAGTTGGCGAACGGAAAAGCACCGATGGTCTCAAGCCCGACCAGTGACCCGTCGCCCGAAAGACTTTATGCACTGCGCATACTGGCGGTGGAAGATCATCCGATCAACCAATTGGTTCTCACCGAGCAACTTGAGCGACTGGGGTGTCAGGTGACGATGGCGTCTGACGGTCTTGAGGCCCTGCATCTCTGGCAGCGTGGCGAAACGTTCGACGTAATGCTAACTGACGTGAACATGCCGCGGCTGGACGGTTACGAGTTAACCCGGCAGTTGAGGGCCGACGGGATTGACGTCCTGATTGTAGGTGTCACCGCAAATGCCCATGCCGAGGAGGAGGAACTTTGTCTCCAGGCAGGAATGAATGCGCATCTGGCGAAACCGGTTTCGCTGACAAGTTTGCGCCAGACGCTGAGCGCATTGGGGGCCGTGGTTAAAGAACCTGCAAAAAAACCGTCCAAGGCGAGTATCTTGTTATCGATGATTGAAAAAGATCCCGCCATGCGCGAGCTTTTGGTTTCAACCATTAGTAGTGATTGGCTTGCCATAATGGCAGCAAACTCGGAAGGGAATGCAGTACTCGTCAGTCAGTCTGCGCATCGGCTCAAAGGCGCATTGGCCACTGTCGGACTAACGGACGCCGCTGAAATTTGCTCGTGCATTGAAACCTTGGCCGTTGCAGATCAGCTGACTCAAATTGACGAGCTTTTGCAGCGTCTGAAACAGAGTTTGAATTTCATATGGGAGGCTCCTCCATGAACCTGAAGGTGATACTGGCGGATGACCATCCTATCGTGCTGTTCGGGGTTCGCATGGCGCTTGTGCAGGATCCGGGAATCGAGATCTGTGGCGAGGCAGCTGATTCGACGGAACTCATCGAACTGCTGGACCGATTGAATCCCGATGTTTTGATCAGCGATTTTTACATGCCTGGAGGCGCTCATGGCGACGGCCTGACGCTCGTCACGTTCGTCAAGCGTCGTTATCCGCAAGTCAAACTGATCATCCTGACGATGATGACCAATCCGTCGATCCTGGAGAGCATTATCCGCGCCGGCACGGAAGGAATTCTGCTGAAAAGTGCCGTGCAGGATGATGTTCTCGACGCGATTCGACAGGTTGCTTCGGGTCACAAATACGTAGCGGAAGCGGTCAAGAAGCTACTCGAGGAGTTCAGGCTAGAGCACTTGAACTCACGGGGCGATGCCAGTCACAAGGAACTCTCGAAAAAAGAGTCCGAAGTGCTGAGGTTGTTCGTCAGTGGGCATACTGTTTCGGAAATAGCCACTTTGCTCAACCGGAGTGTCAAAACCATAAGTCATCAAAAAATTTCGGCGCAGCAGAAGTTAGGTATTGCCAACGACAAACAACTGTACGAATACGCTGTGCGTAGTGGCCTGATGTAAAAGATTGGGTCACCGAGCCGCCGCATCCCCCACCCGGAGTCTCAGGAGGGTCGAAGTACCTCTACTGATACGAAAGCGTGAAGGTGGCCATTCCGTTGGCGATTCCACTGCTGATGGTGGCGCTCGTTTGCACATAGCTAGCTGTGAAAGGGATCGTCATCGTTCCCATGGTCGATTGACCCAATGCCATCTGATTCAGTGTACCGGGCAGGTACGAGTCAGGCCCATAAGTCACTATCGCACCGCCGCCAGTTCGGATACGGATCCCTACACCGTGAGCTACTTGAGCGTCGTTGGTCAGGGAAAGCGCGTTACTTCTGTTGCCGGGATAGTTGCCATCCGTGAAGGTGGCAAACAGATTGACCCCGGCACTGCAATTTTCCAGCACGATGTTAAAGTTGGCGCTACCAGCAGTGGAACCTACCCCGCTGAATTGGCTTGTCTTGACCAGTCCCAGGGGAACGGTAACGTTTTTTGAGCTGGCGCTGACGGCACAGGTCAAAGCGTTGATGGCGGTGCCGTCTGCCACTGTCCAGGTAGCGCTGGGGGCATTGCTGCAACCACCCGTGAAGCTGACCGTCATCGAGGGCAAGGACATCAAAATGCCCGACTGGATCGGGCCAACGACGACCAACTGGGCCTGGACATAATGGACGCTACCTCCTGCGGTCGACTTGCTGAAGGTATTAGTGAATGGCGCGTCGGAAAAGCCTCCATTATAACCGGTGGTGACTTGGAATTTTATACCTATGCCACTCAGATTGGTTTTGTAGACATTAGTGAACCCTGGAACGGGTATGCCGTTGACCGAGGCCGTTTCAACAATGTTGTCCGCAGTTGATGTGATGGCGAGTCCTGGTTGCAAAGCGACACTTTGCAATACAGTATTAAGTGATCTGCTGCCGGCAGTGGTTATGGGGGCGGTAAAAACCAGCACATTTGAAACTGCGGTGTTTGGATAAACGCAGGTCGATGTAGCCGCCTGTGCCGCATTTGCGAAGAAGTACCCGAGCAGTAGCACGGAACACGGGAATAATCGGCGCAGTCCGCGCAACAAATTCAAGTAGCTGTCCATTTGCGATCCTCATAGATAGTGAAGGGATTTCGGTTGATCACCGCAGCCGATGAAACGTACCTACGCAATCAAGGTAAGTGCCTGGGGTGGGTTGTGTCTCTCAACCCTTGCAAGTCAAATCGACCGTTTCCAGCTTCGATGCAGCTTCGCCTTTTGCCTTCGGGGCCAGTTGGTAAGGCAGGTTGCATTGGCTGAAGTCCTTGCCATTGGCGCCGATGCGCAACGTGCCTTGATCGCCATTTACCCGGGCAAAGATCTGTCCACCCTGGCCAACCGCCCCCACGTCCTTCCCTTGTTCATCGTAGACGCCGGCACCGAAAGGCAACGGCTTGCCGTTGGTTTGATGGGCGTTGATCAGCAATGCCCGGCCAGAAACAGTATTGAATTTGGCCATGATCACCGAGCCACTGCGCGGTACCACTTCCTGGCTGGTGTTCTGCAGTTCGACGTCATCGGAAATACCTTTCGGGTCCAGTTCCAGCGTGTTGACCCGGTAAGGGTTCAGGTAAGGCACCACGGCCTGACCGCTACGGTCAAGTTTTACACCCGTTGCATTGGTGAGCGTTGCACCAGCGGCATCAGGCGCAACGACAATCGCAATGGAGTCACCCAGTGGCTGGCCAAAAGTGATGCCTGCCGGGTGAACCACCACTGAACCGCTCGCGCCCAAGGAGGCTTGCTGGTACTCGGTACCCTTGCTGACGGATGCGCTCAGGTTGGCCGCGGACGTACGGTATTGCCCGTTGCCACCAACGTTGGTGGTGTTGTCGCTGCTTCCAGAACGGCTGTTGCTGGTGGTAAGTCCATAGCTGAGTGACTGGTCGTCACCGCTGGTGCCACTCAGGGTGGTTTGCATGTTGGCACTGCCATCGCTACTGGTGGTGGCGCTGGCACTCAGGTAAGGCCGATTGCGAGTAGTGGACGAACCCAACGGAATGGACACGTTGACCATGTATTGAGTGGTGTCGTTGCCCAAAATGTCCTGGGTGCGCGAAGCACTTACACCGGCGTTACCCCAACTGTAGTTTTGGTTGAAACCGGCCTGATACTGTGTGTTGGTACCCGCACTGTTCCAGTAGTTCTGTACGGAGCTGTTGATGTAAACGTAAGAACTGCTGCCGATGTTCTGGCTGACGTTGAGTTGTGCCTTACTGCGGGCGTGCTGGATCGAGTCCACACCCCCCTGGCTGTCGCCGAGTGCGTCCAACTGATCGCGGGCATTGAGCGCATCGTTGATGCCGAAATAGCCTGCGGTGGAGTAACGGTAAGCAGCCACGGTGAAGTTGGTGCCGGAGCTTTGCAGAATCTTGTTGTAGGTCACACGCGCCGATTGACCGGTGAAGGTCTTGCCTTCCAGTTCAGTTTTCGACGCAGTGATATCGGCACCGAACGCGCCGTATTCGCTGTTCAGCACCCCGCCGAGGATCACCGAGTCGTAACCTTCGGCGGTGGAAAAGCCGGTGTAGCCCGTGACGAGGTTGCTCAGGCCACGTTGGTAGGTGCCCTGTGCAACCATCGGCTTGCTGCCATAAGTCAGTTCGCGAGCCTGGCCGACTGTCGCTGTGTAGCGAGAGGTACCTTCGCGAAGGGAGCGGCTCACCGACGAAAACGGCACGGTGAAATGTTGTTCCTGGCCGTCGGCTTCGGTCACTGTGACGTCAAGGTCACCACTGGTGCTTGCGGGGTTGAGGTCGCTGATCTCGAAGGCACCCGGCGCGACGGTGGTTTCCTGAATGATGAAGCCATTTTGACGGATCGTTACGCGGGCGTTGGTCGAGGCCACGCCTCGGATGATGGGGGCATAACCGCGCTGCGAGTCTGGCAGCATTCGATCGTCGGTTGCCATATGCACGCCTCGGGTCGCCACGGTGTCGAATAGCTCGCCATCGCTAAAGCTGTCACCCAGGGTCAGTTGCGAACTCATGGCGTCGATGTCCCGTTGCACATAGCTGTCGACGGCTTGATAGTCTTTGCCCGTTTGTTTATCCCAGTTCAATGTCGAACGCTGGCGCAGGCGCCAGTCGCCCAGGTTTACGCCTGCGCTGAAGTTCGCATAGGCGGAGTTGCTCTTGGTTCCATGGCTGGTGTTCTGGTAGGTATTGACGTTGTAATCGACGAACGCCGCGTCGACCCCTCGATCCCAACGCGTAGGGCTGACATAACCGCGTGGACGATTGAGCAAGGCTGCCTGCGGGATGCTTAGCTCCAGCCGCTGTTCTGCAGTGTTGTAGCGGTAAGTGGCATCTGGAATGAGACTGAACAGGTCCTGAGCCGGCGCGCTGTTACCTGTACTGTCTTGCAATTTGTCGGTATCGACGCCGATTTTTTCCAGCATCTCGACGGTCAGCTCTGGCTTGGCGTGGTCAGCAGTAGCACCGGGAACGAAGGTGATATCAAAGCGCCCGGCAGGAGTGCCATTGACACTGACGTCCACGCCGTAGGTGCCGGGCTCAACCGGGTTGCCTTCGCTATAACGGTTGACATCCATTGACTGCGCGCCTGCGCCCCAGAGCATGCTGTTATCGAAACTGGCGAGTTCCTTAGAGACGTCGCCATTTTCCGAGGCACTGATGGTGGTCGTCAGGCCGACACCGGCAAACATGATGGCGACCGCGAGCGGTTTCAGGCAAAAGCGCGCATGCGACAAAGCGCTGATGACAGAGAGACCGAAATCCTGATGCTTGATCATGTTTGAAGTCCTGCAAATAGGATTCAATAGCTACGCTACTGTTTCCGGTGCCGTTTTCTGGGCGGTCGGAGAACGTCACGAGAACTGCCAGGTTCATGAATTGAATAGCGGTTTTCGAGACGCTTGCGTTGCCCGCTGACTATTGAGGGCAACGTACCGTGAATTAACTTTTCAGGATTTAAGAATAGGGGAGAGGCCAGGACGAGAACATAAGAATATTCGCAAAGCGCTGATTGAAAACAAACGTACGCTCCTCACAAATTTAAAGGATGAGGTTCAATAAGATTTATCTTAAAAACATTCGTGGAGCAGCGTGTGTTATTTTTCCGTTTAGATTTGCAGGCACAATATTTGGATAAGTATCGGTGATGGACGAAATAGGCGCGATCAGCCCTGCACAAATCCAAGTGATAAGGGTGCAAGTGTTCTTCCTGTTTACGGTGTCAAGGCTTGAGTCACTGTCTGAATTCCGCCGTAGTCATTAATTGCAGAAAAATCAATTTGCTTGGTGTCCGCCAAGTCCATCGCGCCCTTGATGGGGAATGTTTTATGTTCACCAGGTCCGAACATACTATTTGTTAGATCAAGTTCTATATTGGCGCGACCTACTTTTACAGCACTCAAATTTAAGTAATATGGGGTTGGGTTAGTACCTTCGAGCACCCATGAGCCTGTATTTTTGATTAGTCGCCATTGCATTTGCTGAGCGACCTGCAAGGTGTCGAGTTTTAACGCTGTCGGGCGATAAAAGAATTTGACCCGACTGCGGAAGGCAATCTTGAGTTTATTCTGGCCATCATCGGTGGAGGGGGGCACTTCTAGCACGTTCAACCAGAAAATCGATTCTTTGTCCTGTGGCAGGCTCTTCTGACCCGTGAATCTCACCCGTAAGGTTTGCCCTTCGTGCTTATCGATTCGGGCAATGGGTGGTGTCAGAACAAAGGGTGCTTTGGAGTTATCAGGGGTGGAATGAGCATCACCTTCGTCGATCCAGGACTGGACGAGAAGGGGAGCTTCGCCGTTGTTATCCAGTTTAACGCTGATTTCCTTTTGATCAGAGGGGTAAATTACCCGCGTGCCATTAATCACAATGGCTGCTTGGGCTTGAGATGTGAGCAGGCTGCCAACCAGGATCAACCCGGAAAGCAAACACTTAGAGAAGGTCAACGATTTCATGGCGCCTCATCCTGGATGACAGGTTGCTTACGGCTTGCGGATCGCCAAAGCGATCCGCAAGCATGGGGTTTAGAAATACACGACAGAGTAAACAACGCTCGAAGTTACCGTACCAGCGCTAGGAGTTGCGCTGGTCGCATAGTACTTGACAGTGTAAGGCATTGAGACGGAACCGTTCGGTGTAGTGCCGTTCATGGTTTTGTACGCGGCGACCGGCGCAACACCCAGGTTCAGCGGACTGGCAGCGTTGGCCTGATACAGAGCCAAATCTACACCGGTGGCCAGGCCATTATTGATCAGACGACCGTTGGCGTTAACATTCTGCCCAGGTTCAAAGTGGACAGCAACGCCGCTGCCTGCAACGTCAGTACCTGAGCAGTTGCTCAGATCGATGTTGAAATTGGTGTCACCTGCGGTAGCGCCAACAGTGGTCAATGCGTTTTTGGAAATGGTCGGTAGAGTCACGGTCGAAATACCGCTTGTGCCGGCGGCCTTAACAGTACAAGTAACGTCTTTGATTGTGCCGACGAAGTTAATAGTACCATCAGAAGCTTGAGCGGGCATAGCAAGTACAGCAGCCAGGCCAGCGGCGACGGAAGTGGTCAAAAGCGTCTTGAACATGGAGCTCTCCAGGTATCGATATGGGTAATTCAATGTGAGTAGGTTTTTATGAGGTATCAATTAATTTAAAACGGTTGTTCGCTTGCTACAGGGAGTACGTTACTAGGGTAGGTCAAGCGTCTATATAAGAATTATCTTAAATTTCGACGGGTTTGAATTTGCGATTTAATTAGCTTTAATTGCCGGGGTGTAAATAAGAAAGATCTTAAATTGGAGGTGTTTCTCGCTAGTTTACATCTGCATATTTTGTGTCACAAAGAGGGCAGGAAGCCACGTTCTATTTGCAGCGGAAGTCGCATTCGATGTTCGACAAACCTTACTGATAGCGGGTTACTACAATGCTGAATCGGACACCAGTAGCAATGTCTGAGTGTTGTAACGCCCGGCCAAGTCACCTACCTGATCCCAATCATAAGGAATAATGTCCACGTTCGCTGACCACTTGCCGTTGTGCCGGCAGAAGAGGATCTTTGGTCGAGCCGGGCTTATGATCGCCCGCTCGTCACTGACGCAGTGGGGCGGGCAAACAGGCGTGCTGCTACAGCCTTTGTACGATGCGCTGCGAGAAACGGTGCTGACCAAGGGCGAGATCCACACGGATGAGACCCCGGTTCAAATGCTCGCACCCGGCGAGAAGAAAACCCGAAGAGCTTACGTCTGGGTCTACAGCACCAACCCATTCTCGGGGCAAGGCCTCAGTTTATGACTTCAGCCCGAGCTGGGCGGGCAAGCATTTGCGCAACCTCTTCCGCCTGTGGAGCGGCAAGCGGTGTGTCACGAATTGGCTGGCTACAAAGCCAGTTTCGAGAAAGCATCACCGAAATTGGCTGCATGGCCCAAGCTCGTCGCAAGTATTATTTCGATTTGTACGTGGCGAACAAAAGCCAGTAGGCCGGACAGGTACTGCACTCGATTGGTGGTTTGTAAGAAGTCGAACGGCAAGCGCAGGACATGAGTGATGAGGAGCGTTGGCGAGCATGGCAGGAAAAGATTGGGTCGGTAATTGAAACGACGCATCAGTGGATGCAGGCTCAGCGTGATCTTGTACCTAACGGTTCGGCCATGGCCAAGGCCATAGGTTACAGCCTTAAACGCTGAGTAGCACTAACGTGCTACCTGGAAGATGGAGCCGTGCCCATCGACAACAGCCCATGCAAAACGGCGGTTGGCGCTGTGCCACAGTGAGAAAAACTCACGCCGTGTCCGAGTTCTGGTGAGGTGCCCTCGCTCCCGTCAGGCCTTGATTACGGATAGGTCAAAGTGACCAAGTACATCCCAGAATTAATCGGTTTGTTGGCGGCATCCAGCATCCCATACTGACGACCGAATTTTCCTGGACCTTCTTCGCTTTCAGCAATCAATTTGACATGGGGTTCCGGTTGATAGAGCAAAGTGATTGAATGTACCGGTTCCACGTTTCTAATGCTGATGCCATAGATACGAGCCATGGCAGGGCAGTCTTGCAACGCCAAGTCGTCTCCTGCAATAGACGCATTGCAAGGAGTTTCTACAATGCTTCCTTGGAAAGAAATCCGCCATTCAGCCTGCGTCGATGCGAAACATGCCCAACTCAGGCCAACAAGCAGCCCCAAACCAATCGATATACGTTTGCGATTCATTGCGACACCTCTGGTGTTAAGGCAGATGACCTGTCTAGGATGTCGGCAGGAATTCTTTTTTTTTAGACTAATTTGATGTTTTTTTTACAATATTCTAGGTTTCATCTCAAAAAAAACCTTGCCCTGCGGTTAGCTTTCGCCCGGTACCGCTGGGCAGAATTGGTAAAAGAGCTCATTGCCCATCACGTGCTCAAGGGGAGGGAGTCGGTGGGGCTTGATACATCTGTCACCAGAACACTGCTGCTAAGCCTAGCCGCTTTCATTGCCCAGATTGGCCACGAGTCGGGGCAACTGCGCTATGTGCGTGAGATTTGGGGACCCGCTGCGCAGCAGGCAGGCTATGAAGGCCGAAAAGACCTGGGCAATACGATGGGCCGGGGACGGCAGGAAAATACTGTGGGCGCGGTCTGATTCAGATCTCCGGTCGGGCCAACTACAAAGAATGCGGCGAAGCTATTGGCGTTGACCTGGTTGGCCAGCCTGAGTTGCTGGAACAATCGCAGTACACCAGCCTTTAGGCGGCGTGGTTCTGGGCGACCAAAGGGCTCAACACCCTCGCCGACGCCGGTGATTTCGACAATATCAGTCGCCGAATTAGCGGTGGCCAGAATGGTGCGGTTGAGCGCAAGGCGCTGTATGCGCAAGCGCTGAGGGTGCTGGCGTGAATACAACTGCTTCTAACAGGACGTGGCGAGTGTGCAGGTTATGTTCATCACTGGTTCGCTGAGGGACGGTCATGAGTTACTCAATCGTTGCCCGCACAATCCTTTTCGCCTGTACCTCATCCGCATAAGCCGCCAGCCGATCTTCCGTTTCCTGAAATCCCAGAGCGATCTTCATCAACTCGTTGGCGCCTACTTCATCCCCAACGGCTATAAAGCGCTGAGCAATCGTGAACAAATCCACCCCCGACCATTTGAGGAGGGCAGCAGCCTGCCTGAGGTCACGCCGCAGGTTTAGATTGGGTTTCGTTAGGTTCATGGAACTCCTACAGATTAAGCGTAAGTTCAATCGAGTACGAGTAAAAATCAATATGGAGCGTAGCCTTCCATAAGGCATAACTGATTTTCTGTATCGCCCGAGCTGGCCATCAAAGATCGACGGACCGACAGCATATCCATCCAGTGACAGCCATTAGTGATATACAGCAATAGAAGAGTGAGGTTTGTTGACAAACTATAGAAACTTTAAGCGACGGATGGCCGGTAGGTCGCCGTACGGGGAATGAAGCTGGTATTTACTTTTGCCAAGAGAAAAGTATGCCTCTTGCCCTTCAGTAACTGGCGCTAAAGGCCGAGTTTTTGTTCCTGTGTTCAACACCTCCATGCAGCTCTACTAGATCGTCGGGGCCGAACACATTGCTGCGATCATTGCCCAGATCGGCCATGGCTCAGGCCAGCGGTTTTATCTCCGAGAAATTTGGGGACCAATGGCCGCCCAAGCCAAGTATGAGGGGCAGCAGTGCTTGCTACTCCTCTTCATACTCCAGTTTTTCTGCATGTTTTGCCACATAGCTTGCATATTCGTAGAACACCCAGACATCCTGCTCCGTCACAGCTTCCGAACCCTCGAGGTTTTCAAGGCAGCGCTTGAGAGCGTGCTCGATCAAGCCGTTTCTCATGACAACACAGGCGATCTCTTGGCTTTCCTTCAGGATGATCAAAGCCTCGAGCTGTTGCACAGCGGCGATCTTTTCTCGGAGTGTACGTATAGCCAACGCATCGCGCTCGATGATCTTTTCCCACAAGTGATCCGCTAGTTTCGCCGGCATTGCCATCTCCCCGCCCCGTTAGTTTGCAGGGCAGTATCAAATACCACCGTAAAGCGAAGGTCAGTATTCAGCATAGGCGAAATGCTATTGATCTGCTCAGTCGGTAGACCGCCGGATAGAAGCCAAAAAGGGGGGGGGTTTTTCGGGGGGCGCTAGGCTAAAGTAATCAGAGGGAAATACTATTCTCGTAAAGACGAAAAAATGAACTTAATATGCAGGCGCCATCATAAAATCGAACGATTGCCCTACAGTAAAATTCCAAGTTTTTGTTGTTTCAAAATAGCGCGGTATTCGCTGGGCGATCTCGACTTTTTAAGATTTGACTGATATCCAAGTTTTACTTTGTTAGTTAGGGTGCGTGCGCTGTTAGCTCTGCCTTAAATCGAACGAGAGCTACCAAAACTAAAAACTGATCGCACCGGGTGGTAAAATGTTAATGAGACGCATTAGGCTAAGTGCCCGTGCAACTATTTGCTTTGGCATTATAACCCTTTTGCTCATGTGTATGGGCGGGTTGTCTGTATGGAAAATGTCACAAATCGGCGCTGAAACGAAAAGACTGGAAGTGGATTGGCTACCAAGCATACAGGGCTCTGCCGCAATAAAGTCGACCGCCTATAATCTTCGCCTCGCTCTACTTTATTATGTAATGCAAGGGTCCACGGACAAAGATGCGTCACAAGCCAAAGTAGCCGACCTGGACAAACAACTCGAAGAGGTTTCCCGAGGTTATGAGTCCAATGTTTCTTCTCAGGCTGAACGAGTCAAATATGAGAAGGTCCTGGAGTTGGTAAAAAGCTACCACAATAAAGTACAAGCTCTGTTGGGGTCCGCTGACAAGCTATCCCAAGCCGAAACCTTTTCATATGTCCGGACGGTGACGGCGCCCGCAGCTGATGAACTGATGGCCAGTATTGATCAGTTGGCTGCCGTTAATACAAATGGTGCGGCAAACTCGGGAGTGGGCGCGCGTGAAGCGTTTGATAGCGGACTTGAATGGGTCGTTACGATCATTGTTGCGGGCTTGATACTCACGGTGACCATCGCCATTTTTTTCACGCGAAGCATCGTATTGCCAATGCAATCATTGCTGCATATTAACCAGAAAATTGCCGAAGGGGATTTGAGGAGCAATGTGGAAGTGTCGGGCGCTGATGAACTTACGGACCTGCAAAAATCGGCTGCGGCGATGCTGACGAAACTTAAGGGTACGATCAACCATATTTCCGACTCTTCTTCATTGTTGGCATCGGCAGCTGAAGAAATGAGTGCCATTACTCACGAGGCGATGACGGGTATACAACGCCAGAGCCTCGAAACTGAACAAGCCGCCACCGCCGTCAATGAGATGACTGCGGCGGTCGAAGATGTCGCACGCAATGCGGTTTCCGCATCTCATTCCACCCAGCAGTCCGGTACAGCTGCGCAAGCAGGTCTGGATCGGGTAATTCAGACCATTTCGTCAATCGAAAAGCTGGCAAGTTCCGTAGGGCAGACGAGTAATGACCTTGAGTTGTTGGCGCAGCAGACCCAGAGCATCAGAAAAGTCCTTGACGTTATTCGAGCCATTGCCGAGCAGACCAACTTGCTTGCCTTGAATGCCGCCATCGAAGCAGCACGTGCGGGCGAACAAGGGCGCGGTTTTGCCGTGGTGGCCGACGAAGTCAGGGCCTTGGCTCATCGCACCCAGCAGTCGACACAAGAAATTGAGCAAATGATGAGCGGCATCATCTCGGGATCCGACAGGTCCGTTGTTTCTATGCAGCAAAGCACTGCTGAAGCGATAAAAACACTTGAGATCGCGCGTGAGGCAGGGGAGGCGATCAAGGAAATATCCAGGGCAGTAACAGATATCAACGAAAGAAACCTCCTGATTGCGACGGCTTCCGAGCAACAGGCTCAGGTCGCCCGATCCGTGGATCAGAACTTGATGAGTATCAGGGATCTGTCCATTCAGAGTACGTCGGCCGCCGATCAGACCTCCGAAGCAAGCACTGAGTTGTCTAGGTTGGCCATTGGTTTGAGCAAGGTAGTGGCCCAGTTTACGGTTTGAGCCATCTAAAAATAAGCGGTTTTAAGCTTGTCTGCGCGGGCTTCATGTATATCAATCTCCCTTGGTAAGTCGCACAGACTTACCCTTGGGTAGTTGTTCATGAAATGTAAGTAATTAGTCGCTAAAATTTTGCTATTGGTTAATGCTTTGCTAGTGCATCGCCCTCGAGTCAGATTTGTAATCTCCCAGAGTAGCTGTTTCGAGGGCCTAACTTGTTTTTGTACGTCTATAATGGTGTCGCTGTGCTGCTGGCGGTTTTTTTATCGACTGATAGCGATTGCTTTATGATTAAGTTAAGTTTTTCGGTGAGGTCGGCTTTTGATGTGTAAGTATGTTATCGCTGGCGTAATCGTGGTCGTGATAGTTGCTCTGGCAGTATTGGTCGCGGCCGAAATTCAACTAATTATATCTCTTCCGGATACTGATGGTTTTCAATGCAATCGTCTGCAAGGGGTCGAGAAGGAGCGGTGCTTCAAACAGCTTGATCAGATAATCAGCGATGCTGTTGAGGCACCTTCCAATACTTCGCAATAGTGCAGATAGCATGGCCGCAGAGTTAATCCAGCGCCCTCATCATCGCAAGCGTCATCTTGATAAATATCTCATTACGATCTATCGCGGCCGGAGTGTTTTGGACATTTTCGGGAGCCTCAGACAAACCGTACTGATCGACCCAATTTGGGAGCTCAAGGATGCCAACTTCTAGGGCGAGCTGGTTTTCGTTGATCTTGAAGCACAGGGAAGGGAACAGGTCTGAGCTTGATTGATTTGAGCCCTAGAGCATAGCCATGGCAAGTGGATAACGAGGACGACTAGTATTTATTGCCTGCTGCCCGCGCGATGCAGGGCCGCTTGCTGGGCCAAAGTAATCTCCGCTCCCATCGTCGTGTAACCCACTTCGTCGACCAATTCAGCGACGCGCAGGCCCCAGGCGAATCCGCGAGCGGTCGACACTTGTTCCAATATGGCTGATTCAGTGCGCGACTGCTCAATGTTGAGTAGCACGCGTTCCCAAGCGCTTTGTAATACTTCGGTTTGCAACCGCACTGCCAGCGGATTCGACAGGATCGTAAACGATGATTCGTTGGTGAGTGACACGCGGAGGACTCCTGGTTGATGGCAAGCCCCATGTTCATTCATGGGGCGGTGAGCCTAGGAATTAAATAGTGCCTGCGCTACGTAAATGAAAGACCTCTCTAAGTGGGGGGGGCGGGGATTTGCGAGGGTTTGACGGCATCCGTAGACGTGTTAGAACCCCGTATTTCCCCGTGATGCCGTCATAATCAAATATCGCGCCTACCCACGGCGATGGGCTGTGGTCGACCCAAAGCCGACATTCATGGAGTGCAACTCTCGGCTGATTTCTGCCTGTCGCGATAGGACCTTGCGCCCGGGTTGATCAAAGGCGAGGCTGATCCAGCTTCCAACAGTCAGCCTGCGTTTTTTTACTTAAAGACTGCTGACCAGTTGCGCACCGTCCACGGACAGCACCGCACCGCTCATGTAGCTCCCTGCGTCACTGGCGAGAAACAGAAAGGGCCTACCAGTTTGCTCAACTGTCCCAACCGAGCTTGTCGCCCGGCTGGTCCACCGTGGTCATTCCCGAACGAATCGGATAAGCAACCAGATCGGCTAGCAGACCAGATCGCTTTAAGAAACCCGGCGCGACTGATCCACCCAATACCGCTCACGCACCTGTCGCCGCAGCACTTTGCCAACGGCACTGACCGGCAGGGCTTCAACTATCTTCACTGACTTGGGGGCCTTGAAGCCGCCCAGGCGTTCTTTGACAAGAGCAATAAGCTCTTGCTCGTCGACCGCCATGCCCGCCTTGAGCACGACTTCGGCATGCACCGCCTCACCCCACTTGTCGTGAGGGATGCCGACCACGGCTGACATGGAAACGGCGGGGTGAGTATTGATCGTGGCTTCGACTTCCACGGCATAGACATTGAAGCCACCGGTGATGATCACGTCTTTCTTGCGGTCGACGATGAACACATAGCCGGCCTCATCCACGTAGCCCAGGTCACCGGACTTCCAGAAACCGTCACTGAATTCAGCCGCTGTGCCCTGGG
>NZ_JABFMU010000043.1 GCF_013359695.1 Pseudomonas sp. C2B4
GGCGTGAACCTTGACGGGTGTCCAAGATTACTTGACCAGTTCAGCCTGCTCGCGATGGTGTGTCAGCCAAGACCAATGTGACTGATATACCATCGCGAGCAGGCTCGCTCCTACAGGGGATTGTCGTCTTCCCGAGAACCGTGTTTAAACGGATTACCACAGCGCCAGCGAATAGGTCACGATCAACCGATTCTCATCAATATCACTGGAAAAATTGCTCCGCGCGCTGGCGTTCTTCCACTTCACCCCGAGGTTCTTCAACGGCCCGCTCTGGATCACATACCCCAACTCCGAATCCCGCTCCCATTCCTTACCCTGAGAGGTGCGAGTGCGCACGGTCACGTCGTCGCCCGACAGATATCGCGTCATGAAGGTCAGCCCCGGAATGCCCAGCGCGGCAAAGTTGTAGTCATAGCGCGCCTGCCACGAACGCTCATCCTGATTACCGAAATCATTGATCTGCACCAGGTTCACCAGGTAACCATCGGTGCCATTGATGTTGGCAAAACCGGTGTCGCCGCTCATGCGCTGATAACCCAACCCGAACGAGTGACCGCTGGCGCTGTAGGTGAACATCGCACCCAGCGCCGAGTTGTCGACGTTGCTGCCGCCGTCAGCGAGGCTGCGGGCCCAGCGCAGGTCGGAATTGAGGGTGTGGCCTTCGCTGATCGTCCATTTGTGGTTGAGGGTCAGGTAGTGCTGGCGGTAGATGCCGTCCAGTTCGCCGTAGTGGTAGGCCGTGCTCAGCGACGGCGTCCAGCGATATGTCGCCCCGGCGAAGTCAAAGCGGTCGCTGGTGCTGTGGCGGCCGAGACGGATGTTGCGTGCCACGCCGTTGTAGACCGTCATATCCTCGTTGTCGGAAGAATTGCGCAGTTTGGTCTGGTCGAGGCGGCCGAGGTCCAGGGACAGGTTGTCGATGTCGGCGCTGTTGAGCCAGGCACCGCGAAAAGTTTGCGGCAACAGGCGCGAATCGTTGGCCATCACCACCGGGATTTTCGGCAGCAGGGTCCCGGCTTTCAGGGTGCTCTTGGCCATGCGCAATTTGCCGGTGGCACCGAGTGCGCCGTACTCGTCCTCGGCGCGCCCGCCCGGCCCGCGCGCGGTGTTGAGCAGGCCGGTGCCGGTGCGATCCGGCGCGGAATCGAGCTTGATCCCCACCAGGCCGATGGCGTCGAAACCGACACCAACCAAGCCCTCGGTGTAGCCCGATTCAACCCGCAGGATCAGACCCTGCGCCCATTCCTCGGCCTTGCTCTGGGCCACGCCTGACTGGCGGAAATCGCGATTGAAGTAGTAGTTGCGCAGCTCCAGGTTGGCTTTGCTGTCCTGGACAATATCGGCGCACGCCGGGTTGAGAACAGTGCTCGCGGCAATGCAGACAGCCAGACTTGAAAGCGCTGGGAAGGCGTAGTTCATGGACGTGTTTCTCTTATTGTTGTCAGGTTCGAACACGCCCCGGACAGGCGCGTGAACATCGATCCTGAAAGCCGGGCCCACGCCCGACAATCGAGAAAAACACCCCGCTGCCTTGAGTTTTAATCAAGTGGGTTTAGGCTCTGCTTTACGTACACTGCGCGCCGCACCTCCCATAAGAACAAGAGCCTGCCCACCATGGATCGTCTGCCACCGCTGAATGCCATCCGCGCATTCGAGTCCGTTGCCCGGCATCTGAGCATCACCCTGGCCGCCGATGAATTGAACGTCACCCCCGGCGCGGTCAGTCGGCAGATCCGCACGCTGGAAGAATTTCTCAAGCTCGACCTGTTCGTGCGTGGCCACCGCCAGATCACCCTCACCGCCGCCGGCGAGCAGTACTTTCGCGCGGTGGCGAAAATTGTCGAAGACCTGCGCGGGGCGACGAAAAAACTCATGTCGCCACCGCGCCGCCGCCAACTCAAGGTGCGCGCCTACACCACCTTTGCCATGCAGTGGCTGATCCCGCGATTGGCGAGTTTCCATGCGCAGAACCCGAAGATCGAAGTGCTGCTGACGGCCTCGCTGGAGCCGGTGGATTTCTACAAGGAAGACATCGACGCCGCGATCCGCCTGGGTTCCGGCGAGTGGCCCAACTGCAATTGCTACGTGCTCAGCAACAACGTGTTGGCCCCGGTGTGCAGCCCGTCGTTGCTGCAACACGGGCCCGGCCTGCAAACCCCCGCCGACATCGCGGGCTACACCATGCTGCACTCCATCGCCCGCCCCGAAGACTGGCGTTATTGGCTGGAAGCCGCCGGGGTCAGTCGCGAAGTGGATGCCCAGGCCGGCATGTCCTACCAGAGCTCGTCCATGGTGTATGCCGCTGCGGTCGGCGGCCAGGGTATCGCCATGGCACAGCTGTTTCTGGTCAGCAAGGAGTTGCAGGACGGCAGCCTGATTCGTCCGTTCGAGCAGGTGGTGGACATGGGCGTGTACACCTACTACCTGCTCACGCCAAGGCATCGCGAGGAAAGCGATGACCTGCGGATTTTCCGCGAGTGGATTCTGGAGCAGGCGCGCATCACCGGGGATCAGGCTTGAGATTTACTCAACGCGGGGCTGCATAAAACTGCTTTGTCGGCGTTTGGCCGATGTCCCTAGCATGGGTCTCCAACAACAAAAAGGAGACCCGCCATGACCGCTTCCATCGGCTTTATCGGCCTCGGTGCCATGGGCCAGAAAATGGCCCGGCACCTGCTCGAAAACGGTTTCGACCTGTGCCTGTTCGACCCCAATCCGGCGGCCCTTGCGCCGTTGCTGGCCCGTGGTGCGCGCAGCTTCGCGACACCGCGTGAAGTGGCCGACCATGCGCAAATCGTGCTGGTTTGCGTGCCCACCCCGGACATCGTCGAGCGGGTGGTACTGGGTGCTGACGGGGTGATCCACGGCCAGCAGATCAACATCCTCGTCGACCACTCCACCACCGGCCCGAGCCTGGCCCGACGGCTGCACGCCGAGTTGGCCGAGCGAGGCATCGACGCCCTTGATGCGCCGCTGGCCGGTGGTGTGGCCGGTGCGCAGAACGGCACCTTGTCGGTGATGGTCGGTGGTGATCGCGGCGCCTATGAGCGCTGCGTGCCGGTGTTTGCGGCGTTCGGCAAAAAGGTCGAACACATCGGCACGGACCCGGGACTGGGCCAGACGCTGAAACTGGTCAACAACATGATCGTCGCCGCCACGCTGGTGGCCACCAGTGAAGCCATGCTGTTCGGGGTCAAGGCCGGGCTGGATGCGCGGCAGATGGTCGAGATGCTCAACGCCAGCACGGCGCGCAGTTTCACCAGCGAACAGATCCTGGCCAGGACGGTGATGCACCGCGAGTTCGATTTCGGCTTTCGCCTGGATCTGATGCGCAAGGATGTGCGGCTGTTCCTGGCCGAAGCGGAAACTGCCGGGGCGCCGGCGTTTACCGGTTCGGTGGTGAAGCAGTTTTTTGATCAGGCGTTGAGCGAGGGCGACCCGGCACGGGACATGACCCATGTGGTGGAGGTGTTGGAGCGGTTGGCCGGGGTCACACTGCAAGGCTGAAACCCGGTGCTGCACCTGTGGGAGCGAGCCTGCTCGCGAAGAGGGCGGGTCAGTCAACATTGATGGTGCCTGACACTCCGCCTTCGCGAGCAAGCCCGCTCCCACAGGGGATCTGTGTCGTACATAAGATTTGTGTGCGCTGAAGATCAAATGTGGGAGCGAGCCTGCTCGCGAAGAGGGAGTGTCAGTTGGCATTGGTGGCGCCTGACACTGCGCTTTCGCGAGCAGGCTCGCTCCCACAGGGGATCTGCGTTGTGCATGGATTTTGTATTCACTGAACGTCATGTGTAAGGGCTTGTTTAACGGCTGTCGGCGTTACTTGATGAAAGCTACATCGCCTTGCGTCATTACCTACGGTTACGCCAGAATTCGCCGGCTTGTGCGCCTTGGGGCCGGGTTTTATCGTTCGCCGGTCGCTGATAACAACAGCGATCGGGTTTGGTAGCCCGGCTTTTTCAGGTGCGCAACGCCACTATGGTGGTCATGCGCAGGGCGTCTTCGGACGCGCCGGGTTCCTGGACCGGTCTACCAACCTGTGTATGGCCACCACCCATTCGTTTGGTAGCGAAGGGTGATGACTCCTCATTCATATCCAGGAGCCTCATCTATGTTCAAACCAACCCCCAACCCGCCAGAATCCGATCCCACCGCCACCATCATGGCCACGCCGCACAAACCCTCCACGATGTTCACCATCAACCCCGACATCGACACCGAAACCCTGCTGGCTCACGCCTGCGAATCGCTGGCCTCGGCCAATGTCATGGCCAATGATCTGGCGGGTTTTCTGGAGGGCACGCATCGCAACACACTGCTGGGGATTGCCCAGGTCATCATGCTCGGCGAGCTGGCGGTGAACCGGGCGCTGGATCGACTTGATCCAACTGAATAACCACTCCCCCCTGTGGGAGCGAGCCTGCTCGCGAAAGCGGTGTGTCAGGCACTAAAATTGTCGGCTGACATGACGCCTTCGCGAGCAGGCTCGCTCCCACAGTGAATGCATTTCAGTAGACAGTACTTTGGTGACCAAGCTGCCCATCATTTGATTTTTTCTCAACCCACCCCGGTTTTTATCTCGTTTGTCGGCCCCCCTGCCCCTGCCCGACCATGACCTCCAGAGCTCGCTCGCGAGCCCATAACAACAGGAGGTCATCATGAGTTCTTCCACGCCCGTCTGGGCTGCCACCACGCCGCCGAAGCTGCTCGCTTCGCGCCATCGTCGCAGCGGCGAAATTTTCTTTCCTGCGGTCACTGCCGAGTCGCCCCTGAGCGCTGAATTCGACGACACCGTGCTCGACACCGAAGGCCAGGTCTACAGCTTCACCATCATGCACCCCAGCCCGAAAAGCGGCCTGCCGCCGTTCGTGCTGGCCTACGTCGACCTGCCCGGCCCGGTACGCCTGTTCGGTCGCCTGACCGGCCGCGCCGCCATCGGCGAACAATGCCGGGTGATTGCCCACGAGACCTACGGCTACATCTTCCAATCCCTGGAGGCACGTCCATGAGCCAGATGCATGTAATGGGCGGCGCGATGACCGTCTTCGGCCGTCACCCCGGCGTCATGGCGCCTGAGCTGGCGCAGCGGGCGATCCTCGATGCAGTGGCCGACGCCGGCCTGCAACTGGCGGACATCCAGGCGGTGTACTGCGCCAACGTGCTGGGCGGGATGATTCTCGGCCAGGTGATCCTGCGCGACCTGGGCCTCAAAGGCATCCCGGTCTACAACATCGAAAACGCCTGCGCCAGCGGCGCCACCGCCGTGCACCTGGCCCGCCACGCCTTGCTTGCCGGCCAGTACGAGCGGGTACTGGTGTTCGGCATCGAGCAACTCACCGCCCTCGGTGGCGGCATGATCCCGATGCAGCGCAACGACCGCATGACCGATCTGTACGCCACCGCCGGCATGGTCCTGCCTGCGGTCTACGCCATGCGCGGCACCCGCTTCCTCCACGAGCGTGATGCCAAACCCGCCGACCTCGCCGCCGTGGCGGTGAAGAACCGTCGTCACGGTTCACTCAACCCCTACGCCCAACAACGTACTGAAGTGACGCTGGAAGAAGTGCTGGCCTCGCGGATGATCGCCGACCCGCTGACCCTGCTGCAGTGCTGCCCGTCGCAAGTGGACGGCGCCGCCGCGCTGGTGTTGGGCAACAAGCCAGGCCCGCACGGCAAAGACGTAAAAGTGCTGGGTTCGATCATCGTCTCCGGCCTGCGCGAAGGTGGTGACGAGGACATCCTCGACGCGGAAATCACCGCCCGCGCCGCACGCCAGGCCTACGAGCAGGCCGGCGTTGCACCGAGCGATATCGGTGTGGTCGAGCTGCACGACGCCTTCACCATTGCCGAGCTGTTGTATTACGAAGCCCTGGGTCTGGCAGCACCCGGCGAAGCCGTGGCCTTGCTGCATTCCGGCGCGACGGCCATCGGCGGCCGGGTGCCGGTCAACCCGAGCGGCGGCTTGCTGGCCAAGGGGCATCCACTGGGCGCCACGGGCGTCGCACAGATGGTCGAGTTGTTCTGGCAACTGCAAGGCCGCGCCGGCGACCGCCAAGCGGGCACCCCGCGCCTGGGCCTGGCGCAATGCACCGGTGGCGGCATCGCCGGGGTCGACCATGCGGCGTCCGCCGTGCACATCCTCGGAGTCTGAAGCCATGAACAACTTTTCTATCGGCCAGGTCGCTGTCGTCACCGGCGCGGCCCGTGGCATTGGTCTGGCCATTGCGCAGCGTCTGGCGCAACAAGGTGTGTTCGTTTACCTGTTGGACCGCGACGAACAGGCGCTGAACAACAGCGTCGACACGCTGCAATCCGCAGACCTGGACGTCGCCGGCATCGCCCTCGACCTCACCGAAGGTGAAGCGGTGAACGCCGCTTTCACGCAGATACGCGAGGCGCACAATCGCCTGGACTTTCTGGTGAACAACGCTGGTGTGGTCCGCGACAAACGCTTCCTCACCATGACCGAACAGGACTGGGACCTGGTGGTGGACACCAACCTGCGGGCGCAATTCCTGTGCTGCAAGGCCGCCCTGCCGTTGATGCTGGAGAACAGCTTCGGACGCATCGTCAACATGTCGTCCCGGGCCTGGCTCGGCGGTTTCGGCCAGGCCAACTATTCGGCGGCCAAGGGTGGCGTCGTCAGCCTGACCCGCAGCCTGGCCATCGAATTCGCCGCCAAGGGCATCACCGTCAACGCCATCGCCCCGGGTATCGTCGACACGCCGCTGTTCCAGAGTTTCGCCCCCGAGGTGCAGGCCAGGCTCAAGGACACCGTGCCGGTCAAACGCATCGGCACGCCGGACGACATCGCCAACGCCGTGGAATTTTTCCTCGCCCCGGCCAGCAGCTACGTCACCGGGCAAACCCTCTACGTGTGCGGCGGGCGCAGCCTGTCCTCGGCCAGTGTGTGAGGGCCATGCCATGACCGTCACTTTCGAAACCTTCGGTGCCGTCGCGCTGATCACCCTCGACCGGCCGCAGACGCTCAACGCCCTGGATCTGGACTCGCTCCACGCCCTGCGCGGCCATTTGCTGGAGGTGCGCGACCGTCGTGACCTGCGCGCGGCGGTGATCACCGGCAGTGGCGAGCGGGCGTTCTGCGTCGGCGCCGATCTGAAGAGCACCCGCGATTCGAAGGCCTCCTACGCCGAGGCACTGTTTCTGGCCAATGAATCGGCGGCGGATGCGGGGCTGTATATCCGGCTGATGGACCTCACCGATCTGGACCTGCACAAGCCCCTGATCGCGGCGATCAACGGCCACTGCCTCGGCGGCGGGCTGGAACTGGCGCTGCAATGCGACCTGCGCATCGCAAGCTCCAGCGCCACCTTCGGCTTGCCGGAAGCAGTGGTCGGCTCGATTCCGGCGGTCAGCGGCCTGCATCGTTTGATGCGCGCCGTGCCCCCGGCCCACGCCCTGCAAATGGCCCTGACCGGTGCGCGCATCGATGCCGCGCGCGCCGAGTCCATCGGTTTGATCTCCGAGCGTCTGGCTAACCGCGAAGCCCTGCTACAACGCGCGCTGGAACTGGCGCAATTGATTGCCCGGCAAGCGCCGCTGGCGATCCAGGCCCTGCAAACCCTGGCGCGCAGCACCGCGCACCTGAGCGACCGCGAGGCCCAGCGCCTGACCGAACTCTACTGGGGCGTGCTGCGCGACACCGAAGACCGCATCGAAGGCCGCCAGGCTTTCGCCGAAAAACGCGCTCCACAGTACAAGGGCCGCTGAGCGGTCCGAGGAGGCGAAGATGTTACGCAACGCACTGGACGGCCTGACCGTCCTGGACTTCACCCAGATCGCCGCCGGCCCCACGGCCACCATGCTGATGGCCGACATGGGCGCCAAAGTGATCAAGGTCGAACCCCACGAAGGCGAGCTGGGCCGCACCCTGGGACCTGCCTGGGTCGGCGAGGACAGCGCGCTGTACCACGGATTCAATCGCGGCAAACTGGGCCTGAGCCTGGACCTCAAACACCCGGACAGCGCGGCGGTAATCAAGCGCCTGGTGTTGCAGGCCGATGTGCTGATCGAAAGCATGCGCCCCGGAGTCATGGCCCGGCTCGGCCTGGGCTACGAGGCGTTGGCCGAGCTGAAACCGGACCTGATCTACTGCTCGATTTCCGCCTACGGCCAGCAAGGTCCCTACGCGGATCGGGCCGGGGTCGACGGCATCCTGCAGGCCGACTCCGGGCTGATGAGTCTGATCGGCACGCCGGGCTCGGCTCCCTCCAAGGTGCAGGCGCCAGTGGTGGATGTGGTCACCGGCTACATGGCCTGCATGGCGGTGCTGGCCAAGTTGCAGGCCCGCAACCGGGATGGCCTCGGCGGCCACCTCGACGTCAGCCTGATGAACTCGGCGTTGGCGCTGCAACAGGCGTCGCTGGCCAGCTTCCTCTGCGACGGCAAACTGCCGACCCGCATCGGCAGCGCCGCGCCCTACTCCGCGCCCAACGAAGCCTTCGAAGCCGCGGACGGCTGGCTGATGGTCGCCGCGTACAACGGCAATCGATGGCCAACGTTGTGCGGGGTGCTCGGGCATCCGGAGTGGATCGACGACCCGCGCTTCGCCAGCTCCGCACAGCGCGTGGTGCACCGTCAGGCGATGGTCGAAGCGCTGACCGACGTCTTCCGCACCCGCCCTGTTGCCCATTGGCTGCACGTACTGCGCGAGGCCGACATCCTCTGCTCCAGGGTCAGCGACTACAACGACGTGCTGGCCCACCCGCAGATCACCAGCAACGGCATGCTGGTGGACCTGCATCACCCGCAGCATGGGGTGGTGCGGGTGCCGGGGTTTCCGATCAACAGCCTGGAGGCGGCGCAGGTGCCCTATCGACCGGCGCCGGGGAAAGGCGAACATTCCCGGGAAGTACTGCGCGAATTCGCCTTTTGCGAAGAAGAAATCGAAGGACTGCTAGCCTCCAATGCCATGCGCAGCACAACCTGATCCATCAAAAAACCTGCTCCGAAGGAGCCTGCTCCCGCTAAAAGAGCGCAACGCCCTTAAATCCTGCCACCCCGGTCCGTCATGCATACCGTGATTGTAGGATTTGCGACTGCTGCGCAGCCGAACGGAAGCAAGCTCCCTAGCCACAAAAGCAGTCGCGGCAGGAATCTGGTGTCCGGCCCTTTCACCATCCCTGTGCGAGTAGACTTATCCCCGCTGCGCAGTGGCCCCAAAACTTGCCATCGCGTGCGTTATCAATTTCGTCCGTCAGAGATCTAAACTATTCAATCCAACCATCTAATTTATCATTACGAAAATCAATCGAACGCTCAAACGCATTCGTAATTAACTCTTTACGGAGACGTTCTATATTTTCCAAGTCACTATCTGAACAACCCATCGCTTTAAAATTATCAATAATATATTGACATGTAGCATAAAAAACAGGTGGCACACGAATAAGCGAATCATTAATAACAGACAGCACTACTTTCGACATATCCCGACCTAAATCCTCCCGTTTTTTGGGCGTCATCCTTTCAAGATTAGTCTCCATCGCTTTCTTGAAATTATAAACCACTTCTATCAACTTCAAATCATTAGGGAATAAATTTAGCAGCCTGTGAGCGTATTCTTCCCCAACCCATTCACGTGCTTCCCATAAGTCGTCGAGAACTCGAGCGGCGTGATCTGCCATAACATTAAACCATTGGTCAACCAAATGAGCGGGAGAACGGTTCAAGAGAATCCCCCAAGCACCCGGCATAAAGCCACCATTCGTAGTGATTTTATGCTCAAGTAGACGATCAAAAATCTCTTGCGGGTGATTATCAACCAGCTTATCCACAAATCTGGAGATCTTCGAATCATTTGATTCAAAAGTTATGTGTTCCCAAGATTCATTAAACAATATGTGATCTGGCATGAGAGCTATTTCCTCAATCAATGGCTCCCAAACTTCTTTCCCTGCATGATGTGCACCAACCGTCCACAGCACACCCGGTTGCCCCATATAAACCCTTAGCGCGCATTCAAGTTCATGCTGATCAAATTCTTCCATCGTGCTGACCATAGGCATACTCTTCTTAGGAAATACCTCATCTACAACTTGCTTAGGAACGATTGGGCGAGTCACCGCTGCCGCCTTTAACCATGATGTATCCGTACGCTGCATACGAAGGTGTGAGAGCAGTAAATCCCGCTCATCACCCGAAAGCAGTTCCCATCCATCTACAAGCTCAACGACAACCCTGATTTGAGAACCCGTACCATGCAGCCCCAATAATCGTACAAGCCTAGAATACCGGAAAGACGAGTCGCTCGATGGACCTCGGATCAGGAGATCTGTAATGGCCATAACAAAATCGCTAGGCATAACCCTTCTGGTTACTTTTTCCAGTAAATCAATCCAGCCATCTACAATATTCATAAAGTCGGTAGAACTGAAATATCTCAGTCCAGATCTAACTGCCTCAAACAGCCGGGCGTCACTCAAACTAGCATCTTCAGGAATTACTCTTAAAATTTCAGGGAGCAATGCCCCTAACAACTTCCATGGTCGCGCCTCTCCATCCTCATCCATGCGCAATAGAGGGGCGATCATTGTTGAAGCTGACGCAGGAAGGGTGGCGAATTTCCTAAGGCCTTCTATCATATCGGCCTGCCTCTCTTCACCCAGTTCAGACCAAGACCGCATCACCCCTTGCACCGCTGCTTGTGCTACAGATGGATGCTGATCAGAGAAGATTCGATTCAATATATCATGATCACCCTCCCGTACATTAGCTAGCCACACACTTACAGCTTTTGCTCTGAGCAACCCTAAATCAAAACTGAGCAATCGCAAAAACACCGAAGGCAACTGTTGATCTATATTGTACTCAAGATAACTAATAGCCTTCCAAGCATCTTCTCCGCTTACTTGTACGGCAGCTTCTCCGCCAAGAGTTGAGATTGCCTTTTCAACCTCCTGCCATTCATAAAACTCAAATAATTTCCCCTCTAAAGAGAGATGCTCTCCAACTGGAAGCGTTGCCTCACCATTTTCCCATACCACATGAGACAACCTAAGAAATGACACTTCGCTAACCCAAGAGTTAAAACCGCCCCTCAAACCCTCATCAATATCCGCAAAATTATTCAATAAAAAATAAAAACAAATATCTTTTGTGGATAAATATTTTGAGTTAAGCCCCTTAATAGCCAAGCTAACAACATCCGCGTGCCTATTGGAGTCCCGCAAGGCACTATATACCCATGTCAGCGCGATAGCCGAAGCTTTAGAGGTTTCAATGGAAAGCGAAAAAATACCTCTCTCAAGATTATTTAATAACTTTTTAGCTCCAATTGAGGTAATTCCATTTGCAGTTCGCTCGGCAGCTAAGCGATAAAAGCTGTGCGAGAAATTAAAACGCTCAATTATCTGCTCGATTACCACTCTACGACGTTCTAAACCCTCAAATTTCTTTTCCTCGCCCTCATTCATCTCAACGTTTTCGTACTTTTCAACACTCAAAGTAGGTGGCGCCTCCCGCATACCTAGAGAATAGGAAAGGCTTCCGAAGCTTGCATTGGCATATTTTTTTGTAGTCCCATCTCCACTCAGAACATATTTTAGGTCATCAATCTTGCATGGCATATCATGAGACGTTGCAATTGCCAAAGCTTGGAGCATTGACTCATAACCTTCGTAAATGAAAGCCGAAGCCAGGGCATCCGCGTCTTCGTGAGCAAGCGCGATTGCTTCTTTTAAATCGTCAAAAACTCGCAATCTTTGGTGCGAACTGGTCAAGTGCATTAAGCAACCAGGCTCGATACTTATGGAGCCATTTCGCAAAGCCTCTCCGACAACCTTGAATAACGCCTCAGGAACATCAAACTGACTTTTTAAACTTTCCCAGACACGACCCAGAAAATCCTTATCGTACAGCCCTAGGTCATGCCACCTCGCCCTTCCGATCGGCATTTTATTAAGTTTCGCTACATTGCCAAACTGTAGCAGGCGATCTTGCACTTGAGAGACAATAAGCTTTCTCGATGGTGATAATCGCATTGAAAGCTCCCGCAACTTAGCAAGCGCACGCCCAGGATCACTACTAAGACAGTAATTACCCAAAGGATCATCTACAACTGCCAAACGCTCACCTTCCGCTGTATCAAGCAGGAAGCGCTCCACTTCATCTAAATCGCTACTTAACTTAACATGATACCCAATCAGTTCAAATTCTGCGGCAACCCACTTCCCTGCACTTGACTTACCAACCCTGGGGGAACCAGAAAGCAAAAGTATATTATCATTGGATAGCTCGGCCACCCACTCCGACTCACTACCACGACAAACGTAATTCCGTGGCCGAACCTGATCAGGTACATTATCTTTTATATCTTCTTCTAGCAGCGAGTACACATCCCCCTGACTTTCCTTAGCCTGCTTAACTCTAGTCAAAAGTTTTGACAGGACCCCATCACACCTATCTAGAGGTACTCGCAACTTACGGAGCTTGTGCAGACAAAGCTCCCTAAGCCCCTCATCTTCAACTTTCTCAACTATTAAAAGACGAACAAGCGCGCGCCGAATTTCATCTACATTTGCTTTTTTGGCAAATTCTCGCAGGTGTGCGGCTCGCTTTTTGCTAAGATCAGTATCATTCTTCTCAATATCGTCCGCACAGATATTAATTTCGCCAATTAACTCTCTAGCGACTTCCCTTGATATTCTATTTTCATGCAACTCCCAACCATCACTTATTCTTTTGCTTAACAATGAAACTTTATCGCCACATCTTCCTGACGCGACAAACAAAACCAACGTTTTTTGATTTTCAAGTAAACGTTCAAGCAGTGTGCCCTTGGACTCTCTCTCAGGAAAATGAACCAGCCAATTTGCAAGAGAAGTAAGCGAGATATCATCCTGACTTCCCTTAATTTGAACCTCGATAATCCTAGTTCCCTGTCCAGAGTCGATGGCAATTTTGGCATCCTCTCCTCCTTTAGGCTCTATATAGATCTCGACCCCTTGGTCCGCATGGTTTTGGAGATAAAGATATACACAAACCAAATCCTGAAAATCATACTTTTTGGGGCCTACCGTCGCTATCGACATAATTCATCCTAAATCTGCGTTTTTTTGTTGCTTATACCCGAAAACCCAGTAGACCAAACGAACTATTCTTGGGTGCTTTCAACTTTTCAGGCGAATTTTTCAAAGCTGCAAAGGGTTTGAACAAGCACCAGATTCTTCCATACACAAACCTCGTGCTCCAGCTAACCAACAAGGGCACCTGTTCCGCGCTCGAAAAAAGCTGTACCGATTACCCCCATTGAGCCGTCAGGTATACCAAGTGCACGGGCTTTGCGACTGCTGTGCAGTCGATCGAGAGCAAGCCCCCTCGCCACAGAATGCAGGCATGCCAGGAATCCGGTGGTCATCCCCTCGCCACAGGGTTTGGTGCTTTACTTAGAAGACTCCAAACCCAGCGAGCCTGCCCCCCATGAACCGCAACGACCTGCGCCGCGTGGACATGAACCTGTTGGTGATTTTCGAAACCCTGATGTTCGAGAAGAACCTGACCCGGGCCGGGGAGAAGTTGTTCCTCGGCCAACCGGCGGTGAGTGCGGCGCTGGCGCGGTTGCGGGATTTGTTCGATGACCCGCTGCTGGTGCGCAACGGCCGGGTGTTGGAGCCGACCCAGCGGGCGCTGGCAATTCTCAAGGAGTTGCAGCCAGCGATGGACACCATTTCCGGCGCGGTCAGCCGGGCCAAGGATTTCGACCCGTCCACCAGCCGCGATGTGTTTCGCATTGGCCTGTCCGACGACGCCGAGTTCGGCCTGTTTCCGCCCCTGCTCAAGCAACTGCGCGAAGAAGCGCAGAACGTGGTGATCGTGGTGCGGCGGGTGAATTTTCTGCTGATGTCGCCGATGCTCGCCTCCGGGGAAATTTCCGTGGGGATCAGCTACACCACGGAACTGCCGGCCAATGCCAAGCGCAAAAAGCTGCGGGACTTGAGCGTGAAGATCCTGCGCGGCGATAACCGCCCGGGCACCCTGACGCTGGACGAGTATTGCGAGCGTCCTCATGCGCTGGTGTCGTTTTCCGGGGATTTGACCGGGGCGATCGATACCGATCTGGCACGCATCGGTCGCTCGCGCCGGGTGGTGTTGGCGGTGCCGCAATTTGCCGGTCTGCGCGACTTGCTCGCCGGCACCGATATGCTCGCCACGGTGCCGGATTACGCGGCCTGCGCGCTGGTCAGGGGCAGCAGTCAGTTGCGCGCCGACGACGCGCCCTTCGAGATCAACCTCTCCGAACTGTCCATGGTCTGGAACGGCGTCAACGATAACGATCCGGCAGAACGTTGGTTGCGCTCGCGAATAGCGGAGCACATGTCGGCTCCACTGCCGGGGCATTCAGCGAATTGAAATTCGGGTCGGTTTCGCGCAGGTAGATCGGCAGGTCGGTCATGGGCGGCATGGCCGGGATTTCGAAGTACATCTGGATGATCCAGCCCCGGTGATAGCTGGCGTGGTTGACCACATGCATCAGCATCGCGCCGGCGCTCATGGTGCCGCTTTCCCCGGAAATGAAGGTAAACCTGACGGGCCTGTCCAGCGAGACATCGGTTTGCCGGGACGCCCAGTTGCAGTACCAATGATCGACCTCCTGTTGCGCCGAACGCAGGTCCGACAGGACGGGATAGACCAAATCATGGGACGTTGTGAAGCCGTGCCCCCGGCCTTCGAGATGGGCCTGCCAGAGACAGTCCACCACATAGATATGGTTCAGCGTGCCGACCATGTTCTTGAAGATCCCGGCGCGTTCCTTTTCGACTTCGCCCGGTGGTAGTTGCGCCAGGTTGTCGAAGAGACGCTGGTTGGCCCATTGTTTGTAGTCGGCGAGCAGGCGGGCTGTGCGTACGTTGATCATCAGAAATCTCCGATGGCGAAGAGCGCATCTTCCAAGGATAGCGCTAACCGGGCCCGGCGGCGCGGGTGCTGATTATCGGTCGTCCATGCAACCTGTACCTGTGGGAGCGAGCCTGCTCGCGATGGTCGTCAACGATGACGTTGGGCACCTGACACCCCGCGCCGTTCTCAGGTTCATCGCGAGCAGGCTCGCTCCCACAGGGGGTCATGCAAGCTGCTGAATTGCGCGTTCGGCCAGCGCCAGACAACTGGTCAACCCGGGCGATTCGATGCCGAAAAGATTGACCAGCCCCGGCACCCCATGTTCGGCCGGGCCGCTGAGGCGAAAGTCCGCTGCCGCTTCGCCCGGGCCACTGATTTTCGGGCGGATGCCGCTGTAGGCCGGTTGCAGGCTGTTGTCCGGCAGGCCCGGCCAGTAACGACGGATCGCCTCGTAGAAGCCCTCGGCCCGGGTTGGATCCACGCGGTAGTCGACCGTGTCGACCCATTCCACGTCCGGCCCGAAACGTGCCTGCCCACCCAGGTCCAAGGTCATGTGCACCCCCAGCCCGGCGCTTTCCGGTGCCGGGTACACCAGATGACGGAACGGCGCCCGACCACTGAAACTGAAATAGCTGCCCTTGCACAATCGTGCCTCGGGAATATGTTGCGCCGGCAGGCCAGCGATACGGCTTGCCACGTCGGGTGCGGACAGGCCCGCACAGTTGATCAACTCGCGACAGCTCAAGGTCATGGGCTCGGCGCCGCCCATCTGCAACTCGAAACCCTGATCAGTGCACCGCGCCGACAACAGCGGCGTATGGAACACCAGCGACGCACCCTGCGCTTCGGCATCGCCTTGCAGCGCGAGCATCAGCCCATGGGAATCGACGATGCCGGTGGACGGCGACCACAGCGCGGCGACGCAGGACAATGCAGGCTCAAGCGCCCGCGCCTGATCGGCATCCAGCCATTGCAGGTCATCGACACCGTTTTGCCGGCCCTGCTCCAGCAAGCGTTGCAGGGCCAGGTGCTGCGCTTCATCGGTGGCGACGATCAGTTTGCCAAGGCGCTGATGACTGACGCCGCGCGCCTCGCAGTAGGCGTAGAGGCGCTGCTTGCCCTCCACGCACAACTGCGCCTTGAGGCTGCCGCCGGGGTAGTAGATGCCGGCGTGGATCACTTCCGAGTTGCGCGAACTGATACCCGTGCCAATGGCCTCAGAGGCCTCGACCACAATCACTTCGCGTCCGCTCATGGCCAGGGCCCTGGCCACCGCCAGCCCGACCACACCGGCGCCGACCACCACGCAATCGACATCAACGCTCATCAAACCAGTCCTCGCTCCCGGTAATCGATCAGGCTGGAGAATATCGCCAGCAGCATGGCCATGACCACGAAGAAGATCAGTACCAGGAAATACGAGCCGGTGAATTGCACGATCAGGCCGATCAGGATCGGCACGATCACGCCGGCCATGTTGCCGCAGAAGTTCATGGTGCCGGCCAACACGCCGGTTTTCGAGGTGCCGCCAAGGATCGACGGAATGCACCAATACATGCCGCACCAGCGGATGAAGAACATCGCCACGCACAGCAGTCCGATGGCCTGGCTCGCCTCGGAGGCGTACGCCGTGCCAAGCATGCACAGCGCCGCCACCAGTGCCGAGCCGCTGAACATGCTGCGCATCACCAGGTTCGGTGAGGCACCGCTGGATTTCCATTTATCGCCCAGGTAGCCACCGACCAGTTCACCGACGAAACCGCACATGAAGATCAGGAAGGTCGCGCCGCCCATGCCGGAAATGTTCAGGCCGTGGGTCTGGTGCAGGTAGCTCGGCATCCAGGTCAGCAGGCCGTAGAACACGCTGAGGATGCAGCAGTAACCGGCGAACATGGCCAGCACGGAACGGTCCTTGAGCAGCTCCTTGAAAGGGATGCTGGTGACCGCGCCGGGCTGGCTGACCGTGGCGTTGCCGGCGGTGATGTGTGCCAGCTCGGCAGCGTTGACACCCGGGTGCTCGCTGGGGTGGTTGCGGATGTATTTCCAGGCCAGCACGCCGGCGAGCATGGTGCCGACGCCGGCAATCACGAACGCAATGCGCCACGAATCGAACCAGCCGATCAGCCCGGCAATGATGATCGCGCCGAAGGCACTGCCCAGCGGCGCGCCGCCGTCGACCAGTACCGCGCCGCGTCCGCGTTCGTTGGGGGTCAGCCAGGCACCGTTGAGCTTGGCCCCGGCCGGCATGATCGGCGACTCGGCGACGCCCAGGCCCATGCGGGTGATCAACAGGGTGATCCAGTTGTGCGCGCCGGCGGCCAGGGCCTGGAACGCGCCCCAGGCGACCGTCGCGACGACGATCACGCGGCGGGTGTGGAAGCGGTCCAGCAGCATGCCGCCGGGGATTTGCATCAGCGCGTAGGACCAGAAAAACGCACTGAGCATCAGGCCCTCAAGGGCCGGCGGGATCTGGAATTCGCTGGAGATCAGCGGCAACGCCACCGACAGCGAGGCGCGGTCGATGTAGTTGATCGCGGTCAGCATCAGCATGATGAGGAAGATTCGCCAGCGGACGTTGGTGGCACGCATCGTTGCGGTCGCGGCTGGCAATACCAGGCTTTCGGCACTCGGATTGTTCATGTGGGGGCGCTCTTATTGTTGTGGAAACAAGCGGCCAAATACCTGACGGTCAAAATTGCGAACGATGCAATCCCTTGTAGGAGCGAGCCTGTGTGGCGAGGGGATTTATCCCCGCTGGGCTGCGAAGCGGCCCCAAAACCTAAAATCGCGGTGTATCAGGCACACCACAGAGAATGGTCTTACGACTGCTTCGCAGCCGAACGGGGATAAATCCCCTCGCCACACACGCTCGCTCCCACAGGTTCAGTGTTTTGACTGACTGGCATGAGGCAAGCGGCCCCACTCTAATCACGCTCCCCAACGCTGAATAATGATGGGATCTGATTGGGGGATCACCGAATGTCATCCCCCGCCAGGATCAGAAGGTCCCCGGGTAGCTGCCACCATCGAGCAACAGATTTTGCCCGGTCAGAAAACCGGACTGCGCACCGCAGATAAACGCGCAATACGCACCAAATTCATCCGGCTGGCCAAAACGCTGTGCCGGGACATGTTTGCGCCGTTGCTCGGCAATGCTCTCGACGCTGGTGCCATTGGCCTCGGCGGCGGCGCTCAAGGTTTTTTGCAGGCGTTCGGTCTCGAACGGCCCCGGCAGCAGGTTGTTGACCGTGACATTGTTGCCCGCCAATCGCGCCTGACGCGCCAGCCCCGCAATGAAACCGGTCAGGCCGCTGCGGGCGCCATTGGACAGGCCGAGCACATCGATCGGCGCCTTCACCGCGCCAGAGGTGATGTTGACGATGCGCCCGAAACCGCGCTCGGCCATGCCATCGACACAGGCCTTGATCAGCTCGATCGGCGTGAGCATGTTGGCGTCCAGCGCCTTCAGCCAGTCCTCGCGCTGCCAGTCGCGGAAATCGCCGGGCGGCGGTCCGCCGGCGTTGTTGACCAGAATGTCGACCTGCGGGCAGGCCGCCAAAACCTGTGCGCGAACAGCCGCCTCGCTGATGTCCCCGGCTACCGTGCGCACTTCTACGCCCAGGTTGCGCAACGCCACAGCGGCGGCCTGCAACGCCTCGTCGCCACGGGCATTGATCACCAGGTTCACGCCCTCCTTCGCCAAGGCCCGCGCACAGGCCAGGCCCAAGCCCTTGCTGGCGGCGCAGACAATCGCCCAGCGCCCCGAAATACCCAAATCCATGACGATGCTCCTGAGTGTTGGAAGCGCTCACGTTACCACTGCCTACCCGCTTGCCGGGGGATGACAAAGGGTGATCGCTGGATCAGACCTTTTCATTATCGACAGGCTGCGACGCTGATTACTGTTCCCGGACGAACAAGAACCAAGCACCTGGAGACACCCCATGAACCCGTTCCAGTTTTACTTCCCCACGACCTTGAAAAGCGGCAATGGCCTGGTGCGTCAGGCCGGTGCGCTGCTCAAGCCCCATGTCCGAAAAAAACTGCTGGTGGTCACCGACGAAGGGCTGATGGCGTCGGGCGTGATGGCGTCTTTTTTTGCCTCGCTGGCTGACAGCGAGATTGCCTATGAAGTGTTTGCCGGTGTCGAACCCAACCCCACCACCGACGTGCTGGAGCGCGCCGTGGCGTTCCTGAAAAACCACGAATGCGACTCGGTGATTGGCGTCGGCGGCGGCAGCAGCATCGACACCGCCAAGGGTGTGGCGGCGATGGCCACCAACCCCGGCAGCATCCTCGACTACGAAGGCTACGACAAACTGCTGCACCCACCGCTGCCGATCTTCGCCATCCCGACCACTTCGGGCACCGGCAGCGAGTGCACCGCGTCCACGGTGTTCACCAACACCAAGACCCTGTTCAAGACCGTGATCATCAGCCCGGCGCTGTTTCCGAAACTGGCGATCCTCGACGCCGAACTGACCCTCAAGCTGCCGCCGTCGATCACCGCCGCCACGGGCATGGACGCCCTGACCCATGCCATCGAATCCTACGTGTCCAAGCAGGCCAACCCGATCAGCCAGGCCCTGGCCCTGCAAGCGATCAAGATGATTTGCACGCATCTGCCAAAAGCGTTTTTCACCGGCGTGGACCTGCACGCCCGGGAGCAGATGCTGCTCGGTTCATTCCTGGCCGGGGTCGCGTTCGCCCAATCGAAACTGGGCAACGTGCATGCGATCTCCCACACCTTCGGCGGCGTGTTCAACATCCCCCATGGCATCGCCAACGCAACGCTGCTGCCCTACGTCATCGAGTTCAACCTGCCGGCCTGTCCGGAGCTGTTCCGTGAGATCGCCGTGGCCATGGGCGAGAACGTCGACGGCCTGAGCCCTGCCCTCGCCGGCCGCAAAGTGGTGGAGCACGTGATGGCGCTGAACAAGGCCATCGGCATCCCCGACACCATCAAGGACCTGGGCGTGGACCTGGACTACATGCCGCAGATGGTCAGCGACTCGATGCGCAGCGGCAACGTGCTGGTCAACCCGCGCCTGACCACCGCCGCCGACGTCGAGCGAATCATCAGCAACGCCTTCCATGGCATTCATTCCTGAAGTGAGCAAAACCATGTTCTACGAAATGCGCACCTACACCATCCAGATCGGAAAAATGCAGACCTACCTCAAGCACTTCGAGGAAAACGGTCTACCGGTGATCTCCCGCTACACCACGCTGGTGGGCTGGTGGTACACCGAAATCGGCGAACTGAACCAGGTGATCCACATCTGGGCCTACGAGAGCCTGGACGAGCGCATCAAGAAACGCGCCGCCCTGTACCAGGACCCGGACTGGCTCGAAGGCTTCGTGCCGATCGCCTTCCCGATGCTGGAGAAGATGGAATCGAAGCTGCTGATGCCGGCGCAGTTCTCCCCGATCAAATAAGCCCGGAAAAACACCGCAAAAAATACTGTGGGAGCGAGCCTGCTCGCGAAGAGGGAGTGTCAGTCACCATTAATGAATCTGACACACCGCTTTCGCGAGCAGGCTCGCTCCCACAGTTAACGGTGCCAACTGCCAAACAAGGAAAACCCCATGTGCGACCACAACAACAATACCGCCGCCGACCGTTCTCCCGACGCCAAGGCCCTGCTGGAAGGCCTGCCCACCAACTGGGGCAAATGGGGCCCGGACGATGAAGTCGGTGCCCTGAACTACCTGCAAAACGCCGAAGTCCTGCGCGGTATCAGCGCCGTGCGCCAGGGCAAGACCTTCACCCTGCAAGTGCAGATCGGCCATCCCAAGGGCGAGCCGCTGTGGCCCGGCCGACGCCCGTCGATGCGGGTCAATGTGCTGGACAAGGGCCACTTCCTGGCGGGCAAGACCCACTTCGACGGGCACGTCGAATACGCCGACGACGTGATCTTCATGCACCTGCAAGGCTCGACCCAGTACGACGCACTCGGCCATGTCTGGCACGACAACAAACTGTGGAACGGCTACGACGCCATGAGCACCATCGGCGGCATGGACAAGGCCAGCATCCTGCCAATTGCCGAGCGTGGCATCGTCGGCCGCGCGGTGCTGATCGACATGGCCCGCCATCGCGGCAAAACGGTGCTGGACAAGGGCGAGACCTTCAATCACCACGACCTGCTGGCCGCCGCGAAAGCCCAGGGTATCGAGATCCACAAGCGCGACATCCTGATCATCCGCACCGGCTGGATCGGCTCGTTCTACGAGCGCGAACCCGAGGAGTTCTACAAGGATTTCGCCGAGCCGGGCCTGACCTTCAGCCGCGAACTGGTGGAGTGGTTCCACCAGATGGAAATCCCCAACCTGGTCACCGACACCATGGCCAACGAAGTGGCGGTCGACCCGGCTTCGGGGGTGTTGATTCCGCTGCACAACGCCCTGATGCGCAACCTCGGCGTGACCTTCACCGAAGTGGCCATGCTCGATGACCTGGCCAACGATTGCGCCGAAGACGGCCAGTGGCAGTTCCTCTACACCGCAGCGCCCCTGAAGATCGTCGGCGGCACCGGCGCGCCGGTGAACCCGATCGTGATCAAGTAGTCAGGTCGCGCTGCAGCTCGTTGATCAGCAGGGTCGCCGCCGGAGACAGATCGGCGCCGACCCGGCTGATCACGCCGTAAGGCTCGATCAACGCGCGCATCGACACCGGCAGCTTCACCAGCAAGTCGTGCTGCTCGCAGAATTGCGCCACTTCCACCGGGATCACCGCGAGCAACGTCGGGTCCTGTTGCACCAGCAAAATGGTGGCGAAGGTCGACGAGGTTTCCAGCGGGTAACGGGGAATTTCCAGTCCGGCTTCATTCAACTCACGCTCCAGCGCCTGGCGCATCGGCATGTCCTTGGGATAAACCACCCAGCGGTAATCGCTCAATTGGGACAATTGCAGTGACTCGGCACTGGCCAGCGGATGATCCTTGCTCGCGACCACGGCCAGGGGCTCTTCACTCAGTTCGATGCAGTCATAGGCATCCGAGCGCTGGCCAACGCTGGTACGGCAGATGGCCAAATCCAGGCGCCCCTGATCCAGCAAGCCGAGCAAGGTGGCGCTGGTGTTTTCCACCAGTTCTACCGACAACTCCGGCTGCTTGAGGCGCAACTCGGTCAGTGCGCGGGTCAACAACGGCACCGCGCCCATGATCACCCCCACCGACAGCCGCCCGCCCTGGCCGCGCATGATGCTGAGCATTTCCTCGCGCAGGTGCTCCACGTCGCTGTAGATCAGCCGTGCATAACGAATCATGCAACGTCCCATTTCATTGGCCACCAGGCCTTTGGGCTGACGCTCGAACAGCGGCATGCCGAGCAGTGATTCGACCTCGTGCAGCGCCTTGGTGGCGCCGGACTGGGAAATCGAAATCTGCTCGGCGGCCTTGTGCAGGGAACCGCGATCATCCAGGGCGATCAGCAATCGCAGTTGTTTGAGGCGCAGACGCGAAGCAATGCTGCCAAGGGAAGGAACCATATCGTTGGGTGCTCGATTCAATGTGCAAATCCGTCAAGGCCCACGCCGAGGCCATGTGCAAAAAAGGCACCGACGTGGGCGGTGTGTCAGCTCAGGGGCAACCGGCTCCACTGGCCGTCGACCAGTCGGTTGAGGCCCAGCGGGTTACTGTTTTGCAGGGCCGGGGGCAGGTATTCATCAGGATAGTTCTGGTAGCAGACCGGTCGCAGAAAGCGATCGATGGCCAGGGTGCCGACCGAAGTGCCACGGGCATCGGAGGTGGCCGGATAAGGCCCGCCGTGCACCATCGCGTCGCTGACTTCGACACCGGTGGGGTAACCGTTGAGCAGCAGCCGACCGACCTTGTCTTCCAGCAGCGGCAACAGCTCGCTGAAGCGATCCAGATCCGCCGGCTCGGCAATCAGCGTGGCCGTGAGTTGACCGTGCAAGCTGGCGAGCACGGCGCGCAACTGTTGCTGATCGGCCACTTCGACCACCACCGTGGCCGGGCCGAAGATCTCTTCCTGCAACAGCGGGTCACCCTCGAGCAACAACTGTACATCGGCCTTGAACAGCTGAGGTTGTGCCTGGGTATCGCCCTGAGCTTGGCCGGCCAAATGATCGACCTGGCCGTGAGCGGCGATGTGTTTCAGGCCGGCGCGATAACTGTTTAGCGCGCCGGCATTGAGCATGGTCTGGGCCGGTTGGGCGCCCATGTTTTGCGCGAACGCCTCAAGGAACTCACTGAATTGCGGCGAGCGCAGGCCGATGATCAAACCGGGGCTGGTGCAGAACTGGCCACACCCCTGGTTGACCGAGGCGGTCAGCTCTTCGGCGACTTTGCGACCCCGGCTGCGCAAGGCTTCGGGCAGCAGGATCACCGGGTTGATGCTCGACATCTCGGCGAATACCGGGATCGGCTGCGCCCGCGCAACGGCGAGATCGGCCAGGGCCCGTCCACCCTTGAGCGAGCCGGTGAAGCCCACGGCCTTGATGCCTTCGGCCTTGACCAGCGCCTGACCAACACCGGCGCCGTAGATCATGTTGAACACGCCGCTGGGCATGCCTGTGCGTTGCGCGGCGCGCAGGATGGCGCTCGCCACCCGGTCGGCCGTCGCCATGTGCCCGCTGTGGGCCTTGAACACCACAGGGCAACCGGCCGCCAGCGCCGAGGCGGTGTCGCCGCCGGCGGTGGAAAATGCCAAGGGGAAATTGCTCGCGCCGAACACCGCGACGGGGCCGACGCCGATGCGGTACTGACGCAGGTCCGGCCGTGGCAGGGGTGTGCGCCCAGGCAATGCCTGGTCGATGCGCGCACCGAGGAAATCACCCCGACGCAGCACCTGGGCAAACAAGCGCAGTTGGCCGGTGGTGCGGCCGCGTTCGCCGCGAATCCGCCCCTCCGGCAACGCGGTTTCCCGACAAACCAGCGCGATGAAATCATCCCCCAACCCATCGATTTCCTCGGCGATGGCCTCGAGAAATTCGGCGCGGCGCTGCGGCGGCAACTGACGGAACGGCGCAAAGGCACGGGTGGCCGCCGCGACCGCGAGTTCGACTTCCTGCTCGGTGGCCTGATGGAAAACAAAGGGCAGCGCCTGCCCGGTGCGGGCATCAAGGCTGTGCAAAATCTCTTGGCCCAGGGCACTGCGCTGCCCGTCGATGAACTGCTGGCCCACAATATCGGACATCAAAAAACTCCCTCGCCTGCGTTCGGCAGGCGATGACTCGAATGAAAGGAATACGCCCAAGGCGCACGCTTCACTCTAGGGGGCGGGACAACGGGCAAACAAATGACAACAACGGGCCGGGGGATGAGCATTTGTCATCCCCCGGCCCATCACAAATCCCCTGTGGGAGCGGGCTTGCTCGCGAAGAGGGAGTGTCAGTCACCATTGTCGTCGACAGACCCGCCGCTTTCGCGAGCAAGCCCGCTCCCACAGTTGATGGGCAGTGAAGGTTGTCAGCGAATCGCCACCGGGTTGATGTTGACCTGGGTCGAGCCCTTGTACAGCGGCTGCCCGAGCACGAACATGAAGGTCCAGGCCTTGTCCCGCACCAGCGCGCGGCTGTCGATCAGCTCAAGGTTGTAGATGCCGTTCTTCGCCAGCATGAACTGGTTGACCGGGAACTCCTGGCCGTCAGTGCCGGGATAGATTTCCGAAGCCCAGGTGTCGCCACCGAAGGCGACGATCTGCTTGTCCGCCAGCCATTTGGCCGCCGCCATGCCGATGCCCGGTTCCACCGCGAGAAACTTCTGGTTGTCCTTGCCCAGCAGCTCCAGCCAACCGGTGTTGAACAGTACCACGTCACCTTTCTCGATGCTGATGCCTTGCAGGTCCAGGGCCTTTTGGATGTCGGCGACGGTGAACTCGGTTTTCTCCGGCACGATGGCGCTGCCGTACACCGCGGTCATGTCCAGCACCACGCCACGGGTGACGATGGGCGGGACTTTTTCGATGCCGAGTTTCTGCACCCCTTCCACGGTGACGAAGTCCGCTGCGCGATTGCCGTTGTAGTAGACATTGTCGATGCCGATGTGGCCGATGCCGTTGAGCTGGGTGCCGACACCGGTCCAGCCCACCACCAGTTCATCGTTGAAGGTGAATTTGTTCGGGCCCATGGTGGTGCCGCCCGCTTCGCCGGGCTGGACGTTGGTCAGGTGGAAACTGCGATGCCGGAAGGCCGGCAGGTTCTTGTCGATGGGCACGGCCAGCGGATAGGTTTTGCCGGTCTTGATCAGTTTGGCGGCATTGAGTACCGAATCGGCATCGAGCAGGTTCAGCGCGCCAATTTCGTCGTGGGCGCCGTATTTCGACGGGTACCATTTTTCGGCATCCGCGGCGTGGGCGGCGTTGAGGGTGAACAACAGGGCAAACGGCAGTACCAAGCGATTGAACATGAGCGGGTCCTTGTCTGGTTTCGGTGGCCTCAAGGTACGCAGGCCTTTTGTGCGGAAACAGACAGGGATCGGCAATACAATTGTTCTCAATACTCACGAGTGCAAAACCAAAACTGTAGGAGTGAGCCTGCTCGCGATGGTCTCAAGGTCCGGCGCGTTCATTCAGAAAAAACGCGTCATCGTTGACGTCCTTCGCGAGCAGGCTCGCTCCCACAGGATGACCAGTCCATCCGTTCAGAACGATGCCAGCGGATCACCCGCCGCCAGCGCGTCGGCACGGTTCGCTGCTGGCGGGTAGATCCACTGGGTATTGATCATGCGCTTGCGCTCCTTGCCTTCGTCATGGGTCAGCACGATCTGGCGATCCCAGCCTTCGGTGTACACCGCGCCCCACTCGCCCAGGTCCAGGCAGGTGGCGTAAAACGGTTGACGGTACGGCAGGGTTGGCACGCCCAGCAGGTCGGCGGCGACGTTGTGCCCGCCAAAACGCCCCATGATGATCGCGTGCTGGCAGGACATCAGCGCGTAGTGCCCCTGATCGTCAGTCAACGCCCTGGCCACGTCGCCGGCGGCAAACACGTGATCGGTGCCGATCACGCGCAAATCGTCGGTCACTTCAGCGCGGCCCAGACGGTCGAGTTGCGAGGACACTTGGGTCGTCAGGCCACTGGCGACCAATCCGCCTGTCCAGATCACGGTCTGAGCGTCGATGCGCTGACCATTGGCGGTCTGCACGCCATCGGCATCGATGGCGACCACCCCGGAGCCGACCTGAAACTCGATGCCCATCTGCTTCAATGCTTCGATGATCAGGGGCCGAGGGTTCGGGCCAAGGTCCGGGCCTATCTCATCGGCGCGCTCGACCACGACGACCCTGAACGGGACAGTCGGCCCGAGGATTTTGCGCAGTTTTTCCGGCAGTTCGGTGGCCACTTCCAGACCGGTGAAACCACCGCCCACCACCACGACGGTGTTGCGTCCGGGCGAATCCGGCAGGTTGCGCAGCCCGATCAGGTGTTCCTCCAGCTCCACCGCGTCGGGCAATTGATCCGAAGCAAAAGCGTATTCGGCCAGCCCCGGCACCGGGGGCCGATTGAGCTGGCTGCCGCTGGTCAGCAGCAGGCGGTCATAGGCCAGGTTGATGTTGCGGCCGTCGGCGGTACGGGCGTGCAACTGACGGGCCGAGGTGTCGATACGCTCGACTTCGGCGCCGACGAACTTGACGCCCACCGCATCGAGCACGGGCATCAAGGGCGCGGTCATTTCGTGAGGGGAAGGTTCGTACAGGCGCGGACGGATGACCAGCTCCGGGCGCGGGGACACCAGCGTCACATCGACATCGGCGGTCTTGCCGTTGATATCGAGTACACGCGCCGCGCCCAGGGCACTCCAGACACCGGCGAAACCGGCGCCCACAATCACAATGTTCTTGGACATGATCTCTACCTTCGTTGTAGTTATCGAGGCAGACAGCGAACAAATATCCTACAACCAAGCGCCGCTGGCAGGACTAAACTTCGTCGGGCCGACTGACATAAAACCCTGAATTCCTGACAGCCGATCAGCTGCAATCACGTTTATACCGTTTGCGAATTATCATTATTCCAACTCGCTGAAACAGAAGCTTATGAACGCAATACCCAGTCCCTTCGAATCACCGGAAATCCCTCTGGGCGAACCGCGCCTGATCGTCTTCCTTGCCTACCCGGACATGGGCCTTCTGGACCTGACCGGCGCGCAAACGGTGTTCTGGGCCGCCTCCCGCTACATGAATTCCCGCGGCTTGCCGGGTTACGCGCTGCATACGGCCAGCCTTGCCGGTGGCTTGATGAGAACCGCCGAAGGCCTGGCGGTGAACACCGTGCCGCTGAGCGATTTCGGGGTCGACTCAATCGACACACTGATCGCTCCCGGCGCACCGAATATTCTCTACGCCATGAACAATTCACTGGACCTTGTCGCGTGGCTGGCAGAGGCATCGGCTAATGCCAAGCGCACGGCGTCCGTGTGCAGCGGCACATTCCTGCTGGCCGAGGCGGGATTGCTCGAAGGACGACGCGCCACCACGCACTGGGCGATGTTCGAAATGCTGAAGCAACGCTACCCGTCGATCGAAGTCGACAACGATGCGATCTTCGTCAAGCAGGGTTCGGTCTGGACCTCTGCCGGCGTCAGCGCCGGTATCGACCTGGCCCTGGCGCTGGTGGAAGAAGATTGCGGCCGTGAAGTGGCGTTGCAGGTGGCCCGGGAAATGGTGGTGTTTCTCAAGCGCCCCGGCGGCCAGGCGCAGTACAGTCAATTGCTGCAATCGCAGACCAGCGAGGGCGCCGCCTTCGACGACCTGCACCTGTGGATCACAAAGAACCTGGCCGGTGAAAACCTCACGGTCGAGACGCTCGCCCAGCAAGTGCAGATGAGCCCGCGAAACTTTGCCCGGGTCTACAAGCTCAAGACCGGCCGTACCCCCGCCAAGGCCGTCGAAGTCTTGCGCGTGGAAGCCGCGCGACGCCTGCTGGAAGACTCCGAACGCAACATCGATCAAATCTCACGGCAGTGCGGCTTCGGCGATGAGGAGCGCATGCGCCTGACCTTCCAGCGTAACCTGGGGGTCTCGCCACGGGAGTATCGCAACCGGTTTAGCCGTTGAACCACCGCGCAGGGACAACAACAGGGAACTCTCGACGAACGCCGTGCATCCTAAAGGTGAGGCACTTCCTTTTTGTTGCACGCTTTCAGAGGACACCGTCATGCGCCGTCTGATTATCGTTTCTTCCCTGTTGCTGTGTTTACCGGTCGGTACTGCAATGGCCGACGTGGATGCGGGCGACGTCGCCACCTCGGCCGGCGTATCTGCTTCGCTGTATTCGACGTTCAAGGATGACAAAATGATGATTCCCGCCCGGGACGACGCCTCCAGCTTCGTGGCCAGCGGCGGTACGATCCGCGGTGTTTATCTGGAGTCGGTGCTCCATCAACTCCGGCAAAATCATCCCGACCTCAACAACGCGAGCGACGAAGACCTGGCCCGCGCCATTCTCGTCCAGGACGGCGTGACCGCAGGTCAATAAGGCGCCGTTCACTTTCGCCTGAGCACCCACATTAGTGGCGAGGGGATTCATCCCCGTTGGGTCGCGAAGCGGCCCCAGTGTTGGTTCAGACAGACTCAATTGTCCGGACTTGCGACTGCTTCGCAGCCGAACGGGGATGAATCCCCTCGCCACAGGTATTGTTCGCCAGAAACCTACCGAGCCCAGCCAGCCACCAGTTGCGCGCTGATGCTGACCCCGCCACACACCACAATCACCACATCGTGAGTTTCGGCGATGGCCGGGTGGTCCAGGTAGGCGATGGCCAGCGAAACACCACAGGCGGGTTCAACCAGCTGGCGCAGATCGCTGGCGTAACGCACCACGCCCATGATGGCTTCCTCATCGCCGAGGACGACGCATTCGTGGGGAAAATCGAGGATGTGTTGCACCGGCCACGCGGCCACTTGAGCGGCGCCGAGCGAGGTCGCAACCGTATCGATTCGCGGCAGACGTACCGGATGCCCTGCCGCCATGGCCGCCGCGAATGATGCCGCGCCCTCGGTTTCGCAGGCAACGATCCGGCAGTCCTTGCGCTGATGGCGAAGCAGACCGGTCAGCAAACCGGCCAGCAAGCCGCCACCGCCCACCGACGTCACCAGGGCGTCAACCTGCGGACAGTCTTCGAGAATCTCATCGATCATCGTGCTGTGCCCTTGCCACAACACCGGATGGTCAAAGGCCGGCACGTATTCGGTGTCCGCGCCCTGTGCAAGCTCCCGGGCCCGCAGATTGGCCTCATCCCAGACTTTGCCGTGGACGATCACCTCGGCGCCGGTTTTGCGGATTCGGGCGCGGGTGGTTTCCGGCGTGGTGTGCGGCACCACGATGCAGGCCTTGAGCCCCAGGCTGGCGGCGGCCACGGCGGTGGCGAACCCGGCGTTGCCACCGGAAGGACAGACGACCCGGGTTTTGCCCTGCGCCGCCGCCTGGCTGCACAACAGCCCCATGCCGCGCAGCTTGAAGGAGCCGCTCGGTTGCAGGTTTTCCAGTTTGAGCCAGATACGGCGGTTCGGGGTCGAGAGGCCTGGGTGCAGGATCAATGGCGTTCTGATGTGAAGCATGACGGCTCCTGTTGCACGCCGATGCCCCGTCGAATGTTCCACGAGTCAGCGGTGAACGGTCCTTGTTCAAGCTTAGTTCACCCTGTCCAGGCGCCGACACTTCTATGGCCCCTTCGCGAGCAGGCTCGCTCCCACAGGACATGCGCTAACCCCTGTGGGAGCGAGCCTGCTCGCGAAGGCGGCCTCAAGAACACCCGCAATCTAACGGTAACGCGGCGCCGCCCTGGAGTTGCCGAACAGCCCGGACAGTGTCTGGCGCTGGGCTTCGTAACGGTCCCACTGTTCGCCATCATGCAGGCCCGGAATGGTCACGGTTTCCCCGCTCGCCAGACCAACCAACGCCGCATCCACCATCTCTTCAGCAGACATCACGATTTCCTGCGGCAGGTTTTCCACCGGATTACCCGCCTCGCTCCAGAAATCCGTGGCGGTGGCACCCGGCAGCACGGCCTGGACACGCACGCCTTTGTCGGCCAGTTCGCGGTGCATCGACTGGCTCAACGCCAGGACGAACGCCTTGGTCCCGCCGTACACGCCGTTGAGGATCTCCGGAGCGATGGCGACGATCGACGCGATGTTGATCACGGTTCCGTTCCCTCGGGCGACGAAACCGGGGGCGACTGCATAGGCCAGGCGCGTCAGCGCGGTGATGTTGAGGGCGATCATCTCTTCCATGTCATCCACGGGGCTGCCGAGCAGTGGCATGACGGCCCCAACCCCGGCGTTGTTGACCAGCAGGGTGATGCTGGCATCGCTGCGCAGGATCTGTTCGACCCGCAGCAAATCGGCTTTGTCTTTCAAATCGGCGGCGACCACTTGCACGTTGCGCCCGGTTCCATCGCTCAAGCGGTTGGCCAGGGCATCGAGTTTTGCCCGGCTGCGCGCCACCAGAATCAGGTCGTAACCCTGACGGGCCAGTCGGTCGGCATACACCGCGCCGATGCCCGATGAAGCGCCGGTGATCAATGCGGTACCTTTGGATGAAAGCGCCATGTTCAATTTCCTTCACAGTGAGGCGAGACAGTCGCCGGGTGCGCTCAGTTATAAATGGCCTGACAGGTGTCGCAAATGACGTTTAAAGTACGTTTTTCGGACATTACCGTTTGAGGGCATCGCGATGATCAGCGTGGCGTTTGTGGTTTTCGAGGGTTTCCAGTCCATGGCGCTGGCGGCCATGCCGGTGTTCGAATACGCCAATTTCAGCGCCGGCGAAGCCCTGTATGACGTGCGTGTGCTGTCCGAGGATGGGCGTACCCTGCGCGCCTCCGGCGGATTGACGGTTGGCACCGAGGCATTCGATGAGCGGCTGTTCGATACCGTGATCGTGGTCGGCGGCGACTCCATCCTCGAACAGGCCCCCGAAGCGGTGCTGGATTACCTTCGCGCCAGCACCCAGACCGCGCGGCGCACGGCGTCGATCTGTTCCGGTGCCTTTGTCATGGCCCAGGCCGGACTGCTCGACGGTCGTCGGGCCACCACGCACTGGGCTTATGCGCGGCAACTGCAAGAGCGCTTCCCCTCGATCAAGGTGGAGGCCGACCGCATCTACGTGATCGACGGTTCGATCTGGACGTCCGCCGGCATGACCGCCGGTATCGACCTGGCGCTGGCCATGGTTGAAAAGGACCATGGCGCCGAACTCGCCCGTTCGGTGGCGCAGAAACTGGTGATGTATCACCGCCGTGCCGGTGGCCAGTCGCAGCATTCGGCGCTGCTGGAACTGGAGCCGAAATCCGACCGCATACAGACCGTGCTCGGTTATGCCCGGGAACATTTGTCCCAGGCGCTGACGGTTGAGCAACTGGCCGACGTGGCCCGGCTCAGTCCACGGCAATTCAGCCGCGCCTTTCGCGCCGAAACCGGACAATCGCCGGCCAAGGCCATCGAGAACCTGCGCCTGGAAGCGGCGCGGCAAATGCTCGAGCGCGGGCGATTGACCCTTGACCAGATTGCCCTGGAAACCGGCTTCAGCGACCGGCGCCGCATGCGCGAAGCCTTTCTGCGGGCGTTCGGGCAACCGCCGCAGATGATTCGGCGTAGTGCCCGTTCGGAGATCTCCGCCTAACCTGCGTAAGGGAACGATCCCCACCTCTGTAGGAGCGAGCTCGCTCGCGATGATCGTCAACGCTAACGCGTGCTTCCTGAATCCCCGCGTTTTCGATCACGACCCTCGCGAGCAGGCTCGCTCCTACAATGGAAGGTGTAGATCGTGGAGGTGTTATGAAAATCTCGGCCAAACTGGCATTTTTCGCCATCGTGACCACCCTCGCCTACCTCGCCCTGGCCATTTGGGGGCTGGGCGGTTTTGGCGCCTTTTTCTCCCATGCCGCGTTGACGGTAGTGGCACTGGCCACGCTGGTCATGGCCATCGCTTCGCTGTTCACCGAGGTCAACCTGAGTGCCGGCGAACGTGAGGACCGGGCCAATCGCTGGGTGATCCCGGCTTTCGGGGTCATTGGCCTGGTGAGCGGGTTTCTGCCGGCCTACACCGATCGCATCGACGTCTGGACCTTCGGCGGCGAAGGTGTGCGCTGGCTCGGCGCGCTCCTGTTCATCCTCGGCGGCGCACTGCGGTTGTGGCCGGTGTTCGTGCTGGGCAAGCGTTTCAGCGGGCTGGTGGCGATACAACCGGGGCATCGGCTGGTGACGGATGGCATCTACCGCCATCTGCGCAACCCCAGTTATCTGGGGATGCTGGTCATCGGCGTGGGTTGGGGGCTGGCGTTTCGTTCAAGCGTGGGTCTGCTGTTGGTCGTGTTGACGCTGGTGCCGCTGGTTGCGCGGATTCATTCAGAAGAGGCGCTGCTAAGGGCGCAGTTTGGCAGTGAATATGAAGCGTATTGCGCGCGGAGTTGGCGGTTGATTCCCGGCATCTACTGAAACAAACAAATCCCAATGTGGGAGCGAGCCTGCTCGCGAATAGGGCGTGTCAGTCAACATTGAAGTGCCTGATATACCGCTTTCGCGAGCAGGCTCGCTCCCACAGGTTTAGATTGGGTGCAGGCGGACGAGTCCGTCGGCATCTACCCGAACGCCAACCCGGTCATAACTCGCCAACGTCACATACGCCGTCTCAATCGGCCCCTCATGCGTCGCCGTGACAATCATCAAGTCCGCCCCCGCCGCCTCGGCCGCGAGTATCCCCACCGTCGCATCTTCGAACACCAGGCAATCGGTGATCTCGACCCCCAGTCGCCGGGCCGCCAGGCGATACCCGGCCGGGTCGGGCTTGCCTTGGCTGACGTCCTCGGCGGTGACCATCACATCCGGCTCAGGAATGCCGGCCGCCGCCATGCGCCGCAATGCCAGCGTCCTGGGCGCCGAGGTGACGATGGCCCATTGATGTGCCGGTAAAGACTTGAGGAAACTCGCCGCGCCGGCCACCTCTTCGACCCCTTCGACGTCCTCGATTTCCGCGGCGGTAATCCACGCCGCTTCAGCCTCGGCATCGACACCGGGCAACGCCAGGCGCTGAATGGTATCGATGGCGCGGGCACCATGGATGGTGGGCAGGAAGCGCTCGACATCGACGCCATGGCGCACGGCCCAGGTGGTCCAGACGCGTTCGGCGGCGGCGATCGAGGTGAGGATGGTGCCGTCCATGTCGAACAGGAAGGCGCGGTATGGGAGGTTGAAGACGGATTCTGGAGTGGCCAAAAGTGTCGTTCCTAATTTCCAGGAGATGGCGACTGTACACCATCCCTGTGGGAGCGAGCCTGCTCGCGAAAACGGTCTTACATTCAGCATTGATGTCGACTGATACACCGCTTTCGCGAGCAGGCTCGCTCCTACAGGGTACGGCGTGATTTGAACGCCCCGTCCACGCAATCGAGCAACTGCCCCAGCGCCCAGGGTTTCTTGATGAACGACACCTCGTGCCGCACGCCGGAGCTTTGCGGGGTTTCGTAGCCGGACATGATCATGATCGGCTTGTCCGGCCAGCGATCACCGAACAGGTTGGCCAGGTCTGCGCCGTTGAGTGTGCCGGGCATGGTGATGTCGGTCAGCAACAACCCGACGCCCTGCGCATGGTTCTGCAAGTACACCGATGCGGCGTCCGCACTGGTCTGCGGCTCCACCACATAGCCTTCTTCCTGAAGAATTTCACAGAGAAATTCCAGGATCAGCGGGTCGTCCTCAACCACCAGAATCAACCCGCCATGAAGGTCTCCACCTGCAGTCGATGCTCGACTCATGACCGTACCGCTCCCTGTATGCCTCAACGATTTCGCGGGCTCTGATCCGCTACCTACAGGTATGAGCAGCGGCGCCGACGGAAATTCATTTTTGATACAAAGAGGCGACGAAATCAGGCGTCCTGCAAAATCAGGTCGGCCCCCTTCTCCGCCACCATCAGCACCGCGGCATGGGTATTGCCGGAGGTCACGTTGGGGAAAATCGACGCGTCGACGATGCGCAAGCCGTCCAGGCCATGAACCTTGAGGCGCTTGTCCACCACCGACTTCTGCTGGTCCGCGCCCATGGCGCAGGAGCCGCACAGGTGATAGATCGACCCGCTGTTTTCCCGGAAATACTGCAACATCTGCTCGTCGGTTTCGACCACAGGCCCTGGCAGCACTTCTTCGACCGTGATGCCCTTGAGCGCCGGCGCATTCATGATTTTGCGCATCAGCCGGCTGCCCTGGATCACCTCGTCGATGTCCTTCTGGGTGCTCAGGTAGTTGGGATCGATCAGCGCCGCGTCCCGGGGGTTTTTCGAGGCGATCTCGATGTGCCCGCGACTGGTGGGCCGGCACGGGTTGAAGCACAGCAGGAAGCCTGAGTACGGCTCGGGCTTGAGGCTGGCCTTGTTGTTTTTCGGGATCTGATACGACAGCGGGTTGAAGTACAGCTGCAGGTTCGGGTTGGCCTGCTGCTCGTCGCCACGGAAGAAACCGCCCGCCTGATTGACGCTCATGGCCAGCGCACCTTTACGGGTGAACAGGTATTTCAGGCCGAGCTTGAACTGGCCGAACAGCGAACTGAGCTGATCGTTGAGCGTCGGGATGTTGGCCTTGTAGTAGTAACTGGCGCACAGGTGGTCCTGCAGGTTCTGCCCCACCGCCGGCAGGTGCTTGACCAGCGGGATGTTGTGCTTGTTCAGCAGCGCCTGATCGGCGACGCCGGACAGTTGCAGAATCTTCGGCGTGTCCACGGCACCGGCGCAGAGGATCACTTCCTTGTTCGCGGTAAAGGTGCGCACCACACCGTGCTGGGTCACGGAAATACCGGTCGCCCGACCGTTATCGAACAGCACGCGATCCACCAGGGCGTGATGCTCGACAGTCAGGTTCGGCCGGCCCAGCGCCGGATGCAGGTGGGCAAAGCTGCTGGAGCAGCGCTGGCCGTCGCGGGTGTTGACGTCGTAGATCCCCGCGCCTTCGAACTTCGCCCCGTTGAAATCCTCGCTCAGCGGATAGCCCAGCTCATCGCAGCCCTTGAGGAACACGTCGCAGATCGGGTGAGTCTGGCCCTTCATCGGGGTGATGCTGATCGGGCCGCTGCCACCGTGGTACTCGCTGTCGCCCAGCGGGTGGTTTTCCAGTTTGCGGAAATACGGCAGCACATCCGAGAAACCCCAGCCGTCGTTGCCGTTGGCTGCCCAGTCGTCGAAATCGTGGGCCTGGCCGCGCACGTAGATCATCGCGTTGATCGAACCCGAGCCACCCTGCACCTTGCCGCGCGGGGCATAGATTTCACGGTTGCCCAGCTGCTTTTGTGGCTGGCTGTAATACATCCAGTTGAAGGTCGGGTTGTAATACATTTTGGCGAAGCCGACCGGGATCTTGAACCACAGGGAGCTGTCCTTTCCGCCCGCTTCCAGCAGCAGTACCGTGTGTTTTCCGGAGGCCGAAAGGCGATTGGCCAGAACACAGCCTGCGGCGCCAGCGCCAGCGATGATGTAGTCGTATGTCATGCACGGTTACCGCGTAAGTCGTTGTACAAAAAAATCGCCCGGTGAAGACAAAAAACCTGTGGGCGCGAACCTTTGTGGCGAGGGGATTTATCCCCGTCCGGCTGCGAAGCAGTCGTAATTCCTGACAACTCGGTGTGGCTGGAAGAATGCAGAGGGCCGCTTCGCAGCCCAACGGGGATAAATCCCCTCGCCACAAAAGCTCAATCCCACAGGGATCGGCGCCATGTCCCGTCAGCCCTTGGCCGGCGATGTGTCTTTGACGTCCGCCGGGGTCGGCGCCATCTGCAGGTGCAGGCGCTCACCGGTGTACGGCGAATGCCTGCGCACCACGTCCATGTTCAGCTCGACGCCCAGGCCCGGCTCGGTGGACGGGATGATGTAGCCGTCCTCCCACTGCAACGGCTTGGTGAGGACTTCGGCATGGAAACCGCCCCAGGTCATGATGCTTTCCTGGATCAGGAAGTTCGGCGTGCAGGTGGCCAGCTGGAAGCTCGCAGCGGCGCCAATCGGTCCGTTGTAGAGATGCGGGGCGATCTGCGCGTAGTAAGCCTCGGCCATGCTGGCAATCTTCTTGGCTTCCAGCAGGCCGCCGCAGCGGGCGACGTTCATTTGCAGGATCGACGCGCCGCCGGCCTGCAGCAGCTTGAAGAATTCGTACTTGGTGGTCAGGCGCTCGCCGGTGGCAATCGGGATGCTGGTCTTGGCCGCGACTTGCGCCATGGCGTCTTCCTGGCCCGGTGGTACCGGTTCTTCGAACCACAGCGGGTCGTACTTCTCCAGGCGCTTGGCCAGGCGGATCGCCGAGGACGGGACCATTTGCCCGTGAGTGCCGAACAGCAGGTCGCACTTGTCGCCCACCGCTTCGCGGATCTTGCGGCAGAAGGTTTCGCAGCGCTCCAGCACTTCCAGGGAAATCTGGTGCCCGGAGTACGCGGTGTACGGTCCTGCCGGGTCGAACTTCACGGCGGTGAAGCCTTTGTTCATGTTCTCGATGGCGCACTCGGCGGCCAGGTCCGGGTCGTCGTAGTCGTACTCGCCCTTGCTGTTGACCGGGTACAGATAGGTGTAGGAACGCAGGCGCTCGTTGACCTTGCCGCCCAGCAACTCGTACACCGGCTTGTTCGCCGCCTTGCCGATGATGTCCCAGCAGGCCATTTCCAGGCCGCTGACCACGCCCATCATGGTCAGGTCCGGACGCTGGGTGAAACCGCTGGAATAAGCCTGGCGGAAGAAGCGCTCGATGTGGTGCGGGTCCTGGTTCAGCAGGTAGCGTTCGAACACGTCTTCGATGATCGGCAGCATGGCCTTGGGGCCGAAGGTCGCGGCGTAGATTTCGCCCACGCCTTCGATGCCGCAATCGGTCTTGATCTTGACGAACAGCCAGTACATGCCGCCGATGTGCGGCGGTGGTACGGCAACGATATGGGTTTCAAGGGCGACGATTTTCATCTCAGGCACCTGTTTTATTCATATTTTTACGATTGATACGTGCGCGCAGGGTCAGGGCCGCGAAGGTCCCGAGCAGGCCGACGAAAGCGATGTAGCCGAAATACAGCTTGTAACCAAAGGCACCGGGGAAATGCTCGGTGAGGTAGCCGTTGATCAACGGAATGAAGGCGTCCGGCAGGTAGCCGACCACCGAGACAATGCCAATGGCCAGGCCGGTGATGCGCAGCGGAATGTTGCAGGCGTCGAGGATCGCCCAGTACAGGCCGCGAATGGCGTAGGTCATCAGGCCAATGAAAATCACCGTGGCGATCAGCAGGCCCATGCTGCCCAGTGCCGGGAACACGATCAGGCCGACCATCGCCAGCGTCGCGAGGAACAACGCAACGATCAGCACCGAAATGTTGGAGAACTTGTCGCCCAGCCAGCCACCGCCGATGCCGCCGATGGGGCGCATCCACAATTTGATGGTGGTGATGGTGCCGGCCATGACCGCGGTCATGCCGCCGCCCTGCAAGTAATCGGAGAAGCTGTAGGTGGCCCAGAAGATGTGATAGCCGCAGAACACAATGGCGGTGACCAGCCACAGTTCGGGGATTTTCACCAGCGTCGTCAGGTCGCTGAGCAGGTTGAACTTGCCCTTCTCCACTGGCGCCGTGTCTTCCATCGACTTCGGGTCCTTGATCAGCACCAGCACACAGCCGATGGCGATACAGGTGAAGGCATACAGGTAGACCACGTGCTTGAAACCTTCGGCCGTGGACTCGCCACGGGTTTCGGTGGCGTAGGCGAACAAGCCCAGGGCAACCGTCGCCAGCAAGGCTTCCACCAGGCCACGACCGCCGTCGAGGATGCCGAAGAAACGGCCCTGCTCGGAGTGATGGGCAATCATCTTCACGCGCTTGAGCACCGAGGCCCAGAAGGTCAAACCGGTGGTCAGGCCCCAGCAACCGAAGATGATCATCAGGCCGGTCATCGAGGGCGCGGTGGAGTACCACAGGCCCAGGACACCGGTGGCGACCAGTGAAAAGAAAATCAGGAAACGCGGGGCGATACGGTCGGCCAGCCAGCCGCTGGGCAGATAACTCAGGAGGAAAATCGTACCGAGCATCGAGTACAGATAACCCAGTTCACTGTGGTTGATCTGGAACACTTCGAGCATGGTGGTCTGGTAGACCTGGCGCAGATACAGGATCGGGTAGATCGCACCGGCGGCCAGCACCAGCAGCATCAGTTGGAAATAACGACTTCCCTTGTCGCTGTGACTTTTCGAAACCGTGCTGGAACCCTGAACAGTGGCAGCAGTGGATGCTTGCTTGGACATTGAGTAGACCTCTGGCGCCCGGTGGTCCGGGCGCTCGGATAATTGTTTTTATGTGTGAAGCGTGAGGCGTATTGCGGGTGGATCAATACTTCATGACCACCAAACGGGTCTGGGTAAATTCGAGCATGCCGTGCTTGCCGTCATCGCCGCCCAGGCCCGAGCGTTTCCAGCCGGCGTGGAAGCCCTGGTACGGGTCGGCCGGGGTGCGATTGACGTACAGTTCGCCGGCCTCGATGGTGCTGGCGACTTTCATCGTGGTGCGGTAGTTCTCGGTATAGAGCACCGAGGACAGACCGAACTGGTGATCGTTGGCCATGGCCAGGGCTTCGTCGATGTCGCGGTATTTGAGTACTGGAAGCACCGGGCCGAAAATTTCTTCCTGGATGATTTCCATGTCCTGGCGGCAACCGCTGAGCAGGGTCGGCGGGTAGAAATGGCCTTTGCCTTGCGGAATGAAACCGCCGGTTTCCAGCACCGCACCGTCGGCGATGGCGCGCTCGACCATGGCATGGATGTTCCGCTGCGAACTGGCGTTGACCAGTGGCCCCATGAAAGCCGGGTCCACGGCGCGATCACCGAACTCCACGGCGCTGATTTTTTCTTTCAGCAGACCGAGGAATTTGTCGTAGACGCTTTCCTGCACATACACCCGTTCCACCGCCGTGCACAACTGGCCGCAGTGAGTGGTCTTGGAGGCGACGATGGCAGTGGCGGCGGCTTCAAGGTCAGCATCGGCCTCGATGATCGCCGGAGTCTTGCCCCCCAGTTCCAGGGACGGCTTGGCGATGTTGGCCTTGCAGTAATCGAGGACGATGCGCCCGGCATTGACGCTGCCGGTCAGGGTGATCAGACCCACGGCGTTATGGGTGCAGACTGCGGCGGCGGTGGCGTGGTCCATGGTCAGGATGTTGATCACGCCCGCCGGCATGCCGGATTGCTGCACCGCCCTGGCGATTTCGAAGGCCGAGATCGGCGTGTTGTTGCTCGGGCGCACGACCACAGTGTTGCCGGCAATCAGCGCCGGGGCGATTTTGCGCAGCAGGGTGTAGACCGGGTAGTTGAACGGGATCAGGCAGGCGACCACGCCAATCGGTTCGCGGTGCAGAAACAGGTTTTCGTCCGGCGTGTCGCTGGGAATGATTTCGCCTTCGATTCGGCGCGCCCATTCGGCATGGTAGCGGGTGATCTGCGCGGCGTAGCGGGCTTCGTTGCTGGCGTCGGCCAGGCTCTTGCCGGACTCGGCAGCCAGGGCTTCACCGATGCTCTCGGCGCGGGTATCCAGGGCATCGGCGAAAGCGCGCAGGTGTTCGGCGCGTTCGATGCTGGTGAGTTTGCCCCAGGTTTTCTGCGCAGCGGCAGCGGCTTCCACGGCAAAGGTGGCTTCATCGGCGGTGGCGGCAGACACCTGGCCGACCCGCTCTTCGGTCGCCGGGTCGTAGACCGCGATCAGCGCAGCGCTGGCCGGCTCAATGAATTGCCCGTTAACAAAGTTTCGCTCGAGTCGCATGTGCATCGCCCATCGTTGTTTTTATCCAGTGCGAGCAGTCTTGGCATCCTGAGCTTGTAGGACAAACGATTTATTGAGCGAGGTAACATTCGAAAAACGCATGTTATCCCTTAAACGATGGGATTCCTTGTGGGAGCGAGCCTGCTCGCGAAAGCAGTGTGTCAGTCGACCTATGTATTGCCTGACAGAATGCCTTCGCGAGCAGGCTCGCTCCCACAGGGGTTTAGTGGTGTTTAGATGACTGCGGTCGAGGGCTCCAGCTGCCGCTGCGCCAGCCACATTTCCTCCTGCAACCACTGCCCGAACACCTGCAATTGCGGCAGCGACTGTTCGGGTCGGGTCACCAGCCAGTACGACTGATGGCCTTCGACATGCACGTTGAGCACCTGAGTCAACTGCCCGCTGGCCAGCTCCGGGGCGACCATGTGCCAGTCGGCGATGGTGATGCCCAACCCGTCGACGGCTGCGCGGATCGCCAGGTCGAGCAAATCGAATTCATAACCACCCTGAGTATCGACACCGCTGATGCGTGCCGCGTCCAGCCAGTGTTTCCAGGTCAGGTAGCGCTGATCTTCCCGGGCCAGCACATGCAACAGCGTCAGGCGGTTGAGGTCGATGCCCTGTTCGGTCCATTCCCGCGCATACAAGGTGGGGGCGCACACGGCGATGTGCCGCTCCTGAAACAGCAGCGAACTGTCCAGGCCATCCCATTCGCCGTTGCCGAAACGAATCGCGCAGTCCAGCGTACTGGTTTCCGCCAGGCTGTCCTGCAGGCGGGTGGTGATGCTCAGTTCCAGTTCCGGATGCTGCTCGCGCAAGCGCCCCAGGCGCGGCATCAGCCAGCGGTTGGTGAAGGTCGGCGGCGCGTTGATGTGCAGGCGATTGGCGTGGGATTTCTGCTGGATGCTGCGCACCGTCAGCTCGATCTTGTCGAAAGACTGATGCAACGCCCGCAGCAGCACCCGGCCGGCGCTGGTCAGTTCCAGATGATGGTGACGGCGTTCCAGCAGACTCTCGTCCAGCTGTTCCTCCAGCTGACGCACCTGGCGGCTGACCGCGCTCTGGGTCACGTTCAACAACTCCGCGGCACGGGTGAAGCTGCCCGTGCTGCCGGCCACTTCAAAGGCTTTCAGCGCGTTGAGGCCGGGCATTTTGCGTTTCATGAAAGGCTCTCGGGGATCGGTGACAGGGCGCCAAGGATCCCACGGCAGCGGCACATTGTCCTACAGGATTTTTTCACTAACATGCATCTGAGGAAGGTTTCTCTCGATTTTTAATCGTTTGTTCATCGCACCGCAGATCGCAAGACTGGCCGCCATCTCACATAAAAATAACCGAGAGCTGCCACATGCCCTTCCCTGTTTCCCTGCGCCTCAGTCCTGTCTATATCGCTCTACTCTGCACCTTTGCAGCCCCTGCCATGGCCGTGCAAGTCACCGACAACCTCGACCTGGGCGGTGCCATCCGCGCCCGCTGGGATTACGACCCGGACCGCGACATCCAGACGTTCGGGCTGGACACCGTTTACCTCAGCGCCAAGTACAACTCCGACAGCTGGATCGGCGAGGCCCAGTACCGTTTCTACGGGCGCTCCTACCCCTACCGCTACACCAAAAACTACGGCGACATCCAGTTCGCCAAGCTCGTCTGGGCCGGCTACAAGTTCAATCCCGACCAGCAGGTGCAGGTGGGCCTGAACACCGTGCCGTTCGGCTTGCAGCCGTACTTCGGCAGCACCTTCTTCGAGACCCTGGGCAACGTCATTGGCCTGGAAGATCTGCAGGAGGTCGGCGCCAAGTACATTCAGCAGAGTGGCGACTGGAACATCCAGGGCGGTTATTACCTGCGCCCGGCGTGGCAAGGCAAAGGCACCAGCAACGGCGTGACCTTCTCCAGCGTGGTGTCCGAGGCGGACAGCTATGTTTCCGACGGCAGCGACAACCAGGAGCGCAACACCGTGGTGCTGCGGGTCGCCAGGGCACTGGACCTGGGGCCGTGGAAGTCCGAAGTCGGCGTGTCGGGCCTGACCTCGTCCCTTGAGAACAAGGACACAAACGACAACGGCCGACGCAATGCCGTGGCCGTGCACTACCTGGGCAAGAACGGCCCATGGGGCGTGCAGTTGCAGGCGGCGCGGCAGCAGATGTCGCCACGCAACCCCGGCACCGACGAACTGGTGACCCTGGGCGGTTACGACGGCACCTACAACGTCGCCAGTCGCGGCAATCTCTATGTGGCTGACCTCAGCTATGACGTGGCCGGCAAATACCTGTTCGATCAGGTCAGCGGGGTCAAGGTCTACGCCAACTACAGCGCGTTCGACAAATCCGCCAGCGGGTTCGAGACGTCCGAGCGGGTGATTCTGGGCAGCTCGTTTGCGCTGAGCAAATTGTGGGTTGCGACGGAATGGATGTTCGGCAAGAACGATCCGTACATTGGCGGCAGCAGCTATACCCAGAGCCTGGGGGCTGGCGGGACGGATCATTGGGAGAATCAGGTGTATGTGAACGTCGGGTACTACTTCTGATCCAGCATTTTCGGCGTTCCTGAGGACGCCTTCGCGAGCAGGCTCGCTCCCACATTGGATCTGTGGTGTTCACAAATCCCCTGTGGGAGCGAGCCTGCTCGCGAATGGGCCAGCCCAAACAACACTTGCATCAGCTCATTGCCAATAGTCAGATAGACGCTACAAAACAACATCAAGCAATGAGCCCCCTCCCATGCGTCAACTGCCCTCGCTCAACATGCTGCGCATCTTCGAGGAAGTCGCGCGGCATCGCAGTTTCAGCCAGGCCGCCCTGGGCCTGAACGTCACCCAGGGCGCGGTGAGCCGGCAGATCAAGCAGCTCGAGGACTACCTCGGCGTGGCGCTGTTCATTCGCACGCCGCAAGGCCTGTCGCTGACCGAAGCCGGCACCGCCCTCTCCCCGCACCTGAGCGATGCCTTCGACCACATCGAACGCGCCCTGCAAGCCGTGCGCGTGCCCAACCTGCGCCAGCGCCTGCGGATTGTCGCGCCGCCGACCTGGGCCACGCGCTGGCTGTCGGCGCACCTGCGCGCGTTCTGCCAGCGCTATCCGGACATCAGCCTGAGCGTGACCCACCAGGCCAGCCACGACAACCTCGCCGAGATCGACTGCCATATCCGCTTCGGCCTCGAAGCGGACAGCCATTGCCACAGTCAGTTGCTGGTGATGGAGCGGCACATCGCCGTCGCCAGTCCGGAGTTGTTTACCGACGGCCAGGCGCCCGACCTGCAGCAATTACCCTTGCTGCACATCCTGCACAACGGCAAGCGCTTGAAGGTCTGGGAAAACTGGCTGGCGGCGATGGGCCGCGACGATGTCGACGCCGGGCAAGGCCTGGAATTCAGCACCCTGGACCAGGTGATCCACACCGCCCTGGCCGGTGGTGGCCTGGCGGTGATCGACCGGCAGATGATCGAAAAGGAACTGGCCAATGGCAGCCTGTTGCCGATCACCCCGGTGGAGGTGATCGGGCCTTACGGTTATTGGCTGGATGTGGCGAATGACAAGTGGGGCTTGTCGAAGGTGAAGTTGTTTACCGAATGGCTGGAGCTGGTGAGCAATCCCTGACACACCAGTGTTCCCACTGCGTAGGAGTTCCCCTGTGGGAGCGAGCCTGCTCGCGAATGCGGAGTGTCAGCGACATATAAGTGCCTGACACACTGCCTTCGCGAGCAGGCTCGCTCCCACAAGGGTTCAGTGAACACTCCTTAGATCGGCGTTGCGGCTTTGACCGCCACACCCACACCCGCTTCCACCGGACTCTGCGCCTTGCACGCCTGACTCAAGGTCAGCGACTTGGTCTCCGGCGCCCAGGCCCAGGACAGCAGCGCGCCAATCGCCAGGATCGCCGCCAGGATGCCCATGGTCGGGCTCAGGCCGATCCCGGCCACGCTCACCGGCAGCAGGAAGGTGCTGACCGCCGATCCCAGACGGCTGACGGCGGTGGCCAAGCCAATGCCGCTGGCGCGCACTTCGGTCGGGAAGCTTTCGGCCGGGAACACGCCCACCAGGTTACTCACCGCCGACAGCACCAGGGTGAACAGCCCGAACACCAGCACCATCAGGAACGCCGCGCTGCCCGGCAGTACCGCCAGCAGGAACAAGGCGATGGCAAGGATGATGAACGAGTTGATCAGGAACCCACGACGGGTGAACTTGATGGTGCACCAGATGCCAATCAGCGCGCCGAGGATCAGTAGCATGTTCAGCATCAGTTCGGTGCCGAAGCCTTCGGCCAGGCCCATCTTCTGCAGGATCGACGGCAGGAAGGTGTAGATGGCGAAGTACGGCATGACGATGCAGACGAAGAACAGGCAGTTGAACGCGGTGCGTTTGCGGTATTCGCGGCTGAACAGTACCGCGTAGCCGGAGCGGGTTTCGCTGGAACGGGTTTCGTCGAGTCCGACGTTGTCGCCCAGGTGTTTCTTGACGATTGCCCGCGCTTCGGCAATGCGCCCCTGATTGACGAGCCAGCGTGGCGATTCCGGGGTGCCGATACGGGCGATCAGGATCAGCGCCGCCGGGATCGCCGACGAGGCCAGCATCCAGCGCCAGGCATCGTCACCAAGGCTGAGCATCGCGGTGCCGACGAAGGTGGCGGCAACGTAACCGAAGGTCCAGATCACGCTGAACGAACCGAGCAACACGCCACGGTGTTTCTTCGGTGCGAACTCGGCGAGCATGGCGTGGCCGACGCTGAAGTCACCGCCCAGGCCGATGCCGATCAGCACCCGGCAGAGGAACAGGCTCATCGCCGTTTCCACGTAGAACTGCATCACCGAAGCAATGGTGATCAGCACAAAGCTGACCAGGAAGATTTTCTGCCGGCCGACCTTGTCGGAAATCCAGCCGAAAAACAGGCTACCGAGGAACAGACCAATCAGAGCCGAAGCCCCGATCAAGCCCTGCCAGAAGGCATCCAGTTGCATCTGCGGACTGAGCAGCGTGAAGGCGATGCCAATCAGGCCGAGGATGTAGCCGTCGGTGAAATGCGCACCGAAGGTCAGGCCGGCGATCTTGATGTGAAAGCGCCCGATGGGCAGGTCGTCGATTTTTACCGGTTGTACGGACATGTAAGTCTCCAATTGTTGTTATTGACGGAGAAATGAAACCGATCGTTTTTGCTGTGAGTGGGCTTGTGTGGCGAGGGGATTTATCCCCGTTCGGCTGCGAAGCAGCCGCAGATCCTGACAAACCGCTATGGCTGAAAGAATGCAAAGGGCCGCTTCGCAGCCCAACGGGGATAAATCCCCTCGCCACATAGGTCCGTTCCCACAGGGGTTGGGTGGTGCTTTTACAAACCACCCATCAACAGGTATTTGATTTCCAGATAGTCATCCAGACCGTACTTCGAACCCTCGCGACCCAGACCCGATTCCTTGATGCCGCCGAACGGCGCCACTTCCGTGGAAATGATCCCTTCGTTGATCCCGACCATGCCCGCTTCCAGGCCTTCGGCCATGCGCCACACGCGGCCGATGTCACGGCTGTAGAAGTACGCCGACAGACCGTATGGCGTGTCGTTGGCCCGCCGCAGCACTTCAGCCTCGTCCTTGAAGCGAAAGCACGCGGCCACCGGGCCGAAGGTTTCGTCCTGGGCGATCAGCATGTCGCTGCTGGCTTCGGCGAGGATGGTCGGCTCATAAAACGTGCCGCCCAAGGCATGACGACGGCCACCGCACAGCACCTTGGCGCCCTTCTCCACGGCATCGCTGACATGCAATTCCACTTTGGCCAACGCCGCCGTGTTGATCAGCGGACCTTGCTCGGTGTCGCCTTCCAGGGCATTGCCGACGCGCATCGCGGCCACGGCTTCGGCAAGCTTGCCGGTGAAGGCTTCGTACACGCCGTCCTGGATGAAGAAGCGGTTCACGCAGACGCAGGTTTGCCCGGTGTTGCGGAATTTCGAGGCCATCGCCCCTTTCACGGCGGCGTCGATATCGGCGTCGTCGAAGACAATGAACGGTGCGTTGCCACCCAGTTCCAGCGAGACCTTTTTCAAGGTGTCGGCCGCCTGACGCATCAGCAATTTGCCGGTACGGGTGGAGCCAGTGAACGACAGCTTGCGCACGATGCCGGAGGCTTGCAGCGCGCCGCCGATGGCCACCGCGTCACCGGACACCACGTTGAACACACCGGCCGGAATCCCGGCCTGCTCGGCCAGCACTGCCAGGGCGAACGCCGACAGCGGGGTTTCTTCCGAAGGCTTGAGAATCATCGTGCAACCGGCCGCCAGCGCCGGGCCAACCTTGCGGGTGACCATGGCCAGCGGGAAGTTCCACGGCGTGATCGCCGCGACCACGCCAATGGCTTCCTTGACCACGATGATCCGCGCGTCGGCCTTGTGGCTCGGAATCACATCGCCGTAGGCACGCTTGGCCTCCTCGGCGAACCACTCCAGAAAGCTCGCGGCGTACACCACTTCGCCCATAGCCTCGGCCAGCGGCTTGCCCTGCTCGCGGCTGAGCAAGGTGGCCAGGTCCTTCTGGTTACTCAGCATCAATTCGCCCCAGCGCTTGATGCGCTGGCTGCGCTCCTTGGCGGTCAGCTTGCGCCAGGCCGGTAAGGCGCGATTGGCCGCCGCGATGGCCAGGTTGGTTTCTTCGGCGCCGGCCTTTTGTACGTCGGCGATCAGCTCGCCGGTGGCCGGGTTCAGCACCGGGTAGGTCGAGCCGCCGCTGGTCCCTTCGCCAGTAAACCAGTGCCCATCGATGAAATTGCCGTGGCGGATCAAATCGCTCATGCCACGGCCTCGGTCAGGGTGAAGCGTTCCGAACCCGGACGGGCCGAACGCAGGATGCGCTTGCCGGCGGTGTAATCGTTGATCACGTCGCACGGGGTGTAGTTGCGTTCCAGCTCATGCAGTTCTTCGGCATCGAGCTGGGTCTCCAGCGCCGCCAGGGCGCTGTCGAACTGCTCGGTGGTGTCGGCGCCGACCAGCATGCAATCCACGCCGGGATGATTGGCCACCCAGGCCTGGGCGATCTGTGCGTTGGACACGCCACGGGCACGGGCCACGCGCTGCACCGAACGGGCGATCTCGAACGACGCTTCGTCGCTGTACATCTGCTGGGTGAAGAAGTCGGTCTGGTTGCGGGTCGACTGCACGTCGCCGGTCAGCAGGCCACGGGCCAGCGGACTGAACACCGAAACCCCCAGGCCCTGGTCGCGGCAGAACGGGATCATCTCGCGCTCTTCTTCGCGGTAGGCGCAGTTCAGTTGCAACTGCATGTTGATCGGCTTGACCCAACCATTGCGCTCGCAGGCCATGAGGATTTTCGCCAGTTGCCCGGTGAGCATGGTCGAGACGCCGATGTAGCGGGCCTTGCCGGAGCGCACGATGTCGTTCATGGCGCTCATGGTTTCTTCGACCGGGGTGTTCACGTCGAAGTAATGCAGCATGAAGACGTCGACGTAATCCATGTCCAGGCGTTTGAGCGAGGCATCGATGCTGTCCATGATGTGCTTGCGCGAATGGCCGCTGGCGTTGATGCCCGGGCGGGTCCCGTAGCCAACCTTGGTGGTGATCACCAGGTCTTCGCGACGGGCCAGGCGCTTGACGATGCGCCCCACCACTTCCTCGCCGACGCCAGCGGAATAGAAGTCCGCCAGGTCGATGAAGTTCACGCCGTTGTCCAGCGCGTGCTTGACGATCGGTTCGCTTTTCTTCTCATCGAAGATCCACGGTTTCCAGTCCGGGGTGCCCATGTTCATGGTGCCCAGGCACAGGCGGGAGACTTGCAGGCCGGAGTTGCCCAAACGGATGTATTGCATGGCGCGGACCTCAGGCTTTTGGCGTGTAGAAAGGGTTGCTGATGTAATTGACGACATCTTTGAGCTGCGCAGTTTCCGGCTTGCCGGTCAGGGCGGCGCGGATCGCGGTGCGGCAGGCGTTGTAGTTGTTCAGGTACACCGCGTCCAGGTCGTCGCAGGCCGGGTTGACCCAGTTGGCGGTGACGATGGCCCACTCGTCTTCGGCTTCCGGCGGCAGGGTGCCGTCGAGCAGCGCTTCGAGCACCGCCTTGGCGATACCGGCCTGGGACGCACCCCAGGTGGCGTTGCCGTGCAGGTCGCTGCTGATCGCGGCCTTGTTGACATACAGGGTCATCGGTTTGACCGGGATGTTCGGCTGGGCGATCACCATGAACGGGCAATGGCCCTGGCTTGGCGAAGCCAGGCTGTTGGCGAAGGCCTGCCCTGCCGGACCGTTGCGCGGGCCGATCAGGATGTTGATGTGCGCGGCGTTCACGCCAGGGCCTTCGAAACCTTCACCGATGTACAGGTCGAGTTCTTTCATGGGTCGTTACTCTTCAGGGATTTGGGTTGATCAGAAGTGCACGTTAGCCGTGGGATTCGCGTGGCAAATGTCAGGGTTCGAAGAGCGCAGCAGGTCGCTGGCGAAGACGCGGCAGAAATGAATGATCATGGTTGCAAACGCTCTTTTTTGTTGTTGATGAGCTGGTTTGCGATTTTTTAACACTGGGGGTTGGCGGGGCTGTAACCATAAAAAATCATGGGGGTATGATTTCAGGTCATACCCTGAAACGCGATCCCTTGTAGGAGCGAGCCTGCTCGCGATGGACGTCAACGATGACGTGGGCTGCCTGGATGAACGCGGCGCCCTCCGGTCCATCGCGAGCAGGCTCGCTCCTACAGGGGATTGTGGTGGTTTGAGGTTATTGCGACATCGCGTCCTTCTTCATCGCATCCTTGGACATGGCATCTTTTTTCATGCCGTCCTTGCTCATCGAATCCTTGGACATGCTGTCTTTCTTCATCGTGTCCTTGGCCATGGAATCCTTCTTCATCGAATCCTTGTGCATCGCGTCCTTGGACATGGCGTCCTTGGACATCGAGTCATTGCTCATGGCATCGGCAGCAAAAACACTGGCGGCGCCCATGGCCAGGCACATGGACAGTGCAACGGTGGTCAACTTTTTCATGATGAAACTCCTTGAAGCGCAGTGTGTGATCGAGCGAAATACCCAGGCTGTCTTCAGCTGCCACCGAACCAGTTGTAGCCCTGGTCTTCCCAGTAGCCGCCGCTGTAGGTGTTGCTGACGAAAATCGCCTGAATGTGTTTGGGGTTCTTGTAGCCAAGCTTGGTGGGCATGCGCAGCTTCATCGGGAAGCCATATTCACGAGGCAACACGGCGCCGTCCCAGGTCAGCGCCAGCAGGGTTTGCGCATGCAGCGCCGTGGCCATGTCGATGCTGGTGTAGTAGTCGTCGGCGCATTTGAAGCCGACGTATCTGGCGTCGGTGTCGGCGCCGATGCGCTTGAGGAAATCACTGAAGCGCACACCGCCCCAGCGACCGATTGCACTCCAGCCTTCGACGCAGATGTGTCGGGTGATCTGTTCGGTCTGCGCCATGGCGTGCAACTCTTCGAGGCGCCAACTGCGCTTGTCGGCGACCAGGCCGGTCACCTCCAGGCGATAGCTCTCCTCCTCCACCGTTGGTGCTTCGTCGATGCCGTAGAAGGCATTGAATGGAAACGGCCGGGTAATCATCGACGCCGGATAGGTCGGCGCCATGGCGTTGGGGTTGAACAGCCAGCCCTGCACCCGATCGTTGAAGCGCGACATCGACGACAGCGCGGTCTCGACACTTTCACTGTCGGTGAGGTTGCAGCCGGACAACATCGCCACGCCGCCGAGAGTCAGGCCACGCAGCAGGAACGAGCGGCGTGAACGGTCTTCGATCTGCGGCGCGAGGATTTTTCGAGCGTCGGTCAGGATCGATGACTCATCAAGATTGGGCTTTTTCATACGTGCTCCTTGCGACCGACGATCATGGCCAGCAGCGTTTTGGGAACCAGCGCGACCATCACCAGATGCACCGCTACAAACGCCGCCAGCAGCGCCATCGCGATGAAGTGCACATGCCGCGCTGCGTCGTAACCGCCCAGCAAATCACGCAACAGCGGGAACTGCACCGACTTCCACAGCACCAGCCCGGAGATCACCAGCAGCGTGATGTCGAGCATCACGAACAGGTACGCAAACCGCTGAACCTGGTTGTAATGACTCAGGTCGGCGTGCCCCAGTTTTCCCCGCAACGCTGACCACAGGTCATGCAGCACACCTTTGGGCGAGACCGGGAAAAAGCGGCGTTTCAGGCGACCGCTGAGAACGTTGATGATCAGGTAGACGAGGCCGTTGAACGCCAGCAGCCACATCGCCGCGAAATGCCACTGCAACGCGCCGCCGAGCCAGCCACCCAAGGTGATCGATGTGGGGAAGCTGAAATCGTAAAGCGGCGAAGCGTTGTAGATCCGCCAGCCGCTGGTCACCATCACCAGCACCGCCAGGGCGTTCAGCCAATGGGTGAGCCGCAGCCAGCGGGGGTGGCTGGCCTTGGGTGAAGCAGTTGACTGCGACATGTCCGGCTCCTGGTTTATTGTTCGATGGGGCCGAGTATGGGAGCGACAAGATCGCCAAATCCTCACGCAGAGTTAAATTATTTGTGATAACTCCCAACCCCAAAAACCTGTGGTGGCCCCTGTGGGAGCGAGCCTGCTCGCGAAAGCGGTGTATCAGTCACATTGATGTTGGCTGTCATGCCGCCTTCGCGAGCAGGCTCGCTCCCACAGGGTTTCTGGGTGGTCCACCCACCGCGTAACTATGGTTAAATGCCGCCCCCCGAAACTGCCGACCCTTGACCGATGAACCCAGACGCCCTCGCCACCCTCAACCAGCACCTGCTGACCGCCCTCGCGTCCGCCCCCGCCGAAACCCGCCGCCTGTTCCACGGCCGGGGTCGCTGCTGGCCGGGGCTTGAGCAAGTGACCGTCGACTGGTTGCAGGGTGTGGTGCTGGTGGCGTTGTTCAAGGAGCCAGAGCCTGCGCAACTGGAAGACCTGAAGCAGTTGCTGATGGCGATCACCCGGTCGGCGCAGTGGGCGCAATCGGGTGCGCATACGCTGCTGCTGCAACATCGCTACCTGCTGCAAAGCACTACCGAGTGGCTGCTCGGGGAAGAAATCGATGAACTGACCATCACCGAGGGCGGGCTGAAATTTCGGGTGGACCTGGGCCGCAAGCAGAACACTGGTCTGTTCCTCGACATGCGCTACGGACGCGACTGGGTGCGGGCCAACGCCGCAGGCAAACGGGTGCTGAACCTGTTCGCCTACACCTGCGGCTTCTCGGTGGCGGCCATCGAAGGCGGCGCGACCCACGTGGTCAATCTGGACATGTCCAGCCCGGCGCTGAGCCGTGGCCGCGACAATCACCGGCTCAACGGGCATGACCTGGGCAAGGTCACTTTTCTCGGTCACGACCTGTTCAAATCCTGGGGCAAGGTGATCGGCAAGGGCCCGTATGACCTGGTGATCATCGACCCGCCGTCGTTTCAGAAAGGCAGTTTCCTGCTGACCAAGGATTACCAGCGCGTACTGCGCCGCCTCCCGGAATTGCTCACTCCCCAAGGCACGGTACTGGCCTGCATGAACGATCCGGCGTTCGGCGCGGATTTCCTCATCGAAGGCGTCACTCGCGAGGCGCCAAGCCTGCGGTTTGAACAGCGACTGGAGAATCCGCCGGAGTTTCCGGATGCGGATGTGGAGTGTGGGTTGAAGGCGTTGGTGTTCAGGCAGTAAGACCGCGTCGCCCCCTTCGCGAGCAGGCTCGCTCCCACAATGGAATGCGTTTCACCTGTGGGAGCGAGCCTGCTCGCGAAGAGGCCGGCATGAACCACCGAAAATCCGGCCTAGCGCGGCTGCAACACCAACGCAAACAACTCCCCATGCCCATTCACATTGAGCTTGTGATACAGGTTGCGCCGATGCACCTTGACCGTCTCCGGGGAGATGCCCATCTGCTGAGCGATGGCCTTGCTGGAGAAACCCTGGAGGATCAGCCGCGCCGTTTCGATTTCGCGGGCTGACAGACGCGCATCGAAACGGTCGAGCAAGGCTGCCAGATCGCCAGCCACGGCTTCGGCTACCGGGCCTTCCGGTGGCAGCAGTTGCAGGTGCCGGCGCATCGCCGACAGCACCCAGTCGCGCACACACAGCAAGCGGCCCTGCTCTTCAAGGGTGAAACGCGTCGAGCGGCCCAGGGACAGTCCGAGCACGGCGCCCTCGAGGTTGACCATGAACTGCAACTCGTCGCCACCGACCACTGAACGGAAGTAGCTGAGGTAGTACTCGCTCTGCTGGAACTGGTCAGGCGCCACCGAGTCGAGGCTGTGCAGGCCGTCGGCGATGCCGGCGCACACGGCCAGGTAGAACGGATCGAGCAGGTACATGCCGGCGCTGTAATCGGCCAGTTCTTCATGCTCGTCGCCGCTGCCGGTTGAGTCGAAGTCGATCAGCAGGCGCGGCACCCGGCCGGGCCGCATCACCGCGACCAGCGCGTTGTCCAGCGGCACCAGCAGGCGCAGGGTATCGACCAGTGCACGCCAGAATCCCTCCTCGCCCACAGCACCAAACAGCCGCGCCAGCCCCTGGTGCAGCGGCAACTCTTTCAACAACGCGTCCACGCACTACCCCTTTCGAGTAACCCATGATGGGAATGGGTAACGGCCACCCCGGTCGATACGCTGCAAACTCCTGAACATCACCGGCCGCAGCAGGCCAGGAGTGCCGCATCATGAGTGGTCACCGCGCGTATTTCAATCTGGGACTGGGCGCCTGCCTGGCGGTTTCGCTGTCGGCGGTGGCGACCGAGAGCCCGACGGTTCACGTGTATAACTGGTACGACTACATCGGCCCAAACACCCTGCAGGACTTCAAGCGTGACACCGGTATCCAGCCGGTCTACGACACCTTCGACAGCGCCGAGGTGCTGGAAGGCAAACTGCTGACCAGCCGCAGCGGCTACGACGTGGTGGTGGCCAGCAACTTCAGCCTGCCGACCCTGATCAAGGCAGGCGCCCTCGCCCCGCTGCCCCGTGCCCAGATGCCGGACTTCAAGAACATGGACACCGACCTGCTGGCGAAACTGGCCCATAACGATCCGGGCAACCAGTACGCGGTGCCGTATCTGTGGGGCACCAACGGCATCGGCTACAACATCGACAAGGTGCGCGCCGTGCTCGGCGACAAGGCGCCGGTGGATTCCTGGGACCTGGTGTTCAAGGAAGAGAACCTGGCCAAACTCGGCGAATGCGGCGTGGCGATGCTCGACTCGCCCGCGGAAATGCTGCCGGTCGCCCTGCACTACCTGGGCCTGCCGCCCAACAGCACCAACGCCGAGGATTACAAGAAGGCCGAAGCGCTGCTGCTCAAGTTGCGCCCGCACATCGCCTACTTCAACTCGTCGAAATTCATCAGCGACCTGTCCAACGGCAATATTTGCGTAGCGGTGGGCTGGTCCGGGGCGATGCTGGAAGCCAAGGCCACCGCCGAGCAGGCCGGCAACGGCGTGAAGATCGCCTACAGCCTGCCCAAGGAAGGCGCGCCAGTGTGGTTCGACACGCTGGTGTTGCTCAAGGATGCACCGCATCCGCAACAGGGTCTGGCCTTCATTGATTACCTGATGCGCGCCGAGGTCATCGCCCCGGTCAGCAATCACCTCAACTACCCCAACGGCAACCGCAATGCGACGGCGCTGGTGGCCGAAGCGACCCGGACCAATCCTGCGGTTTACCCATCGGCCGAGGCGCTGGCCACCTTGTTCACCTTGCAGCCTCTGCCGCCGGCCACTGAACGGGTGCGGACGCGGATCTGGAGCAAGGTCAAAAACGGACAGTAGTCCTGACACCACAACCCCACTGTGGGAGCGAGCCTGCTCGCGAAAGCGGCGTGTCAGTCGACACCTTCTAACCTGATACACCGCTTTCGCGAGCAGGCTCGCTCCCACAGGTTTCCCGCTTGAATCAGACCACTTTTTTCTGCCACGAATTGAAGAGGATCAACCTATGAAACCACGTGCCCGCGACCTGAACATTCAGTTTGGCCAGCTTCAACCCGGCCCTCTCAATGCCATCACCGATGTGCCCGGCGTACGGGTCGGCCACAGCAATGTGCGAGGTCGCACCGCCAAGGGTCGTGACATCCTGACCGGCGTTACCGTGATCGAACCCCGTGCCGGTTCCACCAGCCAGCAGCCGTGCTTTGCCGGCGTCCATGTGCTCAACGGCAATGGCGACGCCACGGGACTGGAGTGGATTCGCGAGGCCGGTCTGTTGACCAGCCCGATCGCCTTCACCAACACCCACAGCCTGGGCGTGGTGCGCGATGCCTTGATCGTGGTGGACCGTGAGCAACAACCGGACGACGGCCGGCTCTACTGGAACATGCCCGTGGTGCTGGAAACCTTCGACGGTTTGCTCAACGACATCAACGGCTTTCACGTAAAGCCCGAACACGTGGCCCACGCCGTGCAATCGGCGGTGGGCGGTCCGGTGGTGGAAGGCAATGTCGGCGGCGGTAGCGGCATGATCTGCCACGAATTCAAGGGCGGCATCGGCACGGCGTCGCGGCGCCTGAGCGCTGCACAGGGGGGCTGGACCGTCGGCGCCATCGTCCAGGCCAACCATGGCATCCGCAACGAACTGCGCGTCGATGGCTACCCGGTCGGGCGCTACATGGAGCAGGTCGACTCACCGTTTCTCAAGGCCTCGCTGCCGCATCCGGGCATGGGTTCGATCGTGGTCTGCCTGGCCACCGATGCGCCGTTGCTGCCGCACCAATGCACGCGCCTGGCGCAGCGTGCCAGCCTCGGCCTGGCCCGCACCGGCGGCGGCAACGAAGACCACAGCGGTGACATTTTCATCGCCTTCGCCACGGGCAATGCCCACGTGCCACCGGCTGCCTACGAGAGCAAACGCGCGCCGACCACCGGCAACCTGAGCATGGTCAATAACGATCACATCAGCGAATTGTTCCTGGCGGCCACCGAAGCCGTGGAAGAAGCCATCATCAACGCCCTGCTCGCGGCCGAAACGACCGAAGGTAACGGTCATGCGGTGCCGGGGCTGGATGCCGAAACGCTGCTCAAGGCCCTGGATCAGGCCGGTTGGCCGGGCCGCAGAAGCTGACACTTGTGGGGGGATTCGACTAGCGGTACTTGAGGCCGAACCCCCAACTTTCTACGATGAAGATGCGCAGCCGCTTGCTTGCCCAAGCCGTTGCGTAGGTGGTGAGTGCATTGAACCCCTATCAAGCTCACCGCCTGCTTCATGCGCATCTTGAGCCTCAATGGCTCCACTTCCTCCCCATCAAAGAGCTTTGAGGCTCTTTTTTAACCTTTTGAAAACCAGCACATCCCGTTGTGGGAGCGAGCCTGCTCGCGAAGGCGGTTTGTCAGGCAATTCATATGTCGACTGACCCACCGCTTTCGCGGGCAAGCCCGCTCCCACAGGGTCCTCAGTGATTCTCGGACGCGGCGACCGAGCGCCATGCCGCCTCGGCCAACAATTCGCGGTACGCCTTCGGACTGCCCTTGACCCGGCCCGACAACCAGGCGCGGCAGTAGCTGTCGGCCTGGCCAATGATCAGCGACGGCATCAACTCGGCCGGAAAGCCGCCCAATTGATCCCGGTGCGCCGGATCCGACAGCCACTCCAACAGCATTTTGTTGCGCGCCTTGTTGCGGGTGGCAAGTTCGTCCTTATGCGGCCCCTTGGTCACGGCAAACCGCGCGTGATACTGAAAACGCGCCCACTCGGGCTGGCTGTCGACCCAATCCACATAGCTGTGCACCAGTGCCTGCACGCCGGCCCGGGTGGTGGTGGCGTCGGCCATGTAGCTGTCGCGCAGCCTGGCCTGGTCATCCAGCGCGGTGAAAAACAACGCTGCCACCAGGCCTTCCTTGTTGCCGAAGTGATGGTAGATCGCGCCGACACTGGTATCGCATTCGGCGCGGATCATGTCGATGGTCGTGGCCTCGATCCCCTGCTCGTTGAACAGTGTGAGGGCCTTGCGAAAGATGTCGCGCTTGAGTTCGGCGCGGCGACCGGGGTAGCAGCGTTCGAGCAGATCGGACGTTTCCATACTGAATTCTGACCAGAAAAACCAAGGGTAAAGGCTGGCGGCAGCCAATGGACAAGTGGCGCTAGGTTGACAGATTTCCCGCTGACGGAATACTGTTCCGCAACAGAACAATATTCTGTAACGGAAGAATATTCCGCCAAATCATCATCCAGAGAGGCTTCTCCATGAGTCAGTTCCTCAGCCTGTTCAACAGCGCCGGTCCCGAAACGTTCAGCAAAATGGCCTGCCAGGTGGCGCCCTATTTCTCCACCATCAACCCGCTGGTCACTGACTTGCGCAAAGGCTCGGCCACCGTGCAGGTGCCGTTCGCCCGGGAGATCACCAACCACCTGGGCACCGTTCATGCGATTGCGATGTGCAACGCCGCTGAACTGGCAGCCGGGATGATGACCGACGTGTCTATCCCTGCGGGAGCGCGCTGGATTCCCAAAGGCATGACGGTCGAATACCTGGCCAAGGCCAAGAGTGATGTGACGGCGGTGGCGGATGGAGGGGATGTGGACTGGAACACGGAAGGCGACAAGATCGTGCCGGTGGACATTCACGATGTTGAGGGGAAGAAGGTGTTTACGGCACGGATTACGATGAATGTGAAGCTGGCCTGAGCCTGAGAATTACTTGTGGGAGCGAGCCTGCTCGCGAAGGCGGAGTGTCAGGCAATACATGTGTCATATGACACTCCGCTTTCG
>NZ_JABFMU010000044.1 GCF_013359695.1 Pseudomonas sp. C2B4
GGTTCCTTTTGGGGCGTTTGCCAAAAGGGACTCGCCGTAAGGGCGAAACCATAAGTGGCCGTTACCGCAGCAACGGATATGTACACCCCCACCCACAGCATGGTCGGCTATAAGGCCGCCAAGCCAAACCCAAACTGACAGCGCCGTCAGTTAGCAGTCACTTTCCTGACCGTCAAACAGGTTTATAAAGGAACATACCAACCTGTCGATCATCCAGCCCTGGCGCCTCACTCGCATGCGAATCCAGCAAAAACCCGCCCTGCTCGTCGCCCTTCTGATCCTCCTGGCAGCGCTGGGCCTGTGGTATGCCACCAAACCCGCCAAGGCAAAGCTCGCGGCACCCAGCGCCATCCCCGTGCGCGTGGTCAGCGTTGTCGAAAAAGACGTGCCCCGCTATGTCAGCGGCATCGGCTCGGTCCTGTCGCTGCACAGCGTCGTCGTCCGCCCGCAAATCGACGGCATTCTCACCAAAATCCTGGTCAAGGAAGGCCAACTGGTGAACAAAGGCGACCTGCTGGCCACCATCGACGACCGCTCGATCCGCGCCAGCCTCGACCAGGCCCGGGCGCAACTGGGCGAAAGCCAGGCACAGTTGCAAGTGGCCCTGGTCAACCTCAAGCGCTACAAGCTGCTGAGCGTCGATGATGGCGTGTCGAAACAGACTTACGACCAGCAACAGGCGCTGGTCAACCAACTCAAAGCCACCGCGCAGGGCAACCAGGCCTCGATTGATGCGGCTCAGGTACAACTTTCCTACACGCAGATTCGCTCTCCAGTCAGCGGCCGCGTCGGTATTCGCACCGTGGACGAAGGCAACTTCCTGCGCATGACCGACACCCAAGGTCTGTTTACCGTCACCCAGATCGACCCGATCGCCGTGGAGTTCTCCCTGCCGCAACAAATGCTGCCGACCTTGCAGGGCCTGATCAGTGATCCGCAACATGCCCGGGTCAAGGCCTACATCGGCGCCGACACCGACGGCGAAACCGGCAATCTGCTGGGTGAAGGCCACCTGACCCTGATCGACAACCAGATCAACGCCAACACCGGGACGATCCGCGCCAAGGCTGAATTCAACAACGCTTCGCAGAAACTCTGGCCGGGCCTGCTGGTGACGGTAAAAATTCAGACGGCGCTGGACAAAGATGCGCTGGTGGTACCGCCCACCGTCGTACAGCGTGGCCTTGATCAGCCTTTCGTCTACCGGCTCAAGGGTGACAAGGTTGAAACCGTGCCGGTGCAGATGCTCTATCAGGGCAGCGGCCAGAACATCATCAAGGGCGTAGCACCGGGTGACGTGCTGGTCAGCGACGGCCAGTCGCGGCTCAAGCCGGGCGCCACCGTGCAAGTGCTGACCGAACCACCGCAGGTGGTGCAATCGGAGGCCGCGCAATGAAAGGCCACGGTTCGATATCCGCCTGGTGCATCGACCACCCGGTGGCGACGGTGCTGCTGACGTTTGCCCTGGTGCTGCTCGGTGCCATCGCTTTTCCGCGCCTGCCGGTGGCGCCCTTGCCCGAGGCGGAATTTCCGACCATCCAGGTGGCGGCACAACTGCCCGGCGCCAGCCCGGAAACCATGGCCTCCTCGGTGGCAACGCCCCTTGAAGTGCAGTTCAGCGCCATCCCCGGCGTGACCCAGATGACCTCAAGCAGCGCCCTCGGTTCGACCATCCTGACCCTGCAATTCACCCTCGACAAAAGCATCGATACCGCCGCCCAGGAAGTCCAGGCCGCGATCAACACCGCCGCCGGCAAACTGCCCAAGGACATTCCGAACCTGCCGACCTGGCGCAAGGTCAACCCGGCCGACAGCCCCGTGTTGATCCTCAGCGTCAATTCTTCGCTGATGCCCGGTCCCGAACTCAGCGACCTCACGGAAACCCTGCTGTCCCGTCAGATCAGTCAGATCGACGGTGTAGGTCAGGTCGCCATCACCGGTCAGCAACGTCCGGCGATCCGCGTCCAGGTCTCGGCAGACAAACTCGCCGCCATCGGCCTGACCTTGGCGGACATTCGCCTGGCGATCCAGCAAACCAGCCTGAACCTGGCCAAAGGTGCGCTGTACGGGGAATCGAGCATCTCGACCCTGTCCACCAACGACCAGTTGTTCCACCCCGAGGATTACAGTCAATTGATTGTTTCCTACAAGGACGGTGCACCGGTCCATCTCAAGGACGTGGCCAAAGTCGTCAACGGCTCGGAAGATGCCTACGTCCAGGCCTGGGCCGGCTCGCAGCCGGGGGTGAACCTGGTGATCTTCCGCCAGCCGGGGGCCAACATCGTCGAAACCGTGGACCGCATCCAGGCGGCGCTGCCGGGCCTGGAAGCGATGCTGCCCGCCTCGGTGCAGGTCAAGACGCTGATCGACCGCACCCAGACCATCCGCGCCTCGCTGCATGAAGTGGAAATCACCCTGCTGATCGCGATCATGCTGGTGGTGGCGGTGATGGCGCTGTTCCTGCGCCAGCTGTCGGCCACCCTGATCGTGTCGGCGGTGCTCGGCGTGTCGCTGATCGCCAGTTTCGCCCTGATGTACATCATGGGTTTCAGCCTGAACAACCTGACGCTGGTGGCGATCGTGGTCGCCGTGGGCTTTGTGGTCGACGATGCGATTGTGGTGGTGGAGAACATCCACCGTCATCTGGAGGCCGGCGATGGCATGCGCGAGGCCGCGATCAAGGGTGCCGGGGAAATCGGCTTCACCGTGGTGTCGATCAGTTTCTCGCTGGTGGCGGCGTTCATTCCGCTGCTGTTCATGGGCGGCGTGGTCGGACGGCTGTTCAAGGAATTCGCTCTGACTGCCACTTCAACCATCCTGATTTCGGTGGTCGTTTCCCTGACCCTGGCGCCTACCCTGGCGGCGCTGTTCATGCGCGCCCCGGTGCACGACGCCCATGGCAAGAAGGGCTTTGGCGAGCGGCTGTTGGCCCTTTACGAAAAAGGCCTGCGCCGCGCCCTCGCCCACCAGAAACTGATGATCGGTATTTTCGGCCTGTCGGTGGCACTGGCTGTCGGTGGTTATGTCTTCATTCCCAAGGGCTTCTTCCCGGTGCAGGACACCGGTTTCGTCCTCGGCACCACCGAAGCGGCTGCGGACATTTCCTACGGGGACATGGTGAAAAAACACCTGGCGATGGCCGAAATCGTCGCCGCCGATCCCGCCGTCGAAACGTTCTCCCACTCGGTCGGTGTCTCGGGCAGCAACCAGACCATCGCCAACGGCCGCTTCTGGATTGCCCTGAAAAAACGCGGTGACCGCGATGTCTCGGCCAGTGAGTTCATCGACCGCATTCGCCCGCAACTGATGAAAGTCCCGGGCATCGTCCTGTACTTGCGCGCCGGCCAGGACATCAACCTCAGTTCCGGCCCGAGCCGCGCCCAGTACCAATACGTGCTCAAGAGCAACGACGGCGCGGTGCTGAGCACCTGGACCCAGCGCCTGACGGAAAAACTGCGCAGCAACCCGGCCTTCCGCGACGTGTCCAATGACCTGCAACTGGGCGGCAGCATCACGCACATCAGCATCGACCGCAGCGCGGCGGCACGCTTCGGCCTGACCGCCAGCGATGTCGACGAAGCCCTCTACGACGCTTTCGGTCAACGCCAGATCAATGAGTTCCAGACCCAAATCAACCAATACAACGTGATCCTGGAACTGGACACCAAGCAGCGCGGCAAGGCGGAAAGCCTCAACTATTTCTACCTGCGTTCGCCCTTGAGCGGTGAGATGGTCCCGCTGTCGGCGCTGGCCCGGTTCGATGCGCCCAGCATAGGCCCGCTGTCCATTGCCCATGACGGCATGTTCCCTGCCGCCAACATGTCGTTTAACCTCGCACCCGGCGTGGCGTTGGGCGATGCGGTGATCATGCTCAACCAGGCCAAGGCCGACATCGGCATGCCGGTAGCGATCAGCGGCAACTTCCAGGGCGCGGCCCAGGCGTTCCAGAGTTCGCTGGCCAGCCAGCCCTGGCTGATCCTGGCGGCGCTGGTGGCGGTGTACATCATTCTCGGCGTGCTCTACGAGAGCTTCGTCCATCCGCTGACCATCATCTCGACCCTGCCTGCGGCGGGACTGGGTGCGGTGATCATGTTGTGGATCTGCGGCCAGGACTTTTCGATCATGGCGCTGATCGGCCTGGTGCTGCTGATCGGCATCGTCAAGAAAAACGGCATCCTGATGATCGACTTCGCCCTCGAAGCCCAGCGCAAGGGCGGCTTGTCGCCGGAAGAAGCGATCTTCCAGGCCTGCCTGACGCGGTTCCGGCCGATCATCATGACCACCCTGGCCGCCCTGCTCGGCGCCCTGCCGCTGATGCTCGGTTATGGCACCGGCGCCGAGCTGCGCCAACCCCTGGGGATCGCGGTGGTGGGCGGCTTGCTGGTGAGCCAGATGCTGACGCTGTTCACCACGCCGGTCATATACTTGTGGCTGGAGCGGCTATTCCATCGACCTAAACCTACAGCGCTGCCGGCGCTGGCGACCACAGACTGAGGCGGGGTCATGCGCGTTCTGATTATCGAAGACGAGGAAAAAACCGCGGACTACCTGCACCGTGGCCTGACGGAACAGGGATACACCGTGGATCTGGCCCGTGATGGCGTGGAAGGCCTGCACCTGGCGCTGGAAAGCGACTACGCGGTGATCGTCCTCGACGTGATGCTGCCGGGCCTCGACGGCTTCGGCGTGCTGCGCGCCTTGCGTGCGCGCAAGCAAACCCCGGTGATCATGCTCACTGCCCGCGAGCGGGTTGAAGACCGCATCCGTGGCCTGCGCGATGGCGCTGATGATTACCTGGGCAAACCCTTTTCCTTCCTTGAGCTGGTGGCACGCCTGCAAGCGCTGACCCGTCGCAGCGGCGGGCACGAACCGGTGCAAGTGAGCATCGCCGACCTGTGGATCGATTTGATCAGCCGCAAGGCCACCCGTGCCGGCACGCGCCTGGACCTGACCGCCAAGGAGTTCTCGCTGCTCAGTGTGCTGGCCCGGCGTCAGGGCGAAATCCTGTCGAAAACGGCGATTGCCGAAATGGTCTGGGACATCAATTTCGACAGCGACGCCAATGTCGTCGAAGTGGCGATCAAACGTCTGCGGGCCAAGCTCGACGGGCCGTTCGAAGAAAAACTGCTGCACACGATCCGCGGAATGGGGTATGTGCTGGAGAGCCGTGGTGTCCAGTAACTCGATCGCACTGCGCCTCAGCGGGATGTTCACCCTGGTGGCGCTCCTGGTGTTCCTGTTGATCGGCTGGGCACTGTACCAACAGGTCGACAAAGGCTTGGGCCTGTTGCCCGAAGCCGAACTGGATGCACGCTACAGCGTGCTCGAATCCACCGTCGGCCGTTACGGCACGCCCGAGCATTGGGTGAAGATCAACAACAAGCTCAAGCTGCTCGGCGAAGAAGACAAGCGCATCAGTTTCTGGATCATCAGCGGCGATCCGCACTACGAATACGGCCAGCTGACACCGCAGATCCGCGCGTTCGCCCAAGGCCCGCTGGGCATGCGTGACATGCAGTTGCCAGACCATCCCTACCCGCTGAAAGTGCTGGTCAGCCAGTTCCCGGCCAAGGACCAACGGCCGCCATTGCGTTTCATGATCGGCATCGACACCGAGACGTTTTACCAGACCCAGCATCAGTTGCTGATTGCCCTGGTCAGCCTGGCGATTGTCGGCGTGCTCCTGGCCTCGGCGCTGGGTTACTGGGTGGCGCGAATCGGGCTGAAACCGCTGATCAAACTGTCTCAGGAAGCCCAGCGCCTGGCGCCGCCCCTGCGTTCCGGGCGTTTACGAATGTCGTCACTGCCGCCGGAACTCAACCAATTCGTCCATTCGTTCAACTCCACGCTGGAGCGGGTCGAGCAGGCCTACTCGCGACTGGAGTCGTTCAACGCCGATGTCGCCCATGAACTGCGTTCGCCATTGACCAACCTGATCGGCCAGACCCAGGTTGCCCTGACCCGTGGACGCTCGGCCGAGCATTACTTCGAGGTCCTGCAATCGAACCTCGAGGAGCTTGAGCGACTGCGCTCGATCATCAACGACATGTTATTTCTCGCCAGTGCGGATCAGGGCAGCAAGGCCACCAAACTGACGTCGACGTCGTTGGCCGATGAGGTGGCGACGACGCTGGAGTATCTGGATTTCATCCTCGAAGACGCCCAGGTGCAGGTCCAGGTCAGCGGCGATGCCCAGGTGCGAATCGAGATCGCGCACTTGCGACGGGCGCTGATCAATCTGCTGAACAACGCCGTGCAGCACACCGAGCCCGGGCAGGTGATCCAGGTGCGGATCGAAGCCGAGGAGCATCAGGTCAGTATCGGCGTGGCGAACCCGGGTTCACCGATTGCCAGCGAACATTTGTCACGCCTGTTCGAACGTTTCTATCGCGTCGACGCTTCGCGCAGCAACAGCGGCAACAACCACGGGTTGGGGTTGGCGATCGTCAAGGCGATCGCGCTGATGCATGGCGGGGATGTGTTTGTGCGCAGTGACCACGGCATGAATACCTTCGGCATTCATCTGCCGGTCTGATCCAGTACCTTCTTTTGTGGGAGCGAGCCTGCTCGCGAATGCGGTGTGTCAGTCAACGCAGGTTTGAACGTTTAACCGCTTTCGCGAGCAGGCTCGCTCCCACAGTGGTTTCGGGTTGACCACAAACGTGTGTACAACCAACTGTTGCCTTTTACGCAACAGTCCTTTCATGAATCCGCTCTTTTTCCCATCGCCCGACATCCTTATCTTTGCCCGCACCAAACAGCACTTGCCAAGCAAGAAGGTTTTAAAGATGTCCAACAGTATGGGTATTGCCAGCGCTTTCGTTTTGTCCTCTTTGTTTGTCTCTTCGTTCGCCATGGCTGAAGAGTCGCAGGCTTTCGTCGCACAAAACGCCGCACGCGCCTCCGCTTACGAAGAACACCAGATCGAGATGACCGCCAAAGCTCAGGAAGCCACCCAGGCCCCGCAAGCATCGAGCATTCAAGCCCAGCCTCGGGTTGAAAAAGACAGCTGATTTCTGCGCATCGCTCCAGTTTCCCTCGACACTTTTCATCGGCTCTTCCCCTTGAAAAGTTGTCTTCCAAGCCGCTGCCCTCAGCGGCTTTTTTTCGTTGTGGCTTCAACGCCGTTTGAATCGCCCTCCCTGCAAAAAACATCCCGACGACAAAAACAGTGATGTTCCCCGTTGACCCAAGGAGCTTGTCCGCACGTGCGTTTCCCCTTCCGCTTCTCTTCGCTGTTCGTTGCATTCGCCGTAACGATGTCCGCCAACGCCCATGCTACTGATGATTCGACCGACGCCGGATTTGTCGAGGGTTCGCGCCTCAACCTCAACGCCCGTAACTACTACATGAACCGCAATCGGCTGCAGCAGACAGACGACAACATTGAGTGGGGCCAGGGCTTTCTGGGTGTCTTCGAGTCGGGCTATACAACGGGCACCGTCGGCTTTGGCATCGATGCCCACGCCATGCTCGGGCTCAAGCTTGACGGCGGTGGCGGCACGGACAACTCGAGCATCCTGCCGGTCAGTGATGGCAACGGCAAAGCACCGGAGTCCTTCTCGACCGCCGGTGGCACCCTGAAAATGCGTGCTTTCGATACCGAATTGAAGGCTGGCGACCTGTTTCTGGCCAATCCGGTGATTGCCGGTGGCGAAACCCGCCTGCTGCCCCAGACCTTTCGCGGGGCCAGCCTGACCAACCACAGCGTCGACGGCGTAATGATCGAGGGCGGACAAGCCAGCTTCACCAAGCCTTACAACCAGAGCGGCCATACCCGCATCGGCACGTCCTACGGTAGCCTGCCCTTTGGTGAGGACAGCCAGCACCTGACCTGGGCTGGCGTGGCCTGGAATGGCCTGCCGGGACTGTCCAGCAGCCTGTATGCCGCCGAGCTCAAGGACATCTGGAACCAGTACTACTACGACCTGGATTACGTCTACGCGCTCAATAACCTGATCAGCCTCAACCCTGGCCTGCACATCTATCACACGCAGGACACCGGTGACGCGCTACTGGGCAACATCGACAACAACACCTGGAGCCTGCATTTCACCGTCGGCCTGGGCAATCACAGCGTCACGGCCGCTTACCAGCGGGTCAACGGCAACACACCGTTCGATTACATCAGCCAGGGCGACAGCATTTTCCTCGACAACTCCCAGCAGTACTCAGACTTCAACGGCCCGAATGAACGCTCGTGGAAACTCAAATATGCCTACGACTTTGTCGGCCTTGGCCTGCCGGGCCTGACGTCGGCGGTGTCTTACTCCCGCGGCAAACTGGACCTGACCAAGGTCGATCCAGAAAGCCCCGGTTACTCCGCGTGGTACAGCGTTGATGGCAAGAACGCCAAACACTGGGAACGCGACATTGATCTGAAATACGTGGTCCAGAGTGGTCAAGCCAAGGACCTGGCCCTGCGCCTGCAATGGGCGACCAACCGGGGCGGCAACGGTTATGGCGCGCTGGATCAGGACACTGATGAATACCGGGTGATCATCGACTACCCGATCAATGTGTTCTGATCGGCAATTAATCAAAAGGCCGGCCCAGTCGCTGGCCTTTTTCCCGGCTGCTACGGTTAAGGAACTACGCTTACCCAGTCATTCCAGCAGACATCAGCCCCATGACCGTACGCCGCACCCCATCCCCTTCCGGCAGCGCCGGACGGCCCGAGATCCTGGTGATCCTCGGCAGCAGCCTGACGGTCATTGCGATTCTCGGCATCGTGACCTTTCTGCTGATCCGCGAACACGCCAACGCCCGACAGGCGGCCATACGCAGCGCAACCACCATCGCACAATTGATCGACGCCGACGTGCTGCGCACGGTGGAGCTCTACGACCTGACCCTGCAAGGCCTGATCGCCGCCGCGCAACGGGATGACCTCAAGGAGGTTTCGGCACAGATCCGCCACCTGGTGCTCTTCGACCGCTCGACCACCGCACGCTTCAAGAGCGACATCCTGTTGCTCGATAAACAAGGCGAGGTTCTCGCCGACTCGTCGTTGATCGAACCCAAACCGGGCAACTTCGCCGACCGCGATTATTTTCTCGCTCATGCCTTCAACCGCCACGCGGGGATGTTCATCAGTCGGCCGTTCAAACCCCGCTGTGATTGCGATTACAGCGACGAATGGCAAATCAGCTTCAGCCGGCGCATTTCTTCTACCACGGGTGAGTTCCTGGGTGTCGCGGTGGCCTCAATGCGCCTGGCGTACTTCGATCAGTTGTTCAACAGCCTCGACATCGGCACCGGCAGCACACTGGCCATCATCAACGACGATGGGGTGCTGTTGGCGCAGAAGCCCTTTTTGCAGGACAACTCGGTGGGCAAAAGTTTTGCCGGTCGGCCCAACGTCGTGCGCATGCTGCGCGAGGGCAGCGGCAGCTTTGACGGCGTGTCGAGCGTTGACCGGCAGCCACGCCTGTACACCTTCAGCCGGGTCGGCAACCTGCCGCTCACGGTTATCGTCGCCCTTTCCAGTGACGAGGTCTTCGCCACCTGGAGGCGCACGGCGATGGTGATCAGCGGCGCCACCGGCGTCCTGTGCGCCGCGTTGCTGTGGCTGACCTGGCTGCTCTGCCGCGAATTGCGCCTGCGCCACAGCGCCGAGCAAGAGTTGGCGCAACTGGCCGCCACCGATGCCTTGACCGGCGTGGCCAATCGCCGAACCCTTGACCAGACCCTTCGTCATGAATGGTTTCGGGCGCAACGTTCGGGCAAACCGATGTCAGTGCTGATGATCGATGCCGATCACTTCAAGGCCTTCAACGACCGTCACGGCCATCAGGCCGGCGACGAGGCTTTGCGCTCGCTGGCCGAGGTCATCGGCGCCAATGTCCATCGCCCCACAGACCTTGTGGCCCGTTATGGCGGCGAAGAGTTTTCGGTGATCCTGGCTGAAACCGACAATGAAGGTGCACGACAGATTGCCGAGCGCATCCGTGTGCAGGTGGAACAGTTGCCCGTGGTGGCAGGCGATGATCAACCGATGACGGTCAGCATCGGCATCAGCACCTGGACGACAGAGAGTGACATCAGCCTGGAACAGCTGCTGTTTTCGGCGGACAAGGCGCTGTATCAGGCCAAGGAACGGGGGCGTAATCGGGTGGTTTCTGCCTGAAACTGGCGGTGCGCCTACTGGCCCCTTCGCGGGCGAGCCCGCTCCCACAGTTTGTCCGCGTCCTCCTGTGGGAGCGAGCCTGCTCGCGAAGGGGCCTGCCCCGGCAACACAAAATCCGGGCATAAAAAAAGGCCACCCGAAGGCAGCCTTTAAAAACTAGAGAGGTTTTTACTTACACGGCCGCAACAGGGCGCATGTAAGAGATCGGTGCAGTGCTGGCATCTTCGAACGTCACGACTTCCCAGGCATCTGTCTGCTCAATCAACTTGCGCAGCAGCTGGTTGTTCAGTGCGTGGCCGGACTTGAAGCCCTTGAACTCACCAATCAGGCTATTGCCCAGCAGGTAGAGGTCACCAATTGCATCGAGGATCTTGTGCTTCACGAATTCGTCTTCATAGCGAAGACCGTCTTCGTTCAGAACACCATCGGCGTCAACCACGATTGCGTTTTCAACGCTGCCGCCGAGTGCGAGGTTGTGCTTGCGCAGGTACTCGATGTCACTCATGAAACCAAAGGTACGGGCGCGGCTGACTTCTTTAACGAACGAAGTGCTGGAAAAATCCACGCTTGCACTTTGTGTGCGGTCACGGAAAACCGGGTGATCGAAATCGATCTCGAAGCTCACCTTGAAACCTTCGAAAGGAACGAAAGTGGCGCGCTTGTCGCCGTCTTCCACTGTCACTTCCCGCAGGATACGGATGAACTTCTTGGCGGCGTCCTGTTCTTCCAGGCCAGCCGACTGAATCAGAAATACGAAGGGTCCAGCGCTACCATCCATGATCGGGACTTCGGACGCGGAGAGCTCGACGTAGGCGTTATCGATGCCCAGGCCAGCCATGGCCGAGAGCAAGTGCTCAACCGTATCCACCTTGACGTCACCGTTGACCAGCGTCGTCGACATGGTTGTCTCGCCGACGTTGGCCGCACGAGCCGGGATCTCGACCACGGGATCGAGGTCGGCACGGCGAAAGACGATGCCGGTGTCGATCGGCGCAGGCTTGAGGGTCAGGTAAACCTTCTCCCCGGAGTGCAGACCTACACCTGTGGCACGGATAATATTTTTCAGTGTGCGTTGTTTAATCATGGCTTGGGCCGCTTCAGCGCAAATTGCGAACTGGTATCAACAAAGGCTGGCGATGATAGCAGACCACGCCTTTGCTGAACACCAATCACCTTCATAGCCCTGATACATTTCATCAATCGGCCTGACGACGCAGGAAAGCCGGGATGTCCAGGTAATCCAGATCATCCTGCGGATTCATCTTCGCGGCAGTCGCAGCACCGGCCTGGGCCTGGTTGCGCATGACGGTCGGACGGTCCAGGTCACGGTAGTTCACCGCTGGAGCTTCCTGACGAACAGGGGCTTGTTGTTGTGGCTGCGAAGCCATCGAGGTGTGAACGGTATTGTCGATGACCTTCACAGGTTTCTCGATTTTAGCGCCCAGACCGGTCGCAACGACAGTCACGTGCAGCTCGTCGCGCATGTCCGGATCGATAACGGTACCGACCTTGACCATGGCGTGCTCGGAAGCGAAGGCTTCGATGATGCTACCCACGTCGGAGTACTCACCCAGGGACAGGTCAGGACCGGCGGTGATGTTCACCAGGATGCCGCGTGCGCCTTGCAGGTTCACGTCTTCAAGCAACGGGTTACGGATGGCCGCTTCGGTCGCTTCACGTGCACGGTTCGGACCGCTGGCGCAGCCAGTGCCCATCATCGCCATGCCCATTTCGCTCATCACGGTACGTACGTCGGCAAAGTCGACGTTGATCATGCCCGGACGCTTGATGATGTCGGAGATACCGCGAACGGCACCGGCCAGTACATCGTCAGCCTTGGCGAAAGCCGACAGCAGGCTGGCGTCTTTACCGAGGATGGTCAGCAGCTTCTCGTTGGGAATGGTGATCAACGAGTCGACGCTTTCCGACAGCAGGCGGATGCCTTCGTCGGCCAGCTGCATGCGCTTGCGACCTTCGAACGGGAACGGACGGGTCACCACCGCAACGGTGAGGATCCCCATTTCCTTGGCCACTTCAGCAATGATCGGCGCAGCACCGGTACCGGTACCACCGCCCATGCCGGTAGTGATGAACACCATGTTGGTGCCCTGCAGGACTTCGGCAATGCGCTCACGGTCTTCGAGAGCGGCCTGACGACCTACTTCAGGGTTGGCGCCGGCGCCCAGACCTTTGGTCACGCCGGTACCCAGTTGCAGGATGGTCCGCGCGCTGATGCTCTTCAGCGCCTGGGCATCAGTGTTGGCGCAGATGAACTCGACGCCTTCAATGTTGCTCTTGACCATGTGATTCACGGCGTTGCCGCCGCCACCGCCAACACCGATAACTTTAATAACCGGGCTTGCGGGGATGTTGTCTACGAGTTCGAACATTTTCCCTCTCCTTTACGTTCTCTAGTTTTTTCGCCTACTGCCTGTATCTACAACGGTGAAGCGTTGCTGCGGTGAAGCTTAAAAATTGCCCTGGACCCAGCTCTTGATGCGATCGAGCAAGGCGCCCTTCGGTTCTTCGTTGCTGTAGCTGTCGCGGCTGCCGATACCCGAGAACGAAATGCCGTCGGATTGCTTCTGCAGGCCGTACATCAACAGGCCGACACCGGTGGAATAAATCGGGTTGCGAACCACGTCATCCAGGCCTTTCACGCCGTGAGGCACGCCAAGGCGCACGGGCATGTGGAAGATTTCCTCGGCCAGTTCGGTGGCGCCTTCCATCTTCGACGTACCACCGGTCAGCACGATGCCGGCCGGGATCAGGTCTTCGTAGCCGCTGCGGCGCAGTTCGGCCTGGATCAGCGTGAACAGCTCGTCGTAGCGCGGCTCGACCACTTCGGCCAGGGCCTGGCGGGACAGCTCGCGCGGCGGACGGTCGCCAACGCTTGGCACCTTGATGGTTTCGCCGGCACCGGCCAGTTTGGCCAGGGCACAGGCGTAGCGAATCTTGATTTCTTCGGCGTACTGGGTCGGAGTGCGCAACGCCATGGCGATGTCGTTGGTCACCTGATCGCCTGCAATCGGGATCACGGCGGTGTGACGGATCGCGCCTTCGGTGAAGATCGCGATGTCGGTGGTGCCACCGCCGATGTCCACCAGGCACACGCCCAACTCTTTCTCGTCATCGGTCAGCACCGAGTACGCGGACGCCAGTTGCTCGAGAATGATGTCGTCGATTTCCAGGCCGCAGCGACGCACGCATTTTTCAATGTTCTGTGCGGCGTTGACGGCGCAAGTGACCACGTGAACCTTGGCTTCCAGGCGGACGCCGGACATGCCCAGGGGCTCGCGGACACCTTCCTGGTTATCGATCACGTAATCCTGCGGCAGGGTGTGCAGCACGCGCTGGTCGGCCGGGATCGCCACGGCCTGGGCGGCGTCGAGCACGCGTTCGAGGTCGGCGGAGCTGACTTCGCGATCGCGAATCGCCACGATGCCGTGGGAGTTCAAGCTGCGGATGTGATTACCGGCCACGCCAACGAATGCCGAATGGATTCGGCAACCGGCCATCAGCTGCGCTTCTTCGATGGCGCGCTGGATCGACTGCACGGTGGACTCGATGTTCACCACCACGCCTTTCTTCAGGCCGCGGGATGGGTGTGTACCGATCCCGACGATATCGAGCGTGCCGTCGTCCGCGACCTCGCCTACCAGCGCCACCACTTTGGAGGTGCCGATATCGAGACCGACGATCATTTTGCCGCTTTGCACGTTTGCCATGGGGTCCTGCCTCTCTTAATTCTTCGCGACAGCGGGATCGGCTGTCGTCGGCGCTACTGGTTCCCGCCAGCCAACAGCGAGGCCGTTGGCATAGCGCAGATCGATGCGCGCAATGTTCGTAATCTGTTCTTTGAGCGTCTTGTCATAGATGGCAATGAAACGGCGCATCTTTTCCACGAGGTTGCCGCGTCCCAGCAGCAGCTCGATCCCGGGGCCCGCGCTGCCGGGGCCGGTAGTCAGGAACCAGCTACCTCGTTCACGCAACTCCAGGCGTGCGATCGAGAAGCCCAGCGGTCTGAGCATCTGGCTCAAAATCTGATATTGCTGCATCACCTGCTGCTGAGCCCGCTGAGGCCCGAACAACTGCGGCAGATGCTCGTAATTTGCCAACTCTCGCGGCGTGAACGCCTGCCCCTGGTTATTCAGCAGCGACTCGTCGCCCCAGCGGGCGACCGGCAGTTGCTCCTCCAGGCGGATCACTACTTGATCCGGCCACACCCGACGCACTTCGGCGTGGGCAATCCATGGCATCTGTTCCAGCTCGGTGCGCATGCTCGCCAGGTCGATGGTGAAGAAGCTCGACGCCACATAAGGGGCGATCCGCTGCTGCACGGCTTGCTGGCTGATGTAACTGAGGTCGCCCTGCACGTTGATTTTGGTGATCGGCCGATCGGCATACGGCAGCAAACGCTGCGCGCCTTCGTAAGTACCGAACCCCAGCGCCACCAACAGCACTGGCCAGAACAAGCTTTTCAGAAAGCCGAAATTGGCTTTCGGCAGGCGCGCGGACATCGGCTCTTTGGCCACCATTCGGCTGGCACCCCGCGGCACCGGCTTGCGGCCGGGTGCGGGTGGCTGATGTCTCAACTGAGCGCCTTGCATGGTCTTAACCTCTTGGCTCTTCGTTGCCGGCAACGCTCGCCGCCAGAATCGCCAGAACCAATTGTTGGAAATCCAGACCGGCAGCACGGGCCGCCATCGGCACCAGGCTGTGATCGGTCATGCCCGGGGCGGTGTTGACCTCCAGGAACCAGAACTGTCCGTCGGCGTCCTGCATCACGTCCGCGCGCGCCCAACCGGCGATACCCAGCGCCTCACAGGCTTTTGCCGTGAGGTCCATGAGTTCCTTTTCCTTGGCGCTGTCCAGTCCGCACGGAATGCGGTACTGGGTATCGTTGGCAATGTATTTGGCGTCGTAGTCGTAGAAGCTGTGCGTCGTGCCCAGGGCAATCGGTGGCAACACCTGGTCACGCAGGGTGGCGATGGTGAACTCCGGACCTTGAATCCATTGCTCGACCAAAACTTGCGAATCGTAGGTACTGGCCGCTTTCCAGGCGTCGATCAAATCGGACGCGGAAGTCACCTTGGCCATCCCGATACTTGAACCTTCATGGGCCGGTTTGACGATCAAAGGGAAGCCCAGTTCCGTGGCCGCCGAAATACAATCGGCCTCGCTGCTCAGTACCGCGTGACGTGGTGTAGGAATGCCCAGGCTGTGCCAGACCTGCTTGGTGCGCAGCTTGTCCATGGCCAGCGCCGACGCGAGGATGCCGCTGCCGGTGTAGGGAATGCCCAGGCATTCGAGCAGGCCCTGCATGCTGCCGTCTTCACCGCCACGACCGTGGAGGATGACGAAGGCGCGGTCGATTTTCTCGCTCAGCAGGCGCTGCAGCAGGTCATCGCCCACGTCGAGACCGAACGCATCCACACCCGCGCTTTGCAGCGCATCGAGAACCGCGTTACCCGACTTCAGGGACACTTCGCGCTCGGCACTCTTGCCACCGAACAGCACGGCGACCCGGCCGAAGTCTTTCGGCGCAACGGTGGAGACGAGATTGGCGTAGGCAGCAGTCATTTCAACTTCCCCTCGACCGGCGCAGCCACGGCGCCGGCGAACAACTCACTTTTCAACAGTTTCGGTGCGAGACCGCCGATATCACCGGCGCCCTGGCACAGCAGAATGTCGCCGGCACGCAGCAGCGGCTTGACCACAGGTGCCAGGTCGACACCCCGCTCGATGTAGATCGGGTCGAGCTGGCCACGTTGGCGGATGCTGTTGCACAGCTTGCGGCTGTCGGCGCCCGGGATCGGCTCTTCACCGGCCGGATAGACTTCCATCAGCAGCAAGACGTTGGCATCAGCCAGTACATTGACGAAGTCGTCGTACAGGTCGCGGGTACGGCTGTAGCGATGCGGCTGGTAGACCATCACCAGTCGGCGCTCCGGCCAGCCACCGCGCACAGCCTTGATCACCGCCGCGACTTCGGTCGGGTGATGGCCGTAGTCGTCGACCAGCATCACGTTGCCGCCGTCGACCGGCAGTTCGCCGTAGACCTGGAAGCGTCGACCGACGCCCTGGAACCCGGACAGGCCCTGAACGATGGCTTCATCGCTGACGCCTTCGTCGGTGGCGATACAGATCGTCGCCAATGCATTGAGTACGTTGTGGTTGCCCGGCATGTTCACCGACACATCCAGCGGCTCGCGATCCGGACGCAGCACGGTGAAGAAGGTCTGCATGCCTTGCTGGCGAACATTGATGGCGCGCACATCGCAGTCGTCGCCGAAGCCGTAGGTAACGGTCGGACGCTTGACCTGCGGCAGGATTTCACGCACCACCGGATCGTCCAGGCACACCACCGCCAGACCGTAGAACGGCAGGTTGTGGAGAAACTCGACGAAGGTTTTCTTCAGTTTGTTGAAGTCGCCGTCGTAGGTCGCCATGTGATCGGCGTCAATGTTGGTGACAACCGCGACCAGCGGCTGCAGGTGCAGGAAACTGGCATCGCTTTCGTCGGCTTCAGCGATCAGGTAACGGCTGGTGCCCAGCTGGGCGTTGGTGCCCGCGGCATTCAGACGGCCACCGATGACAAACGTCGGGTCCAGACCGCCGGCGGCAAACACCGAAGCGATCAAACTGGTGGTAGTGGTCTTGCCATGGGTACCGGCGACGGCGATGCCGTGGCGATAGCGCATCAGCTCAGCGAGCATTTCTGCACGCGGCACCACGGGGATGCGACGTTCCAGCGCGTTGGCCACTTCCGGGTTGGAGGTGTTCACGGCACTCGACACCACCAGCACATCGGCAGCGGCGGCGTTTTCGGCGCGGTGACCAATGAAAATCTGCGCGCCGAAGGACTCCAGGCGCTCGGTGACCGGCGATGCTTTCAGGTCGGAACCGGATACTTCGTAACCCAGGTTCAGCAACACTTCGGCAATGCCGCACATGCCCACACCGCCGATCCCGACGAAGTGGATGCGACGGATGCGGCGCATTTCCGGTTGTGGCATGGCTTTCTGTTTCTCAACCATGGGCCACCTCCAGGCAGGTATCGACCACGTTACGGGTGGCATCGGGTTTGGCCAGGCGGCGGGCCGCAGTGGCCATATCGTTGAGTCGTTGTGGTTGCATCAGGACCTCTGTCAGGCGCGCGGCAAGATCCGCTGCGCCAGTCGTTCTTTGCGGCATCAGGAAGGCAGCGCCTTCGCGGGCCAAATAATCGGCGTTGCGGGTCTGGTGATCGTCGATCGCATGAGGCAAGGGCACCAGCATCGAGGGCAGACCGGCGGCAGCCAGTTCACTGATGGTCAGCGCGCCTGCGCGACATACCACCAGGTCGGCCCAGCTGTAGGCTTGGGCCATGTCTTTGATGAAAGGCTGCACTTGCGCCTCGACGCCAGCCGCGCGATAGCGCTCTGCAGTCACTTCATCGTGGTTTTTGCCAGCCTGATGGAACACCTCCGGACGCAAATCGACGGCGACTTGCGACAGGGCTTCAGGCAGCAGCTTGTTCAACGGTTCTGCGCCCAGGCTTCCGCCCAGGATCAGCAAACGCGCCTTGCGACCGGCCAGGGCAGGTCGCGGTGTTTCGAGGAACAGCTCGGTGCGCACCGGGTTACCCGTGGTCCTCCGGCTGCCCGACAGGGTAAAGGTGTCAGGGAACGCTTCACAGACCCGGGCGGCCAACGGCACCAGCAGCCGATTGGCGGTACCGGCCACGGCGTTCTGCTCGTGAACGATTACCGGGACACCGGCCAGTTTGGCGGCAACACCACCAGGACCGGTCACATAACCACCAAAGCCGACCACACAGACCGGTCGCAACTGACGAATGATCGCCCGCGCCTGCCAGACCGACTTGAGCAACATGAAGGGTGCCTTTAGCAGGGACAACTTGCCCTTGCCACGCAGGCCGCTGGCGTTGATCCGGTGCAGTTCGATGCCGGCCGCCGGGACCAGGTCGTTCTCGATGCCACGCGGCGTGCCGAGCCAGTGCACGGTGTAACCGCGGGCCTGGAACTCGCGAGCACAGGCCAGCGCCGGGAACACGTGGCCACCGGTGCCGCCGGCCATGATCAATACGTTAGCGCCCATGGTTCGGCTCCTCGGCGAAGTCGCTCTCATGGAATTCCATCTCTTCACTGCCCAGGTGGGTTCGACTCTCCCACTCGATGCGCAGCAACAAGCCGAGACAGGCGCAGCAGATCACCAGGGAGCTGCCGCCGTAACTGAGGAATGGCAGGGTCAAACCCTTGGTTGGCAGCAGGCCGACGTTCACCCCGATGTTGATCAGGAACTGACCGATCCACAGGAACGACAAGCCGTAAGCCACATAGGCGGCAAAAAACTGTTTGGCCTTCTCGGCCCACAAGCCGATGTACATGCCACGAATACAGACGAAGACGAACAAGGCCACCGTGCACAACGAACCCACGGCACCCAGCTCTTCGGCCAGGACCGAGAACACGAAGTCGGTGTGGGCTTCCGGCAGGTAAAACTGTTTCTGCACGCTGTTGCCCAGGCCAACACCCAGCCATTCGCCACGACCGAATGCGATCAAGGCTTGAGACAGCTGATAACCGGCACCGAACTGGTCGGCCCACGGATCGGCAAAGTTGGTCAGTCGCGCCATTCGATACGGCTGCATCTGAATCAACAACACCACCGCCCCGACTGCCAGGACCACCATGAGGGAAAACCGGAACAACCCGACCCCGCCGAGGAACAACATCGCTGCGGCGGCCCCCATCATTACGACGGTGGCACCGAAGTCCGGTTCCATCAGCAACAGACCCGCCATCGGCAGCAAAACGATGAACGGCTTGAAGAAACCCATCCAGCTTTCACGCACTTCTTTCTGACGACGCACCAGATAACCGGCGAGGTAAATCACCACGAACACCTTGGCGATTTCCGAAGGTTGCACGTTGAAGAAGCTGAAACCGATCCAGCGCATCGAACCGTTCACTTCACGTCCGATCCCCGGGATGATCACCATCACCAGCAAACCGAAGGCACCAATCAGCATCAGCCAGCCCAGGCGTTGCCAGGTGGCGATCGGAATCATCATGGTGACAATGCAGGCGCCCAGGCCCAGCACGACGTAGATGAGGTGGCGAATCATGTAATACAGCGGACTGCCCGACTGCACCGCCGCCACTTCGGTCGACGCCGAAGCAATCATGATCAGCCCCAGGCCGAGCAACGACAGGCATCCGACGAGCATCGGAAAATCGAGGTCGATACCGCGTCCGGTGATGAGTGGCGATGGATACGGCTTGATGATGCCTCTGAGGCTCATACCAGATCCTCCACAGCACGGACGAACTGGTGACCACGGTCTTCGTAGTTCTTGAACATGTCGAAGCTGGCACAGGCCGGCGACAGCAGGACCACGTCACCTGGCTGGGCAGCGGCGCGGCACTGTTCCACGGCTTCGACCAGCGAACCGGCACGGATCAACGGCACAGCATCGCCAATTGCCTCACCGATCTTGTCGGAGTCACGGCCCATCAGAATGACGGCGCGGCAGTTGGCCGCCACCGGATCGCGAAGATCCTTGAACTCGGCACCCTTGCCATCGCCACCGGCGATCAGCACGATCTTGCCGTCGATGTCGGCACCCAGGCCTTCGATGGCCGCCAGTGCGGCACCCACGTTGGTGGCCTTGGAATCGTTGTAGTAGCCCACGCCGTCCAGGTCACGCACCCACTGGCAGCGATGCTCGAGGCCGGCGAAATTGCGCAGGGCCTCAAGCATGGCGTCGAACGGCAGGCCGACGGCATGACCGAGCGCCAAGGCCGCCAGTGCATTGGACTGGTTATGGGCACCACGAATTTTCAGCTCGCGCACCGGCATCAGGTTCTGGAACTCGAACGCCAGGTACTTCTCGCCGTTTTCTTCGCGCAGACCGAAGGCCTTGAAGTCCGGTTTGGTCAGGCCAAAAGTCCAGCATGGTTGGCCCTCGCCCATCAGTGGACGGCTCAGGGCATCCTGGCGGTTGACCACGAACTGCTTCGCGCCGCGGAAAATCCGGTGCTTGGCCAGGTGATACGCCGGCAGACCGCTGTAGCGGTCCATGTGGTCTTCGCTGATGTTGAGTACGGTCGCCACTTCGGCGTTGAGTTGATCGGTGGTTTCGAGCTGGAAGCTCGACAATTCCATCACGTACAACTCGACGTCGTCGCGGAGCAGGTCCAGCGCCGGCGTGCCGAGGTTGCCGCCGATGGCGACACGCTTGCCAGCTGCCGCCGCCATTTCGCCGACCAGCGTAGTCACGGTGCTTTTCGCGTTGGAACCGCTGATGGCCACGATCGGCGCCTTCGCGTTACGCGCGAACAGCTCGATGTCGCCGGACAATTTCACGCCACGGGCAGCAGCAGCCTGCAGGGCCGGGGTCGCCAGCGCCAGGCCGGGGCTCACGTAGAGCTCGTCGGCACGGCACAGGAATTCGACGTCCAGCTCGCCACAACGCACTTCCACGTGCGGATAGTCACGCTTGAGCGTGGCCAGTTCCGGTGGATTTTCCCGCGTATCGGCGACAGCAAACGGCTTGCCCCGGTTCGCCAGGAAGCGAACCAGGGACATGCCGCTCTTGCCGAGGCCGACAACGATGCGGAAGTGGTCAGAAGCGATCAGAGACACGTGTTTCTACCTCAGCTTCAGGGTGGCAAGGCCGATCAGCACGAGAATCACGGTGATGATCCAGAAACGGACGATCACGCGTGGCTCGGGCCAGCCCTTGAGTTCAAAGTGGTGGTGAATCGGCGCCATGCGGAATACACGGCGACCGGTCAGCTTGAAAGAAGCAACCTGAATCACGACCGACAGGGTTTCCATCACGAACACACCGCCCATGATGAACAGGACGATTTCCTGGCGAACGATCACAGCAATGGTGCCCAGCGCCGCGCCCAGCGCCAGCGCGCCGACGTCACCCATGAAGACTTGCGCCGGGTAGGTGTTAAACCACAGGAACCCCAGGCCCGCGCCGATCAACGCGCCGCAGAACACGATCAGCTCACCGGCACCCGGTACATAAGGGATGAGCAGGTACTCGGCGAACTTCACGTTACCCGACAGGTAGCAGAAGATCCCCAGGCCGCCGCCGACCATCACCGTCGGCATGATCGCCAGGCCGTCGAGGCCGTCGGTCAGGTTGACCGCGTTGCTCGAGCCGACGATCACGAAATAGGTCAGGACGATGAAGCCTGCGCCCAGCGGGATGCTGTAGTCCTTGAGCATTGGCAGGATCAGCGTGGTTTCCACCGGGGTGGCGGCAGTCATGTAAAGGAAGATCGCCGCGCCCAGGCCGAACACCGACTGCCAGAAGTACTTCCAGCGGCTCGGCAAGCCACGGGAGTTTTTCTCGATCACTTTGCGGTAGTCATCGACCCAGCCGATGGCACCGAACAGCAGCGTCACCAGCAGCACGACCCAGACATAACGGTTGGACAGGTCAGCCCACAACAGGGTACTGACGCCGATAGAGGACAGAATCAGCGCGCCGCCCATGGTCGGGGTGCCCGACTTGGACAGGTGCGATTGTGGACCATCGTTGCGAACGGATTGACCGATCTGACGGTTCTGCAGGGTGCGGATCATCCACGGGCCATAGCACAGCGACAAAACCAACGCGGTCAGTACACCGAGAATCCCGCGCAGGGTCAGGTACTGGAAGACCGCGAAGCCTTTGTAGAACTGTTGCAGATACTCCGCTAGCAGCAGCAGCATTAATGTTTCTCCAGGCTGGTCCCACACAAAGCGGCGACGATGTTTTCCATCGCAGCGCTGCGCGAGCCCTTGATCAAAATGGTGGTGTTTGTGTCTTGCTCGGCGCCCAGGGCCTTGATCAGCTCAGCCTGCGTGCTGAAGTGATAAGCCTGTGGACCGAAGGCGTTGACGGCGTGAAGCATCATTGGCCCGACGGCGTACAGCGCAGAAACCTTGCCACGGGCGTACTCGCCCACGTCGCGGTGCCCCTGCTCCGCCCAATCGCCCAACTCGCCAATATCTCCGAGCACCAGAACGGTGCGGCCGGAAAAGCCGGCCAGTATATCAACGGCGGCACACATGGAGGTGGGGTTCGCGTTGTAAGTGTCATCGATCACGCGCATGCCATTAGTGGCCAGTTGCGCGACGGTGCGCCCCTTGACCGGCTGCACCGCGCCGAGGCCAGTGGCAATGCCGAACAACGACACGCCCAAAGCATGGGCGGCAGCTGCGGCGGCCATGGCGTTGGCGACGTTGTGAGTACCGAGCAGGTTCAACTGAACACGCTCCACACCTTCAGGGCTGTGCAGATTGAATGCCGGGCAACCGCGAGCATCGGTGGCCAGGTCACTGGCATGGAAGTCCGCATTGCTGTTGCTCAGGGCAAACGTCAGTACCTTGCGACCGGCAGCGCGTTTCTTCCAGATCTCGAAGGCCTTGTCGTCCAGATTGAGAACGGCGATGCCATCGGCATCCAGCCCTTCAATGATCTCGCCCTTGGCCTCGACAATTTTTTCCGGCCCACCGAATTCGCCAACATGGGCGGTGCCGGCATTGTTGAGAATGGCGACGTGGGGCTTGGTCAAGCCAACGGTGTAGGCAATTTCACCCAGGCGCGAAGCACCCAGCTCAATCACGGCGGCGGTGTGTTCCGGCGCCAGTTCGAGCAGGGTCAACGGCACGCCGAGGTCGTTGTTCAGGTTGCCACGGGTCGCCAGCACCGGACCGCGGGTACGCAGGATGCTCGCCAGCATTTCCTTGACCGTGGTCTTGCCGCTGGAGCCGGTAACGGCGGCGACCGGCTGATTGAAGGCCGAACGATTCAGTGCGCCCAGTTGCCCAAGGGCCTGGCGGGTATCGCTGACGAGCAATTGCGGCAGGGCGCTGTCGGCGACTTCGCGCTCGACCAGTGCCGCCACTGCGCCTTTGGTTGCCACGTCATTGAGATAGTCATGACCGTCGAAACGTGGACCAGCCAAGGCGATAAACAGCTGGCCCGGCTTGATTGCGCGACTGTCGATGCTGACGCCGTCGAAGCTGGCATCCGTACTGATCAGTTGGCCATTGAGCGCGCGGGTCAGCTCACTCAGTTTCAAAGCCTTAAGCATGGGCCACCTCCCAGGCGGTCAAGGCATGATCAGCCTCGACCAGATCGGAGAAGGCGTGGCGTACGCCGTTGATTTCCTGATAATCCTCGTGACCTTTGCCCGCGAGTACGATCACGTCGTCCGCCGAAGCTTCAGCGATCAATTGAGCAATCGCCTGACCACGGCCCGCCACAAAGGTGACTTTATCCACAGCCGTGAAACCGGCGCGGATGTCATCGAAAATAATCGCCGGATCTTCGGTACGCGGGTTGTCATCGGTTACCAGCACGCCATCCGCCAGACGCTCGACCACTTCCGCCATCAGCGGACGCTTGCCGCGATCGCGATCGCCGCCGCAGCCGAACAGGCACAGCAAACGGCCTTTGACATGCGGGCGCAACGCGGTGAGGACCTTTTCCAGGGCATCCGGGGTATGGGCGTAATCGACCACCACCAGCGGCTGGATACCACCGCCCAGGCGCTGCATGCGACCGGCCGGGCCTTCGAGCTTCGGCAGTACCTTGAGAATTTCGTCCAGTGCGTAGTCCAGGCCGAGCAACGCGCCAACAGCGGCCAGTACGTTGCTCAGGTTGAAACGCCCGAGCAAGGTGCTGCGCAAATGGTGTTCGCCCTGCGGCGTGACCAGCGTGGCGCGCACGCCTTCGTCGTCGAAATGCGCTTCGCGGCAATACAGATAGGCACTTTTGTCGAGCAGACTGTAGGTGATCAGCCGCGACTCACGCTTGTCGGCGGCCAGTTGCCGGCCGAACTCATCGTCGAGGTTAACCACCCGGCATTTCAGGTCGTTCCAGGCGAACAGCTTGGCCTTGGCTTCGCCATAGGCCTGCATGGTCCCGTGGTAGTCCAGATGATCGCGGGACAGGTTGGTCATCACCGCCACATCGAATGCCAGCGCGGTGACCCGCCCCTGATCCAGACCATGAGACGAGACTTCCATGGCCACGGCTTTGGCACCGGCTTTTTTCAGGTCGCCAAGGGTCGCTTGCACGGCAATCGGGTTCGGCGTGGTGTGCAGACCGCTTTCAAGTGCGCCGTAGAAACCGGAGCCCAGGGTGCCGACGATTCCGCAGTGCTGGCCAAGCAGGTCCAGCGCCTGGGCAACCAGTTGGGTCACACTGGTTTTGCCGTTGGTACCGGTCACGCCGATCAGGTTCAGGTGATGGCTCGGTTCACCGTAAAAACGTCCGGCGATATCCGACAACTGCGCCGCCAACCCCTTGACTGGAATCAATGGCACGTCGGTAATCGGCAGCACGGTGGCGCCTTCCACCTCATAAGCCACGGCGGCGGCGCCGCGTTGCAACGCATCGCCGATATGCGAACGGCCGTCGAATTTAGCGCCCGGCACCGCGAGGAATAGATCACCCGCGCGCACGTTGCGGCTGTCGAGCGCCAATTCACGGATCAACAGATCGTGGCCGGCGTGGGGGAAAATTTTGTTCAGACTTAATGACATCAGCCGCGCCCTCCATTGGCTTTCAGCGGAACGACCGGGGTGGCGTTGGCTTGTTGAACAGGTGGCAGGTTATCCGGGGACACATTCATCAGGCGCAGGGTGCCGGACATCACTCGGCTGAACACAGGCGCCGAAACCAGACCACCGAAGTAACCGGCCTTGGTCGGCTCATCGATGACGACCACGATGGCGTAACGCGGGTCGCTCATCGGCCCGAAACCGGCGAACAGCGAACGATAGGAGTTTTCTGCATAGCCCTTGGTACCGACCGAGGTTTTACGCGCAGTACCGGACTTGCCGCCGACGTGATAGGCCGGCACTTGTGCACGGAACACACCGCGAGGGGCCTCGATCACCTGTTGCAACATGCCGTGCATGGTTTTGGCGACCGCTTCCGGCAGTACCTGCGTGGTTTGCGGCATTTTGTCGGTTTTGATCAGTGTCAGCGGCGCAAGGCGACCGTTATTGGCCAGCGCCGAGAATGCATGGACCAACTGGATAGCCGTCACCGAAACACCGTAACCGTAGGACAGCGTGGCCGTTTCGGCCTTGCGCCACTCGCGATAGTTCGGCAGGTTACCGACGCGCTCACCCGGGAAACCGAGGCCAGTGTCCTGGCCGAGGCCAAGTTTTTGTGCTAGGCGGAAAATGGTTTCGCCACCGATATCGAACGCGACCTTACTCATGCCGACGTTACTGGAATTGATCAGAATGCCGGTCATGTCCAGCACCGGACCTTCGGTCTTGGATACGTCCTTGATGGTGTACTTGCCAATCTGCAAGGAGCCTGGGTACACCTCGACGGTATCGGTCGGCTTCCAGCGCCCGGTTTCGATGGCCGCGCTCATGGAAATCGCTTTCATGGTCGAACCCGGTTCGAACACGTCGATCATCGCGCGGTTACGCATCATCGCCGGCTGCAGGTTGCGACGGTTGTTCGGGTTATAGGTCGGCTGGTTGACCATGGCGAGGATTTCGCCGGTCTTCACATCCATGATCACCAGACTGCCGGCCTTGGCGCCGTTCTCGATGATCGCGTTGCGCAACTCGCGGTTGGCCAGGTATTGCAGGCGCAGGTCAATGGACAACGCCAAGGGCTTTCCGGCCTTGGCGTTTTTGGTGACCTGGACATCCTTGATCAATCGGCCACGCCGATCCTTGATGACCTGTCGCTTGCCGGGGACCCCGGCCAGCCATTCGTCATAGGCCAACTCGACACCTTCTCGACCATGGTCATCGATGTCGGTAAAACCGACCATGTGGGCCGTGACTTCACCGGCCGGATAAAAACGACGGAACTCTTCGATGCCGTAAACGCCAGGGACTTTCAGGTCGAGCACAGCCTGGCCTTGCTCAGGCGTCAGCCCGCGCACCAGGTAGATGAATTCTTTATTGGCCTGGGCCTCGAGACGCTCGGCCAGGGCTTTAGGGTCTTGGCCCAATGCAGCGGCCAATGCCGGCCACTTCTCTTTGGCCAGTTGCATTTCCTTGGCGTTGGCCCACAGGGTAGTCACCGGTGTACTGACGGCCAGCGGCTCGCCGTTGCGGTCGGTGATCAGACCACGGTGAGCCGGAATCGGAATATGACGAACGCTGCGCGCGTCACCCTGCCCCTTGAGGAAGTCACGGTCAACCACCTGCAGGTCGATGATGCGCCAGCAGATCGCGGCCACCATGACACCGAGCAAACCCACCACCAGACGGAAGCGCCACGGAAAGAGTGCACCTTCGAGCTTCATCATGGCGCCACCATCTGCACTTCAGCGGCACCGGGAATACGCATTTTCAGCTGTTCGGTGGCCAGCACTTCGATTCGGCTATGGGCAGTCCAGGTGCTCTGCTCAAGAATCAACCGCCCCCACTCGGCCTGCGCCTTGTCACGCACGCTCAGCTCGTTGTACAGCGAGTTGAGCAACTGGCGATTCCAGTGCGCGCTGTAAGAAACGCCGATGGCAGACACAAGCACGCCAATGAACAGCAGCAGCATGAAAAAGCTTCCGCCGGGCAGTGGCTTGGCGAAGAGCTTGCTCACCGCAGCTTCTCCGCCACACGCATGACAGCGCTACGGGAACGTGGGTTGGCCTTGAGTTCGGCATCGGAGGCCGTCTGCGCTTTGCCATGGACTTTGATTTTCGGTTCGAAAGCTACATGCCGAACCGGCAGGTTGCGCGGCAGGTTGTCGGCTTCGCCTTTCACCAGCTTGCGCATGAACAGTTTGACGATGCGGTCTTCAAGCGAGTGAAAGCTGATCACGACCAGACGACCGCCGACTTCCAGGCAATCCAGCGCGGCTTCGAGACCGGTTTCCAGATCGCCCAGTTCGTTGTTGACGTGAATTCGCAGGCCCTGGAATGCACGGGTTGCAGGGTTCTTGCCCTTTTCCCAGGCCGGGTTGGCGACTTTCAACACTTCAGCCAGGTCGGCGGTGCGCTCGAACGGCTTGATGTCGCGACGCTCGGCCACGGCACGGGCCATGCGCCCGGAAAAGCGCTCTTCGCCGTACTCCTTGAACACCCGGGCAATTTCTTCCACCGGCGCAGTATTGACGAATTCGGCTGCACTGATCCCGCGAGACGGGTCCATGCGCATATCCAGCGGGCCATCATTGAGGAAACTGAAGCCTCGCTCCGGGTCATCGAGCTGCGGAGAAGACACGCCGAGGTCAAGCAAGATACCGCTGACCTTGCCATGCAGGCCGCGCTCGGCCACTTCGGATCCGAGTTCGGCAAAGCTGCGCTGCACAACGACAAAGCGGCCGTCTTCGGCCGCTAGCGTCTGCCCGGTGGCAATCGCTTGAGGATCTTTGTCGAATCCGAGCAGTCGTCCATCCGGCCCCAGCCGGCTAAGGATCAACCGGCTGTGCCCGCCGCGCCCGAACGTGCCGTCCAGATAGCAGCCATCAGGACGTACGGCGAGAGCCTCGACGGCTTCGTCAAGCAGTACGGTGATGTGGTTAAAGCCGCTATCAATAGTCACAGGATCAAATCACGCAGTTCATCAGGCATGGCGCCCGGTTGTTGAATAGCTGCCAGGTCGGCGGCAGAAACCGCATTCCAGGCGTCCTCGTCCCACAATTGGAACTTGTTCAGTTGGCCTACCAACATCGCGCGCTTATCCAACTTGGCATATTCACGAAGACGCGGTGGAACCAGGAAACGACCACTGCCATCGAGCTCGAGGTCGACGGCATTACCAATCAGTAAACGTTGCAGACGGCGGTTCTCTTCGCGAAGCGAAGGCAGTGCGCGCAGTTTGGTTTCAATAATTTCCCACTCATCGAGGGGGTAAACACACAAACACGGATCAACGGCATCAATTGTGACGATTAACTGACCGGAACTACGCGAAACGAGCTCGTCACGGTACCGGCTCGGCATGGCGAGACGGCCCTTTGCATCGAGACTGATAGCGTTGGCTCCGCGAAACACGTCAGCGTTTCTCCAAATATTAGCGTTTTGCGCTCAAAAAACCCACTTCATGCCACTTTCCGCCACTTGCGCACACTATAGGAATGCGCCCACCACACCGTCAAGGCGCGCATTGAAGGAAAACCCTTACAGAACTGAGATTTAGGAGCATAAAAGGAGGTGCAACGAGATTCCGGCAGATGAAACTGCCCGATAACTTGAATCAGCACAGAAGGCTGCGTTCGGAAGTTAAAGTAATTTATTAAGAGTAAGATTTTTTCGGTATTACGAAAGTGCTTCTGCCGACGATTCTGAAAGGAGGGGAAATCGATGTTGCGTTGAGTTTATGTGCTCGTTACCAGCGCAGGCTAATCGGCATCATAAAACCTCTTCTGCCGGTGATCCGCGGGGAGGGAAATGGCTATCACCACCCCTGCCAAATGATTTAAGCAGAGAAGAGAAAAAAGGTGGAGAGTCGATCTGTAAGCCGGGTTCTGTCTTGAACAGTCATTCGTCTACGATGGCCATCACTGGACACCTTTAGCAACCTACCCGGTCCCAGCGCGGGCCACGCCTTGGGACCCTATTTGGTCTTGCTCCAAGTGGGGTTTACCTAGCCACGAACTGTTGCCAGTCGTGCGGTGCGCTCTTACCGCACCTTTTCACCCTTACCGGCGCCGAAACGCTTAGGCGGTTATTTTCTGTGGCACTTTCCGTAGGCTCACGCCTCCCAGGCATTACCTGGCACTTCGCCCTATGGAGCCCGGACTTTCCTCCCCCCCCTAATTTTCATAGAGGGCAGCGACTGTCCGATCGACTCTCCGCCGCGAAGGTTAACGGCAGAGCGTCCGAAGAACAAGCGCTAAAAGCCCTTGGCCATGCCTGCGCGTCGGGTTTTATTCGCCCTTCTGTTTATCCAGTGCAACTTGATAGAGCACATTCTTGCGCTCACCGGTAATTTGCGCGGCCAATGCCGCGGCACGCTTGAGGGGCATTTCTTCGAGCAACAGATTAAGGATGCGCATCGCTTCGCTGCTGACAGCGTCCTCGCTTTCGGGCGCCGACCAACCTGCGACAAGCACCACGCACTCGCCGCGCTGCTGATTGCTGTCCGACTCGACGAACTGGCGCAGCTCGGCCAGGGGCAAACCCTTGAGCGTCTCAAAGGTCTTGGTCAGTTCGCGCGCCAGCAAGGCAGGACGGTCGGCGCCGAACACCAACTCCATGTCCTGCAAGCATTCAAGGATGCGATGCGGGGCCTCGTAAAAGATCAACGTGCGAGGCTCTTCCTTTATCGACTCAAGCCGAGCGCGCCTGCCCACTGCCTTTGCCGGCAGAAAACCCTCAAAGATGAAACGATCCGACGGCAGCCCGGCCGCCGACAATGCCGCGATCAATGCACAAGCGCCCGGAACCGGCACCACATTGATCCCGGCAGCCCGTGCCTGACGCACCAGGTGATAGCCCGGATCCGAAATCAGCGGCGTACCGGCATCAGAGATCAGCGCCACATCATCACCCGCAAGCAGGCGGGTAATGAAGCGACTGCCTTCGTCACGCTCGTTGTGCTCATGGCAAGCGGCCAGCGGCGTGGGAATGCCAAAATGTTGCATCAAGCGCTGGGAGTGGCGGGTGTCCTCGGCAGCGATCAGGGCGACCTCGCGCAGGATTTTCAGCGCACGCGCACTGATGTCGTCCAGGTTGCCGATGGGCGTCGCCACCACATAAAGCGAGCCAGCAGCGGAATTCAAAGCACCTGGAGCAGTCAAAGCGCACACCTCATGATCGATAAAGCCGCCATTGTAGCGCGTAGCGACGCTTGCGATACGCGCAAGCAGCACTCGGTTTTTCAGCGTTTTGTGCCGCGCCGCAACATTTGCACGAGCTAAATTGATCGATTCGCGCCAGCGACATCGCGCCCCGGCCAGTGCTTGGGTACAATTCCACGCTAATTTGATCGAGTATCAGGAACACTTACATGATCGCTTGCCTGCGGCTGTTCACTGCCCTCTGCCTCGCTGCCTTGCTGGCGGCTTGCGCCAGCTCGCCCTCCTCCAGCCTTGGCGAACTTCCACGGACCCCGGATGCCAGTATCGAGCAACTGCTCGAAAAAGCCGCCCAAAGCAAATCGCCGGAAGATGCTGCCCTGCTGCGCTTGAGTGCAGCAGACCTGGCCTACCGCCAGGGCAATGCAGCCCAATCCGCGCAAATCCTGCAACAAGTGCCGGTCGAGCAACTCAAGCCCGGCCAACAGGTCTTCGCCAATACACTGGCCGCCGAATTGGCCATGACCCGCAACCAGCCGAAAGCCGCGCTGACCGCCTTGAGCCATCCAAGCCTGCAGCGCCTGGGTGAATTGCCGGAAGAGCAGCAGGTCCGTACCGGCACTGTTCGTGCCCGCGCCCTTGAAGCCGATGGTCAGACCCTGGCCGCCGCCAAGGAACGCATCTTCATTGCGCCAATGCTCAGCGGAGAAGCCGCCAGCAAAAACCACGAAGCGATCTGGGCACTGATCGCCTCGCTGCCGACCGACCAATTGCAGCCGAACACCACCGACGACCTCGGCGGCTGGATGGGCCTGGCGCTGGCGGTCAAGTCTGCCGGCACCGTGGAACAGCAACAGGCCGCCATCGATAACTGGCGCAAGCAGAACCCGAAGCACCCGGCCGCCATTCAGCTGCCATTGCCACTGACCAAACTTCAGGAACTGGCCAGCCAGCCCCTGAGCAAGATCGCCCTGCTGCTGCCTCAGGACGGCCCGCTGGCCTCAGTCGGTAAAGCACTGCGCGAAGGCTTCATGGCTGCTCACTACCAGGCACAACAAGCCGGACAGAAGCCGCCAGCCATCGAGTTTTATGACAGCTCGCGCCTGACCTCTCTCGACGAGTTCTATCGCAAAGCCCAGGCCGATGGCGTGCAACTGGTCGTCGGCCCACTGGAGAAGCCGCTGGTCAAACAGCTGAGCACTCGCCCGCAATTGCCGATCACTACCCTGGCGCTGAACTACAGCGAAGGCGATCAAGGCCCGGCTCAACTGTTCCAGTTTGGCCTTGCCGCTGAAGACGAGGCCCGTGAAGTGTCTCGCCGCGCTCGCGCCGACGGCCTGCATCGCGCCGCCATCATGGTGCCGAAAGGCGAATGGGGCGACCGGGTACTTCGTGCGTTCAGCCAGGACTGGCAAGCCAACGGCGGCAGCATCGTCGCCACCGAGCGTGTCGACCAGCCGGTCCAACTGGCCCAGCAGATCGCCGACATGTTCCAACTGCGCCAGAGCGAAGGTCGCGCCAAGAGCCTGCAAAGTACGGTCGGCTCGCAAGTCGCCGCCCAGCCTTCCCGTCGCCAGGACATCGAATTCATCTTCCTGGCTGCCACGCCACAACAGGCTCAACAGATCAAACCGACCCTGAATTTTCAGTACGCGGGTGACGTTCCGGTTTACGCCACGTCCCACGTGTTCAGTGCCAGCGGCGATGTAAACCAGTACAACGACATGAATGGCATTCGCTTCTGCGAAACCCCATGGCTGCTGGATGCCAACGATCCGCTTCGCAAGCAAGTCACGGCACAATGGCCACAAGCTGCAGGCAGCCTGGGTCGCCTTTACGCAATGGGTGTCGACGCCTACCGCCTGGCGCCACGCCTGGGGCAACTCAAGGCTCTGCCAGACAGCCGCATCGAAGGCCAGTCGGGCAGCCTGAGCATGACGCAGCACCAGCGCGTCGTACGACAGCTGCCATGGGCAGAGTTCGTCAACGGCCAGGTCCAGCGCCTGCCGGACACTTCGCGCTGATGCCTGACAGGTCACGCCAGCAAAGCGGTAAGGATGCCGAGCGCCAGGCGCTCGAGCATCTTCAAAAACGAGGTCTGCGCCTGCTGGCGCAGAACTGGTTATGCAAACGCGGCGAGCTTGATCTGGTCATGCTAGATGGCGATACAGTAGTATTCGTTGAAGTTCGCTACAGAAAAAACACTCAATGGGGTGGCGCGCTCGATAGCATTGATGAGCGCAAACGGCAAAAACTGATTTTTGCCGCGCAATATTTTCTTCAGCGCGAGTCACGCTGGGCCAATTCCCCTTGCCGTTTCGACGTGGTCGCCATTGATAGCGATCTCGATCAGCTGAACTGGTTACAGAATGCCTTTGACAGCTGATCGCTCGCGCCCCGAAACGGACAACACCCAACACTTTTGCTCTTTGCTTTGCGAGCTGCACACTCACGTGCCGGATAGCCGCGCTCATTAAGGTCACACAGATGGACATGCAATCCCGAATTCGCCAGCTTTTTCAGGCCAGTATCGACACCAAGCAACAGGCGATGGAAGTACTTGCACCGCACATCGAGCAAGCCAGCCAGGTCATGGTCAACGCCCTGCTCAACGAAGGCAAAATGCTGTCCTGCGGCAACGGCGGCTCTGCCGGTGACGCCCAGCACTTTTCCTCCGAGTTGCTCAATCGCTTCGAGCGCGAGCGTCCGAGCCTGCCCGCCATTGCGCTGACCACCGACAGCTCGACGATCACCTCGATCGCCAACGACTACAGCTATAACGAAGTTTTTTCCAAGCAGATCCGTGCTCTCGGCCAGCCGGGCGACGTACTGCTGGCGATTTCTACCAGCGGTAACTCGGCGAACATTATTCAGGCGATCCAGGCCGCACATGATCGTGAAATGATTGTCGTAGCATTGACCGGTCGCGATGGCGGCGGCATGGCGTCGCTGCTTTTGCCCGAGGACGTGGAGATTCGCGTACCGGCCAACGTCACCGCACGTATCCAGGAAGTCCACCTGCTGGCGATCCATTGCCTTTGCGACTTGATCGACAGCCAACTGTTCGGGAGTGAAGAATGACCCCTAATCGCCTCGGCCTACTGGCCCTGACCCTGTGCCTCGGCATCAGCGGCTGCACCTCGGTGGTTAATGCCAGCCGTGAAGCCCCCATTGAAGATGACCGCGGCACACGCACATTCGGCAGCAAAATCGACGACTCCCTGATCGACACCAAAGTCGGCGTGAACGTCGCCAAGGCCGACCCGGCGCTGGATAAGGACTCGCACATCGTCGTCACCAGCTTCAACGGCGTCGTACTGCTCGCCGGACAAACGCCACGCGCCGACCTCAAGGCGAAGGCCGAACAAGCCGCCGCCGCTGTTCAACGCGTCAAGACTGTGCACAACGAAATACAGATCCTGCCACCCTCCGGCTTCCTTGCCCGCCAGAACGACACCTGGTTGACCTCCAAGATCAAGACCCAGATGCTTGCTGACCCGAACATCCCAGGTACGCGAATCAAGGTTGTCACCGAAAACGGCATCGTCTATCTGCTGGGTCTGCTGACCAAGCAGGAAGCCGCTCAGGCCACCAATCTGGTGCAGGGCGTTTCCGGTGTGCAGAAGATCGTGAAACTGTTCGAATACATCGACTGATACCACGCTCCCGTAGGAGCACAGCCTGCTGGCGATGGCGCCTCTGAGATCGCCATCGCCAGCAAGCTGTACTCCTACAAGTAATAAAAAAGGCGATCCTTGCGGATCGCCTTTTTTACTACTTCACCACTTTCAGGCTTGGTCGACCGCTGGGACGCGGCGGCTCACTGTCAGGTGGTGGAACATCATCATCTGGCTCGATCTCGTCCTCGTCTTCCATAGGCGATTCCAGATCGAACACCATGCCCTGACCGTTCTCCCGGGCATAGATACCCAGGATCGACGCGATAGGCACGTACAAGGTGTGCGGCACACCACCGAAGCGGCCTTCGAAACTCACCGCCTCGTTGTCCATATGCAAGTGGCGTACAGCTTGTGGCGATACGTTCAGGACAATCTGCCCGTCACTGGCAAAGCCCTGAGGCACCTGCACCGACGGATACTCGGAATTGACCAGCATGTGCGGGGTGCAGTCGTTGTCCACAATCCACTCGTAGAGCGCGCGGACCAGATAAGGTCGACTGGAGTTCATAGCGGCTCCTTTAGCCTTAGCGCATGTCGCGTTCGACACCAGACAGACTCGCCTGGAAAGCCTCACGCGCAAACTGGCGCTCCATGTAATCAAGCAGCGGCTTGGCAGGCCGCGGCAGTTCTATACCCAGAATCGGCAATCGCCAGAGTATTGGCAATAGGCAGCAATCCACCAGGCTTTGTTCCTCACTGAGGAAAAACGGCTTGTCGGCGAACAACGGCGACACGCCCGTCAGGCTTTCGCGCAGCTCTTTACGCGCCACGGCTCGAGCAGCTTCCTTGGTCCGGGAATCCAGAATCTGATCCACCAGACCACACCAGTCGCGCTGAATGCGATGCATCAACAGGCGACTGTTGGCGCGCGCCACTGGATAAACCGGCAGAAGTGGCGGGTGCGGGTAACGCTCATCCAGATATTCCATCACCACGGTAGATTCCCACAACGCCAGATCGCGATCGACCAGGGTGGGCAAACTACCGTAAGGGTTCACTTCGATCAGTTTAGGCGGCTGGCGGCCAGCTTCCACATAGATGATCTCGGCGCTCACACCCTTCTCTGCCAGTACGATTCGCACTCGGTGGGAATAGTGGTCGGCGGGGTCGGAGTAACAGGCCAACCGATTGGTCACGCCCATGGCGATCCTCCTCGCTTGTAGAAATAATCGAAAGCGGAAAAACGAGCGCGCCCAGAGGACGCCTCCCGTAACGCCTGGCTAGCCAGACTCGTTACACCTTCAGAGACGCCCTTGGGCGCGCGCGATTAACAGCAATTGCTTGAAGCTTTATCAGTGCACGTCTTTCCAGTATTCACGCTTGAGCAAATAAGCGAAAACGAAGAAGAACGCCAGGTACAGCAATACATACGTACCGATGCGCTGATGCTGCAGCTTAACCGGGTTAGCCGAGTAAGCCAGGAAGGTTACCAGATTCTTGACCTTCTCATCGAACTGCTCTTCGGTCAAAGAACCACTCTTCGGCACGATGGTCAGCTGATCGCACGCTTCATGAGTCAGCGCCGTACCCGTCAACGGATCATATTGCTTCTTGCCGTCTTCGACGATCTGAACCTGTTTGCAACCAACAACCTGACGACCTTGCAGGCCGACCAGGACGTTAGGCATGCCCACGTTCGGGAAAACCTTGTTGTTCACACCCCATGGGCGCGACGGGTCTTCATAGAACGACTTCAGGTAACCGTAGAGCCAGTCAGTACCGCGAACGCGAGCAACCAGGGTCAGGTCAGGCGGTGCCGCACCAAACCAGGTCTTGGCGTCAGCCGGCTGCATGCCGATGCTCATGTGGTCGCCAATCTTGGCACCCGTGAACACCAGTTTCTCCAGCATCAGCTCGTGAGGAATGCCCAGGTCATCGGCAACACGCTCGTAGCGCTGGAACTTGGCGCTATGGCAACCCATGCAATAGTTGGCAAACGTACGTGCACCATCCTGCATGGCAGCCTTGTCGGAAACGTCGATGTCGACTTTTTCCAGCTCCGGGCCACCGTGTTCAGCAGCGAAAGCGAACACTGGCAGCGCAGCAAGCATCAATACAGCAAATAGCTTTTTCATCAGCCAGTCACCCTTTCCGGAACCGGTTTGGTCTTCTCGAGCCTGGTGTAGAACGGCATCAAAATGAAGTAGGCGAAGTACAGGAAGGTACATACCTGCGACAGCAATGTACGGCCCGGAGTCGGAGCCAGAACACCCAACACGCCCAGGATCACGAACGAGATGCAGAACACCCAGAGCCAGATCTTGCTCATCCAGCCTTTGTAGCGCATCGACTTGACCGGGCTACGGTCCAGCCATGGCAGGACGAACAGCACGGCAATGGCCGCACCCATGGCGATAACGCCAAGGAGCTTGTCCGGAACGGCACGCAAAATCGCGTAGAACGGGGTGAAGTACCAGACCGGAGCGATGTGCTCTGGGGTCTTGAAGGCGTTCGCCACTTCAAAGTTCGGTTTCTCGAGGAAGTAGCCGCCCATTTCAGGGAAGAAGAACACGATCGAACAGAAGATGAACAGGAACACCACCACACCAACGATATCTTTCACGGTGTAGTACGGGTGGAAGGCAATGCCGTCCAGCGGTATGCCGTTTTCGTCCTTGTGCTTCTTGATGTCCACGCCGTCCGGGTTGTTCGAACCGACTTCGTGCAGCGCCAGAATGTGCAGCACGACCAGACCGAGAATCACGATCGGCAATGCCACCACGTGCAAGGCGAAGAAGCGGTTCAGGGTAATACCGGAAATCAGGTAGTCACCACGGATCCACTGGGTCAGGTCGTTACCGATGACCGGGATCGCGCCGAACAGCGAGATGATCACCTGGGCACCCCAGTAGGACATCTGCCCCCAAGGCAGCAGGTACCCCATGAAGGCCTCAGCCATCAGCGCCAGGTAGATCAGCATGCCGAAGACCCATACCAGCTCACGCGGCTTCTGGTACGAACCGTAGAGCAAGCCACGGAACATGTGCAGGTAGACCACGATGAAAAACGCCGAAGCGCCGGTGGAGTGCAGCAGGCGCAGGATCGAGCCGTACTCGACGTCGCGCATGATGTATTCGACAGAAGCAAAGGCTTCTTCCGCCGACGGGGTGTAGCTCATTGTCAGCCAGACGCCGGTTACGATCTGGTTAACCAGAACGAGCAGTGCCAGGGAGCCAAAGAAGTAGAAGAAGTTGAAGTTCTTCGGGGCGTAGTACTTGCTGAGATGGTCTTCCCACATTTTGGTCGCGGGAAAGCGCGCATCAACCCAATCCATGAACTTGCTCATCACGCTTTCTCCGTATCGACGCCAACGACAATGATGTCATCGGTCTCATAGGAATGCGGGGGTACTGGCAGGTTCAAAGGCGCAGGTTGCGACTTGTAGACGCGGCCAGCCAGGTCGTAGTGGGAGCCGTGGCAAGGGCAGAAATAGCCACCTACCCAGTCCTTGCCCAGGTCAGCAGGAGCGACTTCAGGACGGAATGTCGGCGAGCAACCCAAGTGCGTGCAGATACCAATCAGCAGCAAAACCTCAGGCTTGATCGAACGCGTTTCCGGATCGACATAGGTCGGTTGTGTCGAGTTCTTGGAGGTCGGGTCAGACAGCTGGCCCTCGATCTTTTTCAGATTCCCCAGGATTTCCTCAGTACGGCGGACAATGAATACCGGCTGACCGCGCCACTCAGCAATCATCTGCTGGCCTGGCTCGATTTTGCTGACATTCACTTTCACCGGTGCACCTGCGGCTTTCGCCTTGGCACTGGGAAACCATGACCCCACGAACGGGACCGCAGCCCCCACCGCTCCTGCAGCACCCACCACGGATGTGGCTGCTACCAAGAAGCGACGCCGGCCTGCATTCACGCCGTCATTGCTCATTCAGTCCTCTCCCATCAGCTTTGTGGCCTGTTAAATCAGGCATCTACTAAGTAAAACTCTGTACTTATAAAAATTTTGCCGAATGGTAATGAAAAGCCCCAATTCTGACAAGGTAATTACCCTGGGGCACTCCTCCCGAGCCTTGTAGTATAGGGCCTCTACGGATGTGGCAAGTTGTCACAGCGCAATTCTTTGATAAATCGCAGGCACAAAAAAACGCCCAGCTCCGTGAGGATACTGGGCGTTCTTTTTTGAACGTGGAAGCGAATTAACGCTTCGAGTACTGCGGACGCTTACGCGCTTTACGCAGACCAACTTTCTTACGTTCAACTTCACGTGCATCGCGGGTTACGAAGCCGGCTTTACGCAGAGCGCTGCGCAGAGTTTCGTCGTAGTCCATCAGGGCGCGGGTGATGCCGTGGCGGATTGCGCCAGCTTGACCACTTACACCACCACCGATCACGGTGACGTAGATGTCGAACTTCTCGACAGTCTCAGTCAATTCCAGCGGCTGACGAACTACCATGCGGGCAGTTTCGCGGCCGAAGAAATTATCCAGCGAACGGTTGTTGATGGAGATGTTACCAGTACCCGGACGCAGGAAAACGCGTGCGGTTGCGGTCTTGCGACGGCCAGTGCCGTAATTTTGAGTCGCCGACATAATGAACTATTCCGTTAAATCTTCAGTTCTTGGGGCTGCTGAGCAGTATGAGGGTGTGCAGCGCCCGCATAGACTTTCAGCTTACGGTACATGTCGCGACCCAGCGGGTTCTTAGGCAGCATGCCTTTGACCGCGGTCTCGATCACGCGCTCAGGGGCCTTGGCGATCAGCTTTTCAAAGTTGATCGACTTGATGCCGCCCGGGAAACCGGAGTGGGAGTAGTACATTTTGTCAGTGGTTTTAGCACCGGTAACACGGATCTGCTCGGCGTTGATAACGACGATGTAGTCGCCGGTGTCAACGTGAGGAGTGTACTCAGGCTTGTGCTTGCCACGCAGACGGCTCGCGATTTCGGTGGCCAGACGACCCAGGGTCTGACCAGCAGCGTCGACGACAAACCAGTCGCGCTTTACTGTTTCCGGTTTAGCAGTAAAAGTTTTCATTCTTTATAGCCTCAGGGGCCGCCCTGTAAATTAGACGGCGGATCTTACTGAATAGTGCGTACTTTGACAAGTCAAAGGCAGCCGGAATACAGACGCTTTCGGGGGCTCGGGTCGGCGCGTCCGTTCAACGGCAAGATTCTTCGGCGGCGGCGCATCACTTCCACTGCAGAAAGAGGTGCGCAATTATGCAGATTGCGAAAAATAATTCAACCTGCTTTTATGATTGTTTTGCCCAAGGAGCTCCCCGATGGAGTATCGCCAGCTAGGTCGGACCAATCTGAACGTGAGTGCAATCTGCCTCGGCACCATGACCTGGGGTGAGCAAAACAGCGAAGCTGAAGCCTTTGCCCAGATTGAGCGCGCCAAGAGCGCCGGGATCAACTTCATCGATACCGCCGAGATGTACCCGGTGCCGCCGAAGGCCGATACCTACGCCACCACCGAACGCTACATCGGCAATTACTTCAAGAGCCGCGGCGACCGCGCCGACTGGATCCTGGCGAGCAAGATCGCCGGCCCCGGCAACACCATCGACTACATTCGCGACAAAAACCTTCGACACAACCGCCAGCACATCACCGAGGCCGTGGATGCCAGCCTCCAGCGCCTGCAGACCGATTACATCGATCTGTATCAGTTGCACTGGCCGGAGCGCAGCACCAATTTCTTCGGACAGTTGGGCTACAAGCACAAGATCGAAGCCAATCTGACGCCGCTGGAGGACACCCTCGAAGCCCTCGACGAACAGGTCAAGGCCGGCAAGATCCGCCACATCGGCCTGTCCAACGAAACCCCGTGGGGCACCATGCGCTTCCTCGCCCTGGCCGAAGCCCGTGGCTGGCCGCGCGCGGTGTCGATCCAGAACCCCTATAACCTGCTCAACCGCAGTTTCGAAGTCGGCCTGGCGGAAGTGGCCATTCGCGAACAGTGCGGCTTGCTGGCCTATTCGCCGCTGGCGTTCGGTTTCCTGTCAGGCAAGTACGAAGGTGGCGCCCGCCCGCCAAAAGGCCGCCTGAGCCTCTACAGCCGCTTCAGCCGCTACTTCAATCCACAATCGGAGGCAGCGTGCAGCCGCTATGTCGCACTGGCACGCGAGCACGGCCTGGACCCTGCACAAATGGCCCTGGCATTCGTGACGCAACAGCCGTTTGTGACCAGCAACATCATCGGGGCAACGACGCTTGAGCAACTGGACAGCAACATTGCCAGTTTTGACCTGAAGCTGTCGGATGAAGTGCTGCAAGGGATTGAGGCGATTCACAAGGATCATCCGAACCCTGCGCCTTGATTGATTCATAGGCCCATTCGCGAGCAGGCTCGCTCCCACCAAAATTGCGCTGTACCTGTGGGAGCGAGCCTGCTCGCGAAAGCGGCCTAACAGTCACCTCAATTCAAAGCGACCGCGCAATAATCTCCTTCATGATTTCATTGGTCCCCGCATAAATCCGCTGCACCCTCGCGTCAGCCCACGCCCGGGCGACCGGATACTCCCACATGAAACCGTAGCCGCCATGCAACTGCACGCATTCGTCGAGCACCTTGCATTGCAGGTCGGTACCCCAATACTTGGCCATCGCCGCCGTTGGCACGTCGAGCTTGCCTTGCAGATGCAACTCCAGACAGCGATCGACAAAGACCCGACCGATCTGAATTTCGGTCGCCATCTCCGCCAGCTTGAAACGGGTATTCTGGAAGTCGGCGATCGACTTGCCGAAGGCCTTGCGCTCGCGGGTGTAATCCAGCGTCCACTGCAACGCCGCTTCGGCCGAGGCCAAGCCACCAATGGCTACGGTAAGGCGCTCCTGAGGCAATTCCTGCATCAGGTAGGCGAAGCCCATCCCGGCCTGGCCCAACAAGTTTTCCTTGGGAACCCGGACGTCCTGGAAGAACAGCTCCGAGGTATCCTGGGCCTTCATGCCGACCTTCTCCAGGCGCTTGCCCTTGTCGAAGCCCGGCGTATCGGCCTCCACCAGAAACAGACTGGTGCCCTTCGCCCCGGCCTTCGGATCGGTCTTGGCGACGACTATCACCAGGTCAGCTAGAAAACCGTTGGTGATGAAGGTTTTCGAACCATTGATCACATACTCGTCGCCATCCAGCACGGCAGTGGTCTTCACACCTTGCAGATCGGAACCGGCGCCCGGTTCTGTCATGGCGATGGCACTGACCATCTCGCCGGAGACCAGCTTCGGCAGGTATTTGTGTTTCAGCGTTTCGCTACCGTAATGCAGGATGTAAGGCGCAACGATGTCCGAATGCAGGGAGAAACCGATGCCGGTCAGTCCCAGGCGCCCCACTTCCTCAATCACTACCGCGCTATAGAGAAAGTCAGCCCCCAGCCCGCCGTACTCTTCTGGCAAATGCGAGCACAACATCCCCGCCTCCCCTGCCTTGTTCCAGAGTTTACGGTCGATATAGCCTTGTTTTTCCCATTGCCCATGGAACGGCACGGCCTCTTTTTCGAGAAACGTTCGCACGCTGTCGCGAAAAAGTTCGTGCTCGGAACTGAACAAGGTTCTGGGGATCATGCGGCACCTGTCGTTGTTTTTAGAGGAGGTTGACCTTCAGAGACTAAGCCCCGTGTCCGATACAGGACACTGGACACATCAGACAAAAAATAAGACGATCCAGCCGTCTGGTGACCACTTTCCCCTATAAGAATAAAGTTGAATTATGTCTAACCAAGCCTCCACGCCCTTGCGGCGCGTCAGCATCCTGGCGATCGACCGGGTTTTCGCTTCCACCCTCATGCAAGCCAAGGATTTCTTCCACCTCGCCAGCCTGCGCTACGGCAAACAATTGGGTCACGGCCTGGTTCCGGCCTTCGAAACCCGACTGGTCAGCCCTGACGGCAAACCGGTAAACAGTTTCAGCGATGTGATCATGCCGGTGGACGGCGGGCTGGAAAACACTGACATCATCATCATTCCCGCATTTTGGGATGACTTCGAAACCCTGTGCCAACGATACCCACAAGTCCTGCCCTGGCTGCGTCAGCAACATGCGCGTGGCGCGGTACTCTGTGGCGAAGCCTCGGGCGTGTTCTGGCTGGCCGAGGCCGGGCTGCTCGACGGCAAGGAAGCGACCACCTACTGGCGCTTCTTCAATACCTTCGCCGAACGCTTTCCCCGGGTTCATCTCAATCAGGACAAGCACCTGACCGATGCCGATAACCTGTATTGCGCCGGCGGCACCACCTCGGCATGCGATCTGTACATCTACCTCATCGAGCGTTTCTGTGGCGCCAATGTGTCCCAGGCGGTGGCCCGGGATATTCTCTATGAAGTACAACGCAGCTACTCGCCAGGACGCATTGGCTTTGGCGGGCAAAAGCTGCACCAGGACGGGATCATCCTGCAGATCCAGCACTGGCTCGAAGAGCACTTCGCCGACAAGTTCCGCTTCGAAGACGTCGCTCGCGAACACGGCATGAGCATCCGCAACTTCATGCGTCGCTTCCAGACTGCCACCGGCGACAAGCCGCTGCATTACTTGCAACGCCTGCGCATCGAAACCGCCAAGGGCTTGCTGTCCGGCAGCCGCAAGAGCATCAAGACGATCAGCTATGAAGTTGGTTATGACGATGCGAGCTTCTTTGCGCGCTTGTTCCGCCAGCACACGGACTTGTCCCCGAACCAGTATCGGCAGCAGTTTCAGCAGGCAGCATAAGATCCCGCGCTTTTGTAGGAGCAAAGCTTGCTCGCGATGAGCGATGACGCGGTTTAACCCATAGAACGCGTCGCTGCCATCGCTTGCACGTCGGATCGCCGCATTGCTTGATCCAGGTATCAATCTTTTCGATCTTTCTTTTCCCACAGCAAAGAACGAATGAAGAACGCCACAACGCCGATTTGTCTTATGTGAGTTAAGCGCCAAAAACAACAAGCTCTTTCCCTGTAATCAACGTTAGGTTTATCAGGGAAGATCAACAGTGACTATTGGATCAAGCTACAACTACCCTTCATACGTGACTCACGATGGCATTCGAAAGAAGCGCTCGATTACGAGTAAATGGACAGCACGTTTCCCTAACCCACCAGATTTGTGCTTTGACTATCGAACGCTGGTCGAACAGGAAAACGGAATCGCCAGGGCTACCGACCCGCAACATACAATCTGCATTATCGGCGCCGGGGTAACCGGGCTGACAGCCGCCAGAGAACTCTATCGCTGCGGCTTCACCAATCTCACCCTCATCGAACAATCCAGACGCATCGGCGGCAGGCACCTGACTGTTCCTGGTAGCCGCAACTCTACGGCAAGTCATACACCCTTTGAAATGGGCGCAATGCGTATGCCCTTTTTCAATCGGGCGGATGAGCCACCCACAGAAGGCCGGTCGATGATGGCTTACTACGCCAAGCAGTTTGACTTGGCGTTTTCAGACTTCGCTAACCCCGGAAGCCAATGGGTCAGTTCGACCGGCATCTATCTTCGAGAAGGCAGCATGGGAGGTGGATCGAAACCGCAGATGTTGATATGGAAAAACGAGAATGGCCTGACCCCACCTCCCGGTGAAGAACTGCAGAGGGTTTATGCGAAATGGAAAGCCTTCGCCGATCGCATGACCCGACACATCGCAGAGATTTATGCCAGCCAGGAATGGGAAGCCATGTGGGCCGCTATCGTCGAGAAATACGAAAGTGTTTCGTTCCGCGATCTGGTCAGTATGCCAGCACTGGAAACTTGGGATGATCGCTCGCCCGGAGATTTCGGCGGCATGGGAATGTCTGCGCAGGAATCTGCAATTTTTTATGCAATAGGTATAGGTGACGGTAGTTGGGGAGCGTTTTACGACGTCTGCTGCCTTTACCCCCTACGTACCGCCATATTCGGATTCAGCAGCCAATTGCAGTTGATCCATGGCCGGGTGAACTCAAACGGTGATCCTATGGATTCGCCACACCTCAACAGCGAAACCGTTTTTGACTCAGCGGGGCATAGTTTCGATAGGCCCCGCTATATCGGCCTCGCCGCGCTGGACGAGTGTCTGTTGTTCCTGAACACCGAGGAAACCGGACAGTCCGTTTACCAACATCTTGTTGAGAGAAACAGCGGACTATTCACCGACTCATCCGTCACCAAACTTGAGAAATTGGCCAACCAGAAAATCCGCGTTCATTTCAACTGGAAACACAGCCAACCCAGTCAACTCCAGGAACGTTTCGAAGACTTCGATTCGGTCATCATGACGTTACCCTCCTGGCTGATAGAAACTCGAATCCAGCTAGAAAACTTCACACAGGAGATGCTGCCTTTTGAGACAGTCAACGCGTACAAAACAGCGCATTGGGAAACCAGCTGCAAAGTGTTTGCACCGCTGAAAAAATCATTTCTCTCGAAAAACAAAAACATCCCGCAAGCCATCGTAACCGACAGTTTTATCCACGATATCTACACCTACCGCTACAACGACAACTACAGCTATGACTGCATTCTCCTAAGTTACACTTGGGAAGATGACGCAACCAAGCTTGCCTCGTTCAACGATAAGGAACTGGTATCCAAATGCGCTGAGGAGTTGGATCGCATCCTTATGAACTCCGCCAACATTAAAGAGAGAATTTCTCCCTACATAGGCATTGATCAGGCAGTGGTTCAGCGCTGGATCACAGATAAAAACGCCTTGGGGTGTGCAAAGCTTTACCGACCCGGCACCTACTACGATGCTGTGGGCTTGATGAAGTACAACCGGGATTTTTCGCATATCTCAGGTTTGTATCTGTCCGGTGAATCATTTTCAGTCGATGCTGGCTGGACGGAACCTTGTTTCCGCGGAGCCATCGATGCGGTCATTCATATATGCAACAAAACCGCCGCGACCTTCAACGGTGGATTTTCCATGAATGATTACCCGCACTATCAACTCAAATCCTGACTACATACCCGCTCCAGAGCCATGCACGCTGTACATGGCTCGCACTTCTACTGTGTGCTACCCGGTGCCATCAAGCATCTCGCCCATCATTTTGGGATAAGGACTACAACCTAAACGGAAGCAGCTGACTTACAACCCGCTCCCGATTCTCCTCTTATGAGCACGTCATTAAACAGCGTGTAAAACAATAAAAAGAGGTCATCGAAATGAGCGAGCCAACAAGCCCTGTTCGTGTAGCAGTCGTGCAATTCGACCCACAAGTCGGCATTGAGAAATGTGAAGACAACCGGCGTCGCAGCCTGCAATTGGCGCTTGAAGCGGTAAAAGGTGGTGCGAATCTGATTGTTCTGCCTGAGCTCTCGAATACCGGATATTTTTTCAGCAATCGACAAAATGCTTTCGACCATTCCGAGCCGGTTCCCGGCGGGTCGAGCGTGCAGCTCTGGATCGACTTCGCGTGCAAACACAACGTTTACCTTGTCGCAGGTTTGGCGGAACGCGACGGTATGCGACTGTTCAACACCAGCGTTCTGTGCGGGCCCGACGGATTCATCGGTAAATACCGCAAAGCTCACCTGTGGAATCTGGAGAAGCTCTGGTTTACACCGGGCGATCAAGGTTTCCCGGTATTCGATACACCCATCGGCCGTATCGGCATGTTGATCTGCTGGGATATCTGGTTCCCGGAGGTGCCACGAATCCTTAGCCAGCAAGGCGCAGATATCATTTGTAGCCTTAACAATTGGGTTTGGACACCGGCACCTCTGTTCGACGATGCGGGCAAGTGCATGGCGTCGTATCTGACGATGACAGCGGCTCACGTCAACAATGTGTTTATTGCCGCCGCCAGCCGGATCGGTGAAGAACGCGGCGCTCGCTACCTGGGGTGCTCGTTGATTGCTGGAACCAATGGCTGGCCAATTGGCGCCGTGGCATCGGCAGACAGGGAGGAAATCCTGTTTGCCAATATCGACCTGACCACCTCCCGCAGTGCGCCTATCTGGAACAGCCTGAACGACCTGCATCGTGATCGCCGGGCCGATCTTTACGATCAGATGCTTGGGTACACACAACATCCCTGCCTCCCACGCTAATCAGGAGGCAAACATCCATGAATGTTACAACCGACAAAAACCGTCTATCCCGCAAATCGCCCTTTGATGCTGCAGTCATCCTGCTAATGATCGCCGCGACATTGCTGATTATCTGGATTTCTTTTCGCAACCACTCTTTCTGGGGAGCGCATTGGCCCGGCTACGGCGACATGGTGTCGGCGCTACCCGAGCCGAGTGCCTGGTTGCGCTGGGTGCTGGGCGACATCAGCGAAGTGGCTTTTTACAAGCACGAGTTCGCCTCGGTCGGCCTGCTGGCGGGCGCCTATCTGGCTTACTGGGCGAATCGAACGGGGAAATCCTGGCAAGGGTTTGCCATCTCCTATGGAACCGGACTTTGGCCCTGGCTGGTCACCAGTTCACTGCTGGGACTGCTCCTGAGCAATCTGCTGTGGGGCTGGACGGTTACAGCTACAACCTGGCAGCCCACATTCGTCGCATTTGTCTCGCTGCCAGCTGCGATGGTGCTGATGTTTGGTGGAGGTTGGAAAGTCACTATCAACGGCGCAATCATGGGGGCTGTACTCGTCACGCCGCTGTGCCTGTTGATCGTCAACTACGTGTGTGAGCCGCTGGTCCTGCCTGCGGTGATCGGCAATGTGCTGGGCATGGCGGTTGCCAGCATCGTGGCTTTTCTACTTTGCCGCTACTGGCCGAATTTGGTGAAGCCCGAGCAGCCCAAGCCCCCCCCCCGCGTCGACCGCGGCTGCCGTTACCAAGGCGCCGGATCATGGTGTTATCTGGTACCTGCGCCGGATCCTGGCGGACTTCTCCGAAGCACCGTTTTTTGGCAATGAGCTAGCCAGCCTTGGCCTGATACTGGGTGCACTACTGGCCTACAACTTAAACCCCCTGAGTCCGGCATACGGCTCGGGGCTGCTGTTGCACATCATTGGCGCACAAGCATTGGCTTCGGCAATCGGGGTGCTGATCTGGCGTCGACAATGGATGTTATGTGGCTGGTATCCCACTTACATCCCGTTGGTATCTGTGGTGCCCGCGGCGATCCTGGCCTATGGCGGCAGCTGGCAAGTCATGGTCTCGAGCGCACTATTGGGGGCAATGCTGTCACCACCTCTGGCGAGTGCGATTGCCAAGAAGTTGCCCGCAGATATGCACGCCTACATCGCTAATGTCCTGTCGATGGCAATCAGCACGCTATTGATCGTACCCCTGATCGGTTTACTGATCGCGGATTAACGACTCCAGCCATTCGGCTGTAACGCAACCTCAATTGCGGATACAGCCATCTTTTCGTCAATAACAAGCGAGGTACCACATGGACCTGCCCAAACTGGCCGTCGCAGCGCTCGGCGGTACGGTATGCATGCAAGCGAGGAATGCCGGTGAAGGTGTTATTCCGACCGTCAGCGGCGAGACCTTGCTCACCGCCATACCGGAATTGACTACGCTGGCCCGCGTAACCGTTGAAACCTTGGGCATGCTGCCCAGTGCTTCGCTGGACTTCGAGTTTTTGCTGAGTGTGTTGTGCTGGGCAAAGTTTCAGGCCAAGCAAGGCGCCGTTGGTGTCGTGATCATTCAAGGGACCGACACCTTGGAAGAGGTCGCATCGTTTTTTGAGTATTTGTGGCCACACGACATCCCGTTGGTACTGACCGGTGCCATGCGTTCGGCAGCACAACCAGGAGGCGATGGACCGGCGAATCTGCTGGATGCGTGCCGCGTCGCCCTAGCGCATCACAGCCAACAGCGTGGTGTTCAGGTCGTGATGAACGGGCAGATTCATCATGCCTCCAACGTGCGTAAAACCGATTCGTTGGCGTTGCAGGCGTTTTCCTCGCCCGTCACGGGACCCATCGGCCTGCTGCTCGAAGATCGCGTTCATTATCTTCGCCCACCGCGGCATCGCGCGGTGTTACCCCTACCGCAAAAAACCTCACAGAAAGTGGCGATGCTTGAGGCCTCACTTTCCGCCGATACCTTGTTACTCGAAAACATCCTCGCGCTCGGATACGACGGGCTGGTGATCGCCGGGTTCGGTGCCGGTCATGTCTCGCAGAGCTGGGCGAAAGTGATTGAAAAAATCGCCAGAAAAATCCCTGTGATCATTGCCACTCGAACGGGCTCCGGCTCAACTGCAAGGGCAACCTACGGTTTCAGCGGAGGGGAGATGGATTTGATCAGCAAGGGTGCCTCGATGGCTGGATTTCTCTGCCCGCGAAAAGCGCGGACTCTGCTATGGCTGCTCATTGGCTGCCAACGTCAAGATGAACTGCCGCGCTATCTCGGTAGCGACATGGTTCTTCATCATTGACACAAAAACCTGTGGGAGCGAGCCTGCTCGCGATGACGTCGGCACATCCAGCACTAATGTGACTGACCCACCGCTTTCGCGAGCAGGCTCGCTCCCACAGGAATTACGGTAAACCTGTAGCGCAAAAAAAGGCCTGCAGTCGCAGGCCTTTTTCATTTCCCGAACGATCCTACGGCTTATGCGCCCGAGCCAGGAATTCATGGGACTGCATTTCCAGCAGACGACTGAGCGTGCGCTGGAACTCGAAGTTCAGGCGACCACCGGTGTAGAGGTCCTTGAGCTCGACTTCAGCAGAAATGATCAACTTCACGTTACGGTCGTAGAATTCGTCGACCATGTTGATGAAGCGTCGGGCGATGTCGTCGGTGGTGACGCTCATCTGCTCGACACCGCTGAGCAGCACGGCGTGGAAGATCTTGCCCAGTTCGATGTAGTCGTTCTGGCTGCGCGGGCCGTCGCAGAGCTCGCGGAAGTCGAACCATGCCACGTCATCGCAAGTGCGCAGAGCACGAATTTCGCGGTTTTCGATCATCAGCACATCGTTTTCGATAGCGGCCGTGCATTCCGGCGTCAGCGCGCGAAAGCTCTTGCGCAGGCTTTCGTGGGACGCTTCGTCCAGCGGGAAGTGGAACAACTCGGCTTGTTCGAGGTGACGCAGGCGATAATCGACGCCACTGTCGACGTTGACGATCTCGGTGTTCTGCTTGATCAGCGCAATGGCCGGCAGGAAGCGCGCGCGTTGCAGGCCGTCCTTGTAAAGGCCGTCCGGTACGATGTTCGAGGTGGCGACCAGGGTCACGCCGTTCTTGAACAGCTCTTCCATCAGGGTGCCGAGGATCATGGCGTCGGTAATGTCGGAGACGAAGAACTCATCGAAGCAGATCACCCGGGCTTCGGTAGCGAATCGCTTGGCAATAATGGTCAGCGGGTTTTTCTCGCCCCCCAGGGTTTTCATCTCTTCGTGCACGCGCTTCATGAAGCGGTGGAAGTGAGTACGGGACTTTTCCTTGAACGGTAGCGCTTCGAAGAAGGTGTCGACCAGGTAAGTCTTGCCGCGACCTACGCCGCCCCAGAAGTACAGGCCCTTGACCGGCGCCTGATCTTTCTTGCCAAACAGTTTGCCCAGCAGGCCCGGCTTGTTCTGCTCGGCCGCGACCAGGTCGTCGTAAAGGCGCTGCAAATGACGCACGGCGGTTTCCTGCGCGGCGTCATGGAAGAACTCCGGGCGTTTCAGATCAGCTTGATATCGTTCTAGGGGCGTCATAATTCGTTAGCAAGGCAACAAAAACGGGCCGTCACTGTAGCGATGGCCCGTGGGAATGGCAATCAGCCCTTGGTCGGGCCGAGCCGTTGATTATTCCTGAATCGGCGTCAGAGCAATCCGCAGTGCCTCGACGGCTGCATCGCGGGCGGCGCTGTCAGCGAAAGCCGGGCTATCGGCAACGCACTCGCCTTCCAGCCAGACGCTGAAACTCAGGTCCTCTTTGCGCACATCCAGTGGCTGACCCGATTGCAGCTGCTTGGTCACTTGTCCGGCGGTTTTGCCGTCGGCAAAGTTGCGTGACAGCAACAGTTGCTCGCCGTCGGCGGCCAGCAGGCGGAAGCGGAAACTGCCGTCGTCTTCACGGAAGCTGACAAAACGCGCGGCTTTCGCTGCCTTCTTCTTGGTAGTCGCCGCCACTTGCGTCTGGGCGACGAAAGAACGCAGGCCCACCGCCTCGCGCAGTTCGTTCAGGAACGGTGTCGCCACTGCACGGGCCTTTTTCGCGCCGTGTTGCAGGATGTCTTCCAGATCTGCCGGACGCTCGATCAGTTGGTGATAACGCTCACGGGATTCACCCAGCTCGTTGTCCAGCAACTGGAACAGACGATTCTTCGCCTCGCCCCAACCCAGGCCCTGCAACAGTTCGCTGCGGAATTCATCGGATTGCGCCGGGGTAGCAAACGCCTGGAACAGGGTGAACAGGTGCGAATTATCCGGATCTTTCGCTTCGCCCGGTGCGCGGGAGTCGGTGACAATCCGCGAAATCGCGTCTTTCAGTTCCTTGGCGCTGCTGAACAACGGAATGGTGTTGTCGTAGCTTTTCGACATTTTGCGGCCATCCAGGCCCGGCAGCGTGGCAACGCTTTCTTCGATCAGCGCCTCGGGCATGGTGAAGAACTCTTTGCCCTGACCGAACAGATGGTTGAAGCGCTGGCCGATATCCCGCGCCATTTCCACGTGCTGGATCTGGTCACGACCGACCGGCACCTTGTGCGCGTTGAACATCAGAATGTCCGCGGCCATCAGCACCGGATAGCTGTACAAGCCCATGGTGATGCCAGCGTCCGGGTCTTCGCCGGTCTCGACGTTCTTGTCCACCGAGGCCTTGTAGGCGTGGGCCCGGTTGAGCAGGCCCTTGGCGGCGACGCAAGTCAGCAGCCAGGTCAGTTCGGGGATTTCCGGAATGTCGGACTGGCGGTAGAAGGTCACGCGATCCACATCCAGGCCACCGGCCAGCCAGGTCGCGGCGATTTCCAGGCGCGAGCGCTGGATGCGCAGCGGGTCATCGCATTTGATGAGGGCGTGGTAGTCGGCCAGGAAGTAGAACGAATCGGCATTGCTGTCACGGCTGGCGACGATCGCCGGGCGGATGGCGCCAGCGTAGTTGCCCAGGTGCGGCGTGCCGGTGGTGGTGATGCCGGTGAGGATACGGGTACGAGTCGTCATGGGTAATCGCTTGTCAGACTGCAATCAATTCGAAAGACGCGGCAGGATAAGATCCTTGAGATCGGTCAGCTTGCCATGAAAAAAGTGTCCGCATTCTGCCACTTTCAGCAGCTCATGGGGACGTTCAAGCTTGTCGGACCATTGGTAAACGACTTGCGGGTCGATGACTTCGTCGGTTTCCGGCTGGATCAGGGTCAGATCGCCATGTTGCGGTAGTTGATCCTGATCCCCCAGGCGCATGACCGCGGGTGCGACCATGAACAAGTGTTTGACCTGTTCGCCTTTCGCTTCCAGACGTCCACCAAGACTGGCCGCAACAAAACCGCCGAAGGAGAAACCAAAAAGGGTCAAGGGCAAATCCGGGTGTTTGGCCCGAAACCATTCGGCCACAGCCTGGGCATCATCGACTTCGCCAGTGCCCATGTCGTGGGAGCCTTCACTGGCGCCAACGCCTCGGTAATTGAAACGCAGGGTGATCAAACCCGCATCGCGGGCGGTACGTTGCAGGGTCGACACCACCTTGTTGAGCATTGTGCCGCCCTGTACCGGGTTTGGATGGCAAATCAGCGCGATGCCGCGGCTCTGATCGTTATCCAGGTAAAGTGCTTCCAATTGCCCTACCGGGCCTTCAATCACTACAGGGGTTTCGCGCATAAGCAAGGAAGGAACTCCGTGACCTCGAATCGGGTCGACTCGTCTAGCAAATTGTCTGCGGCTGTCTATTACGAGTGAATCGCGGTATACAGCGCAGGTTCGAGCCGTTAACGTAAAGCAAAGCCGTTTATAGAGGAAGGACTCGTGGAACACTCGCTCTTAGTTTGGTTGTTACCGACTCTTGCCCTGGTTGTGGGTGTCGCCATTGGATTCCTGATCGCTCGCCTTGCGCCGAATGCCGCGCCTAGCAGCACGCAACGTCAGCTGGACGATATTCAGGAGCGTTTCGACAGTTATCAGAACGAGGTGGTTACCCACTTCAACAGCACGGCGACCCTGGTCAAGAAACTGACTCAGAGCTATCAGGAAGTGCAGGATCATCTCGCCGAGGGTGCCAACCGTCTGGCCCTGGACGAGCAGACCCGCCAACGCTTGCTGGCTTCGCTGCACGCCGACGCGGCACAGGCTCCACGGGAACGCCTGACGCCACCGCGCAACCAGGAACCACCGCGCGACTACGCACCCAAAGCCCCGAACGCCCCGGGCATGCTCGATGAGCATTACGGCCTGAAGAAGTAAGCAGGTTTCGGGCAATCAAAAAGCCCCCGGACAAGTGATTGTCCGGGGGCTTTTTGTTACTGACCCGATATCTTCGCTATCTGTCAGGGCCTCTTCGCGGGCAAGCCCGCTCCCACAAGGTTTGGCATGAAGCACAAATCTTGTGTACGACCTTAATCCCTGTGAGCGCGCTTGCCCGCGAAGAGGCCGGAACTGACGATAAAAAAGCCCGATCGGTTGAGAATCGGGCTTTTTTTACACCTGGGGTTCAGTCAGGCAATCAAGGGTACTGCTGAACATTGCCTTGCTGCTGGCCACCATACTCCTGGCCCGGAATCGCCTTGAGATTGACCTCGACACGGCGGTTCTGCGCACGGCCATTGACGTCAGCGTTGCTGGCTACCGGGTTATCCGGACCGGCGCCACGGGCGCTGAGGTTAGTACCGCTCACACCTTGCGAGGTCAGGTAAGTCGCGACGCTCTGGGCCCGACGCTGGGACAGGTCCATGTTGTGCTGACGGCTGCCGGTGCTGTCGGTGTAACCGACGATTTCGATCTGGTTCTGATTGAACTCTTTCAGCGAGCCGGCCAGGTTATTCAGCGGCTGGTAAAAGCTGGATGCGATGTTCGCCGAATCGGTGGCGAACGTGATGTTGCCCGGCATGATCAGCTTGATCTGATCACCCTGGCGCTGAACTTCAACGCCCGTGTTGGCCATGCTGGCCCGCAGTTTTTTCTCCTGCTGGTCGGCGTAGTAGCCGTAACCCGCGGCGGAAGCACCCACCACTGCAGCGCCGATCAGTGCGCCTTTGCCACGGTTGTTGTGGTCGATGGCGGCACCGGCCAGGGCACCGGCCAGAGCGCCTAGCCCACCGTATTTGGCAGTTTTGCTCATGCCCGTGGAGCCGCCATCGGCCTGGCCCTGGTTGTCGTAGGGGTTGGGTGATGCACAACCGGACAACAGCGCCACGGCAGTAGCAACAATAATCAAACGACGCGTGGTGAACATGAGGAGCTCCTACTTTTTTGCATTCTGTGGTGCAACGGACGCAAGCATCGAACCATTGCGGGCGTTGGAACGTTTTGGCAGACGAAAATTCCGCGAGTTACAAATCAGGCCCGAACAAAGGGATTCTCGCGCATCTCGTCACCCAGACGGGTGTCGGGACCGTGTCCGGCCACAACAATTGCCTCTTCGTCGAGGGTATACAGGCGCTGCTTGATCGAACGCACGATGGTCGCCTGATCGCCACCCCACAAATCCGTGCGCCCTACTCCACGACGAAACAGTGTGTCACCGGCAATCAGCAGCTTGGCCTCGGAAAACCAGAAGCTCATGGAACCCGGCGTATGACCCGGCGTGTGCAATGCCACACCGCAACCACAGGCCAGTTCTTCGTCATCGGCCAGCCAGCGATCGGGTGACGGTACGGGCGTGTAGGGAACACCGAACATCTGGCACTGCATCTCCAGGTTATCCCAGAGAAATTGATCTTCCTTGTGCAAGTGCAGGGTGGCGCCGGTTTTCTCTTTCAATTGACCGGATGCCAGGAAGTGATCGAGATGCGCATGGGTATGAACGATGCTGACCACCTTCAAGCCGAGAGCATCGAGGCGGGCCAGGATCAATTCATGATTGCCACCCGGATCAACGACGATAGCCTTTTTAGTGATTGGGTCGCCAATGATCGTGCAATTGCACTGCAAAGGGCCGACGGGGAAGGTTTCGCGGATAAGAGCAGGGCTTGGGGTGGTCATGAGAAGTCCTGAAAATCGATGGCCTGTCTTGGACAGTGTGAAGTGAGCCTCACTTCAGAATTCTACGTTACTCGTCGATACATTTCCCCGAGCCGGTTATCTGACGCCAGCAATCAGAAAATAGTGGCCATATGATACCAAGCGTATCAATTTTGTTGCAAAATCGAACTTTTGTAGCGGTCGCATTCAGGAAGGACCGCAGCGCACTCAGGAATTTCGCATGCCTACGCCTACTAGTTACTCCTTTAGCTTTCCTTCGTGGATGACCGGCATCAAGGCCGTCGACAGTCTCATCTCAGGCACCTATTGGCTAGGCAACGATTGGAGTCCCTTCGGGTCTACCCAGCTCAGCTACAGCTTCATTTCGGAAACCACTTCGTACTTCGCCACAAAATACAGTCCCGTAAATGAATACACTGATGCCTATTCGCTGACCTCCGAACAGCAAAACGCGGTCATCAATGCGCTAAGCACCTGGAGCGCCGTTGCAGATATCAAATTCACCCTGACCAGCGATACCCGTACAAACGTCGGCGACTTGCGTTTTGGTGGTTACTCCTCGATGGACTCCGATACGGCCGCCTGGGCCTATTACCCAGACAACAGCCCAAGAGGCGGGGATGTATGGATTGGTCCGGTAACCAACAACCCCAATCCTGTCAAAGGCACTTATGACTTCCTGACCTTTGTACATGAGATCGGACATGCACTTGGCCTGAAGCATCCGTTCTCTGCAAGTGCGACAAACAACCAGATTCTTGACCCATCGATGGACAGCGTTTTTTACACTGTCATGAGTTACAACAACGCGTACTCCTATGAACCGACGACGCCGATGTTGCTCGACATATACGCGATCCAAAGCCTGTATGGCGCCAACAATTTGTGGCAAGCCGGTGACACCGTCTACAAATGGGCTGCGGATCAATCAATTTTCGAGACTATCTGGGACGGAGGCGGTAACGACACTATCGATGGCAGCAACCAGCTTCAATCAGTACGAATCAACCTAAATGAAGGCGCTTTCAGCACCATCGGTAAAGCATTTCTCGATATCGCGCACCAGACGAATGTTACTGATGCATTGGCGATTGCTTTCGGCGCCAAAATCGAAAACGCCATCGGTTCGGCTTTTGATGACACGCTGATTGGCAATGACCTGAACAACACTCTCAATGGTGGCCTCGGCGCCGACACCATGATCGGTGGAGACGGCGTCGACACCTATTACGTCGACAACGTCGGCGACGTGGTGATCGAAACTGACTCGTCCCTCACTGCCTACGACCGGGTGTTCTCGTCCATCGACTACACCCTGGCCGCCAACGTCGAGAACCTGCTGTTGACCGGTAGCGCCAACCTCAATGGCACCGGCAACGCCGTGAACAACCGCATCGTCGGTACCAACGGCAACAACATTCTCGACGGTGGCCTCGGCGCCGATAACCTGGAAGGCGGTCTTGGCAATGACACCTACATCGTCGACAACCTCGGCGACACCGTCACCGAGACCAGTGCCCTGGCCAGCGAAATCGATACCGTGCGCGCCTCGGTAAACTGGACACTCAGTGCCAATGTCGAAAACCTGATTCTGACCGGCACCGCCCTCAACGGTACCGGCAACAATCTCGATAACACCCTGACCGGCAACGATCAGAACAACACCCTCGACGGTGGCCTCGGCGCCGACACCATGATTGGTGGCGCAGGTATCGATACCTACTACGTCGACAACGTCGGCGATGTGGTGATCGAAACCGACGCGTCCCTCACCGCCTACGACCGGGTGTTCTCGT
>NZ_JABFMU010000045.1 GCF_013359695.1 Pseudomonas sp. C2B4
TTGGGCGCCATCATAGCGCCCGATTGAAGTGTCCAAAATCATTAGGCCAGTTCAGCCTGCTCGCGAAGGCGGCGACACATTCACCCCCCCACCCCTGCTTGTGCAACATCTGGTAACGCCTCCACAAACTGTTCGATTGAGAAGGCAAATGTGAGTCCTTATCATTTGGCCTCATTTTTTCAATCGAGGGACCGCTCCCATGTTGGCACCGAAGCGTCTACTGACCGCACTGGCCCTGACCCTGATTGGCAGCACTGCCGCTCAGGCCGCCGACGAGGTGGTGGTCTACTCCTCGCGCATCGACGAGCTGATCAAACCGGTCTTCGATGCCTACACCGCCAAAACCGGCGTGCAGGTGAAGTTCATCACCGACAAGGAAGCGCCGCTGATGCAGCGGATCAAGGCCGAAGGCGAGAACGCCACCGCCGACCTGCTGCTGACGGTCGATGCCGGTAACCTCTGGCAGGCCGAGCAAATGGGCATCCTCCAGCCATTCACCTCGAAAACCATCGACGCCAACATCCCGACACAATACCGGGCGGCCTCTCACGCCTGGACCGGACTGAGCCTGCGGGCGCGGACCATCGCTTACTCCACCGACCGGGTCAAACCGGGTGAATTGACCACCTACGAGGCGCTGGCCGACAAGAATTGGGAAGGGCGCCTGTGCCTGCGCACGGCGAAGAAGGTCTACAACCAGTCCCTGACCGCCACCATGATCGAAGTCCACGGCGCCGAGAAAACCGAGAAGATCCTCAAGGGCTGGGTCAACAACCTGTCCACCGACGTGTTCTCCGACGACGTTGCGGTGCTGGAGGCCATCAGTGCCGGTCAGTGCGACGTCGGTATCGTCAACACCTACTATTACGGTCGCCTGCATAAACAGAAACCTGACCTGCCGGTGAAGCTGTTCTGGCCAAACCAGGCGGATCGTGGCGTACACGTCAACCTGTCCGGCATCGGCCTGACCAAACATGCCCCGCACCCGGAGGCCGCCAAGGCCCTGGTAGAGTGGATGACCACGCCCGAAGCGCAGAAAATCTTTGCTGACGTGAACCAGGAGTTCCCGGCTAACCCTGCCGTGAAACCATCCGATGAGGTGGCCGCCTGGGGCCAGTTCGTGGCCGATACCTTGCCTGTCGAAGTGGCGGGCAAGCGCCAGGCTGAAGCGATTCGCATGATGGATCGGGCTGGCTGGAACTAAGTCGCCCGATATACTGCGCCCCGCCTATGCGGGGCGTTTGTTTATGCGCCAGTCGCCTCTGACCCTGTAGGAGCAGCCAGTCGACGCTCGATTGCTCGCGAAAAACGTCAACGAAACGCGGGGTGCCTGGCAGTCCGCGGTGCCCTGACGTTCATCGCAAGCAAGCTCGCTCCTACAGAAGGCACCGCTATTGTGTCGATCACATCCATTAGAAAGTAGAGAACTAAGCCTGTGGCCCACCCCGCCCAACGCCGCTGGTATCCCCTGGTCTTCGCCATTGCTGCGCTGGTCCTGCTGCCCCTGAGCGTTTTGCTGCTTTCCTGGCAAGCCGTCGATCAACAGATCTGGTCCCACCTCTGGGATACGCAGATGCCGCGTCTGCTGGGCAATACTCTGACCTTGGTGCTCGGTGTCGGTGTCGGTGTAACCGTTCTCGGTGTGAGCCTGGCCTGGCTCACCAGCCTTTGCGAGTTCCCTGGCCGGCGCTGGCTGGACTGGGCGTTGATGCTGCCTTTTGCGATTCCGGCCTACGTGCTGGCCTTTGTCTTCGTCGGTCTGCTGGATTTCGCCGGTCCCGTGCAAACCCTGCTGCGCGAGTGGTTCGGCACGGGCCTGCGCTTGCCGCGCGTACGCTCCACGGGCGGGGTGATCCTGGTCCTGGTGCTGGTGTTCTATCCCTACGTTTACCTGCTGGCACGCACCGCGTTCCTGGCTCAAGGCAAAGGCCTGATGGAAGCTGCGCGGGTGCTGGGGCAATCGCCATGGCAGGCGTTCTGGCGGGTGGCCATGCCCATGGCGCGTCCCGCCATCGGTGCCGGCGTCGCGTTGGCGCTGATGGAAACCCTGGCGGATTTCGGCGCGGTATCAGTGTTTAACTTCGACACGTTCACCACGGCGATCTACAAGACCTGGTACGGTTTTTTCAGCCTCTCCACCGCCGCGCAACTGGCCAGCCTGTTGCTGCTGGTGGTGATGGTGGTCCTTTACGGCGAGCGTCGTGCCCGTGGCGCCAATCGGGCAAGTAACGAGCGGCCGCGGGTCAAGGCGCTGTATCACCTGCATGGCTTCAAGGCGCTGCTTGCCACGGGTTGGTGCGGTCTGGTGTTTGCTTGTGCCTTCGTCATTCCGATGCTTCAACTGTTGGCGTGGTTCTGGCAGCGTGGGCGCTTCGATCTGGATGAGCGTTACGCCGGCCTGATCGTCCATACCTTGTACCTGGGGGGGATGGCCGCCCTGATCACGGTCAGCGTTGCCCTGATTTTGGCGTTTGCCCGACGCCTGGCGCCGACCCAAGGCATACGCGCCGGGGTCAGCCTGGCCAATCTTGGCTATGCCTTGCCCGGTTCTGTGCTGGCGGTGTCGATCATGCTGGCGTTCAGTTACCTGGACCGCGAGCTGGTGATTCCGCTCTCCGGCTGGCTCGGTGGCGCCGGTAAACCTTTGTTGCTGGGCAGTCTGTCGGCGCTGCTGCTGGCCTATCTGGTCCGCTTCATCGCGGTGGCTTACGGGCCGCTGGAAAGCAGTCTGGCGCGTATACGGCCATCTTTGCCCGAAGCGGCACGTAGCCTTGGCGTCAGTGGGCCACGACTGTTTTTCAAAGTGTATCTGCCGTTGTTGCTGCCGGGCTCGTTGAGCGCAGCGCTGCTGGTATTCGTCGATGTGCTCAAGGAAATGCCCGCGACCCTTCTGATGCGCCCGTTTGGCTGGGACACGCTGGCGGTGCGTATCTTCGAAATGACCAGCGAGGGTGAGTGGGCGAGGGCGTCGTTGCCGGCACTGACCCTGGTTTTGGTCGGTCTGCTACCGGTCATCGGATTGATCCGACGTTCAGCGCATCGAAACAGCTAGGTGTCAGTCCTACACCTTGCGGCTACAATGCGCGGCATTCGGTGCGGTCCGTCTGACAGACAAGGTAGTAGAAGTCGGCTGGAAGCCTTTTGTTTCAAGGCTTTCATTCGATAAAGCACTCGCCCGCACCTTCGCCACGCCCGGAAGGAGAAACCCATGGGACAGCGTACGCCTCTGTATGACCTTCATCTCGCCCTCGGCGCGAAGATGGTCGATTTTGGCGGTTGGGATATGCCTCTGCATTATGGATCGCAGGTCGAGGAGCACCATGAGGTGCGCCGCGATTGCGGTGTTTTCGATGTATCCCACATGACCGTGATCGATGTCGGCGGCCCCCAGGCCAAGGCCTGGCTTCAGCATTTGCTGGCCAATGACGTCGAACGCCTGCACAGTTCTGGCCGCGCCTTGTACAGCACCATGCTCAATGAGCGCGGAGGCATCGTCGACGACATGATCGTCTACCGTCTGGACGATGGTTATCGACTGGTGGTCAACGCCTCGACCCGCGATCAGGACATGGCATGGATGCAAGCCCATCTCGACGGCTTCGCCGTACAGCTCAGCGAACGTTCCGAGTTGGCGATGCTGGCCATTCAAGGTCCCCATGCCCGACAAAAAGTCGCGGAGCTGGTGAACCAATCCCGGGGCAATCTGATTCAGCTGCTCAAGCCCTTCGAAGGTCAGCCTGACGGTGACTGGTTCATCGCGCGCACCGGCTACACCGGTGAAGACGGTCTGGAAATCATCCTGCCGGCCGATCAGGCGCCGGGATTCTTCAACGATCTGGTGGGGGCGGGCATTTCCCCGATCGGTCTTGGCGCACGGGATACCCTGCGGGTCGAAGCCGGCATGAACCTGTACGGCCAGGACATTCATCAAGACGTTTCACCGCTGGCCTCCAACATGGCCTGGAGCATTGCCTGGGAACCGGCCGCCCGCCAGTTCATCGGGCGCTCGGCGCTCGAAGCCGAACAGGCTGCTGGCGTACAGCATAAATTGGTCGGTCTGGTCCTTGAGGAACGCGGGGTTTTGCGCGCTCATCAAGTGGTCCGTATCGCCGATGTTGGCGAAGGGGAGATCACCAGTGGTAGTTTCTCTCCTACGCTTAGCAAGTCGATTGCACTGGCGCGCGTGCCGATGGCAACTGCCGACCGCGCCGAAGTGGAAATCCGTGGCAAGTGGTACCCGGTCCGAGTGGTCAAGCCGACCTTCGTACGCCATGGCAAAACCTTGATCTAACCTTTCTGGCGGCAATGACCGCTGACAATTTCCCGAGGACACAGAACATGAGCGATATCCCTGCCGAACTGCGTTTTGCCGAAAGTCACGAATGGGCACGCCTGGAAGCCGATGGCACCGTCACCGTGGGCATCAGCGATCACGCGCAGGAAGCGCTGGGTGATGTGGTATTCGTCGAGCTGACCGAAGTCGGAAACGTCTTCGGCGCTGGTGATCAAGCCGGTGTGGTGGAGTCGGTTAAAGCGGCATCCGACATCTATTCCCCGGTGTCCGGTGAAGTGATCGCGGTCAACGAAGACCTGAGCGGTACACCTGAACTGCTGAACTCCGACCCGTACGGCGCGTGGATCTTCAAACTCAAGCCAAGCGACAAGGCTGAGCTGGACAAGCTGCTCGATGCCGCCGGTTACAAGGCCGCCATTGGCGAGTAAGCCTTTAGCGTCATCCCAAAGCCCCGACTTGTCGGGGCTTTTTATTGCCTGTCGGAATGATCGTTGTGGGAGCGAGCCTGCTCGCGAAAGCGGTGGGACAGTCGAAACCCATGTCACCTGTTGAACCGCCTTCGCGAGCAGGCTCGCTCCCACAAGGGTCAGCAGGTTCTGTCAAAGGCTCGCTCTTGGCACCGGCTGCTATGCTGGTTTGACCGTGTTGCATCGACGTTGAGCGCCAGTCAAGAGAGAGCCCGTCATGTCCCAGTTGCCGTCTTTGAGCCAGTTACGCGACCCCAATGCCTTTCTTCGCCGTCACCTCGGGCCGGATGCCGCCGAGCAGCAGGCCATGCTCGACAGCCTTGGCCTCGGTAGCCGGGTCGAGCTGATTGAACAGACGGTGCCGCCGGGCATTCGCCTCAACCGCGCTCTGGATCTACCGCCGGCCCTCGATGAAGAAGCGGCGCTGGCCAAGCTGCGGGGCTATGCCGAGCAGAACCAGGTCTGGACCAGCCTGATTGGCATGGGTTATCACGGCACGCTCACGCCGGCCGTCATCCTGCGCAACGTGCTGGAAAACCCCGGTTGGTACACCGCCTATACACCGTATCAACCGGAAATCGCCCAGGGGCGGCTCGAAGCGCTGCTGAATTTCCAGCAATTGACTATCGATCTCACGGGGCTGGAGCTGGCCAACGCTTCGCTACTGGACGAAGCCACCGCGGCGGCGGAAGCCATGGCCCTGGCCAAACGGGTCGCCAAGTCGAAAAGCAATCTGTTCTTTGTCGATGAAAACTGCCATCCGCAAACCATTTCCGTGGTGCAGACCCGGGCCGAAGGATTCGGCTTCGAGCTGATCATCGACGCTGTGGAAAACTTGAAGCAGCACCAGGTGTTCGGTGCGCTATTGCAATATCCCGACACCCACGGCGAGATCCGCGATTTGCGGCCGTTGATCGATCACCTGCATGCCCAGCAAGCGCTGGCGTGCGTTGCCGCCGACCTGCTGAGCCTGCTGCTGTTGACGCCGCCGGGGGAGTTGGGCGCCGACGTGGTGTTCGGCTCGTCCCAGCGGTTTGGCGTACCGATGGGCTACGGTGGACCGCATGCGGCGTTCTTTGCCAGCCGTGACGAATACAAGCGGGCGATTCCCGGGCGGATCATCGGTGTCTCGAAGGATGCCCGCGGCAACGTCGCCCTGCGCATGGCCCTGCAAACCCGCGAGCAACATATTCGCCGGGAAAAGGCCAACTCGAACATTTGCACCGCACAAGTGTTGTTGGCCAACATTGCCAGCTTCTACGCGGTCTACCACGGCCCGGAAGGACTCAAGCGCATTGCCCAGCGTGTGCACCGACTGACCTGCATCCTCGCCACAGGCCTTGAGCGCAAAGGCATCACCCGCCTCAACCAGCACTTCTTCGACACCCTGACCCTGGACGTCGGCGGCACCCAGACCGCGATCATCCAAAGCGCCCAGGCCGCGCAGATCAATGTGCGCATTCTGGGGCGCGGGCAATTGGCCTTGAGCCTCGACGAAACCTGTGACGAATCCACCGTGGCCAGGTTGTTCGATGTGTTTCTGGGGGCCGATCATGGGCTGAGCGTCGAAGAACTCGATGCCGAGGTGCTGGCTTCAGGAATCCCGGGCCCCCTGCAAAGAACCACGCCCTACCTGCGCCATCCGGTGTTCAACGCCCATCACAGCGAAACCGAGATGCTGCGTTACCTCAAGCAGCTGGAAAACAAGGATCTGGCGCTCAACCAGTCGATGATCCCGTTGGGCTCGTGCACCATGAAACTCAATGCCACCAGCGAGATGATCCCGATCACCTGGCCGCAATTCGCCAACCTGCACCCGTTCGCGCCGAAAGAGCAGGCGGTCGGTTATTCATTGATGATCGAAGAGCTGGAGCGCTGGCTCTGCGCGATCACCGGCTTCGATGCGATCTGCATGCAGCCCAACTCCGGTGCCCAAGGCGAGTACGCGGGACTGCTGGCGATCGGCAAATACCACGAGAGCCGTCAGCAGGGCGAGCGGGACATCTGCCTGATCCCGTCGTCGGCCCACGGCACCAACCCGGCCTCGGCACAGATGGCCGGGATGCGTGTGGTGATTGTCGAGTGCGACGAAGCCGGCAACGTCGACCTGGATGACCTGAAAGAAAAGGCTGCCCAGGCCGGCGACAAACTCGCTTGCCTGATGGCGACCTATCCATCGACACACGGCGTTTACGAGGAAGGCATCAGCGAAATCTGCGAAGTTATCCACAGCCACGGCGGTCAGGTGTACATGGATGGCGCCAACCTCAATGCTCAGGTCGGCCTGGCGCGGCCGGCGGATATTGGCGCCGATGTATCGCACATGAACTTGCACAAAACCTTCTGCATTCCCCATGGCGGTGGCGGGCCGGGCATGGGACCGATTGGCGTGCGCGCGCACCTGGCCCCGTTCGTGGCCAATCACCCCGTGGTGCCGATCGACGGGCCACTGGCGCAGAACGGTGCCGTCAGCGCGGCGCCGTGGGGCAGCGCGAGCATTCTGCCGATCAGTTGGATGTACATCGCCATGATGGGGCCGCAATTGGCCGACGCCAGCGAGGTGGCGATCCTCGCCGCGAATTACCTGGCGCGGCACTTGTCCGGCGCTTTCCCCGTGCTCTACACCGGGCGGAACGAGCGGGTGGCCCACGAATGCATTCTTGATTTGCGACCGCTCAAGACACTGACCGGCATCACCGAGGAAGACGTTGCCAAGCGTCTGATGGACTATGGCTTCCATGCGCCAACCATGTCGTTCCCGGTGCCGGGTACGCTGATGGTCGAGCCGACCGAAAGCGAATCGAAGGCGGAGCTGGACCGCTTTATCGGCGCGATGTTGAGTATCCGCGCGGAAATTACCGAGGTGCAGAACGGCAACTGGCCGGCCGAGGACAACCCGCTCAAACGTGCGCCCCATACCTTGGCCGATATCACCGGGATCTGGGAGCGCCCCTACAGCATCGAACAAGGCGTGACTCCGGATGCTCACACCAAGGCCCACAAGTACTGGCCAGCGGTGAACCGGGTGGACAATGTGTATGGCGACCGGAATCTGTTTTGTGCCTGTGTGCCGCTGGATGAGTACCGCTGATCTCCCGGCCACGCATAACCCCTGTGGGAGCGAGCCTGCTCGCGAAAGCGATGCAACAGTCACGATGATTTCGACTGACCTACCGCCTTCGCGAGCAGGCTCGCTCCCACAGGGGGCTATCGTAGGGCAAAAAAATGCCGCTCATGTGAGCGGCATTTTTTGTTTGGCTGGAAGATTACTCCGAAGCCACGGCATTCTTCGCCAGGATCGCGTTCGCCAGTTCCATGTCCGTGGCCTGCAGGCCCGGGTTGTCGGCGCGGACTTTCTGCATCGCGGCTTCCAGATACGGGCCGCGGATGCCGCCGTCACTGGCGACGAAGCTGCCGGCATCGTCCTGGGCTGCAACGATCATCTTGTGATCCTTGAAGGTCAGGTAGGTCGAACCGGTGGTCGCACCGGAGGTAAGAACGTTACGCCAAAAGCTATCAGCCATCGCCGAACCGACAGGCAGGGACAACAGGGCGATGGTAGCGACAGCAAGTTTGAGACGCATAAAAAGTAACTCCACTGGATAAACTACCGCCTTTGATAGCGATTCCCCCAATCGAGTTCCATCACCGCGCACCTACTTCTGCTCGCTCTGGGGCGTCACACGCAGGACCTCTTCGACCGTGGTCAAGCCAGCCGCCACCTTTTGCGCCCCCGACAATCGCAAGCTGCGCATGCCCTCCTTGAACGCCTGACGCCGAACCGCCAGCAAATCGGTATCGGGACTGATCAGCGCTTTCACGCCATCGGTCAACTGCATGATTTCGTACACCCCGGCGCGGCCGTGATAGCCGGTGTCGCGGCATTCCAGGCAACCGATGGCGCGTTGGGCATGAGTGGGCAGAGGCGCCTGCCAGGGCCGGGTCAGGGTTTGCCAGTCTTCCTCGCCCAGGGTTTGCGGGGCCTTGCAATGCGGGCACAAGGTTCGCACCAGCCGTTGGGCCATGACCCCGAGCACGGTGGCTTTGATCAGGTAGTGCGGCACGCCCAGTTCCAGCAGGCGGCTGATGGCGCTCGGCGCATCGTTGGTGTGCAGCGTCGACAGCACCAGGTGACCGGTGAGGGCGGCCTGGATCGCCATCTCGGCGGTTTCGAGGTCGCGGATCTCGCCGATCATGATGATGTCCGGGTCTTGCCGCATCAGCGCGCGTACCCCGGAAGCAAAGGTCAGGTCGATATTGTGCTGGACCTGCATCTGGTTGAACGCCGGTTCGATCATTTCAATCGGGTCTTCGATGGTGCAGAGGTTGACCTCCGGCGTCGCCAGTTTCTTCAATGTGGTGTACAGCGTGGTGGTCTTGCCGGAGCCCGTCGGCCCTGTAACCAGGATGATGCCGTTGGGCTGGCGGGTCATGTCCTGCCAGCGTCGCAGGTCGTCGGCTGAAAACCCAAGCTGATCGAAGTCCTTGAGCAGCACCTCGGGATCGAAGATCCGCATGACCATTTTTTCGCCAAAGGCCGTCGGCAGGGTCGACAGCCGCAATTCGACTTCGCCGCCGTCCGGGGTCTTGGTCTTGACCCGGCCATCCTGGGGTTTGCGTTTCTCCGCAACGTTCATCCGTCCCAGGCTTTTCAGGCGGCTGACGATGGCCATGGTCACCTGCGGCGGGAATTGATAGACGTTGTGCAGTACGCCGTCGATGCGAAAGCGCACGGTGCCTTGTTCGCGCCGGGGTTCGATGTGGATATCGCTGGCACGCTGTTGAAAGGCGTACTGGAATAGCCAGTCGACAATGTTGACGATATGCGCGTCATTGGCATCCGGCTCCTGATCGCTGGCGCCGAGATTGAGCAGCTGTTCGAAGTTACCCAAGGTGCTGGTCTGCTGATCGGCGTTGCTCGCCCCCGTGACCGATTTGGCCAGGCGGAAAAACTCCACGCTGAAGCGCTGGATGTCCACCGGGTTGGCCACCACGCGCTTGATCGGCAACTTCAGCACATGGGTCAGGTCCGCTTCCCAGCCGTTGACGTAGGGTTGCGCGCTCGCAACGGTCACGGCGTCGCGGTCGATGGATACCGCAAGAATCTTGTGGCGCTGGGCGAAGGCATAGGACATGAGCGGTGTCACGGCCGCCACGTTGATTTTCAGCGGGTCGATACGCAGGTAAGGCTGGCCTGCCTGTTGGGACAACCAAAGGGTCAGGTTTTCCAGGTCGAGGTGCTTGCCGGGGCGGCTGAGATCCTCCAGCTGTTGGCTGGCGATGAACTCCAGGGGGTGCATCTGGCCATGGGCGGCGTGGCGGCGACGGGCATTGAGCGCGTGCTCGGCCGCATCCTGGCTGATAAAGCCCTGGGCGACCAGCTCACGCAGCACATCATTGAGATCCAGCCAGCGGTCCTGAATGGCGAGTTGAACGGACATGCGGGCTCCTTTAGAACAACAGTGCGCAAAGGATAGACGTGGCGCCACAGACCGTTGGGCCACTACCCGACGAAGCCGTATCGGCGTTTTTCAGCCGGTCGCCTGGACGGTTTCAACCCAGGCCGCATCAGCGCTTTGCAGATCCACCGAGCAAACGCTGATCAGGTTGCGAAGTTTTTCCGCGATCACTTGGGCGCGGTGCCAGCTCAAACCATCGATGACAACGTCGATCGCCAGCAGATCGTCCTGGCGCTGCACGTGCACCTGCTCCGGCGTCAGGAACTGCAAAGCGAACAGGTTGAGCGCGCGACACAGCAGATCGGGCTCGGCTTCGGCGAGTAATTGGTAATGAGCCCTGCAATGGGCGTTACCGACATTCCAGACATCGGCGCGGGCGGGCAGGGTGTTCACGGCTTCCAGGTGCGGCATGGCTCTTCTCCAAAATCACTGGAGAAAGTTTTACATTCGAAGGCGGGTATTTCTTATCTATGATGAGCTGAATTGCGATTGTATTGAATCGTATGATTCATCAGGCCACCCTTTATAGGTTTTTTTATGCAAAGCGAATTGGACGGCTACGACCGCAAGATCCTGGCATTGCTGCAGGAGGACGCTTCGCTCTCCAGTGCGCAGATCGCCGAGCAGGTGGGGCTTTCGCAGTCGCCGTGCTGGCGACGAATCCAGCGGATGAAAGAAGAGGGGATCATTCGCGGTCAGGTGACCTTGCTCGACCGTAAGAAAATCGGCCTGAACACGCAGATTTTCGCCCAGGTCAAACTCAACGCCCACGGACGCTCGAACTTCACCGAATTCACCGAGGCGATTCGCGGGTTTCCCGAGGTGCTGGAGTGTTACGTGCTGATGGGGGCGGTGGATTTCATGCTGCGGATTGTGGCGGCGGACATCGAGGCGTATGAACGCTTCTTTTTCGAGAAGCTGTCGATGGTGCCGGGGATTCAGGAGGTCAACTCGATTGTGGCATTGTCGGAGATCAAGTCCACGACGAGTTTGCCGGTTTGAGATTTGCGGTGAATGTGCTGGCCTCTTCGCGAGCAGGCTCGCTCCCACAGGAGAACGCATTTCAATGTGGGAGCGAGCCTGCTCGCGAAGGCGGTATTACAGACGCAGAAGCATCTTCCAGGCACGGTTCTGATACACCGCAATCGCCTGCTGCTTACGCGCATCCAGGGCTTCGTCGGTGATCGGCTCGTTGGCCAGTTGCGCCAGTTTGTTCAGCTCGCCATACAGGCGATCCATTTCCGGGATGTCCAGCACGTTGCGCGCATGGTGCAGCCAGGCCTGGATGCGTTCGATGCGCGGCAGTTGCTCGGCCAGGTCTTCCGGTTGCTGCTGATAACGCTGCAACTGGAGCGAATTGGCTTCTTCTCCCAGCAGGCGCGGCAACCAGCTGCCCAGTTGCGCGGCGCCCTGGCGGTTGCCACGGGTGTTGCGGTCGGCGGTCCAGGTGCGGGCCAGCAACCAACGCGACGTGTTTAGCGAGAACAAGCCCCAGCGCGGGTCTTCGAGTTCTTCGAGGAACTGCTCCGGCGCGGCTTTGCGCACGTCTTCATCCTCCACGCCAGCCTGAACCAGCGGACGCCAGTCTTCGAGCAAGGCATCCAGCGCGACGCGCAGGTCATGGGTCGATTGACGTGGCGCGGCCTGGCCGAGGCTGCTGACCAGCGCGCGCAGTTCGGCGAGGCTTTCCACCCAGTCTTGCAGCAGGCGCCAGTGGCCGTTGAAGCGATATTGCTCGGCCAGACGCTGACTGCTGCCCAGCAAATGCCAGCACAGTGCGGCGAAGGCATCATCCAGCGGTGTTTCGGCAGTGAGTTGCGGTGCCGGCAGGCTCAACGAGTAGCTGTTGGCGTCATACAGGCGATAGCCGCGCTCGGCCTTGCTGATATCACACGGCATCAGCGCCAGTTTCTCGGCCAGTTCTGCGGCCAGTTCCAGCAATGCGGCCGGTTCGCCTTCGCGCAGCTCCAGCTCCAGCTCGCAGATTTCTTCTTTCTGTTTGCCGACCACGACGTGACCCAGGTCCAACGCGGCCTCGATGACCACTTTGGTCTTGCCACGGCCCCAGGCGATTTCGGCGCGCTCGCGGACGAAATCGGTGGTGAAGATCGGCTTCAGGGTTTTCTTGTCCAGCTCGGCCAAGGCTTCAGGCCAGCATTCGCCGTCAAGCTTCTTCACGTCCAGCTTGGCTTTGGGCAGGTTCCAATCGTACTCGTGACGCTCGGACAAACCGGCGACGCTCTGGCCACGGGTCTTGAGGGTCTGAATCACGTCTTCGCCATCCTTGCGCAGGCGCAAGGCCACTTTGGCACGGGCCAGGTCGCGCTCAGGCGTGTCGAAGTACTGGTTCATCAACTCACGGCGTTCCCAGCCACTTTTGTTGCGTTTTTTCAGTAAAGGGTGCTCGCGCAGGGCGGCGAGGGTTTCGCGGCTGACGCGGAGTTTGATTTCGGTTTCTTTCTGCATGGCCGGAAAATCCAGGATCGGGAGCGCAGCCGGGGGAATGTGTGGCTGCCAAGGTCGTGCAGTGTACAGCACTGGTCAAACCAACGCGCCGCGACGGTTTATTCCTGTCGCAAGATGGCTCTATGATGGACTTCAATTCGGGAGCTGGAGCCAGCGATGCCTTTGCCGTCCATGAAAGATCAGTTCGCTGCACTGATTGCTGCACCGTCCGTCAGTTGCACCCAGGCGAGCCTCGATCAATCCAATCGCCCGGTGATCGACCTGCTGGCCGCGTGGCTTGGCGACCTGGGATTTGCCTGCGACATCCAGCAGGTCAGCCCTGGTAAGTTCAACTTGCTGGCCAGTTTTGGCAGTGGCCCGGGTGGTCTGGTGCTGGCCGGTCACAGCGACACGGTGCCGTTCGACGGCGCGCTGTGGCAGACCGACCCATTGAAGCTCACCGAAGTCGACGGTCGCTGGGTTGGCTTGGGCGTTTGCGACATGAAGAGCTTTTTCGCCCTGGCCATCGAAGCGGTCAAACCGCTGCTCGATCAACCGTTCAAGCAACCGCTGTTGATCCTCGCCACCTGCGATGAAGAAAGTTCGATGTCCGGTGCCCGGGCGCTGGCTGAGGCGGGGCGACCGCTGGGACGCGCCGCTGTGATCGGCGAACCGACCGGCCTCAAGCCGATTCGCATGCACAAAGGCATCATGATGGAGCGCATCGATATCCTCGGGCAGAGCGGGCATTCCTCGGACCCGCGCCTGGGGCACAGCGCCCTGGAAGCCATGCACGATGCCATCGGCGAACTGCGCGGCCTGCGTCTGCTGTGGCAGCGCGAATTCCGCAATCCACAATTCAGCGTACCGACCCCGACCCTGAATTTCGGCTGCATCCATGGCGGTGACAACCCGAACCGCATCTGCGGCCAATGTTCGCTGGAATTCGACCTGCGCCCCCTGCCGGGCATGGACCCCAAGGTCCTGCGTGCCGAGATCCTGCAGAAGCTCATGCCGATTGCCGAGCGGCATCAGGTCAAGATTGATTACGCGCCGCTGTTTCCCGCCGTGCCGCCGTTCGAGCAGGCTGAAGACTCGGAACTGGTGCGGATCGCCGAAAAGCTGACCGGCCACAGTGCCGAAGCGGTAGCGTTTGGGACCGAAGCGCCTTATCTTCAGCGACTTGGCTGCGAAACGCTGGTGCTCGGTCCAGGAGATATTGCCTGCGCCCACCAACCGGGGGAATTCCTTGAAATGTCACGTTTGCAGCCTACGGTGCATCTATTACGTCAGTTGATTGAACATTACTGCCTGACACCGGCCCAAACATCGGTGCCAAACGGTTAAGCGCAATCAATGTGGGAGCGAGCCTGCTCGCGAATGCGGTGGGTCAGGCAGCATGGATTTCGGCTGTAACTCCGCCTTCGAGAGCAGGCTCGCTTCCACAGGTTTGTGCATTGCCTGGCAGGCCGTATAAATTGCCGGTACCCCAACCCGTATTCATGAGGAGAGCGCGCGTGTCGCCAAGCCTGTTCCGACGATAACCATCAGCCCGCTGTGCGTTTTCTGTTTCGCCCTTTTTTCGGCTGCTATTTATTACAGGCCCAGGTTCATGCCCGAATACGTCAATTGGCTTCGTCACGCTTCGCCTTACATCAACGCCCACCGCGATTGCACCTTTGTCGTCATGCTTCCTGGCGACGGCGTTGAACACCCCAACTTCGGCAATATCGTCCATGACCTGGTGCTGTTGCACAGCCTGGGCGTGCGACTGGTGTTGGTTCACGGTTCCCGCCCGCAGATCGAAGCACGCCTCGCCGCCCGCGGCCTGACCCCGCATTACCATCACGGCATGCGCATCACCGATGCCGCGACCCTGGAATGCGTGATCGATGCCGTTGGCCAACTGCGCATCGCCATCGAAGCGCGGCTGTCGATGGACATGGCGTCATCGCCCATGCAGGGCTCGCGCCTGCGGGTGGCCAGCGGCAACCTGGTGACGGCACGGCCGATCGGCGTGCTCGAAGGCGTCGATTATCACCACACCGGCGAAGTGCGCCGGGTCGACCGCAAGGGCATCAATCGCCTGCTGGACGAGCGCTCCATCGTGCTGCTGTCGCCATTGGGCTACTCGCCGACCGGTGAAACCTTCAACCTCGCCTGCGAAGACGTCGCCACCCGCGCGGCCATCGACCTGGGCGCGGACAAGCTGCTGCTGTTCGGTGCTGAAGAAGGTTTGATCGATGAACACGGGCGACTGGTTCGTGAGCTGCGTCCGCAACAGGTGCCGGCGCATCTGCAGCGTCTGGGCAGCAATTACCAGGCGGAGCTGCTCGATGCCGCGGCTGAAGCCTGCCGTGGCGGCGTGGCCCGTAGCCATATCGTCAGCTATGCCGAGGACGGCGCGCTGCTGACCGAACTCTTCACCCGCGACGGTGGCGGTACGCTGGTGGCCCAGGAACAATTCGAAGTGGTGCGCGAAGCGGCCATCGAAGACGTCGGCGGATTGCTGGACTTGATCAGTCCGCTGGAGGAGCAGGGCATTCTGGTGCGGCGTTCGCGCGAAGTGCTTGAGCGTGAAATCGAGCAGTTCAGCGTGGTCGAGCGTGAAGGCATGATCATCGCCTGTGCGGCGTTGTATCAAATTGCCGATTCGGATGCCGGTGAACTGGCGTGCCTGGCGGTGAACCCGGAGTACCGTCATGGCGGTCGCGGCGATGAATTGCTGGAGCGCATCGAAACCCGCGCCCGGGCTCAAGGGTTGAAAACCCTGTTCGTCCTCACTACCCGCACCGCCCACTGGTTCCGCGAGCGTGGCTTCGCGCCGAGCAGCGTTGATCGTCTGCCGTCGGCTCGGGCGTCGCTGTACAACTATCAGCGCAATTCGAAGATCTTCGAAAAAGCCCTGTAACCGAGGGCTGTTGTGGCGAGGGGATTTAGCGAAACGTCGCACCGCCCCGTTGGACTGCGCAGCAGTCCCATTTTTGGGGCCACTTCGCAGCCCAACGGGGATAAATCCCCTCGCCACAGTGTTTTGCGCTTACTCCTGCACGAACTTCGCACTGACATACGGCGAATAATCCGGCAGCACCGTTTCTACCTTCCCTTGCTCCTTCAAGAACTTCGCCGTCTCACCAATCGCCTTGGCCGTGCCGCCGTCCAGCAACGCGCTGGTCTGTTGCGCCTTGGCATCCGGGAAGGCGGAGCCGGCCAGCAACTCAGGGACATCGGCGGCGTTTGCACCGGTCAGTTTGGCGATTTTCTGCACCGGTATGGAGTCCGCGGTCCAGCTGTCTTTATGTGCCGCATAGTCGGCAAATGAGTCCAGGGTGACCTTGGCGAACTTGGCCACGACTTCCGGATGCTTCTCGGCGTAATCCTTGCGCGCCACCCAGACTTCGAAGGTCGGCGCTCCCCATTGGCCAACCTGCGCGGCATCGGTCAAGGTCTTGCCGGTCTTGCGAATTTCCCCCAGCGCGGGCGACCAGACGAACGCGCCATCAATATCGCCACGCTTCCACGCAGCGGCGATTTCCGCCGGTTGCAGGTTCACCACTTTGACTTTCGACGCATCCAGGCCCCAGTGCTTCAGCGCACCCAGCAGGCTGTAGTGAGAGGTCGAAACGAACGGCGTGGCGATGGTCTTGCCGATCAGATCTTGCGGTTTTTCGATGCCACTGCCGTTGCGCACCACCAACGCTTCGGCCGCATTGATCTGTGCGGAGACGATGAACGCGACGATGGGAAGATTGCGTGAAGCGGCGGCTGCCAGCGGGCTCGAGCCGAGATTGCCGATCTGCACATCGCCGGACGCAATCGCAGTCACCACTTCCGGTCCACTGTTGAAACGCCGCCAATCGATCTTCTCGCCGATGGTTTTTTCGTAGAGGCCATCCGCCTGAGGCACTTTGCTGGGGTCGATACCGGTCTGGTAGCCGACCGTGAGGTTCGCCGCGTGAGCTGAAAAAGAAAAAAACAGCGACACACAAACTGTAACAAATGGACTGGATAGTGCGCGTTTGGTCGTCATGGCGAGGGCCTTTTCGATAGGTTTTGTTGCGGAATTGCTTCCAAACCTAATCGATCTAAAAAACGGCTAATAAATACCATTTAGGAATTAGCTTATGGGTAGGCTGCTCTACCCTAATGGGTGAGCGAAATTCCTAAAGGGTATGAGAAAAGAATCCACCCATTCTTTTCAGGTTTATGACGAACGCATGACCTTGCAAGGACCAAAAAAACGGGGATTAGACTATGGTCGTAGACACACAAAGTTACGATTGACTTGTGAGTCACGCTCTGGCGCTAATCGCGCATCTTAGGATTCCGGGCAATTGATTCGGGACCAGGACTACAAGAATTAGAGACGAGAGGAGTTTAAACAATGAACAAGTCGACCTTGGCTGTGGCCGTGGCCGTAGGTGTGTTGGCGCAGCAGGCAGGCGCCGCGGGTTTCATCGAAGACAGCAAGGCTTCCGTCAGTTCGCGTACCTATTATTTCGATTCCGATAAACGTGAAGGTTCTACTAGCACCGCTCCTAGTAATGCTGGTAACAGACAGCGAGAGGCCGCTGAAGGCCTGAAGTTCGACTTCCAGTCCGGTTTCACGCCAGGCACAGTCGGCTTCGGTATCGACGCTCAGGCGCTGGTCGGGATCCATCTGGACGGTGGCAAGGGCCATCACCCGAACGCCAACACGTTCAGCCCGAGCGATACCGACGGTTCGGCGACTGATGAGTGGAGCCGCTTGGCCGGTAATGTTAAGGGACGCTTCTCGAAGACCGAGGCCCACTACGGTGGCGCTCTGCAGCCCAACATGCCGATCCTGATCGCCAACGACAGTCGCGTGCTGCCACAAACCTTTGAAGGCGGCACCATCACTTCGAAGGAAATCGACAACGTCACCTTCAACGTAGGTCAACTCGAACATGCGACCGGTCGTGCTTCCTCCAACAGCACTGGTCTGTCTGTGAATGGCGCTACTCAGGACAGCAATCAGTTCCGTTACGCCGGTGCTGACTGGAAGGTCACCAAAGACTTGTTGCTGCAGTACTACTACGCGAACCTGGAAGATTTCTACAAGCAGAACTTCCTCGGCCTGGTTCACGTTTACCCGATCGCCCCGAACCAATCGTTCAAGACCGATCTTCGCTATTTCGACAGCAGCTCCGACGGCAAGAACTCCAGCGGCCAGGCTGGCTACCAGTTCAACAACAACGGTGGTTTCGCCAAGAACAAGGGTGAGGTCGATAACAAGACCTGGAGCGCCACGTTCACCTACACCCTGGGTGGCCACGCGTTTCTGCTCGGGCATCAGCGTGTCAACGATGACGGCGGCTTTGTCTTCCTGAACCAGGGTGCCGTTGTCGATAGCAACGGTCGCCCAGAAGGTGCGGGCGGTGCGAGCTTCTACTCGTTCACCGACGCTACTGTGGGTAGCTTCATCCGTGCCGGTGAGAACACCTCGTACGGTCAGTACTCCTATGACTTCGCCTCGCTGGGCGTACCCGGTCTGAAAGCTTCGATTGCTTACCTGAATGGTCAAGACATCAAGGATGTCAACGGCGGTAAAGACCTTAGCGAGCATGAGACCGACGCACGTATCGATTACGTGATTCAAACGGGCGTGCTGAAAGGGTTCGGTACAACTTTGCGTCACGGTACTTATCGTGGCGACGGCACCACCCTTGTTGATGAAGACCAGACTCGCTTGATCTTCAACTACACCTACGCCTTCAAGTAAGGCGTAGTTGTGAAAGAAGCCTCGTCTGCGGACGGGGCTTTTTTTGGGGCTCGGGTTTTTATTCCATAAAAGCAAATATCGATGATTTTTTATTCTTTTTAGATTTTTACGCAAACGCCTACAGTAGCCCCACCTGAACCACAGGCCCCCGCAACACTCTCGTTCACACCTGTTCCGCCCTCCGATCACCACGCCTACAGGAATCGGTTTGATTGCCGATATGTTCTGGTCGGACATCGTACGACGATATATATTCGATCTAGATATAAATAAGGATCGAGCGATTCATTTCGGTTTTATGAACGGGTATGCTGCGCCGCCCTGATTTTCAGGGGCAAGTATTCACTGCGGGTTCGTGGTGCACGTCATACGAATCAAGGATCCGGGGCATTCGACCTCGGACCAAAAAATTAGAAAACGATAGGAGCGAAACAATGAACAAGTCCACCCTGGCCCTGGCTGTGGCCGTAGGGGTTTTGGCGCAACAGGCAAGCGCCGCCGGTTTCATCGAAGACAGCAAGGCTACTTTGGGACTGCGTAACTTCTACATCAACCAGGACTACCGTGACGGTACCGGCAACGTCCCGAACAAAAACGAAGAATGGGGCCAAGGCTTCGACCTGCGTTTCACCTCCGGTTACACCCAAGGCACTGTCGGCTTCGGTATTGATGCGATTGGTTTGTTGGGCGTGAAGCTGGATTCGGGTGGCGGCACTAACGGTGCTACCGCTGCAACCGCAACGAACTACGGTTCTTACGGCGGCACCGTTTTCCCTAGCAAATCCAACGGCGAAGCGGTTGATAACTTCTCCAGCCTGGGCCTGACGGCCAAAGCCAAGATCTCCCAGACCGAACTGAAGCTGGGCACCCTGCAGCCAAAACTGCCGGTGATTGTGACCAACGACGGTCGTCTGTTGCCGCAAACGTTCCAGGGTGGCCAGATCACCTCGGGCGATATCAAGGACCTGACACTGGTAGGCGGTCAGATCGAGCACGCCAAGGGTCGTAACTCCAGCAACAACGAAGAGCTGTCGATTGCCGGTGCCAACAACCGCACGGCTGCTGGTCGCGACAGCAACAAGTTCATCTACGGTGGTGGTGACTACAAAATCACCAAGGACCTGACTGCCCAGTACTACTACGGCAATCTGGAAGACTTCTACAAGCAGCACTTCCTGGGTCTGACTCACAACTGGGCAATCGGCCCGGGCGTGCTGAAATCCGACCTGCGCTACTTCAACAGCCGAGATGATGGCGCAAATGGTCACGACTCTACCTACTTCAGCACCGGCGACTACAGCGGCGCTGCAAGTGGTCGAGGCAAAGTCGACAACAACCTGTACAGCGGCCTGTTCCTGTACTCCGTTGAAGGTCACACCTTCGGTGGCGGTTACCAGGTCAGCAACGGCAGCAGCGATTTCCCGTACCTGAACCAGGGCGACGGTGCATCGGCCTACATCATCACTGACATGCAAATCCAGAAGTTTGCCCGTGCCGGCGAGCGTACCTGGCAAGCACGTTACTCGTTCGATTTCGCCAAGGTCGGCGTGCCTGGCCTGACGGCTGGCGTGATTTACCTGCACGGTGACGACATCGATACCGTCAACGCTGCCGGTCGCCAGGCGGTCAACAACGCTTCCGAGTGGGAACGCGACCTGACCGTGGGCTACGTCGTTCAATCGGGCGCGCTGAAGAACCTCGGCCTGCAGTGGAGAAACGCCATGTGGCGTACCGATCTGCCGAACACTCGCTCCCAGGACGAAAACCGCCTGATCGTCAGCTACTCGATCCCGCTGTTGTAATAGCGTGTGGGAGCGAGCCTGCTCGCGAAGCGGTGTGTCATTCAGCTGATGTGCGGCTGACACGACGCTTTCGCGAGCAGGCTCGCTCCCACAGTGGGTAACCGACGCAAAAAAGCCCCGCCCGGCATCTCGCCGGGCGGGGCTTTTGCGTTTTCAAACCGGGCTCACCCCCGTAAACCCGCCTTGAAATTTCCCTCTTTTGCAGCAACTCAAGGCCTTCTCGAACCTTGTGGCCGATGTTCGGCTCGATCGGTGAGCACGTCCAGTGAACAGATGTTTAATATTTCTTTTGGGTCTAAACAAATCGATATTTATTCTTTTTAACAGATAAAAAACACAGGCACAGTTGAGCTCAACCAGCACTCACCAGGAGCGACACCATGAGCATCAGACTGGGCGACATCGCCCCCGACTTCGAACAGGATTCCAGCGCCGGTACCATCCGTTTCCACGAGTGGCTGGGCAATAGCTGGGGCGTGCTGTTTTCCCATCCGGCCGACTTCACGCCGGTGTGCACCACTGAGCTTGGCTTCACGGCCAAGTTGAAAGATGAATTCGCCAAGCGTGGGGTCAAGGCCATTGCGCTGTCGGTCGACCCGGTGGATTCGCACCACCGCTGGATCGAAGACATCAACGAAACCCAGAACACCGTCGTCAACTTCCCGATCCTCGACGACGCCGACCGCAAGGTCTCGGACCTCTACGACCTGATTCATCCCAATGCCAACGATACCCTGACGGTGCGCTCTCTGTTCGTGATCGATCCGAACAAGAAGGTCCGGCTGACCATCACCTACCCGGCCAGCACGGGCCGCAACTTCAATGAAATCCTGCGGGTGATCGACTCGCTGCAACTCACCGACAACCACAAGGTCGCCACTCCGGCCAACTGGCAGGACGGGGACGAGGTGGTGATCGTGCCGTCGCTCAAGGATGAAGAGGAAATCAAACAGCGCTTTCCGAAGGGCTATCGCGCGGTGAAGCCTTACTTGCGCCTGACGCCGCAGCCGAACCGTTGAGTCATTGAGTCTTGTGGTGTAGCGGATACCGCTTTCGCGAGCAGGCTCGCTCCCACAGTTGACCGCGTACCACTGTGGGAGCGAGCCTGCTCGCGAAGACGATGGCCCGGGCACCACGGAATTCAGAGTGAACAGAATCCACAAAGCAGGGGATTTCAGGCCGTTTCGACGGCCTTTTTTTTCGCCTGGGAGAAATGGAAATTTATATCTCCAAAACGAATAACCAAATGAATAAATATGATTTATAGATATATAAATCACCTGTTAAGGTCACTCCATCGAAGCGAGATCGCAAACCGCGAATCGCCTATACCGTTCAAGGAATTGTCCGAATGCTGGTGGTCTCACTCGGCGGCAGTCCCAGCCAACGCTCCCGTTCCGGGGTGCTGCTGGAGCGCTCCCAACGTTGGTTGCAAGGGCAGGGCGTGGAAGTGGTGAGTTATCAGGTACGGGACTTCCCGGCCGAAGACTTGCTGCATGCACGCTTCGACAGCCCGAAGGTGATCGACTTGCTGCAACAGATTGAAAATGCCGATGGCCTGCTGATTGCCACTCCGGTTTACAAAGCCTCGTTCTCCGGTGCGTTGAAAACCGTGTTGGACCTGCTGCCAGAACGCGCCTTGAGCCACAAAGTGGTTTTGCCGATGGCAACCGGGGGCAGCATCGCCCACATGCTGGCGGTGGATTACGCGCTCAAGCCCGTGCTCTCTGCGTTGAAGGCCCAGGAACTGCTCCAGGGGATCTTCGCGGTCGACAGCCAGATCGCCTACGGCGAAGGCAGCGCCCAGGCGCAGTTGGCCCCGGAGCTGGAACAACGACTGAATGAATCACTGGAGCTGTTTTTCAGCGCCATGGCGCGACGGCCCAAGCCGCTCGATCCGAACCTGTTGAATGATCGTTTGTTGAGTGCTCGCTGGAGCATTTAAGCCCCACCTGAAATTGAAGTACTGGCCTTACTCGCCCGCCAACGGGCAAGCAGGTGCAGCCAAAACCCAACTGCAAAAAGGAGAGCGCCATGCGCCCTGTCATTTTGCGTCGTGGTCTGGTCGCTCTGTTTGCAGCGGCTGTAGCCTTCGGCGCCATTACTCAAGCTCAAGCTGAAACCCTGCGAATCGGCTATCAGAAATACGGCACCCTGGTGCTGCTCAAAGCCAAAGGCACCCTGGAAAAGCGCCTCGCCGCCCAAGGCGTGGACGTGCAATGGACTGAATTCCCCGGTGGCCCGCAACTGCTCGAAGGCCTGAACGTCGGTTCCATCGACTTCGGCGTGACCGGCGAAACCCCGCCAGTGTTCGCTCAAGCGGCCGGCGCCGATCTGCTCTACGTCGCCTACGAACCGCCAGCGCCGCACAGCGAGGCGATCCTGGTGCCGAAAGACTCGCCGATCAAATCGGTGGCCGAGCTCAAGGGCAAGAAAGTCGTCCTGAACAAAGGCTCCAACGTGCACTACCTGCTGGTGCGCGCACTGGAAGACGCGGGCCTCAAATACACCGATATCCAGACCGTGTTCCTGCCGCCGGCCGATGCCCGCGCCGCGTTCGAACGTGGCAGCGTCGACGCCTGGGTCATCTGGGACCCGTACCAGGCAGCCGCCGAACAGCAACTGCAAGCGCGCACCCTGCGCGATGGCCAGGGCATCGTCGACAACCATCAGTTCTATCTGGCGACCAAGCCTTACGCACAAAAGAATCCTGAGGTGATCAAGACCCTGGTGGAAGAAGTGCGCGCAGTCGGCGAGTGGTCCAAGGCCAACCCGCAAGACGTGACCCAACAGGTGTCGCCACTGCTCGGCCTGCCAGCGGACATCACCCTGACCTCGGTGAAACGCCAGGGCTATGGCGCACTGTTCCTGACCCCGGAAGTGGTCGCCGCGCAACAGAAAATCGCTGACAGCTTCTACCAGCTCAAGCTGATTCCGAAGCCGCTGAGCATCAAAGACGTGATCTGGACGCCGCCGGCGGCCGTTGCCAAAGCCCAGTAAATCGATTCCCCAAGGAGACCACTCCATGAGCCTCAATATCTTCTGGTTCCTGCCTACCCACGGCGACGGCCATTACCTTGGCACCGCCGAAGGCGCTCGCGCCGTCGACCACGGTTACCTGCAACAAGTCGCGCAAGCGGCCGATCGCCTGGGCTTCGGCGGGGTGCTGATCCCTACCGGTCGCTCCTGCGAGGACTCGTGGCTGGTCGCCGCGTCACTGATCCCGGTGACCCAGCGTCTGAAGTTCCTTGTCGCCCTGCGCCCCGGGATCATTTCCCCGACGGTGGCGGCGCGTCAGGCGGCGACGCTGGATCGTTTGTCCGGCGGACGTGCGCTGTTCAACCTGGTGACCGGCGGCGATCCGGAAGAATTGGCCGGCGACGGTCTGTTCCTGACCCACGAAGAGCGCTATCAGGCTTCGGTGGAATTCACCCGCATCTGGCGTCGTGTGCTGGAAGGCGAAACCGTCGATTACGACGGTCAGCACATCAGCGTGAAGGGCGCCAAGTTGCTCTATCCGCCGATCCAGCAACCGCGTCCGCCGCTGTACTTCGGCGGCTCGTCGGAAGCGGCGCAGGATTTGGCTGCCGAGCAGGTGGAAATGGTCCTGACCTGGGGCGAACCACCGGCCGCCGTGGCCGAGAAGATCGAGCAAGTACGCGCCAAGGCCGCCAAGCTCGGTCGCACCGTGCGCTTCGGTATTCGTCTGCATGTGATCGTTCGCGAAACCAATGCCGAAGCCTGGCAAGCGGCGGATCGGCTGATCTCGCACCTGGACGACGACACCATCGCCCGCGCCCAGGCATCGCTGGCGCGCTTCGATTCGGTGGGTCAGCAACGCATGGCCGCGCTGCACGGCGGCAGTCGCGACAACCTGGAAGTCAGCCCCAACCTGTGGGCCGGCGTCGGTCTGGTGCGCGGCGGTGCCGGGACGGCGCTGGTGGGCGATGGTCCGACCGTGGCTGCCCGCGTGAAGGAGTACGCGGACCTGGGCATCGACACCTTCATCTTCTCTGGTTATCCACACCTGGAAGAGTCGTATCGCGTTGCCGAGTTGCTGTTCCCGCACCTCGATATCGAGCGTCCCGAGTTGCCGAAAAGCGCCGGTTACGTCAGCCCGTTCGGCGAGATGGTGGCCAACGATATTCTCCCCAAAGCCGCGTCCCAGAGCTGAGGCGCAGCCATGAAGAAAATCATCCACAGCCTCGCGCCCTGGGCATTGCCGGTCTTGCTGTTGGCGGTGTGGCAGTTGTCGGTGTCGGCGGGCTGGTTATCGACGCGGATTCTGCCGGCGCCCATCGCCGTGATCGAAGCCGGGGTCAGCCTGGTACGCAGCGGCGAAATCTGGACGCACCTGGCCATCAGCGGCTGGCGTGCTGCACTGGGTTTCGCCATCGGAGGCGGCATCGGCCTGACCCTGGGCTTCATCACCGGTCTGTCGAAATGGGGCGAACGCCTGCTCGACAGCTCGGTGCAAATGATCCGTAACGTGCCGCACCTGGCGCTGATTCCACTGGTGATCCTGTGGTTCGGCATCGACGAGTCGGCGAAGATTTTCCTGGTAGCGCTGGGCACCTTATTCCCGATCTACCTCAACACCTACCACGGCATCCGCAACGTCGATCCGGCGCTGGTGGAGATGTCCCGCAGCTATGGCCTGTCCGGGTTCAGCCTGTTCCGCCAGGTGATTCTGCCGGGCGCGCTGCCTTCGATTCTGGTCGGCGTGCGCTTCGCCCTGGGCTTCATGTGGCTGACCCTGATCGTCGCGGAAACCATTTCCGCCAGCTCCGGCATCGGCTATCTGGCCATGAACGCCCGGGAGTTCTTGCAGACCGACGTGGTGGTGCTGGCGATTCTGATGTACGCGGTGCTCGGCAAACTGGCCGACCTCGCGGCTCGTGGACTTGAACGTGTGTGGCTGCGCTGGCATCCGGCCTATCAGGTCGTCAAAGGAGGTGCCGCATGACTGCTCAACAACCTCCACGCCTGCTGCGGGGGATTCCGCTGGCAGTGCGCAAGCTGCAAAAAACCTTTGGCTCGCGGCAGGTGCTGCGGGAGATCGACCTGCACATTCCGGCCGGGCAGTTTGTCGCGGTGGTGGGGCGTAGCGGGTGCGGTAAAAGCACGTTGCTGCGCTTGCTCGCCGGTCTCGACCAGCCGACGGGCGGTGAATTGCTGGCCGGTTCCGCGCCGTTGAGTGAGGCGCGGGAAGACACCCGGCTGATGTTCCAGGAAGCGCGTCTGCTGCCGTGGAAAAAAATCATCGACAACGTCGGCCTGGGGCTCAAGGGCAACTGGCGGCCGCAAGCGCTTGAAGCCCTGGAGGCGGTCGGCCTGGCGGATCGCGCCAATGAGTGGCCGGCGGCACTGTCCGGAGGGCAGAAGCAGCGTGTGGCCCTGGCGCGTGCACTGATTCATCAACCACGCCTGCTGTTGCTCGACGAACCGTTGGGCGCCCTCGACGCGCTGACCCGCATCGAAATGCAGCAACTGATCGAGCGGCTCTGGCAGCAGCACGGTTTCACGGTGTTGCTGGTCACCCACGACGTCAGTGAAGCGGTGGCGATTGCCGATCGGGTGATCCTGATCGAGGACGGTGAAGTCGGCCTCGACCTGCATGTGGAGTTGCCACGCCCTCGGGTGCGCGGTTCACACCGGCTGGCGGCGCTGGAAACCGAAGTCCTCAACCGTGTGCTGTCGCTGCCTGGCCAGCCACCGGAACCGGAACCCGTTTCACCCTTGCCTACGCAGCTGCGTTGGGCGCAATAACTCAAGCCTCATTCAACGACAGGAATCAACATCATGACTATCAAAGCCATCAACGTTCGCAACCAGTTCAAAGGCTCCATCAAGGAAATCGTCCTGGGTGACGTGCTGTCGGAAATCGACGTACAGACCGCTTCCGGCATCGTCACTTCGGTGATTACCACCCGTTCTGTGAAAGAGCTGGAACTGGCCGTGGGCAGTGAAGTGATCGCATTCGTGAAATCCACCGAGGTGTCGATCGCCAAGTTGTAAGCGTGTGCGCAAACAACAACCCCGAAGGGTATGAGCCCTTCGGGGTTTTTTATGAGCGTGAATCCGTTGGTTCGGCGGTGTGGCCTGCTCGCGAAGAGGCCAGTGAAGCCAAAAAAGAGTCAGGCAGGGATAACGCGCTTAGGCAGATACGGCGGCAGGTACAACCCCAGATACGCATCAAACACCCGCATCCCTTCTTCCGCCATGCGCGCCGTGATCTGCCCATGTTGCTGCACCGAACGCGCATACACCCGGTCGCCAAGCTCCATGGCCAGGGCAAACACATCGACATCGTCCGGCAGCTTTGGCAATTCGAAATGGTGATCGAACAGTTTGTGCATCAGGTCGCCCAATTCGATGTCGTGCTGACGGTCGGCCTGGGTGACTTCGGTCAGGCCGTGCTGGGCGAGTATCAATTGGCGCGCGGCGGCGTCTTCGCTGTAGATCGCCAGCATGCGTTGTTCCACCAATCGCGACAGGTCACGCCAGCCGCTGAGGGCGTGGTGGTCGATGGGGGCTTGCAGGCAGGCACGGAAGGCGGCGTGGACATCGGCCGTCAAGGCTTCGAGCAGGGCCGGTACGCTGGCAAAGAAGTGGTAGACGGAGGAGGGCGGGATCTGCGCGCGGTCGGCGACACTGTAGATCGACAGGCTGGCCACGCCCTCGGCCGCCAGCAGGGTGCGAGCCGCATCGAGGATTGAGTCGATCCGGGCCTGGCTGCGTGCGCGGGGTTTACGGGGAGTGGCTACGCGTGTCATTGAAGTCTCCTGCGGGGCAGCGGGCATTGTACGAGGCAGGTTGCCCCTTGTCTGTACAGTCGCCCGTTGCCCGCAGTGGCTTCAATAGGGGCTTCAGCCGCCGACTTGGACGGTCCGGCCATTCAACGGTTGAACAGGACGCGCGTTCATCGGGTACAGCGCCTGGAAGGCTTGCAGTTGGTCTTTAGACAACTGAACGGGTTGAGTCAGGACATGCCAGCGCACGCCTTCGCTGCAGGGCGGCGTCGTCAGGGATCCCATGTAGGAAAAGTAATGACGGGTTGCAGGCAGCAAGTCGGCGATGTTTTGCACGGACAGCTTGGTCATGCCTCCCGCTTCCTTGGGCATGATCGCCAGAATAGGTTCAAGCGCCGGGTTGTAGGCACCTTCTTCGAACAACAGGGCAACCACGGCCAGCTCGCCCGCTGCATTGCGGTGGACGAAATGCACGTTCAGTGGGTAAGTGCGACCCTGGATTTTTTCTTCGCTGGGCGTATGAAAGTGCAGTTGAACCAGCGAGTAATCACCGGTAGCCAAGGTGATACCACCGGCATCCACTGGCGAGACCTGAATGGTATGGCCGTTGTTCAGGACAGTGGCGCTGCTTGCGCGGTAGCTGAAGGTCAGGGGACTCAGGTCGGCTTTGACGGCATCGCCAATATCGATCGGTGACTGGGTCAGGCCGGTCGAGCAGAGTGTGTAGTCGCTCTTGAGTTCACCCCAGTGCTGCGGACCGGTATCGGCGCTGTAGCTCCAGGAGGACGTGTGATCGTTGCGTGCCATGACGTGGGTGCACAAGCCGACACTGGCCAGTGAAAGGGTGGCGCACAGCAGGTGTTTTTTCATGCGTGTTGTTCTCAATACTCAGGAGGTGTGGCGGGGCAAACCCGACACGCCAAAGTTTGAGAGCTAAGTGAGCGCCTCTCTATCAGCTCCGTCCTGAGGGCTCGAAAGAACTGTCCTACAGCCGGTGGGCTGAGTTTCCATGAGTTCGTTTCCAATGTTCCGAGCCTGCATGGCATCGGGTTCCATCAGCGGCATCGTCGCTACAACCATGGGAGTGGTCGCGCTAGCGGAAGCGTCCTACGTAAGGCGGGCTCATGCCTACAGTCAACGGGGCGCCTAAAAAAAACGCCGCAGGCTTTGGGCCTGCGGCGTTTCGTTTTTTACGCCTACCGCTTAAACGGTATGCAGGTACCAGTTGTACTCGAGGTCGGAGATGGAGTGTTCGAACTCTTCCAGCTCACTCTCTTTGCACGCGACGAAGATATCGATGTATTTCGGATCGATGTACTTGGCCATGACTTCGCTGTCGTCCAGCTCACGCAGTGCATCACGCAAGTTGTTCGGCAGGCTTTGCTCGTTCTGCTCGTAGCTGTTGCCTTCCACAGGAGCGCCCGGCTCGATCTTGTTGACCAGACCATGGTGCACACCGGCCAGGACCGAAGCCATCAGCAGGTACGGGTTGGCATCGGCGCCGGCCACACGGTGTTCCAGACGTACTGCGTCGGCGGAGCCGGTCGGTACGCGCAGGGCTACGGTGCGGTTGTCCAGGCCCCAGCTTGGCGAGTTCGGCACATAGAACTGTGCGCCGAAACGACGGTAGGAGTTGACGTTCGGGCAGAGGAAAGCCATCTGCGCCGGTAGGGTCTCGAGCACACCGCCGATCGCGTGACGCAGTGCGGCGTTCTGCTCGGGATCCTCGCTGGCAAAAATATTCTTGCCGTCTTTGTCGAGAACCGAAATGTGGACGTGTAGACCGTTACCCGCCTGGCCTGGGTAAGGCTTGGCCATGAAGGTGGTGTCCATTTCATGGTCGTAGGCGATGTTCTTGATCAGACGCTTGAGCAGGACCGCGTAGTCGCAGGCCTTGATCGGGTCGGCCACGTGGTGCAGGTTCACTTCGAACTGCGCCGGGGCACTTTCCTTGACGATGGCGTCGGCCGGGATGCCTTGCTCTTTCGCACCTTCCAGAATGTCCTGGAGGCAGTCGACGTATTCGTCGAGGTCGTCGATCAGGTAGACCTGTGTCGAGTGCGGACGTTTGCCGGAAACCGGCGAGCGAGGCGGCTGCGGACGACCGTTCACGTTCTCCTGGTCGATCAGGTAGAACTCCAGTTCGAACGCGGCGCAGATGGTCAGGCCCATTTCGTCGAACTTGCGCACGACATTGGCCAGCACTTCTCGCGGGTCGGCGAAGAATGGCTCGCCTTCGAGTTCGTGCATGGTCATCAACAGTTGCGCGGTCGGGCGCTTCTGCCATGGCTCGTTGCACAGGGTATCGGGGATTGGATAGCAGATTCGATCGGCGTCGCCGATGTCCAGGCCCAGGCCGGTGCTTTCCACCGTCGAGCCGTTGATATCCAGGGCAAATAGAGAGGCCGGCAGGTTGATGCCTTTCTCGTAAACCTTGTGGAGGCTGGTGCGTTCAATGCGCTTGCCGCGCACCACACCATTCATATCCGCAATCAGAAGGTCAACGTACAGAACCTCAGGATGTTCCTTAAGGAACGCGTTCGCTTCGTTAAGCTGAACGGCACGCGGGGGTACCGACATGATGCAACACCTTTGTTGTTAAAAATATCAATCATTGATCTTTTCAGATTCCAGTCAACCCGAACGGCCTGCCGAAGTCAAGCGAGGCCTTTTTTGCCCTAAAAAAGCGCCGTGAAGGCATTTATGGGGCAGTTTGGGGCGTTTTTTGGTCCGTGGGGGACGCGGCACCCGCAGGCTTGAGCCGGCCGTGTTGTATTTTTTACGGGGGTGTTGTGTAAAAAAATGAACAAGGCTAAGCTCGAATCAAACCCATAACAGCAATAATACCGGGGTGCTTCATGTCTCGCCTGCCGATAATCGGCGTTACCGCCTGCTCTACGCAGGACGGCCTGCATGCTCATCACATCAGTGGCGACATTTACGTCAACGCCGCAGCCTCCAAGGCTTCAGGCCTGTCGGTGATCCTTGCTTCCCTGGCAGATCGACCCTCCCCGTCCGTTATTCTGGACGGCCGCAATGGCACACCCATTACGGTTACTCCATTCAATATAGAACCGATTCACAATAGCGGCTCGGCCATCGTGCAGGGTTCCGCTCGCGATTCTGCACGCCCGGCGTTTATCGGGCTGTTAGGAAAAACACGATAGCCTGTCGTAGATACGCATGACAACGCGACGCCGATGCGTCAAACACCTGACTCGCAAGCGTCAGGAAACTCAAAGCCTAGAGGCATTTATGAGTAACAACCTCGACCAGCTCACCGATTGGTTGAAAAGCCACAAGATCACAGAAGTCGAATGCATGATCGCGGACTTGACCGGGATTACCCGGGGCAAGATTTCGCCGACCAACAAATTCATCGCCGAAAAAGGCATGCGTCTGCCAGAAAGCGTGCTGTTGCAGACCGTGACCGGCGATTACGTCGAAGACGACATCTATTACGAACTGCTCGACCCGGCCGACATCGACATGATCTGCCGTCCCGACCAGAACGCGGTGTACATGGTGCCATGGGCCATCGAGCCGACCGCCATCGTCATCCACGATACTTACGACAAGCAAGGCAACCCGATCGAGCTGTCGCCGCGCAACGTGCTCAAGAAAGTCCTGAAACTCTACACCGACAGGGGCTGGCAGCCGATCGTGGCGCCGGAAATGGAGTTCTACCTGACCAAGCGCAGCGACGACCCGGACTATCCGCTGCAACCGCCGATCGGCCGCTCCGGCCGCCCGGAAATCGGTCGCCAGTCGTTCTCCATCGAAGCGGCGAACGAATTCGATCCGTTGTTCGAAGACGTCTACGACTGGTGCGAATTGCAGGAGCTGGACCTCGACACGCTGATCCACGAGGACGGCACGGCGCAGATGGAAATCAACTTCCGTCACGGCGATGCCCTGTCCCTGGCCGACCAGATCCTGGTGTTCAAGCGCACCATGCGCGAAGCCGCGCTCAAGCACGATGTGGCGGCGACCTTCATGGCCAAGCCCATGACCGGCGAGCCCGGCAGTGCCATGCACTTGCACCAGAGCATCATCGACATCGAGACCGGCAAGAACATCTTCTCCAATGAAGACGGGACCATGAGCCAGTTGTTCCTGCAGCACATTGGTGGCCTGCAGAAACTGATTCCCGAGCTGTTGCCGCTGTTTGCGCCCAACGTCAACTCGTTCCGCCGCTTCCTGCCGGATACCTCGGCACCGGTGAACGTGGAGTGGGGCGAAGAAAACCGCACCGTGGGCCTGCGGGTTCCGGACGCCGGGCCGCAAAACCGTCGGGTCGAAAACCGTCTGCCGGGCGCCGACGCCAACCCGTACCTGGCGATTGCCGCGAGCCTGCTCTGCGGTTACATCGGCATGGTCGAAGGCCTGAACCCGAGTGCGCCGGTGGTGGGCCGTGGCTATGAGCGCCGCAACCTGCGCCTGCCGCTGACCATCGAAGATGCATTGGAGCGCATGGAAAACAGCGCGACCATCGAGAAGTACCTGGGCAAAAATTTCATCACTGGCTACGTCGCGGTCAAGCGGGCCGAGCATGAAAACTTCAAGCGCGTCATCAGTTCGTGGGAACGGGAATTCCTGCTATTCGCCGTCTGATGCGCCGGGCGCCGCCGTTGTCGAGCGGCGCTTTCACCTGATTTTTTAGGAGATCCGTATGACCAGCAAGAACCCACAAACCCGTGAATGGCAAACCCTGAGCAGCGATCACCACCTGGCCCCGTTCAGCGACTTCAAGCAGCTGAAGGAAAAAGGCCCGCGGATCATCACCAACGCCAAGGGCGTTTACCTGTGGGACAGCGAGGGCAACCAGATCCTCGACGGCATGGCCGGCCTGTGGTGCGTGGCGATCGGTTACGGTCGTGACGAACTGGCCGACGCCGCCAGCAAGCAAATGCGCGAACTGCCGTATTACAACCTGTTCTTCCAGACCGCTCACCCACCGGTACTGGAACTGGCCAAGGCCATCGCCGACATCGCGCCAGAAGGCATGAACCACGTGTTCTTCACCGGTTCCGGCTCCGAAGGCAACGACACCATGTTGCGTATGGTCCGCCACTACTGGGCGATCAAGGGCCAGCCGAAGAAGAAAGTCATCATCAGCCGCAAGAACGGTTATCACGGTTCCACCGTGGCCGGTGCGAGCCTGGGCGGCATGACCTACATGCACGAACAGGGCGACTTGCCGATCCCGGGCATCGTCCACATCGCCCAGCCGTACTGGTTCGCCGAAGGCGGCGACATGACGCCGGAAGAGTTTGGCATCTGGGCCGCCAATCAGCTGGAAGAGAAGATTCTGGAAATCGGCGTCGACAACGTCGGTGCCTTTATTGCCGAACCGATCCAGGGCGCCGGCGGGGTGATCATTCCGCCAGACAGCTACTGGCCGCGCATCAAGGAAATCCTCGCCAAGTACGACATCCTGTTCGTGGCTGACGAAGTGATTTGTGGTTTCGGCCGTACCGGTGAGTGGTTCGGTACCGATTTCTACGACCTCAAGCCCGACATGATGACCATCGCCAAGGGCCTGACCTCCGGCTACATCCCGATGGGTGGCCTGATCGTGCGTGACGAGGTAGTGGCCGTGCTGAACGAAGGCGGCGATTTCAACCATGGTTTCACCTACTCCGGCCACCCGGTGGCGGCGGCGGTGGGGCTGGAAAATATCCGCATCCTGCGCGAAGAAAAAATTGTCGAGCGCGTGAAGTCGGAAACGGCACCGTATTTGCAGAAACGTCTGCGGGAACTGAACGATCACCCGTTGGTGGGCGAAGTTCGTGGGGTAGGGCTGTTGGGGGCCATCGAACTGGTTCAGGACAAGGCCACGCGCAAGCGCTACAAAGGCAAGGGCGTCGGCATGATCTGCCGGCAGTTCTGCTTCGATAACGGCCTGATCATGCGCGCCGTGGGGGACACCATGATCATTGCGCCACCGCTGGTAATCAGCAAAGAAGAAATCGATGAGCTGGTGGCCAAGGCACGCAAGTGCCTGGACCTGACCCTCAGTGCATTGCGGGGCTAAGTGCTAGGCTCTGAGCGGGAGTATGAAACTTTCGCTCGGAGTAACCATAAAGGGCGGCCTTTCCTTGAAAGACCGCCTCGGATCTTGCCAGACTAGCCGTGGTTCCAGTTGTCCGGGTTCGGCCGCTGAACAAAGTGGTTCTAAAAAGAAAAATTTGGAGCATTACGCATGAAGGCATTAGGAAAAAAGCTTGCTGGCAAGACCCTCCTCGCCATGTCCCTGATGGGCATTATGGCGGGTGCCGTCCAGGCGGACGACAAGGTGTTGCACGTTTATAACTGGTCCGATTACATCGCTCCGGACACGATCAAGAAGTTTGAAGACGAGTCGGGCATCAAAGTTGTCTATGACGTCTTCGACAGTAACGAAACCCTGGAAGCCAAGTTGCTGGCAGGCAAGTCCGGTTACGACATCGTCGTACCGTCGAACAACTTCCTGGCCAAGCAGATCAAGGCCGGTGTCTACCAGAAGCTGGACAAGTCCAAGCTGCCTAACTGGAAAAACCTGAACACCGACCTGCTCAAAGCGGTATCGGTGAGCGACCCGGGCAACGAACACGCCTTCCCTTACATGTGGGGTTCGATCGGTATCGGCTTCAACGCCGAGAAGGTCAAGGCTGCGCTGGGTGCCGACGCTCCAGTCGATTCCTGGGACCTGATCTTCAAGCCTGAAAATGCCGCCAAGCTGAAGTCCTGCGGCATCAGCCTGCTGGATTCGCCAACCGAGATGATTCCGGTGGCGCTGCACTACCTGGGCCTGCCAACCGACAGCCAGAAGAAAGAAGACATCGACAAAGCCGAAGCACTGATCATGAAGGTCCGTCCTTCGATCGCCTACTTCCATTCGTCCAAGTACATCTCCGACCTGGCCAACGGCAACATCTGCGTAGCCGTGGGTTACTCGGGTGACATCTACCAGGCCAAGTCCCGCGCGGCTGAAGCCGGTGACAAGGTTAAAGTCAGCTACAACATTCCGAAAGAAGGTGCTGGCAGCTTCTACGACATGGTCGCCATCCCTAAAGATGCCGAAAACGTTGAAGGCGCCTACAAGTTCATGACCTTCCTGCAGAAGCCGGAAATCATGGCTGAAATCACCAACGCCGTTCGCTTCCCGAACGGTAACGCGGCCGCCACGCCCTTGGTTGATAAGGAAATCACCAGCGATCCAGGCATCTACCCGCCAGCTGACGTGCTGGCCAAGCTGTACGCGATTGCCGACTTGCCGGCCGCTACCCAGCGGATCCTGACTCGCAGCTGGACCAAGATCAAATCCGGTAAGTAATACACCGTGTAGGAGCGAGCTCTGCTCGCGATGAACCTGAGAGCACCGCTGGGTGTCAGGCACCCAGCGTTATCGTTGACGACCATCGCGAGCGGGCTCGCTCCTACAGGGATCTTCATAAAGTTTGCTGGAACGGTTTTTCGAGGGTAAGTTGCGCGCCGGTTTTGTTGCCAGGCAGCCATGGCTGTCATGTAACGCGGGGCAACTTGGGCCCAACTAATTTTAGAGGACCTCCATTTGCCTATTTCTTCTTTGTTGCGCAATGCCATGCTGCTTGGCGCCGGACTGACGCTTGCCGCCAGTGTCCAGGCCGCCGGCACAGTGCATATTTATAATTGGTCGGATTACATCGGCGAGACCACCCTGGCCGACTTCCAGAAAGAGACCGGTATCAAACCGGTCTACGACGTATTCGATTCCAACGAAACCCTGGAAGGCAAGTTGCTGGCCGGGCGTACCGGTTATGATGTGGTCGTGCCGTCCAACCACTTCCTCGGCAAGCAGATCAAGGCCGGTGCTTTCCAGAAACTCGACAAGTCGAAGTTACCGAACTATTCGAACCTCGATCCCGTGTTGCTCAAGCGCCTTGAGCAGAACGATCCGGGTAACCTGTACGCCGTACCGTACCTGTGGGGTACCAACGGCATCGGTTACAACGTCGACAAGGTAAAGGCGGTACTGGGCGTCGACAAGATCGATTCCTGGGCTGCGGTGTTCGAGCCGGAGAACATCAAGAAACTGCAAAGCTGCGGCGTGGCGTTCCTCGACTCCGCCGATGAAATGATGCCGACGGTCCTCAACTACATGGGCCTGAACGCCAACAGCACCAACCCCGAAGATTACAAAAAGGCCGAAGCCAAGTTGCTGGCGGTGCGGCCTTACGTCACCTACTTCCACTCCTCCAAATACATTGCGGATCTGGCCAACGGCGATATCTGCGTGGCCATCGGTTTCTCCGGCGACATGTTCCAGGCCAGGAACCGCGCGGCAGAAGCGAAGAAGGGCGTGAACATCGAATATTCGATTCCCAAGGAAGGTGGTGCGCTGTGGTTCGACATGCTGGCGATTCCAAAGGACTCGGCCAACGTAAAAGAGGCGCACGCGTTCATCAACTATTTGCTGAAACCTGAGGTGATCGCTCAGGTCAGTGATTACGTCGGCTACGCCAACCCTAACCCTGGGTCGGACAAACTGATGGAACAGTCCATTCGCACCGACGAAGCGGTTTATCCACCGCAAGCCGTGCTCGACAAGACCTACGTGTCCATCGAGTTACCACCAAACATTCAACGTTTGATGACCCGCAGCTGGACCAAGGTCAAGTCGGGTAAATAGCTTCAAGGCTCAAACTATCCAAGGTTCGCTCACCTTGAGCGAACTGCAATTTTGTTGGGAGTTTCGTAAATGGCAGTTGCCTCCGGCGCCTATAAGAAAGCCCTCGAGGGCGACCAGTCACCTAAGCAGGTGCTGGTCAAAATCGACCGGGTCACGAAGAAGTTCGACGAGACGATTGCCGTGGACGACGTGTCCCTGGAAATCAAGAAAGGCGAGATTTTCGCCTTGCTCGGCGGTTCGGGATCGGGCAAATCCACCCTGCTGCGCATGCTCGCCGGCTTCGAACGACCGACCGAAGGGCGGATCTTCCTCGACGGCGTGGACATCACCGACATGCCGCCGTACGAGCGGCCGATCAACATGATGTTCCAGTCCTACGCCCTGTTCCCGCACATGACCGTGGCGCAGAACATCGCCTTCGGCCTCAAGCAGGACAAGCTGCCTGCCGCCGAGATCGATGCTCGGGTGGCGGACATGCTCAAGCTGGTGCAGATGACCCAGTACGCCAAGCGCAAGCCGCATCAGTTGTCCGGCGGCCAGCGTCAGCGTGTGGCCCTGGCCCGATCCCTGGCCAAGCGTCCGAAGCTGTTGCTGCTCGACGAGCCGATGGGCGCGCTGGATAAAAAACTGCGTTCGCAAATGCAGCTGGAGCTGGTGGAGATCATCGAACGCGTCGGTGTAACTTGCGTCATGGTGACCCACGACCAGGAAGAGGCCATGACCATGGCCGAACGCATCGCGATCATGCACCTGGGCTGGATCGCGCAGATCGGCAGCCCGATCGACATCTACGAAACCCCGACCAGCCGCCTGGTCTGCGAATTCATCGGCAACGTCAACATCTTCGACGGCGAAGTGATCGACGATGCCGAAGGCCACGCGACCATTACCTGCAAAGACCTGGATCGCCAGATCTATGTGGGCCACGGCATCAGCACCTCGGTCCAGGACAAGTCCGTGACCTATGCGATTCGTCCGGAAAAACTGCTGGTGACGCCGACCCAGCCGACCTGCGAATACAACTGGTCCAGCGGCAAGGTGCACGACATCGCCTACCTGGGCGGGCACTCGGTGTTCTACGTCGAACTGCCGAGCGGCAAGATCGTCCAGTCTTTCGTCGCCAACGCCGAACGCCGCGGTGCACGTCCGACCTGGGGTGACCAGGTTTACGTGTGGTGGGAAGACGACAGCGGCGTGGTACTTCGCTCATGAACATGCGCAAACTCAAACGCCGCCTCAATCGAATAATTCCTGGTGGCCGCCAGTTGGTCATCGGGGTTCCCTTCATCTGGCTGTTCCTGTTCTTCATGTTGCCGTTCTTCATCGTCCTGAAGATCAGCTTCGCCGAAGCCGACGTGGCCATTCCGCCGTACACCGAGATCTACAGCTACGCCGAACAGAAGCTGCAAGTGCTGCTTAACCTCGGCAACTACGCAATGCTCGGCGACGATGAGTTGTACATCGCCGCTTACCTCGGCTCGTTGAAGATGGCGCTGATCAGCACCGTCCTCTGCCTGCTGATCGGCTATCCGATGGCCTATGCCATCGCCAGTGCCCGCAAAGAGCTGCAAACGGTGCTGGTGCTGCTGATCATGATGCCGACCTGGACCGCGATCCTGATCCGCGTCTACGCGTGGATGGGCATCCTCAGCAACAACGGATTGCTCAACGGGTTCCTGATGAGCATGGGCTGGATCAGTGAGCCACTGCAGATCCTCAATACCAACCTGGCGGTGTATATCGGCGTGGTGTACTCCTACCTGCCGTTCATGATCCTGCCGCTCTACGCCAACCTCGTGAAGCACGACAACAGCCTGCTGGAAGCTGCGTCGGACCTGGGTTCGAGTACCTTCAACAGCTTCTGGAAGATCACCGTACCGCTGTCGAAAAACGGCATCATCGCCGGCTGCATGCTGGTGTTCATCCCGGTGGTGGGTGAATTCGTGATCCCTGAACTGCTCGGCGGTCCGGAAACCCTGATGATCGGTAAAGTGCTCTGGCAAGAGTTCTTCAACAACCGTGACTGGCCGGTGGCGTCCGCCCTGGCGGTGGTGATGCTGGCGATCCTGATTGTGCCGATCATCCTGTTCAACCGCAGTCAGGCCAAGGAAATGGAGGGTAAAGAATGAAGCGCTTCCGTTTCTCCAGCCTGATGCTGGTATTGGGTCTGTTGTTCATCTACCTGCCGATGCTGATCCTGGTGATCTACTCGTTCAACGCCTCGAAGCTGGTGACGGTGTGGGGCGGTTGGTCGATCAAGTGGTACGTCGGCCTGCTCGACAACACGCAACTGATGGGCTCGGTGGTGCGCTCGCTGGAAATTGCCTGCTACACGGCGATTGCGGCAGTCGCACTGGGAACGCTGGCCGCGTTCGTCCTGACCCGCATCACCCGCTTCAAGGGTCGTACGTTGTTCGGTGGCCTGGTGACCGCGCCGCTGGTAATGCCGGAAGTGATCACCGGTCTGTCGCTGTTGCTGCTGTTCGTGGCCATGGCGCAGATGATCGGTTGGCCGCAGGAACGTGGCATCGTGACGATCTGGATCGCCCACACCACGTTCTGTGCGGCGTATGTGGCGGTGGTGGTGTCGGCGCGCTTGCGTGAGTTGGACCTGTCCATCGAAGAAGCGGCCATGGATCTGGGGGCGAAGCCGTGGAAAGTATTCTTCCTGATCACCATCCCGATGATCGCGCCCTCCCTGGGGGCCGGCGGCATGATGTCCTTCGCGCTGTCCCTGGATGACCTGGTGTTGGCCAGCTTCGTGTCGGGCCCGGGCTCCACGACCTTGCCGATGGAAGTGTTCTCGGCAGTGCGTCTGGGCGTGAAACCGGAGATCAACGCCGTGGCCAGCCTGATTCTGTTGGCCGTATCGCTGATGACCTTCCTGGTCTGGTTCTTCAGCCGCCGTGCCGAAGAAGCGCGCAAGCGTGCGGTCCAGCAAGCCATCGAAGAAAGCGCTGCCGACTCCTGGAAACAACCGGACGTGCGTCGCGCGCAGGCGCCGGAAGCGGCTTGATCTGAAATCGGGTTGGCTACAATTCTGCGGCCAACCCTAATCCACTGTGGGAGCGAGCCTGCTCGCGAAAGCGGTGTGTCAGCCAACGTTGATATTGACTGACACTCCCTCTTCGCGAGCAGGCTCGCTCCCACATTTGGTTTATGCGATCCACGGAGATTGGCGGATGACCTCGACAAAGTTCATCGGCTTGAACCCCGGCTCCTGATCCACCAGCACATCGGTCTTCACATTGCCGAACGTGGTCTTCGGACGATGGCGCAAGCCGTCGGCGAAGGCGCAGATGATGCACTCCTTGAACCCTTCACCCCGTGGATGCGCATGCACCACCGCTTCGCGCTGCACGGTGGAAAACGCGGCGTAGTCCATGCCCAGCACGTCCATTTCCACGCCGGCGGTCACCAGCGCCACGGTCGGGCGCAGGTGTTGTGGCACACCTGGCGTGGTATGCAGGGCAATCGATAGCCAGACCTGCTCGATATCGTCATCGCTCAGCCCGTATGGCTTGAGGAAGGCCGCCGCCGCGTTGGCCCCATCGACTTCGAAGCGCTCGTTGTCGCTGCGGTGACCTTCCAACAGGCCCAGGTCGTGGAACATTGCGCCGACATACAACAGCTCCGGGTTGTAGGCCAGTTGCTTGCGCTCGCCGCTCAGCGCGCCGAACAGAAACACGCGGCGCGAGTGGTGGTAGAGCAGGTCGGATTCGATGTCGCGGATGTATTCGGTGGTGGCTTTGGCCAATGCGCTGTCGGGGATTTTGATACCGGCAATGGTGGTGCTCATGGGCGTTTCCTCAGGGTGAGCGCCGTGGCGGCGCTGAGGAGTCCAGTCTGTTCGTGCACCTGAAACCGGACAATCGATCCATGGCTGCGATCCCGGCCAATGAGCATGCAAATCGCGCCAGCCTCGCTTGTTGGTCAGGGATTGGCTAGGGTTGCTCAAAATTGAACGGGCTTTTGTGGCGAGGGGATTTATCCCCGTTGGAGTGCGCAGCGCTCCTAAGATTTTTGGGGCCGCTGCGCAGCCCAACGGGGATAAATCCCCTCGCCACAGGTCCGTGTGATCCATAGAGAGCCTTTCGAACCATGCACAAAACCGTTGCCATCGTGGTGTTCGCCGGTGTCCAGTCGCTGGACGTCACCGGTCCCATGGATGTGTTTTCCGAAGCCAATCGCTTCCTCGCCCCCGAGGATCACTATCGGCTGGAGGTGATTGGTGTGGAGCGCGGAGTGATGGCCTGTTCCAACGGTCTGGCGCTGCACGCCCATCGGCATTTCAGCGAAGGGTTGCAGGCTTACGACCTGCTGCTGGTCGCCGGCGGTCCGCAGTTGCCGTTCATTGATTTCGGCGCGGCATTCGATGCCTGGTTGCGTGATGCCTGTGCGCTGGCGCAACGCTTCGGTTCGATCTGCAATGGTGCATTCATGCTCGCCCGGGCGGGATTGCTGGAAGGGCGGACGGTGACCACCCATTGGGGGGATGCGGCGGCGCTGGCGGCGTTGTGCCCGTCCACCCAAGTCGAGGCCGACCGCCTGTACGTGCAAGACAACGAGCTTTACACCTCGGCCGGGGTCACGGCGGGGATCGATCTGTCGTTGTACCTGTTAGGCCGCGATCATGGGGCGGACGTCGCCTTGAGTGTGGCCAAGCGCCTGGTGGTGTTCACCCAGCGCTCGGGCGGCCAGTCGCAGTTCAGCCCGTTCCTCACGCCCCGCGCCGAACCGACCTCCGCCGTGGCGATGGTCCAGCACTACGTGTTGGCCAACCTGACTGGCGACCTGACCATCGCCGACCTGGCCAATGCCGCCAACATGAGTGCGCGTAACTTTTCCCGGGTGTTCGCCAAGGAAGCGAAAATCACCCCGGCCGAATTCGTCGAGCGGGCGAGGGTGGATGCGGCGCGGGTGATGCTGGAAAGCACCAGCGCACCGCTCAAGACTGTGGCGTATCAATGTGGCTTTCGCGATGCCCAGCACATGCGCAGTGTGTTCAACCGCAGGCTGGGGGTAACGCCGCAGCAGTTCCGGTTGAATTTTTCTGCGATGGTTTGAGCAGGTTTTTTTTGGCGTCTGTGAGGGCCTCTTCGCGAGCAGGCTCGCTCCCACAGGAAAATGCATTCCCATGTGGGAGCGAGCCTGCTCGCGAAGGCGTCGGCACGGCTAATAGAGATCTATTGCCCTGACCGCGCCGGCAACAACTTCAATGTGCTGCGCGTATTAGCCGTCACCTCTTCATCATTGAGATGCGCCTGGTAATAAACCCCTTCGACGTACGCTTCCGCCTGATCGTCATAGTGACGGTCGAACAACACGCCACTCTGGCCAACCGGGTTGACGGTCAGGCTGTGGGTCGGGTCGGCGAAGTCGATCAGGCGTCGGGTCGACGGGCCGTAAGTCACCGGCCACGGCGCCGGGCCGATCTTGGCCGACAGGTTGTTCGGCACTTCGTGCGTGCCGGGAGCGGCGAACGGGCCGACATTGAAGAGGCGATCCAGCGGTTTCTGTTGGCCCAGGGGGTGACCATGGGTGAGGGTGTGCGCCTTGCCCCATTGCCATTGCGCGAAATCGGCGCCGAGCGTGGTCTTGAGATGGGCGATGCTGGCCTGCCACGCCACCTTGACCGTATCGGCGCGGGTCTCTTTGCCGAGGGTATTGCGGTTATCCCACCACGGTGAATCAGGGGCTGCCGCCAGGCGCGGCAGCGCCGCATCGATCACTCGGGTCGAGAGCAGTGTTTCGAAGAAATCGTTGCCCAATTCATCGTGCATTGCCGCGTCAGCCAAATTGAACAGGAACTGGTTGAACACCGTGGCATTGGTGGAGTCGAGCGGGTAATCGCCTTGCCATTGCGCCAGTTGTTCCACCAGCTTCAGCTCGGCAGGATCGCTCACCACCGTACGCAGCACCGGCAGAAGCGGCGCCAACAGGCGTGGGCCATAAGCGGTGGTCGTGCCCAGTTGCAGCTTCTGGCTGGACTCCAGATCCCACTTGATGCCCTTGTCGCTGAGTTGATGATTGAGCTGCTGGCCACGATCGGCCAGGTTGTAATAGCCGGGAATCTCCATGCCCGTCGGCGACTGCGGCTGGAAGTTGGCGGAGACGATGTAACCGCGCGCCGGGTTTTCTTCCTGCGGGTTGGCGCTGAACGGATAAAACCCGTCCTTGTCCGCCTCGGCGCTGCTGCCATCGAGGATGAACCACGGACGCCCCCCGGCAGGTCGTTTGGGCAATTGCGCCGCTGCCCACCAACCGATGTCGCCCTTGGCATTGGCCCAGACAATGTTGAGACCCGGTGCCTGAACCTTGGCGGCAGCGCTGCGGGCCTTGGCCAGGGTGTCGGCGCGGTTGAGCTGGTAAAAGCCCTCAAGTATCGGATTCTGGCTTTCCAGAAAGCCCCACCACATGGCGATCGGCGTTTTGCTGACGCTGTTGCCCAGCGCGTCGTTGACGATCGGGCCGTGGGGCGATTGGCGCAGCACCAGGGTGACGGGGGCCTGGCCCTTGACCGCGATCTGCTGCTCGCTGCTCACCATGTCGACCCACTTGCCGCGATACCAGACCTGGTTGGGATTGTCCGGATTGACCTTTTCGGCAATCAGATCGAGGTCATCGTTCTGGAACATGGTGATGCTCCAGCCGAAGTCATGATTCATGCCCAGCGAGGCGAACGGCATCAAGGCCTGATAGTGACCGTATAGCTCAAAACCCGGCGCCGAGAGGTGCGCCTCGTACCACACCGATGGCGCGGAAAAACGGATGTGCGGGTCACCCGCCAACAACGGCTTGCCGCTTTTGGTGCGGCTACCGGCCACGGCCCAGGCGTTACTGCCTTCGAACTGCGGCAGTCCGTTGTCGGCCAATGCCTGTTCACTCAGGCGGGCAAGGGCGTTGAGGTCCTTCCAGTCGGCGCTGGCCAGGGACGGCGTGGCACCGCCGGTTTGCTTGGCGAGCACGCCCTTGGGCTGCCATTCAAGTTCGAAAACGTTCAGGTAATCGGGGCCCAGTTGATCGCGCACGTAGGTCAGCAGCGGTTCGGTGCGAAACGCCGCGGCAAAGCTGTAGGCCATGTAACCGGCAATGCTGATGGTGTCCTGGGCGGTGAACGGGCGTTTTTGAATGCCCAGCACGTCGAACTCCACGGGCTTTGCGTGGCTGTCCTGATACTGGTTGATGCCATCCAGATAGGCTTGCATGGCGATGAAGGTTGGCGATTGTTTATCCAGATTCGCCAGGTAGGTTTCGGCGCGTTCGCGAATGCGCAGGCTGCGCATCAGCTTGTCGGTATCGAGCAATTTCGGGCCGAGCACTTCGGCCAGTTCGCCACGGGCCAGGCGACGCAGGACTTCCATCTGGAACAGTCGATCCTGGGCGTGGACGTAGCCGAGGGCGCGGTACAGGTCGGGTTCGTTTTCGGCCCGGATGTGCGGGATGCCGCGCTCGTCGTAGCGCACGGTGACCGAGCCTTGCAGGTGTTGCAGTTCCACCATGCCCTGGCGTGTCGGCTGTTTGCTGTAGACGTACCAGCCGCCAACGGCGACGAGGGTGACGATCAGCGAACCGAGAGCGGTCAGGCTACGTTTCATGGTGACTCCTTGTTGTTATCAGTGGCAGCAGTTCCCTAGTGTCACTGTTTAACACGGCTCGTCGAAATGGCCCATCAGCCGTAGGAGGGATTCGTATTGCGGCGTTTTTTACTCCTTCGTCGGGTCGGCAGGCCAAGGGCAGTAACACCCCACGGCCAGTGTGTGTGTAGCACTCACCGCGCGACCTTCGTTTAACGCTTGCAGGATCGGTTCGATAAAGCTGTTGCTGGAATTGCAGGTCAGGCCTTCGCTGTACGGGCCGAAGTACGCCAGCTTGCCGCTGCGATCCCAGATCGCCACAGCGGGGCTGGCGGGGACCTGCTCGGAACCGGGCAGGACCGTGAGGGTTTTCAGGCCGCTCAAGGTGCTCGGCAATTGGCCGTGGCTGCCAGGCTTTTGCACGGAATAGAACTCGACACCCTGCGGCCCGTACTGCTCGACCAGTTCGCCAAGGTGTTGTTGGTTGCCGACGTTGCATGGGCAGGCCGGGTCCCAGAAGTGCACGAGGCGGATGGCGCCGGGGCCGGCGAGCGCATCGGGCAGGCGCAGCGGGTCGCCGGAAAATACCGCCGTGTGCTCGCTGAATGCGCGCAGGTAGCGTCCCTGAAACCAGTCGTAAGCCGCCCACAGCACGCCGGCGCATATCAGGGCGAGCAGGCTGACAAACAGGGTGGCGCGCAAGGGCGATCGCATGGGTTCAATCCTCGAAGGTCGGCTAGCTTGCCATGCTTGCCGCGACAGATGAATATCGCAGGTCCATAAAGTCCGTTTAGCGCTCTGGAATCGCCCATGTCCGTCACCTTCGACCCTGATCATCTGCGCGCCAGCCTGCGGCCATTGGCCGAGAGGCAGCCGTTGTCAGCGCAGGCGCTGGCCTATCAGCGGTTTTACGGTCTGGATTTTTCGGCGCGTAACGTGCGCAGTGGCCTGGGGTGTTTTCAGGTCGACGGTTATGAGCTGGTCAGCCAGGTCTGGTGGCCGGAACGGGCGAGGGCGACGCTGTTTGTGTTCCACGGTTTCTACGATCACACCGGGCTCTACCGGCACGTGATCGAATGGGCGCTGGAGCAGGACTTTGCGGTGATTGCCTGTGACCTGCCGGGGCATGGGCTGTCCAGTGGCGAGCGGGCGAGCATCAGGGATTTCTCTGAATACCAGGATGCGTTGCAAGGGTTGTTTGCCGAAGCGCAGTCGCTTGATCTGCCGCAACCGTGGCACCTGTGCGGGCAGAGCACGGGCGGGGCCATCGTGATCGATCATGTGCTCAATGCGGGGGCGAGCAGTCCGGCCCAGGGCCAGGTGATCCTGTTGGCACCGCTGGTGCGGCCACGGGCGTGGGGTTGGTCGCAACTGAGTTATTACCTGCTCAAGCCTTTCGTCAAAGCCATCGCCCGGCGTTTCAGCGAAAACTCCAATGACCCGGACTTTCTACCGTTCCTGCAGGCCGACCCGTTGCAACCGCTACGACTGCCAACGGCGTGGGTGGCGGCATTGGCGCGCTGGATCAAACGTGTCGAAGCTGCACCGGCCAGTTCCCGACGACCATTGATTGTGCAGGGGCAGGCGGACATGACGGTGGATTGGCAGCACAACCTTGAGGTGCTGCGGGCCAAGTTCGACCGGCCTCAGGTGCTGATGCTGCCCGAGGCGCGACATCATTTGGCGAATGAGGCGCCGGTGTTGCGTGGGGAGTATTTCGGGTTTTTGAGCAAGCGGATCAAGGGGCGGAATCTTTAGCGGTAGAAAGGGCCTCATCGCGGGCAAGCCCGCTCCCACAGTGGCCGGTGAAAACCCACAATTTTGTGATCAACAAAAAACTGTGGGAGCGGGCTTGCCCGCGATGGCGGTCTATCAGGCGCCGTCGATTACTGGGTGAGGTTCGAAGTGCTCTGCCCCACCGCCAACCCCGCCCGAATCGCCGACAGCGCCGCCTGGTAGTACGCCTTGCCCTCGGCCGACTCGGCAAAGGTGGCGAATTCTTCCAGTTCTTCATCCGACAGGTCGCGATAGACATACAGCAATGTGTTGTTCAGGTCGCTGCCGATCTGGTCCATCAGGCGCTGGCGCTGACCGTTCAACATGCCTTGGGCCTGGCCCGCACCGAGCAGGCCAGGGATCATTGCACTCAGGCTGTCGGCCGCGACACCGGCAATGGCCAGGCTGACTTCCGCGCCGGCTTCCCGTGCAGGCAGCGCCTGGGCCAAGTGGCCGATGATCAGCAGGCGGCTGTCGCTGGCCTGCATCTTCGGCAAACCCTTGGCATTTTTAGCCAGTTGATCGCGGCGGGTCGCCAGCAATTCGGCGGCGACGATTTTCTTGCCCAGCGGGGATTGAAAGAACGCCAGGGCCGGCTTTGGATCAGCGAGATTCTTGCGTAATTGGGTTTCGGCGCGTTGGTCGACAGCCTTGGGGTCAAAGCGCTGGTTGCTGTTGTTGACCAGGGCCTGGAACACCGCCGGTGGCAGGCTGCTTTCGTAGCGTTTTTGCGCGGCCGAAAGGGCGTCGTTGAAATGCGCGCGTTGTTCCGGCCAGCCGGCGACCTTGTACAACTGGTCGTGGCCGTCTGCCCAGGCGGGCAAAACGCAGAACATCAGCAGGGAGAAAAGCAAACGGCGCATAGGGACTCCTGTCAGCAGGCGACTATTCTCCGTGTGGCATACGGTCTTGTCGAGAATTCGTATCAACCCGCTGCGTGGCTCTGTCGGAATTTCGGGCGCAGGAATACTATGCGCGCCATGCGAATATCTTCTGATCACCCACTGCTGTTACGAATCGTCGACGACCTGGCTGCCAACGGCTGGTCGCAGCAGAATATTTTCCTGCCTCTGGATTTGACCCGAGCGCTGGCCGCCGAGTGCCGTAAACGTGCCGGCGAGGGTGAACTGGCCCCGGCAGCGGTAGGGCGTGGACCTTCCTCGGAGATTCGCGAGGGGATTCGCGGCGATCATATCCAGTGGATCGAGCCCGGTCAGGGTGAGGCGTGCGACAACTATCTGCAGTTGATGGACAGCCTGCGGGAGGCGATCAACCGCGACCTGTTTCTGGGCCTGGAAGATTTCGAGAGCCATTTCGCGATGTATCCACCCGGCGCGTTCTACCTCAAGCACGTCGACCGGTTTCGCGACGACGACCGGCGCACGGTGTCGGCAGTGGTTTACCTCAACGACGCCTGGTTGCCGGAGCACGGTGGCCAGTTGCGCATGTACCTGGATGAAGACAGGCAATACGATGTGGTACCCACCGGGGGATGCCTGGTGGTGTTCCTGTCGGGTGATGTTCCCCATGAAGTCCTGCCCGCGACCCGTGAACGCCTGTCGTTGACCGGATGGTTCCGGCGTCGGGGCAACGAGCCGTTCTGATCATGCAGAAAATACTGGTAAGTCGCTGTCTGCTGGGGCATCGCGTCCGTTACGACGGCGGTGCCAGCGGGCCGTTCGATCAACTTCAGGCGTGGCTCGACGAAGGCCGGATCGTGCCGTTGTGCCCGGAAGTCGCCGGTGGCCTGCCGACGCCACGGGCGGCCGCTGAAATTCCGGGCGGGCAGGGCGCTCATGTGCTGGAGGGGCAGGCGCCGGTCATGACGACCGAGGGCGAAGATGTCAGCGCGCAGTTCTTGTCCGGGGCTTATCAAGCGCTGGAACTGGTGCAGCAGCACGGTATCCGCATTGCCGTGCTCAAGGCCAACAGTCCGTCCTGCGGCAATCTGCTGACCTATGACGGTACGTTCAGCGGGGTGAAGGTCAGTGGCGAAGGGGTGACGGCGGCGTTGCTCAAGCGTCATGGGGTGCTGGTGTTCAGCGAACTTGAGCTGGCTGAAGCGGCACAGGCACTGGCCGCACTCAATTAATGACCCACACAAAACCACTGTGGGAGCGAGCCTGCTCGCGAAAGCGGTGTGTCAGGCAGCACTAATGTCGACTGACACACCGCATTCGCGAGCAGGCTCGCTCCCACAGGTTTGACTCGCGACTTAGGGCTTCGGCGCCCCACCGGCATCGGCCCCAAACCACTTCTTCTCCAACGCTTCCAGCCTCCCATCGGCCTTGATCCGCTGCAGTGCGTTTTCCAGGCTGGCATGAAAGGCCGGGTTACCTTTCTGAAACGGAATCGCCAGATTCACGGGCGAGCTGGCTTTCGGCTTTTCTTCTGTCAGCGACTGCACCAGCAGGATTGAGCGCTGTTGCTCGTCCTTTTGCGCGATCAATTGCGCATCGGCTCGAATATAAGGTTCGCTGAAATCGAAACGATCCTTGAGCGCAGGGGTCTCTGTGATGTGATTGATCGCGACGTCGTACTTGCCGCTCTCAACACCGGTCAGCAGATCATTGGCATCCGTGACGACAAAGTCAGCCCGCACATCGAGTTCGTTGGCCAGCATTTGACCCAACTCGACTTCGAAGCCTGCAAGGTTGCCGTCTTCCTTGAAATTGAAGGGCGGTGTATTGGCTTCAAGGGCGATACGCAATTCACCGCGATCGTTGACGTCATCAATCAGTTCGGCATGAGCCAAAGGGCTCAAAAGGGGTAGCAGGCAAATCAGGCCAGGCAGAAAGCGCATGGTCACTCCTTTGAAATCATTATCGCGATGCTCTGATTCAGGCTCGCTTTGCTATGGTTGTCGAGTGCCTTCGACAACGATTGACCATGAAGTTGTGATGGTCACGCGGATTTTACGGAAAAACTGGAGAAGAGAATGAAAACCTTTATGTCACGTGCAGTTTTGGCTGGCCTGATGATGGGCGTTTCGGTGCTGGCCAGTGCGGCCACGCCGGCCCCGAAAGGTGCTGAAGTGTCCATCGTTTCGCCCAAGGACGGCGGTACGGTTCCACAGACCTTCATGGTCAAGTTCGCTGTCGAGAATATTGCGCTGGCGCCGGCAGGAGATGCCACCAAGAACACCGGGCATCATCATCTATTGATTGACGTGGACGAATTGCCAGCGGCCGGCCAGACGATCCCGGTCGATGCCAATCATGTGCACTTCGGCAAGGCGCAAACCCAGGCTGAAGTCACGCTGACACCGGGCAAGCACACGCTGCAACTGATACTGGGCGACAAAAATCACACCGTGTTCGATCCACCGATTGTTTCCGAGAAAATCACGGTCAACGTTAAATAAAAAAGGGAGCCCCTTGCGAGGGGCTCCCTTTTTTCACAACGCTGGACGCCAATAATGACGAGTGCAGTCTGAGTGCTCTCGCTGTCCGCACGTTTTTCGCGAGCAAAGCTCGCTCCTACAGCTGCTCTCTTAGAACAGCACGCGGCTACGGATGGTGCCGTTGACGTGTTGCAGCTTCTGTTGCGCCAGGTCCGAGTATTCGGCGTCTACGTCGATCACCACGTAGCCGACTTTCTCGTTGGTCTGCAGGAACTGACCGGAAATGTTGATGCCGTTTTCGGCGAAGACCTTGTTGATCTCGCTCATCACGCCCGGGATGTTCTCGTGGATGTGCAGCAGACGGTGCTTGCCAGGGTGAGCCGGCAGGGCCACTTCCGGGAAGTTGACGGACGATACCGAGGTACCGTTGTCGCTGTACTTGACCAGCTTCTCGGCCACTTCCAGGCCAATGTTGGCCTGCGCTTCGGCGGTGGAGCCACCGATGTGCGGGGTCAGGATCACGTTGTCCAGGCCACGCAGCGGGCTTTCGAACTCTTCGTCGTTGGAGCGTGGCTCCACCGGGAATACGTCGATGGCTGCGCCGATCAGGTGCTTGTCCTTGATGGCGGCGGCCAGGTGGTCCAGCTCGACCACGGTGCCGCGCGCGGCGTTGATCAGGATGCCGCCTTTCTTGATGGCGCGGATTTCCTTCTCGCCGATCATCCACTGGGTGGCAGCGGTTTCCGGAACGTGCAGGGTCACGATGTCGGACATGCCCAGCAGCTCGTGCAGGTTGCCGACCTGGGTGGCGTTACCCAGTGGCAGCTTGGTCACGGTGTCGTAGAAGTAAACCTGCATGCCCAGGCCTTCAGCCAGGACCGACAGTTGAGTACCGATCGAACCGTAACCGACGATGCCCAGCTTCTTGCCGCGGATCTCGAAGGAGTTGGCCGCGCTCTTGATCCAGCCGCCACGGTGGCAGGAAGCGTTCTTCTCAGGGATGCCGCGCAACAACAGGATCGCTTCGGCCAGTACCAGCTCGGCCACGGAGCGAGTGTTGGAGTACGGGGCGTTGAACACGGCGATACCGCGTTCACGGGCTGCGTCCAGGTCGACCTGGTTGGTGCCGATGCAGAAACAGCCGACAGCCACCAGCTTCTTCGCGTGATCGAAGATCTCTTCGGTCAGTTGAGTGCGGGAGCGAATGCCGATGAAGTGAGCATCAGCGATCTTTTCCTTGAGCTGGGCTTCCGGCAGAGAACCTGTGAGGTACTCGATGCTGGTGTAGCCCGCCGCCTTGAGGACGTCGACAGCCGATTGGTGGACGCCTTCGAGAAGAAGGAACTTGATCTTGCTCTTATCGAGAGAAGTCTTGCTCATCTGCGTAAACCTGTATCCCGGAGAAAAATGGCAGGAAATGGTCAACAGATGCTGACCCGGACGGCAACAAAACCGTCGCCGCAGTACAGCCGTTGGGCACTATGCTGCGGGGTCGGTATGCTAGCATATGCGCCCCGCTAAACACTCATTCCTGCGACGTGAAGCGTTCTCAGGATGACCATGAATTGTTCGAGAGTTCTGTCGATGACCAATCCTGCCCTGATTGATGAGCTGAAGACCCTGGTTGAGCCTGGCAAGGTGCTGACCGATGCCGACTCCCTGAATGCTTACGGTAAGGATTGGACCAAGCATTTCGCCCCGGCCCCGACCGCCATTGTGTTCCCCAAGACCACCGAGCAGGTCCAGGCCATTGTCCTGTGGGCCAATAAACACAAGGTGGCGCTGGTGCCGTCCGGCGGTCGTACCGGGCTGTCCGCCGCGGCAGTGGCCGCCAACGGCGAAGTCGTCGTGTCCTTCGACTATATGAACCAGATCCTCGATGTGAACCTGACTGACCGCACTGCCGTTTGTCAGCCCGGTGTGGTCACCGAGCACCTGCAGAACGTGGCCGAGGAAAAGGGCTTGTACTACCCGGTGGACTTCGCATCGGCAGGTTCCAGCCAGATTGGCGGCAATATCGGCACCAATGCCGGCGGGATCAAGGTGATTCGCTATGGAATGACCCGTAACTGGGTCGCCGGCATGAAAGTGGTCACCGGCAAAGGCGACGTGCTGGAGCTGAACCGCGACCTGATCAAGAACGCCACCGGCTACGACATGCGTCAGCTGTTCATCGGCGCCGAAGGCACCCTGGGGTTCGTGGTCGAGGCCACCATGCGCCTGGATCGCGCACCGAAAAACCTGACGGCGATGGTCCTCGGTACGGCTGATTTCGATTCGATCATGCCGGTTCTGCATGCGTTCCAGAGCAAACTCGACCTGACAGCCTTCGAATTCTTCTCTGACAAGGCCCTGGCCAAAGTCATGGCACGCGGTGACGTGCCAGCACCGTTCGAATCAGACTGCCCGTTCTACGCCCTGCTGGAATTCGAAGCGACCACCGAAGAAGTGGCCAACCACGCCCTGGAAACCTTCGAGCACTGCGTGGAGCAGGGCTGGGTACTGGACGGCGTGATGAGCCAGAGCGAAACCCAGTTGCAGAACCTGTGGAAGCTGCGCGAATACATCTCCGAGACCATTTCCCACTGGACGCCGTACAAAAACGACATCTCGGTCACCGTGTCGAAAGTGCCGGCTTTCCTTAAGGAAATTGACGCGATCGTCGGCGAACACTACCCGGATTTCGAAATTGTCTGGTTCGGCCACATCGGCGACGGCAACCTGCACTTGAACATCCTCAAACCGGATAACCTGAGCAAGGACGAGTTCTTCGCCAAGTGCGCCACCGTCAACAAGTGGGTATTTGAAACCGTCGAGAAGTACAACGGCTCGATCTCCGCCGAACATGGCGTGGGCATGACCAAGCGGGATTACTTGACCTACAGCCGTTCCCCGGTTGAGATCGAGTACATGAAAGCCGTCAAAGCCGTGTTCGATCCGAACGGCATCATGAACCCGGGCAAGATTTTCGCTGTTTGACTTTTAAGAGCTACGAACCAGGAGTCGGTCCATGAGCTATCAGCACCAGTATGTCGACGGCACGCGTATTCACTTCCCGCTGGGGAAAGTGGTGTGCATCGGCCGTAACTACGCCGAACACGCCAAGGAACTGGACAATCCGGTGCCTACCGAACCCCTGCTGTTCATCAAGCCGGGCAGTTGCGTGGTGCCGCTGGAAGGTGGTTTCAGCATTCCGACCGAGCGTGGCTCGGTGCATTACGAAGCGGAAATCGCGGTACTGATCGGCAAGCCGTTGTCGACCCGGCCGAGCCGCGAAGAAGTGCTCGATGCCATCTCCGGTTTTGCCCCGGCGCTGGACCTGACCTTGCGTGACAAGCAGGCCGAGCTGAAATCCAAGGGCCTGCCCTGGGAGATCGCCAAGTCCTTCGACGGCGCGGCGGTGATTGCTCCGTTCGTGTCCGGCAGCACGTTCGCCGACCTGACTGACATCGGCATTCGCCTGACCATCAACGGCGAAGTTCGCCAGGATGGCAACAGCAGCGCGATGCTCAACCCGATCGTACCGATGATTCAACACATGGCCGGCTGCTTCTCGCTGCAGGCCGGGGATGTGATCCTCACCGGTACGCCGGTTGGCGTCGGCCCGCTGAACGTCGGTGATGAGATCGTGCTGGAGCTCCCGGGCGCCAGCAGCTTTACCAGCAGCGTTCGTTAGTCAAAACACCGCTAAACCCTGTGGGAGCGGGCTTGCCCGCGAATACGGAGTGTCAGTCGACATTAATGTCGGCTGATCCACCGCTTTCGCGAGCAGGCTCGCTCCCACAGTGGTTTTCGTGATTGTCCCAAAGGGCTTTCCCGCCATTTCCCGTTTTTTTCACATCTGATCTGGATAATTCCAGGGTTTTCGGCGTCTGAGTCGATCCCAATTGTGCTATTACCCATAGCCTGAATTTCCGGATGCATTCCCCGATGGCCACCCAACCGCTGACCACGCTTAAAACTGCTCGCCGCTCGCGCTTTGCCCTGCGTTGGTATTCCTGGCTGTTGTTGGTGGCAATCGCCGCGTACGGCCTCGCGTTTGCCATGCATTGGGATGACCGTGGCGTGCTCTGGGTGCAGGAGCGTTTTGAAAGCGCCGCCGAGCGCCAGGAGAGTATCTGGTTGCCGGACTATCAGGCGGTGATCGATGCCAAACCGCTGCCGGGCATGGAAAAGGATGAGGCTTCGGACCTGTCCTACGATCCTCAAAGCAAGACCCTGTATTCGGTAATGGGCAAAAATCCGTTTCTGGTGGAGTTGTCCTTGCAGGGTGACGTCCTGCGAAAAATCCCTCTGGTGGGTTGGAGTAACCCTGAAGGGGTGACGGTATTGGGCAATGGTCTGTTGGCGATTGTCGACGAGCGCGACCACCTGCTCACCGTCGTCAGAGTCGATGCCGAAACCCGGGAATTGAACATCGCCAATTTCACGAAGTACGATCTCGGGCCTTCGAAAGACCAGAACAAGGCGTTCGAAGCCATCGCCTGGGATTCGCGCAATCAACAGGTGCTGCTGGGCGAGGAACGTCCACCGGCGTTGTTTACCTGGAAAAGCGACGGCCAGAAACTGATCGGCGACAAGCAGAAACTCGCCAGTGACGAACTGGATCTGCGCAACCTGTCGGCCCTGGCCATCGATCCCAGAACCGGCCATACCCTGGTTCTTTCCGCCGACTCCCATTTGTTGCTGGAGTTGGACGAGAAGGGCGAACAGGTCAGTTTCATGACCCTGCTGCGTGGTTTCAACGGACTGAAAAAGACCATTCCCCGTGCCGAAGGTGTGGCCATGGACGAGGCGGGTACTGTGTACATCGTCAGCGAGCCCAACCTGTTCTATCGCTTCGAAAAACAGCGCTGAGTCCATTTTGTAGGACTTTCGCCGCTCGATTGTAGGAGCGGGCAAGTGGCCATTAAGCTTTAATTCAGACAGTCGTGATATCTCATCCGCCTGTTTTGATTCCGAGCCCGCACCCAATGCGCCGATTTGCCCGCCCCAAACCCCTGATTCTCATTTTGTCGATGATTGTGCTGATTGTGCTGATTGCCGTCGGCCAATACCTGCGGCTGTTTGAGCGCGCCTGGTTTAACCTGCACACACTTTGGCAACCAATGAGCACTCAATCCATTGGCCTGGACCAGTATCGGGTGGTGGTGGAGGGGCAGGTCATCGAAGGGCTGGACGACGATGTTTCAGCGCTGACCTATGACCCGGTGCGCAAAAGCCTGTTCACCGTCACCAACAAGAACTCCGAACTGATCGAGCTCTCCCTCGATGGCAAGATCCTGCGGCGCATTGCGCTGGTCGGCTTTGGCGATCCGGAAGCCGTGGAGTTCATCAGCGCCGATACTTACGTGATTACGGATGAGCGCGAGCAGCGGCTGATCAAGATCCATCTGGAGCCGGACACCACCTTTCTCGACTCCGCCGATGCGGAGCAGATGACCCTCGGCGTGCACATGGCGGGCAACAAGGGTTTTGAGGGCCTGGCCTACGATTCGGTGGGCAAGCGCCTGTTTGTCGCCAAGGAGCGCGACCCGATGCTGATCTACGAAGTGCACGGATTTCCGCACTTCAATCCGGAAAAATCCTATGCGGTACATGTCATCAACAATCCCAAGCGTGATGCCGGGATGTTCGTGCGCGATTTGTCGAGCCTGCAATATGACGAGCGCAGCGGGCACTTGATGGCGCTGTCCGACGAGTCACGGCTGATTCTGGAGCTGGATGTGGACGGGCGACCGCTGAGCACCATGTCATTGAGCAAGGGGCGTCAGGGGCTGCAAAAGACCGTACCGCAAGCGGAAGGGATCGCCATGGATGACGACGGTACGATGTACCTGGTGAGCGAGCCGAATCTGTTTTACGTCTTCAAGAAACCGGTACAGCCCTAACCAATACCCCAAAACAGTTGTGGGAGCGAGCCTGCTCGCGAAAGCGGTCTTTGTGCCGTCAGCAAGATCGGAAGGCAGGGCCAATCGCCAGGA
>NZ_JABFMU010000046.1 GCF_013359695.1 Pseudomonas sp. C2B4
GTCTTCCAGTCAGTATTTATGGTGCCTGACACTCCGCCTTCGCGAGCAAGCCCGCTCCCACAGGGGGTAAGTGTTGTGCCGCCCCGGTTTACCAGGTCAACACCGCCCCCACCGCGAAGGTATCGGTGTCTTCGTTCTGGTCGCTGGTGTCATGGCCGTTGATTTCGAACTGGTTGTACTCGGCCACCAGCTTCAGGTTGTCGTTGACGTCATGGAACAGCGCAATGCCCCGGGTTTCGTAGTCTGCGCCGCTGCCGACCGCGCCGTTGCCATCGTCCTTGGTCTTGCCGTAGGACAGCGCCAGACGGTTCTTGCCCAGTTTGTAGGAGCCCTGCAACAGGTAACCGTCGCTGTCGACGTTACGCAGGGTCGGCTCGCCGGCGTTGTTGGTGAAAAACGGATTGATGCCCTTGGCCTGGAAGCCGGAGCCGGTCAGGGACAGGCCGCCCATTTTCGCCTGCACGCCGTAACCGACGCCTTTGGACGTCACGGTCTCCACGCTGGAATCGGTATTGTCCGACGTCTGGTAGCTGCCGTTGATCCAGCTGTAGATCTTCGCCCCGGCGACGTCGAACTGGTACGTGATCTCGCTCTCGGTACGCGGGTTTTCCTGGTAGGCCTTGCCGGTCGGGCTGCTGTCGTTGGTGTCCACCGGGTCCATGATCCCCACCGCTACGCGCAGACCGTCCATCACCGGAGTGCGGTAGGTGATTTGCGAGGTCGGGAAGGGATACGGGTAACCGGTGCCGATGTTGCCGAACGACACCCCGCCGCCATCCACCAGCCCCAGGGTATCGCTGACCTGACCGTAGCCGGCGAGCAGTTCATCGAGCAGGATGTTGGAGCGGGCAAACAGGCCGAAGTCCTTGCCGATCAACACTTCACCCCACTGCGGGTTGGCGACGGTGCCGTAGAACTGCCGCACATCGATGGCGGTGTCGGTGCCATTGGTTTCGCTGTCGTTGATCGTCACCCAGAACGAGGCGCGGGCACCGAGCTTGAGGTCGTCGACCTGCTTGCCCATGTTGAAACCCAGGTAGTTGGGCAGAAAACCCATTTTCACCCGTGACTGGCGGCGGTCGAACTGATCACCGGCACGGTCGACATCGCTGTTCACGTAGAAGGCATTGATGTAGCCGTCGGTGGAGAACGTGGTCTGGTCCTTGTCGTACAGCATGATGTCGGCCTCGGCGGTGGAACTCAGGCCAAGGGTGGTCAGGCTCGCAATCAAGGCCGGCAGGAAATGATGCGTGAAGTTCTTATTGTTGTGCATGGCGCGCTCCGCGACTGGGGACGAGTTGTCGGAGGCGATTATCGAAAGCGGACAGGCGGCGCCATACGCTGCCTTGGGGGCGGTTTCCAGGTGCTTTGGAATGGCCGGTGACGCGCGACAGTTACGGCGTAAGACCGCCGGTCTGCAGGGCGCGCCACCAAGGGTGTAAGCCCGACGGCGGATGGACCTGTAGGAGCGAGCATGCTCGCGATGGACGACAACGATAACGCTGGGTACCTGATGCCCCGCTGTGTTCTCGGGTCCATCGCGAGCAAGCTCGCTCCTACAGGAGGAATATCCGGTTTAGTGCGCGGCGTTCATCAGCATATAAACGGCAACCACCAGGCAAACGCTGGCAAACCCCACCTGCAGCGCCCGCGCCGGCACCCTTGCACAGAGCTTTCGGCCGAAGATCATGCCGGTGATGCTGGAGACGATGAAGGCGGCGCCCAGACTGTCGATGCGCACCCCGGCGTGCAAGGCACCGATCACGCCGATGGCCGAGATCAGGCTGATCACCATCAGGGACGTGGCAATGATTCCACGCATCTGCACGTCGGTCAGTTGCTTGAAGGCCGGCACGATCAGAAAGCCGCCCCCTACGCCGAGCAGGCCGGAGACCACGCCCGTCACCGCGCCCAGCGCCGCCAGGGTCGCGGTGCATTTGGCGGTCCAGGAGAAGCGCCCGGTGTGCTGATCGAGCATGCAGTTCTTCTGGCCCCAGTTGGCATGACCGTGATCGCTGGGCCCGTCGTCCTTGCGCTCACGCCGCAACATCCGCGTGGCCACCATGACCATCAGCAGGCTGAACAGAACCATCAGGACTTTTTCCGGCAACTGATGGGCGAAGTAGATGCCCACCGGCGAAAACACCGCGCCGAGCGCCGCGATCAACAGCGCCGCGCGATAGCGCACCAGGCCATGGCGCAGTCCATCGATAGCGCCAACTGCCGCCGCGCTGCCCACGGCAAACAGCGCAACGGGCGCCGCCGTGGTCATGCTCCATCCCAGGCCCAGCACCAGCGCAGGCACGGCTAGAATGCCGCCGCCGGCCCCGGTCAAGCCGAGCACCAATCCCATGACCACACCAAAAAAACTCGCCAGCAACATAGAACGCTCGTAATCCATGACAAAGGCCGGGATCGCCCGGTATCGATTGAGTGACAGGATAGCCCGCACAACTTTTTTCATTCACAGAATTGACGCGGGGCTGGTCAGCGCAGGGAAAATGAAACTAACCTCATGGCGACTCCACCAAGAAACCATCCCCATGCCTGCCCTGATTGAAGCCTTTTTCGACGACGCCTCGTCCACCTACAGTTACGTGATTTACGAAGCCGATGGCGGACAGTGCGCGATCGTCGATCCAGTGCTCGACTACAACCCCGCCGCCGGGCGAACCACCACCGTACAGGCCGACCGGATCATCGCCTTCGTGCGCGACCACCGGTTGCAGGTGCAATGGCTGCTGGAAACCCACGCCCACGCCGATCACCTCTCCGCCGCACCGTACCTGCGCCGGGAACTGGGCGGCAAGATTGCCATCGGCCAGTCGATCTGCAAGGTCCAGAACGTGTTCAAGGCGCTGTTCAATCTTGAGCCTGAATTCTGCATCGACGGTTCGCAGTTCGATCACCTGTTCGCCCCCGATGAATCGTTCCGCATTGGCAACCTCAAGGCCACCGCCCTGCATGTCCCCGGCCATACCCCGGCGGACATGGCGTACCTGATCGACGGTGATGTGATCCTGGTGGGCGATACGCTGTTCATGCCGGACGTCGGCACCGCGCGCTGCGACTTCCCCGGCGGCGATGCCCACCAGATGTTCACTTCGATCCACAAGTTGCTGGCCTTCCCCGCCGGCGTGCGCCTCTACGTCTGCCACGACTATCCACCCGAAGGCCGCGAACCGTACTGCATGACCACGGTGGGCGAACAACGCAAAAGCAATATCCATGTACGCGACGGCATCGACGAAGCCGCTTTTGTCGCCATGCGCACCCGGCGCGATGCCGGACTGGGCATGCCGACGCTGCTGCTGCCGGCGATTCAGGTCAATGTGCGGGCCGGGAATCTACCACCGGCCGAAGAGAATGGCGTGACCTACCTCAAGATTCCGCTGAACAAGTTCTAAACACGTCCCGGTAGGAGCAAAGCTTGCTCGCGATGACGGTGGATCAGGCGCCATCGTTGTTGATTGGACGAACGCCATCGCGAGCAAGCTTTGCTCCTACAGGGCTCGGGGTAATTCAGATATCCAGCGTCAAACCATTGGCCGGCAACGGCAGCGCCGTCTTGTAGCGCACCTGCTTGAGCGCAAAGCTCGAGCGGATGTTCGCCACCCCCGGCACCTTGGTCAGAAAGTCCATCATGAAACGCTCCAGCGACTGGATGCTCGGCACCAGTACCCGGATCAGGTAGTCCGGGTCGCCGGCCATCAGGTAGCACTCCATCACTTCCGGGCGATCGGAAATCGCGTCCTCGAAATGCTGCAGCGCCCTCTCCACCTGCTTTTCCAGGCTGACATGGATGAACACGTTCACATGCAGCCCCAGCATGTCGGCATCGAGCAGTGTGACCTGCTCGCGAATGACACCCAGCTCTTCCATTGCCTTGACCCGGTTAAAACAAGGCGTCGGCGACAGGTTGACCGAGCGCGCCAGGTCAGCGTTGGTGATGCGCGCATTCTCCTGGAGGCTGTTGAGAATGCCGATATCCGTACGGTCCAATTTACGCATGAGACAAAACCACCTGTTTATTTTGCTTATGCAGATTTTTTATCTCTAAATGACCTTTAGCGCAACGAAACAGAGAGAAATATTCTTCTTGGCCGGGCCTATGATTGTTGTAGGACAAGATTTCTTTTACCGAATGAAGTCTGTCAGCTCACTACAAGAAATTCACAAGATCGAGCGTAGAAGCCATGAACCAAGCGTACGAACCGCTGCGCCTGCACGTCCCGGAACCCTCGGGCCGTCCCGGCTGTAAAACCGACTTCTCCTACCTGCATCTGACCGACGCCGGCACGGTGCGCAAACCCCCAATCGACGTTGAACCCGCCGACACGGCCGACCTGGCCCGCGGCCTGATTCGCGTGCTCGACGATCAGGGTAACGCCCTGGGCCCATGGGCCGAAGGCGTGCCGGTGGAGATCCTGCGCAAGGGCATGCGCGCCATGCTCAAGACGCGGATCTACGACAACCGCATGGTGGTCGCCCAGCGCCAGAAAAAGATGTCGTTCTACATGCAGAGCCTCGGCGAAGAAGCCATCGGCAGCGCCCAGGCCCTGGCGTTGAACATCGACGACATGTGCTTCCCGACCTACCGTCAGCAAAGCATCCTGATGGCCCGCGACGTGCCACTGGTCGACCTGATCTGCCAATTGCTGTCCAACGAGCGCGACCCGCTCAAGGGACGCCAGTTGCCGATCATGTATTCGGTCAAAGAGGCAGGCTTCTTCACCATTTCCGGTAACCTCGCCACCCAATTCGTACAAGCCGTCGGCTGGGCCATGGCCTCGGCGATCAAGGGCGACACCAAAATCGCCTCGGCCTGGATCGGCGACGGCGCCACCGCTGAATCCGACTTCCACACCGCCCTGACCTTCGCCCACGTGTATCGCGCGCCAGTGATCCTCAATGTGGTCAACAACCAGTGGGCCATTTCCACCTTCCAGGCTATTGCCGGTGGTGAAGCGACCACCTTTGCCGGTCGTGGCGTGGGTTGCGGCATCGCCTCCCTGCGGGTCGACGGCAACGATTTCTACGCGGTCTACGCCGCTTCCGCCTGGGCCGCCGAGCGCGCCCGCCGCAACCTCGGCCCGACCATGATTGAATGGGTCACCTACCGCGCCGGCCCGCACTCGACCTCCGATGATCCCTCCAAATACCGCCCTGCCGACGACTGGAGCCACTTCCCGTTGGGCGATCCGATTGCGCGCCTCAAGCAGCACCTGATCAAGATCGGTCACTGGTCCGAAGAGGAACACAGCGCCGTCAGCGCCGAGCTGGAAGCCGAAGTGATCGCCGCGCAGAAAGAAGCCGAACAGTACGGCACCCTCGCCGGTGGCCAGATTCCAAGCGCCGCGACCATGTTCGAAGACGTCTACAAAGAGATGCCGGAGCACTTGAAGCGCCAGCGTCAGCAGTTGGGGATCTGACATGAACGATCACAACAACAATATCCAGTTGGAAACCGCCATGACCACGACCACCATGACCATGATCCAGGCCCTGCGCTCGGCCATGGATGTGATGCTTGAGCGTGACGACAACGTCGTGGTGTTCGGCCAGGACGTGGGCTACTTCGGTGGCGTGTTCCGTTGCACCGAAGGCCTGCAGACCAAGTACGGCACCTCGCGGGTGTTCGATGCGCCGATCTCCGAGAGCGGCATCGTCGGTGTCGCCGTAGGCATGGGTGCCTACGGTCTGCGCCCGGTGGCCGAAATCCAGTTCGCCGACTATGTCTATCCGGCGTCCGACCAGATCATTTCCGAAGCGGCACGCCTGCGTTATCGCTCGGCCGGCGAGTTCACTGCGCCGATGACCCTGCGCATGCCCTGCGGCGGCGGCATCTATGGCGGCCAGACCCACAGCCAGAGCATCGAGGCGATGTTCACCCAGGTCTGCGGCCTGCGCACGGTCATGCCGTCCAACCCCTACGACGCCAAGGGCCTGCTGATCGCCTCCATCGAAAACGATGACCCGGTGATCTTCCTGGAGCCAAAACGCCTGTACAACGGCCCGTTCGACGGCCACCACGACCGCCCGGTAACCCCGTGGTCGAAACACCCTGCCGCGCAAGTGCCGGACGGCTACTACACCGTGCCGCTGGACGTTGCCGCCATCACCCGTCCTGGCAAGGACGTGACCATCCTGACCTACGGCACCACCGTGTATGTGTCGCAAGTCGCCGCGGAAGAAAGCGGCATCGATGCCGAAGTCATCGATCTGCGCAGCCTGTGGCCGCTGGACCTGGAAACCATCACCAAGTCAGTGAAGAAAACCGGCCGCTGCGTGATCGTTCACGAAGCGACCCGCACCTGCGGCTTCGGCGCCGAATTGGCCGCGCTGGTGCAAGAGCACTGCTTCCACTACCTGGAAGCGCCGATCGAACGCGTCACTGGCTGGGACACCCCCTACCCGCACGCGCAAGAGTGGGCGTATTTCCCAGGGCCGTCCCGTGTGGGCGCGGCGTTGAAACGGGTCATGGAGGTCTGAATGGGCACGCACGTTATCAAGATGCCGGACATTGGCGAAGGCATCGCAGAAGTTGAATTGTCTCAGTGGCACGTGAAAGTCGGCGACCTGGTCGTCGAGGATCAGGTGCTGGCCGATGTCATGACCGACAAGGCGATGGTGGATATCCCGTCGCCGGTGCATGGCAAGGTGATCGCATTGGGTGGTGTACCCGGCGAAGTCATGGCGGTTGGCAGCATCCTGATCAGCATTGAAGTCGAAGGCGCGGGCAACGTTAAGGAATCGGCTGCGCCAGCGGCGGCTCCCGTTAAAGAAGCGCCCGTCGTCGCCGCACCGAAAGTCGAACCGGTTGTGGCAAGCAAACCGGTGGCGGCACCACGTCCGGCAGCGGTATGCCAGGGACCGATCGTCGCCCGCGAAGCCAACGAGCGCCCGCTGGCCTCCCCGGCCGTGCGCAAACATGCACTGGACCTCGGCATTCAGTTGCGTCTGGTACGTGGCTCCGGCCCGGCCGGGCGTGTGCTGCACGAAGACCTGGATGCCTATCTGGCTCAGGGTCAGTCCACTGCTTTGTCCGTCAGCAGCGCTTATATCCAGCGCAACGACGAAGAGCAGATCCCGGTGATCGGCATGCGCCGCAAGATCGCCCAGCGCATGCAGGACGCCACGCAACGCGCGGCCCACTTCAGTTACGTCGAAGAAATCGACGTGACTGCCGTGGAAGAGCTGCGTGCGCACCTCAACGAAAAACACGGCGCAACCCGTGGCAAGCTGACCTTGCTACCGTTCCTGGTCCGCGCTCTTGTCGTGGCCCTGCGTGATTTCCCGCAGATCAACGCCCGTTACGACGACGAAGCCCAGGTCATCACCCGCCTCGGCGCGGTGCACGTTGGCATCGCCACCCAGGCCGATATCGGTCTGATGGTACCGGTGGTACGTCACGCCGAGGCTCGCAGTCTGTGGGACAACGCCTCGGAAATTTCGCGCCTGGCCACGGCTGCCCGCAACGGCAAGGCCAGCCGCGATGAACTGTCCGGCTCCAGCATCACCCTGACCAGCCTCGGTGCGTTGGGCGGGATCGTCAGCACCCCAGTGCTGAACCTGCCGGAAGTGGCGATTGTCGGCGTGAACAAGATCGTCGAACGGCCGATGGTGATCAAAGGCCAGATCGTGATCCGCAAGATGATGAACCTCTCCAGCTCCTTCGATCACCGCGTGGTCGACGGCATGGACGCGGCGCTCTTCATCCAGGCCATCCGTGGCCTGCTCGAACAACCCGCTACCTTGTTTGTGGAGTAAGGCATGCAGACTTTGAACACCACGCTGTTGATCATCGGCGGCGGCCCTGGCGGTTATGTGACGGCTATCCGTGCCGGTCAGTTGGGCATTTCGACCATTCTGGTGGAAGGCGAATCGTTGGGCGGCACCTGCCTGAACATCGGTTGCATTCCGTCCAAGGCGCTGATTCACGTTGCCGAACAGTTTCATCAAACACAGCGCCACAGCCAGCATTCGGCATTGGGCATCAACGTGTCGGCGCCGACGCTGGACATCGGCAAAAGCGTCGAGTGGAAGGATGGCATCGTCGATCGCCTGACCACCGGTGTTGCGGCGCTGCTGAAAAAGAACAAGGTTCAGGTCATCCAGGGCTGGGCCAAAGTGGTTGACGGTAAAACCGTCGACGTCGGCGACACGCGCATTATTTGCGAACACCTGGTGCTGGCCACTGGCTCGAAAAGCGTGAACCTGCCGATACTGCCGATTGGCGGGCCGATCATTTCCTCTACCGAAGCCCTGGCGCCGAAGTCCGTGCCGAAGCGGTTGATCGTGGTCGGTGGCGGTTACATCGGCCTGGAGTTGGGGATTGCCTATCGCAAGCTCGGTGCCGACGTCAGTGTGGTCGAGGCTCAGGAGCGCATCCTGCCGGCCTACGACGCCGAATTGACCCAGCCGGTGCACGAAGAACTGAAGCGGCTTGGCGTGAAGCTTTACTTGAACCATAGCGTGCAAGGCTTTGATTCAAATGCAAATACTCTGCAAGTCAGTACACCCGACGATCGCACATTGAATCTGGAAACCGATCAGGTGCTGGTCGCCGTGGGCCGTAAACCGAACACCCAGGGCTGGAACCTCGAAGCGCTGAACCTGGACATGAACGGTTCGTCGATCAGGATCGACAACCGGTGCCAGACCAGCATGCGTAATGTGTATGCCATCGGTGACCTGAGCGGCGAGCCGATGCTCGCCCACCGGGCCATGGCCCAGGGCGAAATGGTCGCCGAGCTGATCAGCGGTAAGTCCCGCGAGTTCAACCCTACCGCCATCGCCGCCGTGTGCTTCACCGACCCGGAACTGGTGGTGGTCGGCCAGACTCCGGACGAGGCCAATGCGGCCGGCCTGGACTGCATCGTCTCCAGCTTCCCGTTCGCCGCCAATGGCCGGGCGATGACGCTGGAATCGAAAAGCGGTTTCGTGCGCGTGGTCGCCCGTCGCGACAATCATGTGATCGTCGGCTGGCAGGCGGTGGGCGTCGGGGTGTCCGAATTGTCGACGGCCTTTGCGCAGAGCCTGGAAATGGGCGCGCGGCTGGAAGACATCGGCGGCACCATCCATGCCCATCCAACGCTTGGCGAGGCAGTGCAGGAAGCGGCGTTGCGGGCGTTGGGGCATGCGCTGCATCTTTGATTCAGCGTGATTGATGGCGGTAATGCTGGCCTCTTCGCGAGCAGGCTCGCTCCCACATTGGATTTATGGCGTTCACATAACCCTGTGGGAGCGGGCTTGCTCGCGAATTCTCAAGGACAACACCATTTATCTGCCTGTCATCCGATAGTCCGGGCTGCGAAACAGCCCAAGAATGAAGTATTGTTGTCCCCATCCAAAAAAACGTCAGAAGCCTTGTACCGTTTCGGCGGTTGTTAAGTGATAGAGGGTGTCATGGGTAACGAAAGCATCAATTGGGACAAGCTGGGTTTTGACTACATCAAGACTGACAAGCGCTATCTGTCGTACTTTCGCAATGGCGAGTGGGACAAAGGCACCCTGACCGAAGACAATGTGCTGCACATCAGCGAAGGCTCCACGGCCCTTCACTATGGCCAGCAATGCTTCGAAGGCCTGAAGGCCTATCGTTGCAAGGACGGTTCGATCAACCTGTTCCGCCCGGACCAGAACGCCGCCCGCATGCAGCGCAGCTGCGCCCGCCTGCTGATGCCGCACGTGTCCACCGAGCAGTTCATCGAAGCGTGCAAGGACGTGGTCCGCGCCAACGAACGCTTCATCCCGCCTTACGGCACCGGCGGCGCGCTGTACCTGCGTCCGTTCGTGATCGGCGTGGGTGACAACATCGGCGTGCGCACGGCCCCCGAGTTCATCTTCTCGGTGTTTGCGATTCCGGTCGGCGCCTACTTCAAGGGCGGCCTGACCCCGCACAACTTCCTGATCTCCAGCTACGACCGCGCCGCGCCACAGGGCACCGGTGCGGCCAAGGTCGGTGGCAACTACGCCGCCAGCCTGATGCCGGGTTCCCAGGCCAAGAAAGCGCATTTTGCCGACGCTATCTACCTGGACCCGTTGACCCACAAGAAGATCGAGGAAGTCGGCTCGGCCAACTTCTTCGGGATCACCCACGACAACAAGTTCGTGACGCCGAACTCGCCGTCGGTCCTGCCGGGCATCACCCGCCTGTCGCTGATCGAGCTGGCGAAAACCCGTCTGGGCCTGGAAGTGGTCGAAGGCGACGTGTTCATCGACAAGCTCTCGGACTTCAAGGAAGCCGGCGCCTGCGGTACCGCCGCCGTCATCACCCCGATCGGTGGTATCAGCTACAACGATCACCTGCACGTGTTCCACAGCGAAACCGAAGTCGGCCCGATCACCCAGAAGCTCTACAAAGAGCTGACCGGCGTGCAAACCGGCGACATCGAAGCGCCAGCCGGCTGGATCGTCAAAGTTTGATCTGACGCCCATCCGCTATAAAAAATCGCCGCCCTCGACTTTCGAGGGCGGCGATTTTTTTTGCGCCTTTTGTGGGAGCGAGCCTGCTCGCGAAGGTCGTTGACGATACGCGTTGAACCGGTTGCCCAGCGGTGCACTTGGGTTTTTCGCGAGCAGGGCTCGCTCCTACAGGAACACGGCAGTCATTAAGACCATTTGATGTCCTAATGACTCCACCATTCAAGAGTCAAAAAAACTACACTCCATCTGAAACACCAATGCTTTCAGGGCTCCAGAGTTGGCCTGCTTTTTGGTACGTATCCTGCGAAAGTTCACTTATCAAAAGGGAATCAAGTGTATGAACAACGCTTTTCAGGATCGTCTGGCGGTCGTCACCGGCGCCAGTTCCGGGATTGGTCTGGCCGTCACCGAACGGTTGTTGGCCCAGGGTGCTCGCGTACTGGCGATGTCACGCCAGATCGGAGGCCTCAGTGACTTGGTGGAACGCTTCAAGACCCAGCTCTCATGGGTGCCCGGCGATGTCACCCAACCAGCCGACCTTGCACGATTGGCAAAACAGGCCTCGAGCATGGGCCCCGTGAGTTACCTGGTGCCAAACGCGGGCATTGCGGAACTGGCCGATGGCCTTGATCTGGCAGCGTTCGACCGGCAATGGGCCGTCAACGGCGCCGGCGCGCTGAACACCCTGGCCTGCCTGCGGGGGCAATTGGCGGCGCCCGCGTCGGTGGTGTTTATCGGCACCTTCCTGGCGCAGGTGACCTTTCCAGGCCTGGCCGCCTACATCGCGTCCAAAGCCGCATTGATCCACCATGCCCGTACCCTCGCGGTGGAACTGGCGCCCCACGGCATTCGCATCAACACCGTCTCCCCTGGCCCGACCGCCACGCCGATCTGGTCAACCCTGGGCTTGAAGAATGAAGAGCTGAACGAGGTCGCCAACACCGTCAATCAGCGCTTGCTGGACGGTCAGTTTCTGGAGCCTGGGGCCGTCGCCGACGTGATTGTGTTCCAACTCAGCAATGGTGCGCGAAACGTGATTGGCCAGGATTGGGTGGTCGATAGTGGATACACGTTGCGCTAACGCTGGCGTGTAGAGCAAAGGATCGCTCCCATCGGGACTTGTGAAAGACACCCAATCAATGTGGGAGCGAGCCTGCTCGCGAAGCGATCGGACAAACAACAAAAATGTCCGGTCCCTCCATCAATCATCCCGCGTCAGCACTTCCAGCAATTCAATCTCGAAAATCAGGTTCGAATTCGGCGGAATCTTGCCCATCGTGCGCTCGCCGTAGCCCAGGTGCGCGGGCACCAGCAACTTGCGCTTGCCACCGACCTGCATGCCCATGATGCCCTGGTCCCAGCCTTTGATCACACGCCCGGTGCCTATCACGCACTGGAAAGGCTTCCCTCGACTCCAGGAAGAATCGAATTCAGTACCGTCTTCCAGCCAGCCGCGGTACTGGGTGGTGATCAGCGCGCCTTTGACGGCGGCTTTTCCGTCACCCACCTGAAGATCGATTACCTGAAGGTCGTCATTCATTGTTTTCACTCGTATCCTTATTGCCCGAACGGCTTGATGGGCGTCGTTTTCCCAGATTTGCCGGCAATTGGCAACCATCGCCCCACTTGAGCACGGTTTGAAGCTGTTTGCCGAAATTGCCCTGAACTAAGCTACCCAACATCAACCTCAACGGTTTTCTCCGCCATGATGGCCATCCCGGAATGACTTTGCTCTGGACCAGCGCCGCCAGCGGCTCGGTGATGTTCATCCTGATCATCGTGCTGGTCGTTCGCGAGCGCAGGTTGCGCAAGCAGTTGGCCGAGTACCGCTCGATCATCAACAGCCTGGCCGAGGGCCAGAACATCCACCGGGACGGTGACGCCGAACGGTTCAAGCGCAGCCAGTATTTCGCCCGCATTGGCACCTGGGATTGGGATGTCGACACCGACAAGCTTTACTGGTCCGAGGCGATCTACGGCATGTTCGGTTTCAAGATTGGCGAAGTGACGCCTTCCTATGCACTGTTTTGTGCCTGCGTGCACCCGGACGACCGGGCCAAAGTCCGGGCCGGCGAGTTGCGCTGCCTGGCAACCGGCGAAAACCATGACGAGGAATACCGCGTGGTCTGGCCCGACGGCACTATCCGCTGGCTACGGGAAACCGGCAATGTGGTCAGGAACGACAACAATGAACCCCTCAAGATGATGGGCGTGGTGCGCGACATCACCGAGGAAAAAGCCTCTGCCAGTTACCTGCAACACCTGGCCCATTTCGATCCGCTGACCGGGTTGCCCAATCGCCTGGTGCTGGAAGAACGCCTGTCCGATGCGCTGGAACAGGCGCGTGTCAGTGCGACCAGGGTGGCGCTGGTGTTTGTCGACCTTAATGGTTTCAAGGCAATCAACGATCACTACGGCCACGCCGCCGGCGATCGCGTACTGATCACCACGGCCACGCGCTTGAAGAAAATTCTGGGTTCGACGGACACTGTCGCCCGGATCGGTGGCGACGAATTCGTGGTCATTCTCCAGGGCCTGCCCCCTGGCATCAGCCTGCAGGATGAAGCCCGCACGATTTGTCAGAAAATCTTCGTCGAACTCTCCCCGCCCATGACCATCGGCAACGACCAGCGTCACATCGGCACCAGCCTGGGCGTCGCGGTATTCCCCGACCATGCGCCGAGCATGGACCGTTTGATCCACATTGCCGACCTGGCGATGTATGAGGCCAAGCGCAGCGGGAATAATCAGTATCGGTTGGGAGAGCAGGCAGTGAGCCGTGTGGATTGAACGGCTTCAACATGCATGCTGGGTGACAGGGCCCTATCGCGGGTAATCCCGCTCCCACACTGGATTTGTGTCGCACAGAACATTTCCAATCAACAACAATCCCTGTGGGAGCGAACCTGTTCGCGAAAGCGGTGGGTCGGTCACCATCAATGTTGAAAGTGCCGCCGTTTTCGCGAGCAGGCTCGCTCCCACAGGTTTTGTGCCGTTCACGAATATTGCAAACGACACAAAACCTGTGGGCGCGCGTGGCTGCCCGCGATGACGTCCGCCCCCGCAACACAACGGCATTGATCCACCCCACGCATCAATACATGCCAACTATGCAATTAACATATCGCTGCCCCTGCCCCACTATCCGCCCCAATAAGATCCGTGCACCGCGTCCAGGCGATGCACGTCATAAAAGCGGTGGAGTATTTATCTATGACAGCCTCAATCCCACGCGGACGCTCCCGGGCCAGCGCGATTTTCCGGGTCACCTCGGGTAACTTCCTCGAACAGTTCGACTTCTTCCTCTTCGGCTTTTACGCCACGCAGATCGCTGCCGTGTTTTTCCCGGCCAGCAGCGAATTCGCCTCGTTGATGATGACCTTCGCCGTGTTCGGCGCAGGCTTTTTGATGCGCCCGCTGGGTGCCGTGGTGTTGGGGGCGTACATCGATGACGTGGGCCGCCGCAAAGGCCTGATCGTGACCCTGTCGATCATGGCCAGCGGCACGATCCTGATCGTGCTGGTGCCCGGTTACGAAACCATCGGCCTGTTCGCCCCTGCCCTCGTGCTCATTGGCCGCTTGCTGCAAGGCTTCTCGGCCGGCGCGGAATTGGGCGGTGTTTCGGTGTATCTCTCGGAGATCGCGACACCGGGCAATAAAGGCTTTTTCACCAGTTGGCAGTCCGGCAGCCAGCAAGTGGCGATCATCGTGGCGGCGGCGCTGGGCTATGGCCTGAACCAATGGATGGCACCGACGACCATTGCCGACTGGGGCTGGCGGATTCCGTTTTTCGTCGGCTGCATGATCGTGCCGTTCATTTTCTTCCTGCGCCGCAACCTGGAAGAGTCCGAAGAGTTCGCCGCGCGCAAGCACCGGCCGAGCATGGCCGAAGTGTTCCGCACCCTGGCGCAGAACTGGGTGATCGTGCTCGCCAGCATGCTGATGGTTGCCCTGACCACCACGGCGTTTTACCTGATCACGGTGTACGCGCCGACCTTCGGCAAAACCGTGCTGCACCTGAGCACTTCCGATGCGCTGCTGGTGACCTTGCTCGTGGGCGTCTCGAACTTCATCTGGCTGCCCATCGGTGGCGCGTTGTCGGACCGCATCGGACGGCGCCCGGTGTTGATTGCCATGGCCCTGCTGGCGCTCGCTTCGACCTGGCCGGCGCTGTCGTACCTGGTGCAAGCACCGAGCTTTATCAACATGCTGCTGGTGCTGCTGTGGCTGTCGTTCATCTATGGCCTGTACAACGGCGCGATGATCCCGGCGCTGACCGAAATCATGCCGATAGAGGTTCGGGTCGCGGGGTTCTCCCTGGCGTACAGCCTGGCGACTGCGGTATTCGGCGGCTTCACCCCGGCGATGTCGACCTTGCTGATCCAGTACACCGGCGACAAGGCCGCACCCGGCTATTGGATGAGCTTCGCGGCATTGTGCGCGCTGTGCGCGACGCTGTTTCTCTATCGCCGTGCCAGCGGCCGCCTGCAACCTGCCCTGTCGTGATCCCTGCCGTGATAGAGAACCTACCCATGAAAAAGCTGTTCAATGTAGCGGCCCTGGCGCTGGTGGCCAGCCTCGGCCTGAGCGCCGCCGCCCAGGCCGAAGAGATTCGCGTGATGACCTCCGGCGGCTTCACGGCCGCCTACAAGATCCTCGGCCCGAAGTTCGCCGCTTCCACCGGCAATACCCTCGACACCACCCTCGGCCCGTCGATGGGCAAGGCCCCTGAAGCGATCCCCAATCGCCTCGCCCGGGGCGAGCAGGCAGACGTGGTGATCATGGTCGGCTACGCACTCGACGACCTGATCAAGCAAGGCAAGGTCGACCCGGCATCACGGGTCGAGCTGGCCGACTCGCGCATCGGCCTGGTGGTGCGCGAAGGGGCGCCGAAGCCGGACATCAGCACGATCGACAACCTGAAGAAAACCTTGCTCGGCGCTACGTCAGTCGCCTATTCCGACAGCGCCAGCGGTGTGTACATCGAACAGCAGTTGTTCAAGCGCCTGGGCATCGAGGATCAGCTCAAAGCCAAATCAGCGATGGTCCCGAAAATCCCGGTGGGTTCGGTGGTTGCCACCGGCGATTATCAACTGGGGTTCCAGCAGGTCAGTGAATTGCTGCCCGTACCGGGGGTGAGTTTTGTGGCGAAGATTCCGGAAGCGGTGCAATCGGTCACCCGTTTTGCGGCGGGCATTCCGGTCGGCGCGCAACACCCGGCGGAGGCCAGGGCACTGCTCGAATACATGGCGTCGGCGCAAGCTCAGGCGGATGTGAAAGCGACGGGGCTGGACTCGATCAGTCGCTGAGGGGCGGCGGCAGGACTTTCATTTCCACTACCAAGCGTTCCAGTTCCAGTGCGGCCGGGGTCAGCGTGCGACCCCGGCGCTTGATCAGGCCGACACTGCGCATCACCTGCGGGTCGGTGAGCGGCACCCGAGTCAGGATCGGGTGATCCGCCGCCGGCATGGCCATCAACGGCACCGCCGCCACCCCCAGCCCGGCTTCCACCAGACCGATCATGGTCGTCACATGCAGGGTTTCGCAGATGCTCTGCCGCTGCGGCACCACCCGAGTCAGCGCCTGATCCAGCAGAAACCGGTTGCCCGACGTCTTGCCCAGCGAGATGTAGTCCTGCTGGTAAAACTCGTCCCAGGTCACGCTGGTGCGTCCGGCCAATGGATGATCGCGCCGGCAGGCCACCACATAACTCTCTTGCACGAGCGGTTCGAAATCCACTTCGGCCTCAAGGGTGCCCATGAAACTCAGGCCGAAATCCGCCTCGCCGTTGACCACCGCACTCAGCACTTCGTGGGCACTGGAGTCCAGCACCTTGACCTTGATCCGTGGGAACTGCCGGTGATAGTGGGCGATGACCCGTGGCATGAAGTAGTAGGCCGCCGACGGCACGCAGGCGACGGTGACGTGGCCGAGGCGGGTCGAGGCGACTTCGCTGATGCCCAGCAGGGCCACGTCCAGATCGTCCAGCAAACGCTCGACATTGGGGATGAAACCGCGACCGGCCTGGGTCAGGCTGACCTTGCGTGTCGTGCGCTCGAACAACTTCACGCCGAGGGCGTCTTCCAGTTTTTCGATCCGTCGGCTCAGGGCCGGCTGGGAAATACGCACGGCATCGGCAGCCTTGCGAAAACTGCCCTGCTCGACCACCGCGCGAAAGGCTTGCAGGTCGTTGAGGTCGAAATTGATGGCCATGGTGCGCACTCAGGGTCGGATCAGATTGATCCACTCACGCTATAAATGTAACTAATTAATGCAAAATGTAACAATTTCGCTCTGGAGCAGTCCAGCCTTTATCCTTATCGCCCCCGCCGTACCGAGTTGATGGAGTTTTTCTCATGCCCCATGAAGGCAATCTGTTGCAAGCCGCTGTCGTTTTTCTGCTCGCAGCCGTGCTCACTGTTCCCTTGGCCAAGCGCCTGCAGCTCGGAGCTGTATTGGGTTATCTGTTTGCCGGCGTGATCATCGGCCCCTCGGTGTTGGGTCTGATCCGCAACCCGAGCAGTGTCAGCCATATCTCGGAACTCGGGGTGGTCTTGCTGTTGTTCATCATTGGCCTGGAATTGTCGCCACGCCGTTTGTGGGTGATGCGCAAATCAGTGTTCGGCGTCGGCCTGGCGCAGGTGCTGCTCACCGGCTCGGTGATTGGCGTGGTGGCGCTGTTTCTGTTTGGCCAGCCCTTGAACAGCGCGATCGTCCTGGGCCTGGGACTGGCCCTGTCGTCCACCGCGTTTGGCCTGCAAAGCCTGGCCGAGCGCAAGGAACTGACCAGCCCCCATGGGCGCCTGGCGTTCGCCATCCTGCTGTTTCAGGACATCGCCGCGATCCCCTTGATCGCCATGGTCCCGCTGCTGGCCGGCGTCGATCACAACACCAGCACCGCCGAGGATGTGAACCACGGTCTGCGGGTCCTGGGCAGCATCGCCGTGGTGGTGGTCGGCGGGCGTTATCTGTTGCGTCCGGTGTTCCGCGTGGTGGCGAAAACCGGTTTGCCGGAAGTGTCCACCGCCACCGCACTGCTGGTGGTCATCGGCACCGCCTGGCTGATGGATCTGGTCGGCGTGTCCATGGCCCTCGGCGCGTTCCTCGCCGGTTTGCTGTTGGCGGACTCCGAATACCGTCATGAACTGGAAGCGCAAATCGAACCGTTCAAGGGCCTGTTGCTGGGGCTGTTTTTCATCAGCGTCGGCATGGGCGCGAACCTGAGCCTGCTGCTGAGTGCGCCGATTACGGTGTTGGGCCTGACCCTGCTGTTGATCGCCATCAAGCTGCCGTTGCTGTTTGTGGTGGGCCGGTTGGCCGGTGGTTTGAGCAAGGTCAGCGCCATCCGCCTCGGCATCGTGCTGGCGGCCGGCGGTGAATTTGCCTTTGTGGTGTTCAAGATCGGTCGAGATCAAGGGTTGTTCGAGCCGCGCCTGTACGATTTGCTGGTGCTGACCATCACCCTGTCCATGGCCCTCACTCCCTTGTTGCTGCTGTTGTGCGCACGCCTGGTCAGCCCCAGGGTACAACCGGTGGTGGTGCCGGAAAAATTCCGCGAAATCGACACCGATGCGCCTCGCGTGGTGATCGCCGGCATGGGCCGCATGGGCCAGATCGTGGCGCGTATCCTGCGGGCACAGAACATCAAGTTCGTGGCCCTCGACACCTCGGTGGAAACCATTGAGCTGTCCCGCAGCTTTGGCGGCGTGCCGGTGTTCTACGGCGACCCGATGCGCCCGGAAATCCTCAGTGCGGCGAAAGTCGAGCAGGCCGAATTCTTCGTGATCGCCACCGATGACCCGGACACCAACATCAAGACCGCCGAGCTGGTGCACAAACTCTATCCGCACATGAAGATCATCGCCCGGGCGCGTAACCGTCAGCATGTGCACCGGTTGGTGGACGTCGGTGCCCACGCCGTGCGCGAAACCTTCTATTCGAGCCTGGAAATGAGCCGCCAGACGCTGATCGGCCTGGGGTTGACCCAGGCCCAGGCCGATGCCCGGATCAAGCGCTTCAAGCACCACGACGAACAGGTGCTCGAAGCCCAGCACGCGATCTACGACGATGCGGCGAAGGTGATGCAGACCGCGCAGGAAGCGCGGGCGGAACTGGCGCGGTTGTTTGAGTCGGATCAGCTGGAAGAGCAAGCTGCCAGAAAATGAGGTGAATGGGCGGGCCTCTTCGCGAGCAGGCTCGCTCCCACATTTGAAATGCATTCCCCTGTGGGAGCGAGCCTGCTCGCGAAGAACGATAACGCGGTAGAACAGACAACCCCGACTATTAAGGACACTGCCTTGGCCGACCAATCCTCCCCCGCCCTGAAGGAAATCTTCAACGCCGAACGCCTCAACCACATCGCCACCGAGATGACCGCGGTCTATCCCGAGTTCGATGCCAAGGCGTTCCTGAAACTGGCCAAGACCGGCCTGGCGGAGCTGTCGGTGATGCAACGCATGGCCCGCGTCAGCGAATGCCTGCATGCGGTATTGCCGCTGGGTTATGAAGCGTCGCTGGAGGTTCTGCGCGCCCTCGCTCCGCGCCTCAACAGCGGCTTTGTCAGCATGTGCCTGCCGCACTACGTGGCGACTTATGGCGCTGACCGGTTCGAGCTGTCCATGGACGCGCTCAAGTACTTCACCGCGTTCGGCTCCTCGGAATTCGCCATCCGCCATTTCCTGCGCCGCGACATCGAGCGCTCGCTGGAATTGATGCACGACTGGTCGCTGGACGCCAACGAGCACGTCCGGCGCCTGGCCAGCGAAGGGTGTCGCCCGCGCCTGCCGTGGTCGTTTCGCCTGGAGCCGATTCAAGCCGACCCGACACTGGCCGCCAGGATCCTCGACAACCTCAAGGCCGACAGCAGTCTTTACGTGCGCAAGTCCGTGGCCAATCACCTCAATGACATCACCAAGGATCATCCCGAGTGGGTACTGGACCAGATCGAGGGCTGGTCGCTGGACAACAAGCACACCGCGTGGATCGCCCGGCATGCCCTGCGCAGCCTGATCAAGCAAGGCAACCCGCGAGCGCTGGCGATCATCGGTGCCGGGGGCAAACCTGAGGTCGAGATCGTCGATGTACAGGTCAACCCGCCGGTGATTGGCCTGGGGGAAAAAATCACCCTGTCCTTCGCCGTCAAATCCACGGTCGAGAACAGCCAGCGGCTGGTGATCGACTACGCCATCGATTACGTGAAAGCCAACGGCAGCACCTCGGCGAAAGTGTTCAAACTCAAGGCCCTGACCCTGCCCGGCAATGCCACCGAATCCATCGCCCGTGGCCAGCACATCAAGGAACTCACCACCCGTCGGCACTATGCGGGCAAGCATGCGGTGCACGTACTGGTGAATGGCGAGCGGCTGGCCACTACGGCGTTCGAAATCCTCCCTTGAAACACCCCTCTCCTGTAGGAGCGAGCTTGCTCGCGATGGAGTGTCAGTCAACATCACACTGACTGACACTCCCTCGCAAGCAAGTTCACACCCACCGCCCTGCCGTCTTCAGATTTCATTAAGAAAAGGCCTCGATACTGCTCCCCATCAGCCCCGGGGAGGTGCCTTTCATGGCCGATTTCAACTGGAACATTGCGCTACCGCTGCACTTCGGCCAGGCCGAGACACCGCCAATGAGCCTGGTCCGGGCGCTGCCGGACGACCCGCAACGTCCTGGTTTCGAAGCCTTTATCCAGCACCATTTCCGCCGGGTCCACGGTGCCGACATCCGTCATTTCATGCCGGAACTGTTTGGCATGAACAACCAGGCGGGCGAGCTCTGTGCGGTGGCGGGTGTGCGCGTGGCGAGCAGCGGGCAGCTGTTTCTGGAACGCTACCTCGACGAACCGATCGACCCGCTGATCAGCGCCGCTGCCGACCGCCCGGTGGACCGGGCCGGGATCGTCGAAGTCGGCAACCTGGCGGCCAGCGACACCGGCAGTGCTCGCCTGAGCATCATTACCCTCACTTACCTGCTGGCCATGGGTGGCCTGGAATGGGTGGCGTTCACCGGCAACATCGGCCTGGTCAACAGCTTCCATCGCCTGGGCTTGCAACCGGTGACCCTGTGCGCCGCCGACGCCGAACGGCTGGGCGACGACCGCCACAGCTGGGGCAGTTACTACGAGAGCAAACCCTGGGTCCACGTGGGCGATATCCGCGCCGGTTTCACTCATTTATGCAACATCGGCCTGTTCAGGCGCCTCGGTTTGCCAACGTCCACCGAGGAGTCCATCCATGTCGCCTGAAATGGACCGATTCAAACAAACCCTGCGCAGCCACGCCGAACGCACGCCCGACGCCATCGCCCTGTGGGGCGATCAATTAAAGATGGACTACGCCACGCTGTACGCCGAGGTGATGCATCGCCAGCAACGCCTGCGCGATGAACACGTCAAGGTGATCGCACTGGCGTTGGACAATGGCGTCGAAGCCATGCTCTGGGATCTGGCCACGCTCTTCGAGGGCCTGACCTGCCTGACGCTGCCGCCATTTTTCAGCCCCGCCCAGCGCAGCCACTGCCTGGAACAGAGCCAGGCTGAACGAGTGATTGCCCCGCCGGAACTTGAATGCGAACTGCAAACGGCCGGTTATGAGAAACACGGTGAATTCTGGCGCCGCCACTTCAGCGCCCCGCCCCGCCTGCCCGAAGGCACCGCCAAACTGACCTTTACCTCAGGCACCACCGGCACCCCCAAAGGTGTGTGCCTGAGCGCCGAAAGCCTCCTGCGGGTCGCTCGCGAACTGCACCAGGCCAGCCAATCCAGCGCCCCACGTCATCACATGGCCTTGCTGCCCCTGGCGGTGCTGCTGGAAAACCTCGGTTGCTATGCCGCGCTCCATGCCGGCGCGACCTTGAGTGTGCCTGGTCAGCGCACCCTGGGCATCCAGGGCGCCAGCGGTGTGGAGGTGCCGCGCCTGCTCGATTGCCTGGCCACGCGAGCGCCCGAGAGCCTGATTCTGGTGCCGCAGTTGTTGCTGCTGCTGGTCAACGCGGCGCAAAACAAGGCGTTTGACCCGCAGTCGTTACGGTTCGCCGCCGTGGGTGGCGCGCGGGTTTCCACAGAGCTGCTGCAGCGCGCGCAAGCTGCCGGCCTGCCGGTTTACGAAGGCTATGGGTTGTCTGAATGCGCGTCGGTGGTGTGCCTCAACCGTCCAGGCGCCCATCGCCCCGGCAGTGTCGGCCGGCCGCTGCCCCATGTGGAAGTGCGCCTGGCCGACGACGGCGAGGTGTTGATCAAGGGCTCGATCCTGCTGGGCTACCTGGGCCAGGCGCCGTCCCCCGATGAATGGTGGCCCAGCGGCGATCTCGGCGAGTTCGATGAACAGGGTTTTCTCTACCTCAAGGGCCGCAAGAAGCATCAATTCGTCACCAGTTTCGGCCGCAACGTGAACCCGGAATGGGTCGAGGCGGAATTGACCCAGCGACGTCACATCGCCCAAGCCTTCGTCTACGGCGAAGCCATGCCGCGCAACCATGCCTTGCTCTGGCCGCATCGCCCCGATTGCACCGACGAACAGCTGGCCGCCGCCGTCGCCGAGGCCAACGAGGCCTTGCCCGATTACGCCCGGGTCCATCGCTGGAGCCGCCTGGATCAACCGTTCACACCCGCCAATGGCTTGCTGACCGCCAATGGCCGCCCACGTCGTGACGCCATCGTCGAGCGTTACCGGGCGCAGCTCACCGACACCCGACTTTCCGAGGAACCCGCACCATGAGTTTTTTTGACACGCTGCAAACCGCGACGCACCAGGAGCGCCACGAGCTGTTCAACCTGCCGATCATTCTTGACGCACTTGAAGGTCGGGTCAGCCTGGAAAGCTACCGGGCCTTTCTGACACAAGCCTATTACCACGTGCGCCACACCGTGCCCCTGATGATGGCCTGCGGCGCGCGCCTGCCGACGCGCCTTGAGTGGCTGCGCGAAGCGGTGTGCGAATACATCGAGGACGAGTACGGCCACGAACAGTGGGTACTCGATGACATCGAGGCCTGCGGCGGCGATAAAAACGCCGTACGAGATGGCCGGCCGGCCTTGCCGATCGAACTGATGGTCAGCTTCCTCTACGACCTGATTGCCCGAGGCAACCCGGTGGGCCTGTTCGGCATGGTCAATGTGCTGGAAGGCACCAGCATTGCCCTGGCCACCCACGCCGCCGGCAGCATTCGCCAGCACCTGGGCTTGCCGGAAAGTGCCTTCAGCTACCTCGATTCCCACGGATCGCTGGATATCGAGCACATGCAAACCTATCGCCGGCTGATGAATGCACTGGACGATCCGGCCGATCAGGCTGCGGTGATTCATGCATCCAAAGTGGTCTACAAGCTGTACGCCGACATGTTCCGCGGCTTGCCGCATCACGGGGAGAACCTGCATGCGCCTGTCTGAGGCTCGTGTCGTACTGACCGGTGCCAGCGGTGGTATCGGCCTGGCCATCGCCACCGCGCTGTGTGCCAGCGGTGCTCACGTACTGGCGGTGGCCCGGCATCGGGAGCCGTTGATGCCGTTGCTCGAACGCTACCCCCGAAGCCTGTCCTGGGTGGGTGCCGACCTGACCGTGGCGCCCGACCGGCAAAACGTGCTGGTCGCCGCCGAAGCCATCGGCGGCATCAACCTGCTGATCAACGCCGCCGGGGTCAACCAGTTCGCCATGCTCGAACAACTCGACGACAGTGACATCCACGGGATGCTGGCCGTGAATGTCGACGCACCGATCTGCCTGACCAAACTGTTGCTACCGCTGCTCAAGCAAGCCGAGAGCGCCATGGTGGTGAACGTCGGCTCAACCTACGGCTCCATCGGCTACGCCGGTTACGCCAGCTATTGCGCCACCAAGTTTGCGTTGCGCGGGTTTTCCGAAGCCCTGCGCCGGGAACTGGCGGACACGCGGGTCGGGGTCCTGTATGTCGCGCCACGTGCCACCCGCACGAGTATGAACAGCCCGGCGGCGCAGGCGTTGAACGACGCGCTCAAAGCCAGTGTCGACGACCCGCAGGCCGTCGCCTCGGCAGTGATTCACGCCATCGCCGGCGAGCGCCGTGACCTGTACCTGGGCTGGCCGGAGCGTTTTTTCGTTCGCCTCAACAGCCTGCTGCCCAACCTGGTGGACCGTGGTTTGCGCAAGCAATTGCCGCTGATCCGCCGCCTGAGTCAAAAGCCCGACAACGAGAACCTCAAGCCATGAAAAAATTCGCCGCGTGTCTGCTGCTGGGAGCCCTGAGCCAAGGCGTCTGGGCCCTGGACGCTGCCGACCAGCAACGCCTGACCGGTATCCAGCAAAGCTGGGCCCATATCCAATACGAACTGCCCGCCGATCAACGCACGGCCGCGTTCGAAAAACTGGCCACCCAGACAACGAGCTTCACCCAGGAACGCCAATCGGTCGCCGAGGCGTGGATCTGGTCCGGTATTGTCACTAGCAGTTGGGCCGGTGCCCAGGGCGGGCTCAGCGCGCTGAGCAAGGTCAAGCAGGCGAAGGTCGATCTGGAAAAAGCCCTGTCCCTGGACCCCAAGGCCCTGCAAGGCTCGGCCTACACCAGCCTCGGCGCGCTGTATGACCGTGTACCGGGCTGGCCGATCGGTTTCGGCGACTCGGACAAGGCTGAACAGCTGCTCAAGCTCGCCTTGCAAATGAACCCCAACGGTATCGACAGCCTGTATTTCTGGGGCGATCACCTCTACCGCCAAAAACGCTACAGTGAAGCTAAAGCCGCACTGCAAAAAGCCCTGAACGCGCCGCCACGGCCGGGTCGTGAAACCGCCGATGCCGGGCGCCGCCAGGAAATCGAAACGCTATTGGTCGACGTCAACAAGAAACTCAACTGACAGGAGTCCGTGTGCGTTTATTACTGATCGAGGATGACGTGGCCCTGGGTGAAGGCATCCATCAAGCCCTGGGCCGCGAAGGTTACACCGTCGACTGGATACAGGACGGCAGCAGTGCCCTGCATTCACTGCTCAGCGAAGCCTTTGATCTGGCGGTGCTCGACCTGGGCCTGCCACGCATGGACGGCCTCGAAGTCCTGCGCCGCCTGCGTGACAGCGGCTCGAATGTGCCGGTGCTGATCCTGACCGCCCGGGACGCCACCGAGGACCGCATCGCCGGGCTCGATGCCGGCGCCGACGACTACCTGATCAAACCCTTCGACCTGGCCGAGCTCAAGGCGCGCCTGCGAGCCTTGCTGCGACGCAGCGCGGGGCGCGCTCAAGTGCTGATCGAACACGCCGGCATCAGCCTGAACCCCGGTACTCAGCAAGTCAGTTATCGGGGTGAGCCGGTGGCGTTGACGCCCAAGGAGTATCAGTTGCTCCACGAACTGCTCTCGCCGCCGGGTCGGGTCATGACCCGCGATCACTTGATGCAGTTGCTCTATGGCTGGAGCGAGGAAGCGGAAAGCAACACCCTGGAAGTGCATATCCATCACTTGCGCAAGAAGTTCTCCACCGACCTGATCCGCACCATCCGCGGTGTCGGCTACCTGGTGGAGGAGCGCCGATGACCTCGATCAGGCGTCGCACCCTGACGCTGATCATCGGCCTGATGCTCGCCGGTCTCGCCGTGATCAGCGTGCTCAACCTGCACGACAGCAACCACGAAATCGCCGAAGTCTACGATGCCCAACTGGCCCAGAACGCCCGGCTGCTCCAGGGTGTGATGCGCATGCCGCTGGCCAGCGAGGAACATGCTCATCTGTATCAGGCGTTCAACATGGCCTTGAGCGAAGCGGTGCCGAGGGTCGATGGCCACCCTTACGAAAGCAAAATTGCCTTTCAGGTCTGGAACCACAAGGGCGAGGTGCTGGTGCACACCGCCAGCGCGCCCTCCTTCACCGTACCGCCGTCGAGTCCCGGTTTCAGCGACGTGGTGGACCTCAACAACCGTCACTGGCGCGCATTCCTGCTGGAGGACAAGCAGAATGACCTGCGGATCTGGGTCGGCGAACGCGACGACGTTCGTGCCGACCTGGTCGACCGGATCGTGCGCCATACCCTGTGGCCGAACGTGTTGGGCAGCCTGATTCTGGCGGCGATGGTCTGGCTGGCCATCGGCTGGGGCCTCAAACCCCTGGCCGACATGGCGGCAACGCTGCGGGCACGGCACAGCGGTTCACTGGAGCCGCTGCAGTTGACGCCGCTGCCCAGCGAACTGGAACCGATGCAGGCGGCGCTCAACCGGATGCTCGCGCAGATCCAGGAAGTCCTGGGCCGCGAGCGGCGCTTCATCGCCGATGCCGCCCATGAAATGCGCACGCCCCTGGCCGTGTTGCGAGTGCACGCGCAAAACCTGCTCGAAGCCGGCACCGAAGAGGAGCGACGCGAATCCCTGGCGTTCCTGATCGCGGGTGTGGACCGCACCAGTCGCCTGGTCAATCAATTGCTGACCATGGCCCGCCTCGAACCCAAGGCCACCGCCCCTGCCCTGCGCACCATCGACCTGACCCAGACCGTGCGCGACAGCCTGGTCCAGCTCACCCCCTGGCTGCTGAGCAAGAACCTGGAACTGGCCTTCGATGCCAGCGACCAGCCGTGCAAAGTGGCCACTGACGCCGCTGCCATCGATATCGCCCTGAATAACCTGATCACCAATGCCGCGAATTTCTCGCCCGAGCACGGTGTGATCACCGTGCAGTTGAATCAGGCCGAGGGCTTTTACCACTTGAGTGTCGAAGACCAGGGACCGGGGATCGATGAAGCGGATCGCGCCCGCCTGTTCGAACGCTTCTATAGCCGTGGCAACACACAAGGCGCGGGGTTGGGGCTCACCATCGTCAACACCATCGCTACCCGACTGGGCGGACGGATTACGCTGGTCAACCGACCGGAAGGCGGATTGCGCGCCATCCTGTCGATTCCTGACGGAAAGCCGCAGGAGTAGGAGCGAGCTTGCTCGCGAAAAACCCGAGGGCGCCGCTGGGCATCTGATTCTACGCGTTATCGTTCACGTCCATCGCGAGCAAGCTCGCTCCTACAGGGGATTGGGACCGAGCAATAGACCCTGCTCACGCTCGCACAACTGCACCACGTAATCCCACATCACCCGCAACCGCACGGACTTGTGCAGCTCGCGGCGGGTGCTGATCCAGTAGCTGCGCAGGATGCTTTCGTCGGGAAACAACGGCACCAGTCCGGGGTCGGCGCTGGCCATGTAGCACGGCAGCACGGCGATGCCCAGACCGGCGCGGGCGGCCTGTTGCTGGGCGATCACGCTGGTGCTGTGGAAGACCACCCGTGGATTGCGGCAGAAGCTGTTGAGGAACATCAGTTCCTGGCTGAACAACAAATCGTCGACGTAACCGATCCAGGCGTGCCGTCCAAGATCCTCGCGACTGCTCAGGGGCGGCGAACGGTCGAGGTAGTCCTGGCTGGCATAGAGCGCCAGGCGATAGTCCGTGAGTTTGCGTGTGACCAGCATGTCGGCGGACGGGCGCTCGAGGTGAATACTGATTTCCGCTTCGCGGTTGAGGATGCTGACAAAGCGCGGCACCGCCACCAGTTCCACCTCAAGCCCCGGATAGCGTTCGAACAGCCCGTTCATGCGATTGGCCAGAAACATGATGCCCAACCCTTCCGTGACCCCGACGCGGATCTTGCCCAGTGGCGCCGTGGACTGGGTGATTTCTTCCTGGGCCAGCAGCGCGACGTTTTCCATGGCTTCGGCATGTTTGAGCAACGCTTCGCCGGCCGGAGTCAGCTCATAACCCTGGGCATGCTGCACAAACAGTGCGCTGCCGAGGCTCTTTTCGATGGCCTCGATGTGCCGTGCGACCGTGGCGTGCGTGGTGTTCAAACGGCGGGCAGCGGTGAGCAAACGCCCGCTGCGCTGTAGTTCCAGAAAAAACCGCAGGTCATTCCAGTCGAACATGAATCGTCCTTGAGCTTGGCGATGGAAGATGCTGTTTAAAAACGCACAGCCGGTGGGTAAAAACTAACATTCTTTTGACGAAAGCTAACAACTAGGATGAAGCACAACAAGAACAACAACACGAGGTCAGGGATGCAAATTTCCCTCGAAGAATACGACTACATCGTGGTCGGGGCCGGACCGGCCGGTTGTTTGCTGGCCAATCGGCTGTCGGCCAACCCGCAACACCGGGTGCTGCTGCTCGAAGCCGGTGGTCGCGATAACTATGCGTGGATTCACATCCCCGTGGGTTACCTGTTCTGCATCGGCAACCCGCGCACCGACTGGTGCTTCAAGACCGAAGCGCAAAGCGGCCTGCAAGGCCGAACCCTGAGCTATCCCCGTGGCAAAGTGCTGGGGGGTTGCTCGTCGATCAACGGCATGATCTACATGCGCGGCCAGGCCGGCGATTACGACCGCTGGGCCGCCGATGGCAACCCCGGCTGGAGTTGGCAGGACGTGCTGCCGCTGTTCAAGAAAAGCGAAAACCACTTTGCCGGCGAATCGGAATTTCACGGTGCCGCCGGCCAATGGCGCGTCGAACGCCAGCGCCTGTCGTGGCCGATTCTCGATGCCTTCCGTAGCGCCGCCGAGCAAAGCGGCATCGCCAGCATCGATGACTTCAACCAGGGCGACAACGAAGGCTGTGGTTACTTCCAGGTCAACCAGAAGGCCGGCATCCGCTGGAACGCGGCCAAGGCCTTTCTCAAGCCGATCCGCGATCGCGCCAATCTGACCGTGCTGACCGGCGTCGAAGTCGAGCGTGTAGTACTGGAAAACGCGCGGGCCTCGGCGGTCAGCGCTCGCTGGCAAGGCCAGGCGAAAACCTTCAAGGCCCGCAAGGAAATCATTCTGTGTGCCGGCTCCGTCGGCTCGCCGAGCATCCTCCAGCGTTCGGGGATCGGCCCTCGCCCGCTGCTGCGACGCCTGGGCATCGGCGTTGTCCATGAACTCTCCGGCGTGGGTGGCAACCTGCAGGATCACCTGCAACTGCGGCTGATCTACAAACTGGAAAATGCCCGCACGCTGAACCAGATCGCGGGCAGCCTGTGGGGCAAGATGGGCATGGGCCTGCGTTACCTGTATGACCGCAGCGGCCCGCTGTCGATGGCGCCGAGTCAGCTCGGGGCTTTTGCCCGCTCGGGGCCGGAACAGACCTCGGCCAATCTCGAATACCACGTGCAGCCGCTGTCGCTGGAGCGCTTCGGCGAACCGCTGCATGCCTTCCCGGCATTCACCGCATCGGTCTGCGACTTGCGTCCGCAAAGCCGTGGCAAGGTGGAAATCCGCTCTGCGAATCCACAGGAAGCGCCACTGATCCAGCCCAATTATTTGAGCCATCCCGAGGATTTGCGCGTGGCCGCCGATGCCATTCGCCTGACCCGGCGTATCGTCGCCGCGCCAGCCCTGAAACAGTTCAAGCCTGTTGAATACCTGCCCGGCGACAGCCTGCAAAGCGAAGAACAACTGCACGAAGCCGCCGCGCGAATCGGTACGACCATTTTCCATCCGGTGGGCACTTGCCGGATGGGCAACGATGCGGATGCGGTGGTCGATGCCCAACTGCGGGTTCACGGTATTCCAGGGTTGCGCATTGCCGACGCCTCGATCATGCCGAACATCACCTCGGGCAACACCTGTTCGCCTACGCTGATGATCGCCGAAAAGGCTGCAGAACTGATCCTCAATCTTGCTGTAGACACTCCCCCTGTGGGAGCGAGCCTGTGTGGCGAGGGGATTTATCCCCGTTCGGCAGCGCAGCTGTCGTAAAAACGTTGCATGCGGTTTACCTGATCCAATGTGAGTGCTGGTTTTGGGGCCGCTTCGCAGCCCAACGGGGATAAATCCCCTCGCCACACAAGCCCGCTCCCACAAGGGATTTGCATCTGATTCACGGACACGCAACACCAGTGGAACAACAAAAACAATCACTGTGAGGGATACCGATATGTCAGAACACGTTCAGTCCCTGGAGGCCGTGCGCAGCGCGGGCACCAGCCAGGAAACCCAGAAAGTCATCTTCGCCTCGTCGCTCGGCACGGTCTTCGAGTGGTATGACTTCTTCCTCTACGGCGCCCTCGCGGCGGTGATCAGCAAACAGTTTTTTGCCGGGGTCAACGACACCACCGCGTTCATTTTTGCCCTGATGGCCTTCGCCGCCGGTTTCATCGTCAGGCCGTTCGGCGCCCTGGTGTTCGGCCGGTTGGGGGACATGATCGGACGTAAATACACCTTCCTCGCCACCATCGTGCTCATGGGCCTGGCAACCTTCTGCGTCGGCTTGCTACCGAACTACGCCAGCATCGGCATCGCCGCGCCGATCATCCTCGTGGTACTGCGCATGCTCCAGGGCCTGGCCCTGGGCGGCGAGTACGGCGGCGCCGCGACCTATGTGGCAGAACACGCGCCCATCGGCAAACGCGGTTTCCACACCAGCTGGATTCAGTCCACCGCCACCCTCGGCCTGTTGCTATCGCTGCTGGTGGTGCTCGGTTGCCGCTACTTCACCGGCGATCAGTTCGAAGTCTGGGGCTGGCGCATTCCGTTCCTGTTTTCGATCATTTTGCTGGGCATCTCGACCTGGATTCGCTTGAGCCTGCACGAGTCGCCGGCTTTCGTGAAAATGAAAGAAGAAGGCAAGCTCTGCAAGTCACCGATCCGCGACTCATTCGGCAAATGGGAAAACCTCAAGGTCGTGTTGATCGCCCTGTTCAGCATCAACGCCGGGCAGGCCGTGACCTTCTACGCGGCACAGTTCTACGTGCTGTTCTTCCTCACCCAGTTCCTGAAAATGGACCCCGCCGTGGCCAACGGCCTGCTGATTGTCAGCGTGACCATTGGCGCGCCGTTCTTCATTTTCTTCGGCTGGCTGTCGGACAAGGTCGGGCGCAAACCGGTGCTGATGCTCGGCCTGTTGCTGGCCACGGCGCTGTACTTCCCGATCTTCAAGACCCTGGCCCACTACGCCAACCCGGCCATCGACCTGGCCAGCCGCCAGGCACCGATCACCGTGCTCGCCGACCCGGCCACCTGCACCTTCCAGTTCGACCCGGTGGGCAAGGCGAAATTCGACAGCCCGTGCGATAAGGTCAAGACCTTCCTCGTCAAGCAGGGCCTGCCCTACAACAGCGCCGCCGCCCCGGCCGGCAGCGGCGTGCAGGTGAGCATCGGCGATGTGAAGATCGATGGTTTCGACGAAGCCGCCCTGCGTGGCGCGGTGACCCTCGCCGGCTACCCGCAACAGGCCGACATGCAGCAGATCAACAAACCGATGATCGTGGCCTTGATTGTTGCGCTGATCATCATTTCCGCCATGTGCTACGGCCCGCTGGCGGCGCTGATGGTCGAACTGTTCCCGACCCGCATCCGCTACACCTCGATGTCCCTGCCCTACCACATCGGCAATGGCTGGTTCGGCGGTTTCCTGCCGACGGTGTCGTTCGCATTGGTGGTGTACACCGGGGACATCTTCTACGGGCTGTGGTACCCGGTGGTGATCACCGGGGTGAGCCTGGTGGTGGGGATGCTGTGCCTGCGTGAAACGCGGAATGTGGATCTGGACAAAAACTGACCTGTAGGAGCGAGCCTGCTCGCGATAGCAGTAGAACAGTCAAGATTGATGGTGACTGTTCAACCGCTTTCGCGAGCAGGCTCGCTCCCACAGTGGCTAGTGGATCATGGCTTCTCTTGTCACTCGTCCAGTTCAACAACCTCGAACTTCACCTGATCCGGATAAAACGCCATGTATTCGCGAATCTGTGCAACAGAGACTTTCGGGTTCTCGTAACTCCACACCGCATTCGCCCCTTCATGCCCCGGCACCTGCAAACTGAAATAACTGGCATCACCCTTGTACGGGCAATAGCTGGTGTGATCGGTACGGGCGTAATACTTCTCGTCGATGTCTTCTCGCGGCACGTAATACACCGGCGGGTAATTGGCCTCCAGCAGCACCAGCGCGCGTGAGGACGCGGCCACCTGGATACCGTGAAACTTCACCAACAGGCAGCCGGGCTGCTCGGCGATGGTGATGACAGGGCTAGGACCGGTGCTTTTCATGGAAAACGTTCCTCATGACAGTGTTGACCTGTGGGAGCGTGCGATGCGGCGACCCGACTTGCCCGCTATGGGCTGCGTCGCAGCCCCGAAACCTGAGACCACGATGTATCAGGTATAACCCAGATTTTGCATTCGTGACTGCGTCACAGCCGAACGGACCCGGCAACCCATCGCAACGCATCCGCTGTACATCCATACAGATAAAGATTGCCCTCGCGCCCTTCTCCCGCCATTCTGTGCACCTCCCGGACACTGATCGACGATGGTGGTTATGCGGCTGTACCTCTGTGAAAAACCTTCCCAGGCCAAAGACATTGCGGCCGTACTCGGCGCCAGGCGCCGTGGCGATGGTTGTTGGCTGGGAACGGACGTCACGGTGACCTGGTGCATCGGCCATCTGCTGGAAACGGCGCCGCCGGACGCCTATGACGCGCGCTACAAACGCTGGGTGCTGGCAGACCTGCCGATCATCCCGGACAAATGGAAGATGACCGTCAAACCGCGCACCGCCAGCCAGTACAAGGCCGTCAAGCGCCTGCTCGGCGAAGCGTCGGAACTGATCATTGCCACGGATGCCGACCGTGAGGGCGAGATGATCGCCCGGGAACTGGTGGAGCACTGCCGCTATCGTGGCCCGATCCGCCGCCTGTGGCTGTCGGCCCTGGACGACGCCTCGATCCGCAAGGCCCTCGCCGCGCTCAAGCCAGGCGCCGAGACCTTCAGCCTCTACCATTCGGCACTGGGACGCAGCCGGGCCGACTGGTTGATCGGGATGAACATGAGCCGGCTGTTCACCCTGCTCGGGCGCCAGTCCGGTTATCAGGGCGTATTGCCGGTCGGTCGGGTGCAAACGCCGACCCTGCGCCTGGTGGTGGATCGCGACCGCAGCATTGCCGATTTCGTGCCGGTCGCCTACTGGGCCATCGACGTACAACTGCTGCATGAAGGCACCGCCTTCACCGCACAATGGCGGGCGGCTTCCGAGGTTTGCGACGATCAGGATCGCTGCCTGAATCAGGCATTGGCCCAGCAGGCCGCAGCCGCGATGACGGGTGCGGCGAGCGCCCGGGTGATCAAGCTGCGCACCGAACGGATGCGCGAAGTGGCACCGCTGCCGTTCGACCTGGGCACCCTGCAGGAAGTCTGCTCGAAGAAACTCGGGTTTGGCGCCCAGGAAACCCTCGACATCGCCCAGGCGCTCTACGAAACCCACAAAGTCATCACCTACCCGCGCAGCGACTGCGGCTACCTGCCACTCAGCCAACACAGCGAAGCCCCGGCCATTCTGGCGGCATTGCAGCAGGCCGACCCGGCGCTGAATGCCTTGCACGATCACCTGGAACCTCAACGACGCTCACGGGCCTGGAACGATGCCAAGGTCAGCGCGCACCACGGCATCATCCCCACGGCAGCGGCGAAAAACCTTGAGCGCCTGACTGGCAAACACCGTGCGGTCTACACCCTGATTCGCGCGCGATACCTGGCGCAATTCCTGCCCAACCACGAATACGACCGTACCCAGGCTGACTTCGACTGCGCCGGTGAAGCCTTGCGCGCGGTCGGCAAGCAGATCGTCGAACCGGGCTGGAAACGCGCCCTGCCCGAAGCCCTCGCCCCGGCCAAGGGTCGTGAGGCTCCAGCCCCGCAAACACTGCCCAACCTCAGAGAAGGTATCGATTGCGCAGTGGCCAGTGTGCAGCTCAAGGATTTGTGGACCCAACCGCCGAAGCCCTTCACCGAGGGCGACCTGATCAAAGCCATGAAGAACGTGGCCAAGCTGGTGGACGATCCGCTGCTCAAGCAGAAACTCAAGGACACCACCGGCATCGGCACCGAAGCGACCCGCGCCTCGATCATCCAGGGCCTGCTCGACCGCGGTTATCTGGTCAAGAACGGCAAGGCACTGTCTGCCACCCCGGCCGCGTTCAGCCTGATAGATGCCGTCCCGCGGGCAATTGCCGATCCGGGCACCACGGCCATCTGGGAGCAGGCGCTGGACATGGTGCAGAACGGGGAAATGAGCCTCGAAGAGTTCGTCACTAAACAGGCGGCCTGGATGAGCAAGCAGGTGGCCCGTTGCGCCGGCCTGGGCCTGACCATCAGCGGCCCGGCCAGCCCTGCCGGCAAAGGTGCCACGCCGTGGAAAAACAAACGCAAGCCGGCCAAGCGCAAGGCATCGACCGGCGCCAAACGCACAGCAAAACCGGCGAGCAAGGCTTGAAGCAATCACACCGCACCTGTGGCGAGGGAGCTTGCTCCCGTTGGGGTGTGCAGCAATCCCTGCTCTTTCAGGGATAACGGGGCCGCTTCGCGACCCAGCGGGAGCAAGCTCCCTCGCCACAGGTTCCTCTTGGTTCGATCTATCATTGGCTGACTGGTATCGCGCCTCAGGGGCCACTTCCCATGTCGTCAATAGCACTGCATGCCGCGCAACGCGACGAGCTGGAAACCATTGAAAACCTGATGCAGTTCTACACCTATGACTTCAGCCAGTGGTTGCCGCTGAAACTCTCCGAGCACGGCTTCTTCAACGTCCAGCCAAAACCGGATTACTGGCGAAACCCCGCAACACACCCTTTTCTGATCAGGGTCGACGACGAGCTGGCCGGCTTCGTGACCGTGGATGACGACACCCACCTGCCCGGCGCCCGCTATAACATGGGCTACCTCTTTGTCGCACGACGCTTTCGTGGCCAGGGTGTCGCGAAGTTTGTCGTATCCACCCTCTTGAGCCGATTCCCCGGTCAATGGCAGATTTTCCACATCGATGCGAACCAGACAGCGCGGTGCTTCTGGACCTCGGTGATACCGACACTCAGCCCCGGCGGATTCACCCGGCACCAACACACCATCGACGGCTATCCCTGCACCCTCTACCGCTTTGAGGTTGCACCGCAGCCCTCCTGACCTGCGCTTTCCCCTCCCTTTTCCTAATTCCCCACAGCTTTGTCCGACAATATGTAGTGACTGAAAATAATCACTACAAAACCGTTGACGACTCCGTTTTGCCCTTGCATGATGCAGACGTCTCCCCGATCGGGAGTACAGGCAACACGTTTGAGCAAGCTCGTCTGACCGCCGAGCTGTTTTTTCCGGATACACGCTGCCCACAAGGCAGATTGAAGAAGCTGACCTGGCCTGAACGTCCAGTACAAGGGCGAGAAGCGCTGGCGATCCATCCTCATGAAGCTTGTGGCCGACCCTGAAAACGTCGGCAGGGCCAGAAGGTTATCGCTGCTTCTCTTCGTTGTGACGCTATTGCGTAGCAGTTATTCAACACGACTACATGCAACAGACGCGGGACCCCGTCGATTTCGACGGACGACTGCTGACGTCCTGGTTTCGGTGCCAGGGATCAACTAACCGATGGGCTACTTGTATTAGCGAACCAACTTTGAAAGATCACCAATTGGTCAAGGGGGCTTTACCATGAATCTGAACAATCAACCGACTATCGAAGAACTGGCTCGTCTGTTCGCAGCGAAAAAAGATACGCTCGACAACCATATTCTGTGGATCAGCAAATCGGGCAGCGTTCATATCGATTGCCTGTCGCCCCACGCCCATGAATCGGAGTTCGACCAGAACAACCAGAACCTGCTTGCCCGACTGAAGATGTACCGTCGCGGCCAGGGCTACGTCGGCAAGAAAGCTGCGGCCGACAAAGACTTCATCGGTAATGTTCTGCAAACGCTGAAACAGGCCTGGGCCTCGATGCAGAATCAGAACGAAGTTCGGGTGATTGATCGGTTGTACTAATTAAGTTGAGTCTTCACTGACTCATCAAATAAAAAGGCCTGCTCCTAATAAGAGCAGGCTTTTTTAATGCCTGAAGTTCAGGTTCAACCACATCCACTGTGGGAGCGAGCCTGCTCGCGAAGGCTAACTTCCAGTCGACATCCATGTTGAATGTGCTACCGCATTCGCGAGCAGGCTCGCTCCCACAAAGGGGGTTGTGGTGCTTATGAGATATTTGTACCCAACACCAGATCCACAAACGCCAACGCCGCCGCGCTGTGATAGTTGTTCTTGCGCCGAAGCAGCGCCGCCCCGCGCCTCGGCGCCTCTCCCGCCAGTGGAATCCTGCGCAAGGCACGATCGCCCGTGGCGATAGGTTCCGGAAGGATGGTCGCGATCGCGGTGTGGCGAATGACTTCCAGCAGCGTATTGACCGAATTGACCTCGATGGCCACCTTCGGTGTGATCCGCGCCTGAACGAAGTATTCGTCAATGCAGGTACGGGTGACGAAGTCCGGGGTCAACAAGGCGAACTGCAACTGCGCGACCTCTTCAGAGGTCAATGCGTCCTGGCTCTCATATAACGGGTGCGCCCGACCGACCATCAACCCCAACGTCTCGGTAAACGCCGGAATCGACTCGATCTCAGCGCTTCTCACCTGATCAAACGCAATCGCGATATCCAGTGAGTCATCCGCCAGCCCGGCCTCGATGTCGTCCATCGACAATTCGAACACTTCCAGATGGATATTCGGGTACCGCGCCACGTAATCGCGCACCAGCGGCCCCACCAGGTACGCCATGAAGGTCGGGGTCATGGCCAGGCGCAAGCTGCCGCGGGACAAGTCCTTCACGTCATGCAGCGCACGCTTGCCCGCCTCCAGTTCCACCAGCACCCGTCGGGCGCACTCGATGTAGGCCTGGCCCGCATCGGTGGGCTTGACCGTGCGCGAGGTGCGATCGAACAGGCTGACGCCGAGGGTTTCTTCCAGCTGCCGAATCTGTTGCGACAAGGTCGGCTGGGACACGTGCAAGGCTTCGGCGGCGCGAGTGAAGCCGCCGTTATCGGCGACGGCCAGCAAATAACGCAGATGACGCAGCAGCATGGGATCTCCATCTATAGGCAGTGCTTATACCTTGCATTGTATATCGATCTTGGACGCTATGAATTGATTGGCAGAAGATGAGCCCACACCCAAGCACACCCCACTGCAACAGGAGATTCACCATGCAACAGTCCCACTATTACAACGACACCAGCCTCGAACTGACCGCTAAAATCCTGGACGCCAAAGCTCGCAAGAACCTGTCCTTCGAAGACGTCGCCAAAGGCACCGGCCTCGGTCTGGCTTACGTCACCGCTGCCCTGCTCGGCCAGCACCCGCTGCCGGAAAGCGCCGCCAAGGTCATCGGCGAAAAGCTCGAGCTGGACGCCGACTCGGTGGCCCGCCTGCAAATCATCCCGCTGCGCGGAAGCTTGTCCGGTGTTCCGACCGACCCGACCATCTACCGCTTCTACGAAATGATCCAGATCTACGGCACCACCCTCAAAGCCCTGGTTCACGAACAGTTCGGCGACGGCATCATCAGCGCGATCAACTTCAAGCTGGACATGAAAAAAGTCGAAGACCCTGAAGGCGGTCACCGTGCCGTGATCACCCTCGACGGCAAGTTCCTGCCCCTGCGTCCTTTCTGACTGGACACCGGCCCGCAGCCTCTGCGGGCCTACTTCAAAAAAACTGACTCAACCCGGATTCAACACACCACCACATTCGTCTGGAGGATTCGTCATGAAAAAAATTCTGTTTTTCGCCCTGGCACTGACCGCCTCCCTGTCGGCCTTCGCCCAGAATCCCGCCGTTGCGTCAGAAGCTGTTCCTTACGCCTACGGCATGCACCTGGACATCGCCCACGTTGTAAACATCACCCCCGCCGCCGAGGTGTGCGGCCCGACGCCAGTGCAAATGACTTACCGCGATTCCCACGGTGAGACCCATGTTCTGGAATACAGCATCGTTGGCACCGGTTGCACGAACTGACGATTCCTCGATCACTCATCAACGCATTGCAGGTACACAACATGAAAGCGCTCATCGACGGTTTTTTGAAGTTCCAGAAAGAAGTCTTTCCACAACGTACCGACCTGTTCAAACACCTGGCCACCACCCAACACCCAGGCACCTTGTTCATCACCTGTTCCGACAGCCGTGTCGTGCCGGAACTGCTGACCCAACAGGAACCCGGTGAGCTGTTCGTGATCCGTAACGCCGGCAACATCGTGCCCTCCTACAGCCCCCATCCCGGTGGTGTGTCGGCCACGGTCGAATACGCCGTCGCGGTACTGGGCGTCACCGATATCGTGATCTGCGGTCATTCCGATTGCGGCGCCATGACTGCAGTCGCCAAGTGCACTTGCATGGATCACTTGCCGGCGGTCGGCAGCTGGTTGCAACACGCCGAGTCGGCGAAAGTCATCAACGAGTCACGAACTCATGCCAATGAAGCGGCGAAAGTGAGTTCGATGGTGCGGGAAAATGTTATCGCGCAACTGGCCAATATCCAGACACATCCGAGCGTGCGCCTGGCTCAGGAGAAAGGCCTGTTGAATTTGCATGGTTGGGTTTACGACATCGAAACCGGTTCGATCGATGCACTCGATGGCAGCCGCCGCCGCTTCGTATCGCTCGCCGAGCACCCGACCACCTGCGCCCTTCAAGCACGATCCGCAGAAGCAGCAGCCTGAATTTTGAATCCACTGACAGCGACACGGCCGACGCAGCGCTTCCGGCTCACGGGAGCGCTGCACTGACACGACCGACAGGGTTATTTATCGTCCACCCTTGTTGATGATTGTGACCGCTTTTCTGGGGCCTCCTCAGCGTTGGGCGCTTCTGGAATATGGCCTGGCGTGAACACGTGAGTCAGCAAGTCCCGGGCATCGACTTCGACGACGCCCTGAACCGAACGCGCCAGACCAACAGCCTGCTCACACTGTTTATGGGTGTTGACGCGGCCGCTCAACGCTACCGTGCCCGCATGGGTTTTGACATGGATTTGCAGGCCAAGGCTTGGTTCGGCCATGGCCAGGGCTGACTTCACCCTGGCGGTAATCCACGTGTCGTGAACGCCCCTTTCCAGATCCTGAGAGTAATGTTGAAACGAATGAAGTTTCATGATGCAACCCTCTACACGGAAGCAGATGCGCTGCCCGCCCCATTTGCGGTGCAGCCCTCTGCCTCTCAGGCGAGCGTATGGAACATCTGATTCGTTTTGGAGTGCTCGCCCACCACTACAGACACACATGAAAAGTATAGTGCGGCCGTCGCGCGGGGTCGGGGTGCCGACTCAACGTTTGACCGACAGATCCACCTGGGTCATGCGGCTGCGAATGGTAAAAACCCCGTCGCCCGAGAGAATCGCGCTGCGCGCAAACAGACGACCGCTCTCCCAGTTCGACAGGCCCAGTTCCGGCTTGTTGAGCGCGTACTGGCCGTCGACCCAACGGGTAATGCCGTTACCGACAAACGGTGCGTTGACCGCGTTATAGAAACGTTCCTGGGTCGCCGCATCTTCGCTGATCAACGACACGGTGAATTGCGGGCTGTAGCGATTGAACAAGGCGATGGCGCCGTCCAGGTCGTTGACGATTTTCAGGCTGACTTCCGGGGTTTCTTCCCACTCCCACTCGCGACCCAACTGCTCTTCGGGCAACGGTTCGGCCAGGGCTTCGGTCTGGTAGCCCTCGGCGCGGTATACCTCGACGGTTGCGCTCTGCCAATCCGCCGGCAGGAACCCTTCGCTACCTTCGACGATGTGCAGTTTGCAGCCCTGGCCACGTGCCTTGCCGGCCTGTTGCAGTGCGTCGAGAAACAGCGGTACCAGTTCGGCGGCACGGTCGCGATGGATCAGGCAGACGTTGAGGGTGTTACAGACCTTGCGGTCGAGGGAGTTGCGCACCACGGCGGCAAAACGCGTGGCATCGGCATCCGTATGCGCGATCAGCCAGGCACCACCGGTGCCGTGCAGGCTGACGGCGGTGCCCGCCTGTTGCGCGATGCTCCCCAACTGGCTGACAGCGCGACCCGAACCACGGGCCACGGCCAGCGACAGGCGCCGGTCGGCGAACATCGCCCAACCGGCCGCATGATTGACGCTTTCCACCAGCGACACCGCGCCACTTGGCAAACCGGCGTCAGCCAGTGCCGGGTTCAATGCATGGGTGACGATGGCCTGGGCCGTGCCCAAGGCATCGCTGCCAATGCGCAGGACGGCGGTGTTGCCGGTGCGCAACACGCCGGCGGCATCGGCAAAGACATTCGGCCGGCCTTCGAAGACGAAGGCAACGATGCCCAAGGGCGATACCACCTGCTCGACTTTCCAACCGTCGTGCTCGACGCAACTGATCACCTTGCCACGCGAGGCCGACGCATCGCGCCAGGCCCGCAGGCCGGCAATCATGTCGCGGCGCATGCGTTCATCGGCCAGCAAGCGCGTGGTCGAACGGCCCCGGGCTTTGGCCCGTTCGATGTCCGCCTGGTTGGCCGCTTCGATCAAGGCCCAGCAATCCGGGGTTTCCAGGCGTTGCGCGAACAGATCGAAGAAGGTGCTGATCGCGTGGTCGGAAACTGCCGACATGGCAGTAAACGCCGCTTCAGCGCGCTCGATCGCAACTGCCGCCGCCTGCTGGTCAGCCACCGGGATCAACAACAATTCGCCGCTGACCTGCTCCACCAACAGGTGGTCTCCGGGCTGAAAGCGCGCCGCCAGTTCGGGGCTGACCACAGTGACGCGATTACCGGCGAAAGGGATCGGCGTGCCAGCGACTAGACGTTCGAGCGCAAGAGACATGAAGCGGTTACACCATGCAATGGGCGGGCGGAAAATGTATAGCAAAAGTCCGTGAGCGTCATCTGCCGGCCAGATCCGCCCTACGCAATCTCGACGACGCCGGTGTCCTCTGTGGGAGCGAGCCTGCTCGCGAAGCGGCCCGACCAGTCGACATCGTTGTTGGATGTTGTACCGCCTTCGCGAGCAGGCTCGCTCCCACAAGGGGTCATCAGTGTCTGAGGCAACGTATCAAAGTGTGTACAGCCCCATCCCTGACACAACAAACCTTCAAACCGCTGCGCAAGGGACACATCGCAGATACACCCGCCTGATGAAATTCGTCTGTCGATTGGCCAGGCCGATCCTTGCGCTGAACGGGCACACAGTTGCCCGACACCCCTGATTTGAAGGAGATCAACATGAGCACTTCGATTTCATCGGCCGTCAAAGGCCTGCACCTGAACCTTGACCGTGCCGGCAACTGGATTGCGCCGCTGACCCTGCGGGCATTCCTCGCCTGGGAGTTCTTCGAGTCGGGACTGGAAAAATTCAATGGCGAGAACTGGTTTGCCGACATCCAGGACCGCTTCCTGTTTCCGTTCAACCACCTGCCCGCCACGCTGAACTGGGAACTGTCGATGTGGGTGGAACTGATCTGCGCCCTCGCCCTGCTGGTGGGTCTGGCCACGCGCTTTTCGGCGATCAGCCTGATCGTCGTCACCCTCGTCGCGACCGCCGCCGTGCACTGGCCCGCCGACTGGTCGAGCTTGAGTGAACTGGCCCAGGGTTATTCCATCACCAACAAAGGTTACGGCAACTTCAAACTGCCGCTGATCTACCTGGCGGCCCTGGTGCCACTGGTGTTTTCGGGGCCGGGCAAATTCAGCCTCGATGCGTTGCTGGCCCGCTTCTTCTGGCGTCGCAGCCAGCACTGATACGCAGTCCCCTTGTAGGAGCGAGCCTGCTCGCGATGGACGTGAACGATAACGCGCTGAACCAGTCAACACGCGTCATCGTTAGCGACCATCGCGAGCAGGCTCGCTCCTACAGTAGGTCAGACCTCTTCCATCGCCCCTGTTTCGGACAGCTTCGGACGCGCACTGCGCTCATGCACATGAGCCTGCGGTGTGCGGTCGATCAGCAGGCTCAGCAGTTCCGGCCGGCTGTAGTGGCCGCGGGAATCCATCATGCGTTTGCGCTTGTCGATCAGGCCCATGTCGAGGTCGACGATCACCTCGCCCTCGCCTTCGGTCAAGGCGCCCAGCACCACACCGTCCGGGCTGATGATCGCGGTGTAGCAGCCGCCGGAAATCGGTCTGATCGAGCAACCGGTGTCGGCCATGATCTGCGCCTGCTGTTCGGGGTTGAGCCAGGCGGTGGAGTTGACCACGAAGCAGGCGGCCTCCAGCGCATGCTGGCGGATGTTGACCTCCATTTGTGAAGCGAACAGCGGGCCGGCGAACGAGCCGGGATACATCGAGGCGTGGATCTGTTCGCCATCGGCCATCAAGGCGTAACGGGCCAGCGGATTGTAATGTTCCCAGCACGCCAGCTGACCGATGCGCCCTACCGCGCTGTCGGTAGCGCGCAGGCCGGAGCCGTCGCCCATGCCCCAGATCATGCGCTCGTGGTAGGTCGGGGAAATCTTGCGGCGGTGCTGGATCAAGGTGCCATCGGCATCGAACAGCAACTGCGCGTTGTACAACGAGCCGCCATCCCGTTCATTCACCCCGATGGAAACGACCATCCCCGCCTCTCTGGCGGCAGCGCCGATGGCGTCGGTAGCGGCCGAGGGCACGGTCACGGCCTGGTCCAGCAGCTTGAGATGTTCCGCGCCCATTTCGAACGGCGCCTGGACGAAAGAGAAATACGGGTAGTACGGCACGATGGTTTCCGGGAACACGGCGAATTGAACGCCCTGTTCACCCAGCTCGCGGATTTTCTCCACGACTTTGTTCACGGTGCCTTCACGGCTGTAGAGCACGGGACTGATTTGTACGGCGGCGGCTTTGATAAGGGTCATGGTGGCGATCTCATTGAGTGAAGTGGGCTTCAACGAGACTCAGATTACGACAATAATATTTAGTCTTAAATGTCGTATACACCACTTTTCAGGACATCGAAGCGTCACGTCCGATTGGCACGCTGAATCACCTGCGGCGGCTGGCCAAACGCCCGGATAAACGCCCGCCGCATGCGCTCCCGATCACCGAACCCGGTGTCGGTCGCGACTGTATCGATGGAGTGCCGGCCGGTTTCCATCATCAGGCGGGCCGACTCCACCCGCAGGCTTTCGATGGCCTTGGCCGGCGACTGTCCGGTCTCGGCATGGAAGACCCGGCTGAATTGTCGAGGGCTGAGATGGGCGGCGTTGGCTAACTCCTCCACCGATAGCGCGGACTTGAGATTCTGCTTGGCGTAGGTCAACGCGGCCTGGATGCGGTCGGTCTTGGGCGCCAGTTCGAGCATCGCCGAAAACTGCGACTGCCCCCCCGCCCGACGGTGATACACCACCAGTTGCCGAGCTACCCGCCGGGCAACCTCGGCCCCCAAATCCATTTCCACCAGGGCCAGCGCCAGGTCGACGCAAGCGCTCATGCCGGCGGCGGTCCAGATGTTTCCATCCTTGATGAAGATGCGATCTTCCTCGACTTTGATGTTCGGATACGCCCGCTGCAACGACGCGGCATGGCACCAGTGAGTCGTTGCCCTGCGACCATCGAGCAGTCCGGCCTCGGCCAGGGCGATGGCGCCGGTGCAGATCGACCCCAGGCGCCGGGTGGTCTGACTGACGCTGCGCAAAAACGCCACAAGGCCCGGTGAGACCGGGCGGATCACGTTGTCGCCCATCACCAGCAGCGTATCGAACGGGCGCTGGTCGAAGGCCGTTGTTTCCACTGAGAACCCGGCAGAGGTCGGTACCAGGCCACCCTGTTCGGACAGCAAATGGATGCTGTACAGCGGTTCGTCAGCGGCGTTGTTGTTGGCCAGTTCGAAGGTGGCGGACATTGACAGACCCAAGACCTGGAAACCGGGGTACACGATGAGGCCGATGGATAGCATAGGGGGTCCCGGATGACCTTAATGGTGGCATAAGCTTATTTCACGCCAATTAAGCGCTGCCGCCCATTAATTAGCAACGGGTAGGATTTTTTATCAGCTCAAGGCATTCCTGGACACAAAAACACTGGAACAGTGTATTGCCCGCGTTACATCTTATGGATAGAAACACACCCTAAATTATTATCAACTTTACACTTCCTCGTCATGCATTACGCCAGCACCAGGAAAGTTCAACTTTTTTATGGAATATTTCGAGATCAAGACATCCAAAAATATTGCCATAAAGCATTAACATGCCTATGCACGCAGCGTAACTTTTATCAAAAACCGCACTTCCTCAGCACTCTAAATATGCGCTACCGACAATGGAACCAGGCGTTTATGGATCCAATCATCAATGCACCATAATTTATAAAAACCACTGACAGAGGTTTTTAAAATATTCATCCCCTGATGCCTTATTCTCCATTCAACCGCACTGGTCTGGATCCAAACCGCCACATCGCAGAACAGTTGCCGACCTGCATCCTGCCAAACACGTCAAGTTTCGCTACGTTGGTTTTTTCAGCATGCGGACAGCCGGTCCACTCCTCCATGCTGCTTAAAACCGCTCAAAATCAACTGGGTAGCCTGATTGCACCGGATCGAAAGACGACAACAGCGTTTTATGGAGTTTGATATAAAACCATCCCATCCAAATCAACTCCCCACCCCTTTTCCTGACCACACAACCCCCTCCACCAAAAACTTTCGCCTACCATCGATTGCGATCATTATTCTCAAATTAAAAATCACTAAAATTCGATTCGTGGAAATCCATCACTAAACTTCCCCATAGAAACCTGAAATGAAGTTCAGCCAACAACTTTCCAGTCATTAAAAAAACATACTCAAGGCGATGCGCCGCCTTATATCAAAGCCACCCGCCAGACTCGAAAATCCAAATAAAGCCGTGAAAACCCACTCTTAACCAACTGGTTAACGAGGTCTATACATAAAGGATAAGCGCAGGCCGCCCGAGGGAAAGGCCATGGACAACAACAAGGATTCAGGCACTAACCTGGCCTTCTGGGTGCCGGGCAGTGCAGTCATCCTCAGTCTGGTGGTTTCAACGTTCGCCCTGACTCGCGATCCGTTTCTTGAGCCGCGACCCATCGGGGCACAATTTCAGGCACAGATGCCGATCGAAGCGCGGTTATGGCAAGACCCGTTCGACGCACTGGAGCGATATCGCAAGAAGCTCAACGCCATTGGCAAAGCTGAGGCCGAAAAATTGTGCATTTCCACGATTGCCAAACTGCCGGGAGAATCCACTCCCCCCGACATCATGGTGGCGCTGGTTGAAGGTGGGCCTTATGCCGACGAAGTCGAACAGAGGCGGCGTATTCGTTACGCGTTGCTGGCGGGGTTCAAAAACTCTCACAGGGTGCCCGCTCAGGAGCAATACATACATTGTTTGAAACTCAACAAGAACTTCTCAAATGACGATCCGGCACAGGACAGCTTTCTAGATATTCCCTACGAGACTTTTGTCTCCAATCCACTGGATCCCGCAGTGCCTCTCGACGGAACGCCACAAGCTGCAACCCAGACAATCGTCTTCTGGCTGAAACAGGATGCTCTCGCTTCAAAACCCCTTCAGAGTTTGGAGACGTTACGCAAAATCCTGGCATGCAAAACCGGCACGGAGCAAGAATCGACCACTGCCACTGCCACTGCCACTAACGATCCCTGCGCCAATCCTCCCGAAAGCAACGCCATCCTGAAGGTCATCGGCCCGGCAACCTCGACAGTTCTGCGCGACATGTATCAGGAACAAGCAGACAACCAGGCTAGCGCCAATGTCGAAATTTACTCACCCCTGGCGACAGCCGACAACGAAGTACTCGAAAAAAACCTGAGGCCTGCGCAGCGGGATGAAACAAAGCCGTCGATGAAACTGCTACGCACCGTCAGCGACGACGGCACCATGACGCAATTGCTGCTAGCGGAGTTGAAACTGCGCCGTGTCGATCCAGTGACTGGATTGCGATGCAGCCTACGAGAGGAATATTGCCCAGATATCGGCTGGCGCCCAAGCAATCGCATTGCCTTGATCTCTGAATGGGACAGTTTCTATAGCCGAGCGCTGATCGAAAGTTTCAAGGATACGGTTGCCCGGGACCCCACCCTGCGCGAAGGCGATGAAAAGATGGTCAATCAATGGATTCTTCGCTTCAGCTATTTACGTGGGTTGGATGGCCGACTGCCCGAGGAAGCCGCGAGCAGTGACAAAACCGCCAGCACCGATGCCAGCAAGAACAACAAAGACGCGACCAAAATCGATCTCAGCCCGTTGGAAAAAGCCGATGGTAATGCCCAGCTCGATTATCTGCGCCGCCTCGCCGACCACATAGCGAAGGTCGATGCGACCTATCGACGCAACGGCGAAGACGGAATCGGCGCCATCGGGATATTGGGTGTAGATCCCTACGACAAGCTATTGGCATTGCAGGCCCTCAAGGCGAAGATGCCGTACAAACTGTACTTCTCCACCGATCTCGAAGCACGCATGCTGCAACGAGGCCAGGCTGAAACGACCCGAAATATGGTATTGGCCGCACCCTATGGGCTGACGCTGACCCGCGCATTGCAACAGGATGTGCCGCCGTTCCGTGACAGCCTGCAAAGTTCGGTGTTCATCTCCGTCCTGGCGGCATTGGCGCCACAACCCTTCAAGACCAAGTTTGAAAAATTCCACTATTCGAGATCCACACTGCTTTCTCCTGGCATCTATGAGATTGGCATCAGCGGATTTATTCCGTTAGCAAGCCCGTTGACCATTGACAAACGCCCCACAAGTTGCGAAGCCAAAACAGTCCGACCCAGTTCGGATCGCGACATACTGTCGAACGACCTTATGTCATTGCAGTGCCTCCAGGATCCTACGCAGCCTCCCTATCCCAAACCATCCTGGGCAACCCGCGAACAATTCAAACGATTGCAATCACGATTCTTTGCCGGTCCCTTGGCCATCACGCTTATCGTTCTTGGCGGGTTCATGGTCTGGCGTGGATTCGGAGGGGAACGCGATATCCAGAACCCGACATTCAACTGGGTGCGGGGTGTGTCGACGATGCTGTACCTGCTTGCAGTGCTCTGCGCCTTTATCGCCGTACGGTACTGGCAGGTGGGATTCCTGTGGGGCACGTTCGCACTGATCCTGCTGGGCATCTCCATATCGGATCTTGCCCACCGGATCACAAAGTGGCAATCGGCGCGCAATGAATCATCTGACGATGCAAGCACCGAGGGAGATGACGCCTCGGGGTGGTACATAGCAGTTCCCCTGGTCGCGTTTATCCTCGCAATCATGTGGGCGTTTCAGATGCGCAGCACGTTGACGGAAAAGGGGCTGGGCGAGCCGATGTTTCTGTTCGAAGGCATCAGCGCGTGGCCAACAGTCGCATTGCGCCTGGCCGCGGTGCTGATATCGCTCTCGGCGCTGGTATGGGGTTGGCGCAAACTGAGGGTCAACCGAGCGCAGATCGAAGCCGGTTTCCATCTGCGCGCGCGCATGCGCAATTACCCGACGAGCTTGTGGGGACAATTGCGGCTTTTCATTAGCAGGGGAAAAGAAGGGCACTGGACGCTTCATCGGTGGTGCAACGAATTGGGTCGCGGCCTGCTGTTAATCTTTTTCCCGCTAATGAAAGCCAGCGAAGAATGGTCAAGGTCCTGCCCAGCCGATAGGGTGGCCATGGACGGGCGTCGGAAGATTTACGTCGTACCCTTCTGGCGGGAACATTGTGTATGCGGCTCGTTTGGCGCTCGAATGTTGAGGACACTCCTGACGACCTGGATTTTTGTCGTGGTTACCATTGGGCTTATGGTCGTCTGGCCAATGGAGAGGATTCCCGTTCGTGGCACCTTGGATATATGGAGGTGGAGCTGGTTGGTCCCGAACCTGACTTTCCAGGCACTGGTGTTTTGGGTCGTGGACGCCAATCTGCTGCTAACCCGATTCATTCGTCATCTCAGCGACAACTATTCAATCTGGCCCGGAACATTGCAGCGCGAACACCAGAAAATATTTGGGATGCCCCTGCATACGTGTATCGACGAGTGGGTGGATCTGCAACTGATCGCCAAACGAACATCGGCCGTGAGCCGCCTTATCTATGCACCTACGCTGGTCATGTTGATCCTGTTGGCCTCTCGCAGTAGCTACTTTGATAACTGGCCGACACCGCCCAGTATCGCCATATCATTCCTGCTGACGGCGCTGATTCTGCTGTTCTCGGCACTATCATTGCGTCGTGCTGCGGAAAAGGCACGCACGATGGCGTTGCAGCGCATCGATACCTATCTGCTGGAAGCGCCTCCCAACGACGAGGGCTACGACAAGTTCCGCATGATCCGCGAGCGCATCAAGACCCTCAATACCGGCTCATTCTCGCGCTATTCCGAGGAGCCACTCATCAGGGCGTTGCTACTTTCGCTAACGGGTATTGGTGGCTCGGCACTGGTCGATGCGTTGAATTATGCGAACTTCTGACGGCCCGTCCTGAGCGCCCTGAACAGGTGGCCAGCGGCGCTTCATTTCGCAGACACGGCCGTTGATTTCGTCAGCGGGTCTGCCCAGGAGAACCGGTAGACCCTGGCCGACTGTTCAAACTGGCATATCCCGTTATCGGCATCAACGCCAACAACCGACCATTGCGCCCGAGAGTTTTCACCCAGTTCCTTCGCAGCCTCAGGCTTAAAGCACCGGCTCAACACCTCATCCGGCACCAACGCATAATCCTCTGGATGCTCACGCAGCCATTGCGCCGCCCTCTCCACCGTGGAATCGAGCATGCCGAAGTGCACGATCGGCTGCCGTGCAAACAACCAGTGCCCTTCGCTCCAGTTGACCAGCACCAGATCCGCGCCCCGGGTCAGGGTGTTCGCCTGCGCCATGATCGTTTGATTGGGGTTGGTGCCGTCCCGGACCGGCTCGACAAAACCGCGGGCGAACCACAGCACGAACCAGCTCACCACCAGCGCCGGGAACACTCGCTGCAAACGCGGGCGCTGGCGGAACCAGCGCTGCAACAGCCACGGCACCAGCGGCGCGGCGACCAGCACCAACGCGGGCAATGCCGGGTAAATGTACAGTTTGCGCTTGCCGGTGCTGATGCAGAAAAACAGCACCACCAGCGCCACCCAGCCCAGCAACACCAGCACTCGGCCGTCGCGTTTTTGTAGCTGCCGGCGCCAAGCGGGCACCAGCCACGGCAGCACCAATACCAACGGCAGCCAATATTGCGGAATGACCTTGGTGAAGAAGTACCAGAACGGTTCGCGGTGGTGCCACGCGGCGGCGTAGCGCCCCGCGGTCTGGCGCAGGAGGATTTCCCGGGCATAGGCGATTTCGTCAGCGCTGCCATTCAGTGCAATGGACAGCGCCAGCGGCAGCAACCAGATGGCAATGGCCGCCAGCATCACCCCCACCCCCAGCAGCCATTTGCGCGTCTCACCCGGCATCGCCACGACGCCGGGCCAGCCCTTGCGCACTGCATAGATGTACGGGATGAACATCAATGCCGGCAGAAAGCCCACGCCTTTGGTGATCACGCCGATGCCCATGGCCGCGCAGCCGACGTAGAACCAGCGCCACGCAGGCCCGAGCAGCAGATGACGCGCCAGGCCATACATACCCAAGGTCGTGAACAGGATCAGGAAGCTGTCGATCTGCCCGGTACGCAGAATGCTGTAGGTCTGATAGGTCGCCAGGTACAACAACGCGGCTATTCGCCCTATGCGCTGGTTCCATAACCGGCGGCCCAGGTCGTAGACCATCGCCGTGACCGTCACCGCGGAAAACAGCCCCGGAATATACAACGCGATGTTGGGCTTGCCGGTCAGCCAGACGAAGAACGCCACGGTCCACATGAAGATCGGCGGCTTGTCACCGTAGATTTCTCCGGCGCGATGGGGAATCAGCCAAGAGCCGTTGTGCAACATCTCCAGGGCGACGCCGAGGAAACGCTCCTCATCGACGTTCTGCGCCTGACGCAACCCCAGGCCTGCGCCGATCAACAGCAAGGCAAGCAGCATCAGGCCCAGGCATTCAACCCTGGGCGATAGCGTTCGGCGCATGACTTATTCCTTGGGTTTTCGGCTTTTGGCGATCAATTGCAGGTTGCGCAAATACACGATCGAACCAAAGGCCTGGCCGGCAATAAACACCGGATCCTGTCGGTAAATGGCGTAGGCGAACAGCAAGGTGCTGCCGACGATGCTCAAGTACCAGAAACTCACCGGGATCACGCTGCGCTTTTTGTATTCGCTGTACAGCCACTGCAGGACGAATCGACCGGTAAAGGCGATCTGCCCGGCAAAACCGATCACCAGCCACAAGGCTTCACGGGTCATGATCATGCCTCGATCTCCTGGGCGAGCTCCTGGGCTTGAGCGTCCAGGCGCGTACGCTTGATCAGCCACCAGACGCCCATCAGATCGAGGATGCCCACCAGGGCGCGGTCGAGGTTGCCGTACTTGGACACCCCGGCTGTGCGTGGCCGGTGGTTGACCGGGTGGACGATCATTCGGCCGTTGTGGCGCTGGATCAACGCGGGAATGAAGCGGTGCATATGGTCGAAATACGGCAGGCGCAAAAACGCCGCCCTTTCGATCAGCTTCAATCCGCAGCCGGTGTCCGGGGTGGCGTCCTTGAGCAGTCGACGGCGCAGGTTGTTGGCGAAACGCGAGGCCCAACGCTTGCTCGCCGTATCGCGGCGGTTGACCCGGTGCCCCGCCACCAGCTGCACAGCGCCCTCTCGACCGCGTATCAAATTCAACATGCCGGGGATGTCCGCCGGATCGTTTTGCCCGTCACCATCGAGCGTGACCAGCCAGCGCCCCCGCGCCTCTCGCGCCGCGTGGTAAAGCGAGGTGCTTTGCCCCAGCGAGCGCTCATGGCGCAGGATGCGCAAGGCACTCAGGCCTCGGCTCTTGATCTGCCGCAATTCGTGCAATGTGGCATCCGTACTGCCATCGTCGACCACGATGATTTCATAGGACTCATCGGCCAGGGCCAGACGAATTTCCTCGAGCAACGGCTTGAGGTTGTTCGCTTCGTTTTTCGCTGGAATCAGTACCGATACAAAAATGTCCTGGCGCATGGAATCCCCCTCGCCTGTTGGTCGTTGTGTTATCAGAGGCGAACGCTTCATATCCGGTAAAACCCTCGATACCACTTCACAAACTCCCCAACGCCAGTGGCAACGGACACCTGGGGGCGGAAGTCGATCCACGCGGTCAGCGCCGACACATCGGCCCAGGTCTTGAGCACATCACCGGCCTGCAACGGCATGAAATGGCGCGTGGCCTGCCTGTCCAATGCCGATTCCAGGCACTCGACAAAATCCAGCAGCGCCATGGGTTCCCCGCGGCCGATGTTGAACAGCCGGTTGCAGCCACCGTCAGGTGTTGGCGGCACCGGAGGGCGCGTGCGCAGACGCGCAATGCTTTCGACGATGTCGTCGATGTAGGTGAAGTCCCGCGCCATCTCGCCCTGGTTGTAGAGGTCGATGGGTTGGTCGTTGAGGATGGCCTCGGTGAATTTGAACAGCGCCATGTCAGGCCGGCCCCAGGGCCCGTAAACCGTGAAAAAGCGCAGGCCACTGGCCTTGAGGCCGTACAGATGGCAGTAACTGTGGGCGAGCAATTCATTGGCGCGCTTGCTGGCCGCGTACAACGACACCGGGTGATCGACGGCGTCTTCGACGCAAAACGGCAATTTGCTGTTGCTGCCGTACACCGAGCTGCTCGACGCGTAGATCAAATGCTCGGGACGATGCTGTCGACAGGCTTCCAGCACATTGAGGAAACCCACCAGGTTGGATTGGCCATAGACATCGGGGTTATCCAGCGAGTAACGCACGCCGGCCTGGGCCGCCAGATGCACCACTTCGCTAAACCGGTAATCATCGAACAATGCCAGCAATGCCGGTTTATCGACGATGTCCATTTTGCGAAAACTGAAGCCCGGCAAGGATTCGAGTTCCTTGAGCCGCGCCTGCTTGAGTGCTACATCATAGTAGTGATTGAGGTTGTCGATCCCGACCACCTCATGGCCGTCCAGGCACAAGCGCCTGGCCGTGTGAAAGCCGATGAAACCGGCGGCGCCGGTGACGAGGACCGTCACGAGGCACCACGCCACGAGGGTAAAGGGTTACTGCTCGAATACCACGCCTGCTTCATGTTTCTGTTTCCCGCTCATGACGTTTCTGACGCGTTGCTCCGCCATGAAGCTTGTAAAACAGAAATATTTCAGTTTCGGTGGTCCCACGTGAGTGATGACTGATTTCTCACGTTAAAGCGGTTATTTCGCATCCCCGCCATGGGGTTTGTAGAACTTGAACATTCCGATATTCACCGTATTGGTGTACTCCTTCGACCAGTCGGGTTTTACCGTGCGGTCATGGAAATACAGCGCACCTTTCGTAAGATCCGGCAGTTCCTTGTTCAACGCCTTGCGTGCGATTTCCTTGGCTATCGCGTAACGCGTTTCCTCCTGAACTGAATCGGAGCGTCCGTCACACCACCACGAAAACTGGCAGCTCTTGGTTTCCGAGCCCTGCTTGACCACACCGCACACGGTATCCGGAAACCCCTCATGGCCCAATCGGTTCATCACAACGTTGGCGACCGCTTGCATATCCTGGGAGTCCTGGCCCTTGGCCTCCCAATAAATGGAGCGCGCCAGGCAAGTGATGGCGTCATCCAGAGGCGCTTTGCCCGCCGGGTCAACAGCCTGGACTTCAGGCTGTGTAATGGCTTCGGATTTGGGCGCCGGTGCCGGGTTACTGTTTTGCGCCGCCTTTTGCTCCAGCACTTCAGCCTTGTCTTCGGCCACTTTTTGTTTTTGTTCCTGGTCGGCGGCGAATGCCGGAGCGGCAAGCATCGTCAGTGCGAAACAGGCAGCGATCCAGTCGAGGCGCATGGTCGAAATGACTCAGTTGGAATGATCGCTTCAGTGTAGTAGTGAAATGATTGCACACACGCCCTAACATTCTGGAAAATCCGTTGCCTTAACGGGAGCAACTTCACCCATCATGGGCGCCGTCAGCCAAAGGGGATTTCCATGCGCTTCACACTGTCCGCCGTGCGCTTTGCCGGGTTATCACTGGGTTTGCTGTTCGCGGCCAGCGCCGTGGCGAGCGACGAATCACAACTGATCGAGTCGATCAACCTCTATCGCGGCCAGCTGCAACGCTGTGCCGGCCAGGTCTCATCGGAACTGCCGCCGCTGGCCGCCGATCCGCGACTGGTACTGTCCGCCGCCAGCATCGGCAATCTGCAGCAAGCCATGGCCACCGCCGGTTACCCGATGAAGAACGTGCAGGCGATCAGCCTGACCGGCCCCCGTGATGTACCGTCGGCCATGAAGGCCATCCAGGAAAGCTTTTGCCAGATCGTGCTGGACCCGCAATTCGTCGACATCGGCGTCAGCCGCCAGGACCGGGATTGGCGCATCGTCGTCGCGCGGCCTTTGTTGAGCGCACGCCTGGGCGATTGGCAGACCGAAGGCCAGAAGCTGCTGATCGAACTCAACGTCGCCCGCAGCCGACCGCGCCAATGCGGCGCGCAATCCTTCGCCGCCACCACGCCGCTGACCTGGAATGCCACCCTGGCGACCGCCGCCGAAAGCCAGTCGCGCAGCATGGCCAACAACAACTACTTCGATCACAAGGATCGCGATGGCCGCACACCGGGTGACCGCGCGGAACTGGCAGGCTACGACTTCCAGCAGATCGGCGAGATCATCGCCGCCGGACAGGACAGCGTGCGCAAGGTGGTCGACGGCTGGCTGACCAGCCCAGGCCACTGCGCCAACCTGATGAACCCGCAGTTCCGCGACATGGGTGGGGCGTATGCGGTTGATCCGAAGAGTGATGCGGGGATTTACTGGACGGTGATGTTTGGGGCGCAGTAACAACCAGTCGAGACTCACTTTGTGGCGAGGGGATTTATCCCCGTTGGGTCGCGGAGCGGCCCCCAGCGCCCATCCAGACAGATTGTATTGTCCGGTTTGGCGACTGCTTCGCAGTCGAACGGGGATGAATCCCCTCGCCACAGGTTCTTCATTCAGAGGGGGTATTGCTGGGTGACGGTTAGTGAGTACTCATCCCCGCCGCCTGCATCAACATCCGCAATCC
>NZ_JABFMU010000047.1 GCF_013359695.1 Pseudomonas sp. C2B4
CGGGTTAGCCGCGCACGGCCATGGATGGCCGATCGCGGCGGGCCCACGGAGCAGGGCCGGAGCGAGGGAACCCTGAGCCTCAGCGAAGGGCCGTACGTCAGGGGCAAAAGCGCTTGGTTACTTGGCGCTCTTCCAAGTAACCCGCCGTAAGGGCGGAACCAATAGCAGCCGTTACCGCAGCAATGGATATACACCCCATCCATATGCGCGCTCAAAACACCAAACTCAAACCTGAAAGAAAACTGGCGGAAGGCAGCCGGAGTCGAACCGGCCCGGGAACGGATGCCGTCCCCAACCGGGTTTGAAGCCCGGCCGCGCCACCGGGCGCGATTGCCTTCCTGAAACCTCAGTGATCCGTTCGCTGGGCCAGTGCATTGTCCAACCGGATATGGCGCTTGTCGCCAAACCGCCGCGTCAGGCCGAGCCGGTCGAAGTACTCGAGAATCTGCACACTGCGTTTACGCCCCAGGCCCACCGTATCGCGAAACGCCGCCACCTGGATCAGCGGGTTGGCGTCGGCCAGCTGCAACAGCGTAGTCGCCAGACGGCGAATCATCGTGTCCGTGTAAAACAGGTCGCGCACCACCTGATGCATGAGCCCCAGCCGTGCCATTTTGCGCAGCAGCAAGCGCACCCTGGCTTCATCATGACCCAGATCGCGTACCCAGGGCGGATCGAACCCGGCGGCGTCGAACAAGGGCTGCAACTGTTGCCACAGCGCTTCGTCCTCGTCGCTCAGGCGCACTTGATGCTCGGGCAAGTGCAGCCAGGGCCCAGTGGTTTCAATGGCGCTGCTGGCCAGCAACTCATCGAGCAGGCTGATAAAGGCCGGGCGGTCCAGGGCCGTGCCGCAGAAGCGCCGCAGTCGGTCGCGGTCCGGTCCCATTTGATCGGGTTCCAGCTCATGAAACCGCGCCAGGTGCCGCAGCAGTTCGGCTTTCAAGGCCTGCCAACGGTCAGCGTTGAACAGCACCGGACCTTGCCGCGTCTCGATCAACCGCACGTCAACGGGCAACACCCAAGTGGCACGCGGATGATTGAACTGGCGCTCCAGTCGTTGCGGATCGAGCCCGGTGTCGCTGTTGGCCAGCAGCGCCGGCAGAATACCCTCGAACCCAGTGGCGTTGGTCAGCGCCTGTAATTGCGCGATTCGCTCGGGACTGCGACGGTGCCGGGTCGGTGCAAACGGGTCGAGCACCCGTCCACCGCCCAGGGTCCGCTGCGCGCTCTGGTCGCGCAGGATCAACGGATCGCCCTTGACCACCTGCACCGGTGCATTCAATAGGATTTGCGCCAGCATCCGCTCAGCCGGCGCCAGGCTGGAACCTTCCAGCAAGGCCACGCGGCCTGTGACGTCCTGGGTACCGACATGCACATGCACCGGCTGAAAATGCTCGAAGGCGCGGGGTTCGCTCGGCAACAATTGCAGGTCGATGTCCACACGCTGGGTCGGTGCGTACAACCACTCGGCCGACAACCACTGCCCGCGATGAATCTGCTCCAGCGCCAGGCGTTCACCGCTAAGGTTCAACGCGACACGCTGCCCGGCGATGGCGGTTTCGGCGGCTTGATTCTGCGCATGCAGGCCCCTCACCCGCACTGATTTGCCGAGGGGACCGAGCATCAGCGTATCGCCTGCCGCCACCTGCCCCGACAGCGCCGTGCCGGTGACCACGATACCCGCGCCCGCCACGCTGAACGCCCGGTCAATCCACAGGCGAAAACCACCGTCGAGGCGGCGTTCCTGTACTTCACGCTGCGCATCGAGCAAGGCCTGGCGCAGGGTGTCGATGCCCTCCCCGGTCACGCTTGAAACGGCGATCAGTGGCGCCCTGGCATAAGGTCCGGGCGCCAACAAGGTATTGAGCTGCTCGCGTACGGCGTGCACCCGGGACGGCTCGACCCGGTCGCATTTGCTGATGGCCACCAGCGCCCGAGGAATGCCCAGCAGTTCGACGATGGCCAGGTGTTCGCGAGTCTGTGGCATCACACCGTCATCGGCGGCGACGACCACCAGCGCCAAATCGATGCCCTGCGCCCCGGCGAGCATGTTGTGGGTGAAGCGCTCATGCCCCGGCACGTCGATAAAACCGGTCAGGTCCTCGCCCGGCGCCAGTGCTGCATAGAGGTAGCCCAGGTCGATGGTCATGCCGCGCTCGCGTTCTTCCCGGCGCCGATCACCCGCCTGCCCGGTCAACGCCTGGAGCAATGCTGTCTTGCCGTGATCGATGTGCCCAGCTGTGGCGACAATCACCCTGCCCGTCCCTCTTTGTCATCACGCATGCAAATGATCGAGTTGCGCCAGCCACGCTGGCTCGTCGTCCAGCTGCCGCAGATCCAGCCACAAGGCGTCGTCATCGATGCGCCCAAGCACCGGGATCGGCAAACCGCGCAAGGAAGCCTCCAGCCCGAGCAGGCAGCGGCCGCGCAGGCGTTTGGACGTGTTCGGACGCAGGCACAACGCGGCACTGGGCAAGCGCGCCACCGGTTGGCTGCCGCTGCCAATCATGCCCAGCGCCGACTCCGCGCTGACGCTCCAGGCAGCGCCCAACACCCGTGCCAGTGATGGTTGCAGGCGCTGCGCCTGGGTGAGGATCTCCGTCTGGGGACGCGTCAGCAGGCGCAGGCTCGGCAGGCGCTCGGTCAACCGATCCGGGTTGCGGTACAGGCCCAACACGGCTTCGAGTGCCGCCAGGGTCAGTTTGTCGACCCGCAGCGCGCGTTTCAGTGGGTTCTTCTTGATCCGGGCGATGAGATCCTTGCGCCCGACAATCAATCCGGCTTGCGGGCCGCCGAGCAATTTGTCGCCGCTGAAGGTGACGATGTCGGCGCCATCGAGCAAGGCCTGGCGCACCGTGGGTTCGGCGGGCAAGCCCCAGCGCGTGAGGTCCAGCAGACTGCCACTGCCCAGGTCTTCGAGCAGCGGCAAGCCATGTTGATGGGCCAGTTGCGCAAGCTCGGAAGTCGGCACGCTGGCCGTGAATCCCTGAATGTTGTAGTTGCTCGCGTGCACGCGCATCACCAGGCCACTGCGCGGGCCGATGGCGGCTTCGTAGTCCCGGGCATGGGTGCGGTTGGTGGTGCCGACTTCGTGCAGCTTGACCCCGGCCCGGGCCATGATGTCGGGAATGCGGAACGCGCCGCCGATTTCGATCAGCTCGCCCCGGGAAATGATGCCTTCCTTGCGCGCGCCCAGGCTGTTGAGGGTCAGCAGCACCGCCGCGGCATTATTGTTGACCACCGTCACCGCTTCGGCCCCGGTCAGCTCCCGGATCAAGCCTTCGATCAGATCGTCGCGGTCGCCGCGCTTGCCGCTGTGCAGGTCGAACTCCAGATTAAGCGGATAACGCGCGGCCAGTTGCACAGCTTCAATCGCTTCCTCTGGCAACAAGGCGCGCCCAAGGTTGGTGTGCAATACGGTCCCGGTCAGATTGAACACCCGACGCACATGACTGCGATGCTGACTGGCCAGGCGTTCCCCGACCCGCCCCGCCAGCACTTCAGGGCTGGTTTCAACGGCTTCGACCTGCCCCTTCTGTACGCCTTCACGCACCTCATCGAGCAATTGCCGCAGGGCAGCCAGCAAGGCCTCCCGCCCATAGCGCTCGGCCAGGGGGCCGCATGCCGGGTGTCGCAGCAAGCTGTCGATGGAAGGTAAATGCGGCGTTTGGCTGGCAAGGCTTGCGGGCATCAGGCGCTCCGGAATACCAGGAGATTGGCGGCTTCGTGAGCAGGATCGCTCCCACATCTGAATGCATTCCCCTGTAGGAGCTAGCCTGCTCGCGATGGTCGTGAACGATAACGCGCCCTGTCTGAAAGATCGCGCCGTCTGGACCTCCATCGCGAGCAGGCTCGCTCCTACAGGGGAACGAGTACATCCGCGAAACAGTGACCGTTGCGCCAGAGTGTAGACCCTGTGCTCACTCGTCTCCCGGGGCCAGCAACAGATTCGGTGCCAGCCGCTGGTAGCCGTCCTGGGCCAGGCGCATGTCCAGCATCAGGCTGGCCAGGTCTGCCGACAAGGCTTCGGCGTGGGCATCATTCTCCAGATACAGGAGTTTCAGATAACAATTGCAGCCCGGACAGACTTCGGCCCGCAGCGGCGCCTGATTGGCGGCGTGGCGATCGTCTTCGAGGCTGAGGTATTCCAGGCCCTTGCTCTGCTCGCAGTACACGCATTTGACCCGCACCACGTGCCATTCGCAGGCGCACAAGGAACAGACCAGATAGCGCAAACCGTTGTGCTTGCCGCGATTGCGGATGACGCCGGCCATGGCTGGCGAACCGCAGGCCGGGCACTGGCTGAGACTGGTCCCCTGGGTCAGTTGCAGATTCGGCGTGCCCAGCAACCAATGGCTCCAGGCGGTTTGCAGGGCCGCACCGAGGAACGGCACCAGGGCCGCCGGCACCAGCGAATACTGGCCACTGACCAGCGCCACCGCCCAAGCGCGGCGTTGTCCCGTGCCGGCTTCACGCAGGGTGTCCAGCGCATCGGCCACGGCGGGTTGTTCGGGGGCGACATAGCGCTGCAACAAGGCGTCGAGGTACGCCTGCCATTCCTCCTCGCGGCTCAGGCTGTCGGCGGCGAACGGCGGTAGCCCGTGCTGCTGGCACAATTCGATGCGTTGTCGGTCGAGGGGGTCGCTTGCCGGCGGATCATCCAGCACCCGCTGTTGCGCCCGACACAACCCCGCCAGCAGGCGCAGGTAGTCGGCCAGCGGGTGGCCTTCGGCCAGACGTTCGAGACGCTCGGCGCGCAGGCTGAACAGGTTGTGCGGCGGCAGGTGCAGAAACGGCGGCGAACCGGCCGCCGCTTCGATTTGTCCGGGTTCGAGGAGGGTCGCCAAATCGTTATCCTTTTTTGTTCAACGGCGGGTTGGGACGCTCGTCGCGGGTCACTTCCCGATACCACAGTTCATGGTGCTTGCGCGCCCAGGCCCGGCTGACCCAGCCGTGCAGCATGGCGCTGACCGAGCCCTTGATCCAGATGCCGGCATAGATGTGCACGATGATGCTGAAGATCAGCACGAACCCGGCCAGGGCGTGCAACAGCATCGCCCAGCGAATGCTGGTGATGCCGAAGTACGCGCTGAAATACGCCCGCCAGATCACCAGTCCGCTGAACAGCAGCACCAGCATGCACAGCAGTAAAGTCCAGAACAGCAGCTTCTGCCCGGGGTTGTACTTGCCGATGGGCGGTACGCCCTCCTCCTCGTTGCGCATGACCCGGTCGATCCGCCGCAGCCACAACCGGTCATTGCTGATGAAGTAATTGGCCCGCCAGAACTGCACCACCAGGCCGAGAAACAACAGGAACATCAGCACGCCCATGAACGGGTGCAGGATGCGGGTCCAGGGACCGCCGCCAAACAGGTTGCTCAGCCAGAACAGCGCCGGATGAAACAACGCCAGCCCGGACAACCCGGCCATGAAAAACAGAATCGCCACCAGCCAGTGATTGGTGCGCTGGTTGGCGGTATAGCGAAGGATCTGCTTGCGGATCATGGCCTGCTCTCCCGCTTCGGATCATAGGTGTGCACCGACGGATCGACTTCGTGCACCGCCGGGTCCGTGTCGTGCGGCAGTTCATCCTCTTCGACCACCTGCGGGCCGACCCGCACATAGTGAAAGAATCCCGCCAGCACCGCCAACCCCATGGCCAAGAGGCCCAGCGGTTTGCTGACGCCTTTCCACAGCCCCACCAACGGGCTGATGACCGGATCGCTCGGCAACCCGGCGTACAGCTTCGGCGTGTCGGCGTGGTGCAGCACGTACATCACATGGGTGCCGCCGACACCGGCCGGGTCATACAGCCCGGCGTTATCGAAGCCACGGCTCTTGAGGTCGACGATGCGCTCGGCGGCGTGTTCCTTCATGTCCTCCTTGGTGCCAAACACGATGGCGCCGGTCGGACAGGTTTTCACGCAGGCCGGCTCCAGCCCCACCGCCACACGGTCCGAACACAGCGTGCATTTGTAGGCCTTGTGATCCTTTTGCGAAATGCGCGGAATGTTGAACGGGCAACCGGTGATGCAGTAACCGCAGCCGATGCAATGGTCCTGGTTGAAGTCGACGATGCCATTGGCGTGCTTGATGATCGCCCCGGGGCTGGGGCATGCCGCCAGGCAACCGGGTTCGGCGCAGTGCATGCAGCCGTCCTTGCGGATCAGCCACTCCAGGTTGCCGGCATCGGTTTCGTGCTCGGTGAAGCGCATCAGGGTCCAGGTTTCTGCGCTCAGGTCTTGCGGGTTGTCGTAGGTGCCGAGGTTGTGGCCGACGTCGTCACGCAGCTCGTTCCATTCCGAGCACGCGACCTGGCAGGCCTTGCAGCCGATGCATTTGGTGGTGTCGATCAGCTTGGCGACTTCCTCCAGGTTGCGCACCGACGAAGGCACGGTGGTGGTGGCCGAGCGGGCAATGATGTCTTGGCTGGCCATTTAGACTTTCTCCACGTTGACCAGGAATGACTTGGATTCCGGGGTCTGGGTGTTGCCATCGCCCAGGAACGGCACCAGGGTGTTGGTCAGGTAACCGTGACGCGTCAGGCCGGTGAAGCCCCAGTGCAGCGGAATACCGATCTGGTGCACCACCTGATTGTTGACCTGCAATGGCCGAATCCGCTTGGTCACCACCGCCACCGCTTCGATGTGCCCGCGCTTGCTGCTGACCCGCACGCGGTCACCGGCAACAATGCCTTTCTCCTTGGCCAGGACTTCGCCGATTTCGACGAACTGCTCGGGTTGGCTGATCGCATTGAGCTTGCAGTGCTTGCTCCAGAAGTGGAAATGCTCGGTCAGCCGATAGCTGGTGGCGGCGTACGGGTAGTCCTTGGCCACGCCGAGGGAATCCCATACCGAATCGAAGATCCGTGCCGCCGGGTTGCTGGTGGCTTTCTTGTTCTGCGGATGCAGCGGGTTGATGCCGATCGGTGTCTCGAACGGTTCGTAGTGCTCGGGGAATGGCCCCTCGTTCATTTTGTCGACGGCAAAGAACCGCGCGACGCCTTCGGGGTTCATGATGAACGGGCTCATCCCTGCTTCCGGCGCCACGTCGGCCTTGTAGTCCGGCACATCGGTGCCGCCCCAGGCCTTGCCGTTCCACCACACCAGGCGTTTTTTCTCGTCCCACGGTTTGCCTTGCGGGTCGGCCGAGGCGCGGTTGTACAGGATCCGTCGGTTGGCCGGCCAGGCCCAGGCCCAGCCTTGATGCTGATGCATGCCGAACGGGTCGTTGTTGTCGCGCCGGGCCATCTGATTACCGGTTTCGGTCCAGCTGCCGCAGAAAATCCAGCAGCCGGACGCCGTGCTGCCGTCGTCCTTGAGCTGACTGAACGCGGCCAGTTGCGCATTGGCCTTGATCGCCGCCCCCGTGGCATCGGTGAAGTCGGTGGTGGCGCTGCCGTTGATTTCCTTGGCCAGCTCTTCCGGTGAAGGCTCGTCGGCAATCTTGTACGGCCACGACAGTTTGAGGATCGACTCGGCCCAGGCGCCGCCGTTGGCCTGGTAACGCTGGCGCAAGCGCAGGAACAACTCGCTCATGATCCGCACGTCGGTACGCGCCTCGCCGGGGCCGTCGGCGCCTTTCCAGTGCCATTGCAGCCAGCGGCTGCTGTTGACCAGCGAGCCGTCTTCTTCGGCAAAACAGGTGGTGGGCAGGCGAATCACTTCGGTCTGGATATCGGCGCTCTTCACATCGTTGTACGGCCCGACATGGCGCCAGAACTCCGAGGTCTCGGTGGACAGCGGGTCCATCACCACCAGCCATTTCAACTTGGCCAGCGCCAACATCACCCGGTTCTTGTCGGGCAACGCGGCGATCGGGTTGAAGCCCTGGCACATGTAACCGTTGACCTTGCCCTGGCCCATCAGGTCGAAGACCTTGAGGATGTCGTAGTTGGGGATGTCCAGCTTCGGCAGGTAGTCGTAAGCCCAATTGTTCTCGGCCGTGGCATTGGCGCCGTACCAGGCTTTCATCAGGCTGACGTGGAATTTGCTGTAGTTCTGCCAATAGGACAACTGCCCGGGACGCAGCGGTTTTTGCGTGCGCTTGACGATGTAGGCGTTGTAGTCCTGCTCGGCATCGCCGGGCAAGGTGAGATACCCCGGCAGCGAGTTGGACAACAGGCCCAGATCGGTCAGCCCCTGGATGTTGGAATGCCCACGCAAGGCGTTCACGCCGCCGCCCGGCATGCCGACGTTGCCCAGCAACAATTGCACCATCGCCGCGCTGCGGATGATCTGCGAGCCGATCGAGTGCTGGGTCCAGCCCAGGGCGTAGAGAATCGTCATGGTCTTGCCCGGAACCGAGCAAGTGGCGATTTCGTCCCAGATTTTCTGCATCGCATCGACCGGCATGCCACAAATCTGGCTCGCCAGTTCGATCGTGTAGCGGCTGTAGTGCTGCTTCATCAATTGATAGACGCAACGCGGGTCTTGCAAGGTCGGGTCGACCTTGACGAAGCCGTCCTCACCCAGCTCATACCCCCAGCCGGACCTGTCGGTGTAGGCGCGTTTGGCCACGTCGTACCCGCTGAAGATACCGTCCTCGAAACCGTACCCCGCTTTGACGATGAACGAGACGTCAGTGTAATTGCGCACGTACTCGTGCTGGATCTTGTCCTGGGTCAGCAGGTAATTGATCAACCCGCCCATGAAGGCGATGTCGGTGCCGGTGCGAATCGGCGCGTAATAGTCGGCCACCGAGGCGGTCCGGGTGAAGCGCGGATCGACCACGATCAGCCGCGCCTGGTTGTGCGCCTTGGCTTCGGTCACCCATTTGAAGCCGCACGGGTGCGCTTCTGCTGCGTTGCCGCCCATTACCAGAACCAGATTCGCGTTGGCGATGTCGGTCCAGGTATTGGTCATGGCACCACGGCCGTACGTCGGGGCAAGACTTGCCACCGTCGGGCCGTGTCAGACACGCGCCTGGTTATCAAACCCCAGCATGCCGAGACTGCGAATGACCTTGTGGGTGATGTAGCCCGCTTCGTTGGACGCCGCCGAGGCCGCGAGGAAACCGGTGGTCAGCCAGCGGTTCACCGTCTGGCCCTGGGCGTTCTTCTCGATGAAGTTGGCGTCGCGGTCGGCCTTCATCAGGTCGGCGATGCGGTCCAGTGCTTCATCCCAGCCGATACGCGTCCACTCGTCGCTGCCGGGCTTGCGGATTTGCGGGTATTGCAGGCGTCCGGGGCTGTGTATGAAATCCAGCAGACCGGCGCCTTTGGGGCACAAGGTGCCGCGGTTGACCGGGTGGTCGGCGTCACCTTCGATGTGGATGATGCTTTGCGCGACATTCTTCGCCGTATCGCCCTGGCTGTACATGATCAACCCGCAGCCGACCGAGCAATACGGGCAGGTGTTGCGGGTTTCATGGGTGTGGGCGAGCTTGAAATGACGCACCTGTTCGGCAAAGGCAGGCGTCGGGGCCATGCCCAACGCGCCCAGGCTAGAGCCTGCAAGGCCGATACCGGCGACCTTGAAGAACTGACGACGGCTGAGGTCCATCGTGCACTCCTGATCAGGTGGAGATCCGGTGCTTTGCCGGATTTTTCTGGACAATCACGGTCGCGGCAGACGGGCTGCCGACATCTCAAACTTTAGTCAACACACTGACAATCTGTGTGAAAACCGACCGTCGGCCGTTTGTCGAACCCTGTGGGAGCGGGCTTGCCCGCGATAGCGGTCGGTCAGCCAACATCAATTTTGACTGTGCCGCCGTCATCGCTGGCAAGCCCGCTCCCACAGGGTTTGTTTTGTATGGCTATTGAGCAGGCTCGCTCCCACAGGGGCTAGGGGCTTATCATGGCCGGCATGATTAACCCTGCCTTCACGAGACCCCGCATGACTTTCGATTTTGATCAGGTGTTCGACCGCCACAACACCGGTAGCACCAAATGGAGCCGCTACCCGGCCGATGTATTGCCGATGTGGGTTGCCGACATGGATTTCGCCGCGCCGCCGATGATCATCCAGGCCCTGCAAAAACGCCTGGAACACCCGATGGTCGGCTACAGCGTGGCCCCGGAAAACCTGCGCGAAGCGATCGTCGCCGACCTGTGGAACAAGTACGCCTGGCGCGTCGAACCACAGGAGCTGATCTTTCTGCCGGGTGTCGAGTCGGGGTTCAACATGGCGCTCAAGGCGCTGGTCCAGCCACAGCAAAACGTCGTGGTGCAGGTCCCGAACTACCCGCCATTGCGCCATGCGCCGGGCCACTGGGGCCTGAACAAGGTCGAACTGGGTTTTGACGCGCAAGCGGACGGCACCTATGCCACGCCGCTGGATACCCTGAGCCAGTCGCTGCAAGGTGGCGGCGCCCTGCTGCTGAGCAACCCGCACAACCCGCTGGGCAAGGCGTTCCCCCGGGCCGAACTGCAAGCCATCGCCGACATCTGCCTGGAGCACGATGCCTGGATCATCTCCGACGAGATCCATGCCGAACTGTGCTTCGACGGTCGCAAGCACATTCCGATGGCCACCCTGAGCCCGCAAGTCGCCCAACGCACCATCACCCTGATGTCCGCCAGCAAGGCCTACAACATCGCCGGGCTGAAAACCTCGTTCATGATCATTCAGGACCGCCACCTGCGCGAGCGGGTCAACCACGCCCGTTGCGGCATGGTCGACAGCGTCAACCCGCTGGGCCTGGAAGCCACCCGTGTCGCCTACAGCGAAGCCGGGCCCTGGCTGGCCGAACTGAGCGCCTATCTGCAAAGCAACCGCGATTACCTGGTCGACGCCGTGCGCACGCGCCTGCCGGGCATCACCATGAACGTGCCGCAAAGCACCTACCTGGCCTGGCTCGACTGCTCGGCCCTGGGACTGGACAACCCGCAGCAGTTCTTCCTCGAACAGGCGAAAGTCGGGCTGAGCCCTGGCCTGGACTTCGGCGACGACTGCAAACAGTTCGTGCGCCTGAACTTCGGCTGCCCGCGGTCGCTGCTGGAAGAAGGCATTGCCCGGATGGAGCGCAGTTTGCGCAACCTGACGGCCTGATAATCCACAGATCCCCTTGTGGGAGCGAGCCTGCTCGCGAATACGGTGTGTCAGTCTCCATCAATGTTGACTGTACCGGCGTCTTCGCGAGCAGGCTCGCTCCCACAGGGGATTTGTGTGATTTCCGGCGTCCAGCCAATCATCTGAAACCCAACCGAACTCAAGCCAAAGCCCCACGGTCAGCCCTTTGACTTCTCACCGTTGAAAACGGAGATCGAAGATGACCGTCCCCGGCCAGCGCTTTGTCGTAACGGGGGCAAGCCGGCTCTCTGACGTCGCTGAAAAATGGAACCCGCGGACAGTTCCAGCGCTCCACAGCTTATGAGCCCGGCCATGACCGTCATACTGTTGTTGTAGGAGCGAGCTCGCTCGCGATGGACTCAAGAACTCCGCGTGTAACCAGTTAACACGCGTATTCGTTCACGACCATCGCGAGCGAGCTCGCTCCTACAAAAGCAGCATTACGCCATGGCGCTCTTTTGATCTCTGGAGGTCGCGATGTCCGCACCTATCGTCAAGCCACGGTCAGTTGATGACCCGGGGCCATGAGTTTCATCGCCTGGGTCGCGGTGTTGGGTGCCGTGTTGCTGGCACTGGCACTCACGTCGTCTTACCTGCGCTGGCTGCCCGTGACCACGTCGGCCGTGTGCCTGGTACTGGGGGTGGCCATCGGTCCGGCGGGCCTGGGCTGGCTCAGGCTGGACATCAAGGACGCGGCGTTCTGGATGGAGCACCTGACGGAAGTTGCCGTGCTGTTTTCACTCTTCGTCTGCGGACTCAAGCTGCGCCTGCCGCTCAAGGACCGAAAGTGGTGGGTGGCGTTCGGCCTGGCGGGACCGGTGATGCTCCTGAGCATTGCGGGTGTGTGCCTGTTCCTGCACCTGGTCTTCGAGCTTGCCTGGGGGCCATCGTTGCTCATCGGCGCGATTCTGGCGCCCACCGATCCCGTGCTCGCGTCCCTGGTGCAAGTCAACGACGCCAAGGATGATGACCCGGTACGCTTCGGGCTCTCCGGCGAGGCCGGTCTCAACGATGGTATTGCCTTTGCGTTTGTCATCCTCGGCTTGCTGTTTGTGCAACAAGGCGCAGAGGACTCAAGCGCCTGGCTGGATGATTGGGCGCTCAAGCGTTTGCTCTGGGCGGTGCCCGCCGGCTTGCTGATCGGCTATTGCATGGGCCGGGGCATCGGCCGCCTGACCCTGTCGATGCGCATCCGCAATGCCGACAGCACCCTGTCCCCCAACGACTACCTGACCTTCGCCCTGATCGCGTTGGCGTATGTCGCCGCCGAATCGGTGCACGGCTATGGCTTTCTGTCGGTGTTCGCCGCCGGCCTGGGCTTGCGCCGGGCCGAAGTCAAGTCCACGGGGCACGCACAGCCACCGGCCGAGCATCTGGTGCAGGCCGTGGTCGGTCACCAGAACGTCGAACCCGATGCCGCGGTGCATGGCGATGTGGCGAACCTGGAAGACTCCCAGGTCGCCGCCGGGATCATGATCGGTGACATGCTGTCGTTCGGTGATCTGGTCGAACGTGCCATGGAGGTGTTTCTGGTGACCTTGCTCGGTGTGGTCCTGATGGGCCACTGGGACTGGCGCGCGTTGGCGATCGCACTGGCGCTGTTCTGCGTGATTCGCCCCTTGAGTGTCGGACTGATGCCCTGGGGCCGTTTATTGAATGCCCGGCAACGCTTGTTGATCGGTTGGTTCGGGATTCGCGGCATCGGCAGTTTTTACTATCTGTTCTATGCCTTGAACCACGACCTCCCGGCATCGATTGCCAGCCTTTGCACCGACCTGACGCTGTCGGTCGTGGCGCTGAGTATCCTGCTGCACGGCATCAGCACCCAACCGATGCTCGCGCGTTATGAAGCGCGCAACCGCCGCCTCACGTCATTGCCGCCGCAATGATTTCCACCAGGTTGTGTTGCGTGAAGGGTTTGGACAAGCGCGGCAGCCTGGCGGCAAAGCCATCCAGGCGTTCGGCATAACCAGTGGCAAGCACGATCGGCAAGGTTGGCATCATGATCTGGATGGCCTGCGCCAGTTGCGCGCCGCTCATGTGCGGCATGGCCATGTCGGTGATGACCAGGTCGAAACGCTGGTCACCTTCGAGCATCTGCAACGCCTGCGCACCGGAATCGGCAATGCTGACCCGATGCCCCAGGTCTTCCAGCATCAGGCAGGTACTGGTCAACACCAGGCTGTCGTCATCGACCACCAACACATTCAACCGGGGCACTTGCGGTGTGACCTGCTCCAGGGCTTGCGGTCCGGCCACCGCGCCCGCCTTGGCAACGGGCAGCCAGAGTTCGGCGGTGGTGCCTTTGCCTTTCTCGCTCTTGAGCCTGAAGCGCCCGCCCATTTGCTCGATAAAGCCGTGCACCATCGACAAGCCGAGCCCCGTCCCCTTGCCGACACCCTTGGTGGTGAAGAACGGGTCCATGGCCGAAGCGAGCGTCGCATCATCCATGCCCTCCCCTGTATCACTGATGGACAGGCAGACATAACGGCCTGGCGCCAAGGTCGACTGGGACTGGTCCAACACCACCTCCATACGGGTCCCGAGGACGATCTTTCCGCCATTGGGCATGGCATCACGGGCATTGGTCGCCAGGTTGAGCACCGCCAGCTCCAGCTGGTTGACGTCGGCCAGCACTGGTTCGGCGTCTGCCGAAAAAAAGGTTTCGATTTTCACCGAAGGCCCGAGGGCGCTGCGCAACAAGCCCATGATGCCTTGCACCAGCGCCGCGATATCTACGGGTTCGGCCTTGAGTTCCTGTCGCCGGGCAAACGCGAGCATCCGTTGCGTCAGGGAAACGCCACGCATGGCGCCCTGGGTGGCGTTATCGAGTAAACGGGTCAACTTCGGATCATCGGCCATGCGTTTGCGCACGATTTCCAGATTGCCCAGGATCACGGTCAGTAAATTATTGAAATCGTGGGCAATACCGCCGCTGAGCTGACCGATGGCCTGCATTTTCTGCGCCTGGAACAGCGCTTCGCGGGCCTTTTCAAGCGCTTGCTGTGATTGTGACGCTTCGGTGATATCACGGGTAATCTTGGCAAATCCAAGCAATCGGCCGGTCTCCCCCCAAATCGGGTCCACCACCACATGGGCGAAAAACCGCGTGCCGTCCTTGCGCAGGCGCCAGCCCTTGTTTTCGAACCGCCCCTCGCGCACCGCAATGTCCAGCGTGCGTAACGGCTCGCCCGCTTCACGGTCTTCCGGGGTGTAAAACATCGAAAAGTGCTGGCCGATGACCTCTTCGGGCTTGTACCCCTTGATACGCTGGGCGCCCGGGTTCCAGTTGCTCACGCACCCGTCCGGGCCGAGCATGTAGATGGCGTAATCGGTGACGCTTTGCACCAGTAGCCGGAATTGCTGCTCGCTTTGCTTGAGGGTTTCCTCGGCCATTTTGCGGTCGGTCAGGTCACGGGTGATCTTGGCAAACCCCAGCAGCGTCCCCGAGGAATCGAGAATCGGATCGATCACCACGTGGCACCAGAAACGCGTACCGTCCTTGCGCACGCGCCAGCCTTCCCCCTCGAAACGCCCCTCGCGAAGCGCCGTGTCCAGCGCCCTTTGGGGCAACCCGGCACGGCGATCCTCGTCGGTATAGAAACGTGAGAAATGCTGGCCGAGAATCTCGGCTTCTTCATACCCCTTGAAACGCCTGGCTCCGGCATTCCAGCTGGAAATGATGCCGTCAGGGTCAATCATGTAGATCGCATAGTCGACTACAGCATCGATCAGCAGACGGAAGCGCGACTCCTCGCTCACATCAGACTTGGTTCGATCCTCGCTCATGGAGTTCTCGCGTCATGATTGTTTTTCTGGAGTATGCGACAGATTAACCATTTGAACAGCCGGTCAGCACTTTACCGGTCATACGGACTATCGATTCACATATTTGACGATATAGGCGTACAGCTCGTTGTAAACGAAATCCGGGACCTTCGGCGCATGAATGGCTGCCTGGAGTAGCGCCAGGTTGCACTCTTTGAGCAACTCATTACGGTCGCTCACCGCGAACACCTGATTCTCGATGATGCTGGAATAAACGTCGTAGGAAAAATTGACCTTGGTGGTCGTTGTGCTGACTGTACCGTCAGCGGCCTTTGAATACGTGCTCTGGGCAACATGAGTACGCTCCTTCAATGTGCCGAATCCGCGTTCATACAGGTTGATCTGGGAGCCGCTGATCGCCTTGACCGCCGTCTGGAGGGCTACGATGATCGCTTTGGCATGGCTCATGCCGGCATCCAGCTTCGATACCGAGAGAAACCTTTCCATCTCATTGTCTTGCAGGCTTTTGAGCGCCCTTTTGAAACTTGAAAGGTGGGCAAACTCTTGAGTGCAACCCACGATGTGAATCTCGAACTGGTAGCCACTGGCCGTCGCCGAGGGTGTAAAGCATACAAGGTCGATGGAGTCGAATGCGGTCTCCATGATGATGTTGTATTGACCGCTGAAGGCTTGCTTGAAGATCCTGGCGCAGACTTCACGAACGAATGATTCCGTATGCTCATAGGCATGCAATACACCCCGTTTGATCATCTCGTCGTACTGGGGGTGTTTCTTTCGGTACTCAGGCAAGTACAGGCGAATGTAATTGGCATAACGCTTCGATGGCAGCAGTTGTTTTTCCAGCAGATACGTCTTGCCTGAAGCCTCCAGCCCGGCGACAAACAGTATTTTGGGGACTGCCTCAACGGTGATGCCGCTGAACAGCGTTGCGCTTATTTCATTGAATGCTGCGGTGACCTGATCATCGGTGTACGTGTATTTCGGTGCTTGCGACATGGTTTGATTTCCTTATCAAAGTGCTGGGCAATATCCAGTTCCTTCAATAAAGAGTGCTTTTGCCGATTGTACAAACGGTCATCTACGTCAAGTCATGTCGACGTCATTAAAGGTAAAAACGCCTACATGGCAGAGGTAAAAAGCGTCGGCGCAATCGACCACCAGCGCGGCAGCAACTGCTTGATCCTGCTCTCGGCAAACCGGTCATCGATCAGCATCACCACCCCTTCGTCCTGTTGCGTCCGAATCACCCGCCCGGCGGCCTGCACCAGTTTCTGTATGCCAGGGTAGAGGTAGGTGTAGTCGTAGCCCGCACCGAAAATGGCGGCCATGCGCCGTTTCATCTGCTCGTTGACCGGATTGAACTGCGCCAGCCCCAGGGTGGCGATGAACGCGCCGATCAACCGTGCACCGGGCAAGTCGATGCCCTCGCCGAATGCCCCGCCCAGTACCGCGAAGCCGATGCCCTCACCGTCTTCAGTGAACTGATCGAGAAACTGCTGACGTTGCGTTTCACCCATGCCACGGGACTGCGACCACAGGTTGATACGTGGATGCCGTTCGGCCAGCAACTGCATCACTTGCTGCAAATAATCGAAGCTGCTGAAAAACGCGAGGTAGTTGCCGGGACGTTGGCTGAATTGTTCGGCGATCAACTCGACAATCGGCGCCACGGATGCTTGGCGATGGGCGAACCGCGTGGAGATCCGGCTGACGATGTGCACCTGCAACTGCCTGGCGTCAAACGGCGATTCGACGTCAATGCACACCGTGTTCGCCGGCGTCCCCAGCAGGTCGGCGTAGTAATGACGTGGGCTGAGGGTCGCCGAGAACAGGACGGTGCTGCGTGCCGCCGTCAGGCGTGGCCCGATGAAACCGGCGGGCACCACATTTCGCAGGCATAGTTGCGAAAGATTGCGCTTGCGTTCGAGGTCGCGCTTGCTGATATCGAACAGGAAGTGCTCATCGAAGCACTCGGCCACCCGGCAGAACTGCAGCATGTCGAAGTAAAAACCCTGGAGTGCGCTGTCCAGCCCCTGAGGGTGATCGTTCAGGTAGTCACTGATGCTCGCCGTGCAGGCTGACAACGCCTGAAGCAGCTTTTCCGGCGCCTTGTCATAAGCCTGATAGGCAACCGGTTGCGGGTCATGCAGGGCGTTCCATTCGCGGTTGACCCGTTGCAACGGTTTTTTCAACGCATCCGGGGCCGTTTTTCGTACCGCGTTGAGGGTCGCTTGATCGAGGCTGGCGCTGTACATCTGGCGGCCGCGCTCCACCAGATTATGGGCCTCGTCCACCAACACCGCGACGTTCCATTGACTGGCTTGGGCCAACCCGAACAACAAGGCGCTGAAGTCGAAGTAGTAGTTGTAATCGGCAACCACCACGTCAGCCCAACGCGCCATTTCCTGGCTCAGGTAATACGGACAGACCCCATGTTCCAGGGCGATCCGGCGCAGGGCGCCCTGATCCAACAGGCTCAGTTCGCTGGCAGCCTGGCGGGCGGCCGGCAAACGGTCATAGAAACCCTGGGCCAACGGGCAGGATTCGCCGTGACAGGCCTTGTCCGGATGCTCGCAGGCCTTGTCCCGGGCAATCATCTCCAGAACGCGCAAGGGCGGTGCATTGGCGCGATCGAGGATCACCTGCGCAGCGTCCAGCGCCAGTTTGCGTCCCGGGGTTTTCGCCGTGAGGAAGAACACCTTGTCCAGTTGCTGCGGCGCCAGGGCCTTGAGCATCGGAAACAGGGTGCCGACGGTCTTGCCAATCCCTGTCGGTGCCTGGGCCATCAGGCAACGACCGGTGCTGACGGCCTTGAACACCGATTCGGCCAGATGGCGCTGCCCGGGTCGAAAATCGGCATGGGGGAACGCCAACTGTTGTGCCGCTCGGTTACGCCCCTCGCGATGGACCGTTTCCTGCTCGGCCCAGTGCAGGAACCGCGTGCACTGCTGTTCGAAGAACTGCCCCAACTGCGTGGCGCTGAAGGACTCGACGAGGCAGGTTTCCTTTTCGCTGACGATGTCGAAGTACACCAGCGCCAGATTGATCTGCTCAAGTTGCAGCTTCCGGCACATCAGCCAGCCGTAGATTTTCGCCTGGGCCCAGTGCAGCTGGCGGTGATTGCCCGGCTGCTTGCTCAAGTCGCCACGGTAGGTCTTGACTTCTTCCAGGCAGTTTTGCGCGGGATCGTAGCCATCCGCCCTGCCCTTGACTGTCAGGCCTTCAAACAGGCCTTCGAGCGCAATTTCACTTTGGTAACCCTCGCTACGCCGGGACGCCACGGTGCGATGCCCGACGATGCCCTCCAGCGCGGTCGGCGACGGTGTAAAGCGCAGGTCGAGGTCGCCGGTCTTGGCAGTGAATTCACACAGCGCCCGCACCGCGATGCTGTAATTCAAGCGTCCTGCTCCGCCCACTGCACGTAACACACGGCAATCGGCATGTGGTGCTCATGGCAGAACTCCAGCCAGCGCAGCTGGTTATCCTGCAAGCGATCCCCCGGGCCTTTGACTTCGATCATGCGGTAGGTCTTTTGCTGCGGCCAGAACTGGATCAGGTCCGGCATCCCGGCGCGATTGGCCTTGATGTCGAGCAACAACCGGTTGAACCAGTGCTTGAGGTGCTCGGCCGGAAAGCAGTCCAATGCCTGTTCCAGCAATTCCTCGCCCAGTACGTTCCAGAAGACGAAGGGCGACTGTACGCCCCATTTCTCGGCATAGCGCTCGCGGATGGTGTGCCGATAACGCCCGTCGTCGAGTTCCGCGAGGCAGGCCTGGAACAAGTCGGTCCGGCGCTCATGGAAATCTTCATTGAGCAGGTCCACCGGGCCGCGCTGGAACGGATGGAAAAACGCCCCGGGCAAGGGCGCGAAAATCGCCGGCCAGCAGAGCAGACCGAACAGTGAGTTGATCAGCGTATTTTCGACGTAATGCACGGGCGCCGACGCCTCCGCCAGGTGCGCCTGAACGTAAAACTCCACCGACATCACCGGATCGGTCCTGGGCAGTTGCAGGTCCAGGCGCTGCATTTCCCGCGCAGGCGCTCGCTTGGCTGGCGGCCCACCCAGTTTGCGCCGCAGCCGGGGCAACACGCGCAGCAATTGCTGTTGCTCGGCGGCGCTTTGCGGCGATTGTTCCGCCTCGGTGGCGAGATCCAGGGCCAGCTGATACTCCCCACAAAGCTCCAGCACGCGAATCAGGCGCAGGCGAGCGCCGGGATAGGCACACTGGCGATACAGCGCCAGCGCCGTGGCGTAATCCGCCATGCGTTCACATTGCTGGGCGATCTGGAACAGCAGCTTGTCACGCCGTCTTTGCAGCCAGGGGTTGATCAGCGTCAAACCGTTGATCTGCTCGACAACCCCGGCCACCTCTTCGCCAGCCTCGAATAGCTGCTGGCAATGGTGAAGGAACAGACAGGCATCGACGTCCTCGCGGCTGCGCAAGCCTCGCGAATCGGCGCTGAAGTCGACTTTTTCGTAGGTTAAGATCCCAAGGTCTGCCAGCACGAATTCGGACCAATCCTGGTAAAGATTGCCGAAAAACATCAAGCGCAAGCGATCGCACAGGCCCATGATGGTCAAGCTGAACAATCGGTCGTCCAACGACGGACACCAGTCACTGAAACTGCGCGTTTCGGGAAACTGCTCGACCAGTATGGGCAGCCAATCGGCTTTTTTTCCCTTGGGCTGGTCGATGGCGCTGCCCAGGCATTGAACAATTTCCGCCTTGAGCAGTACGTCGAACAGTCCTTCGATCGACAACGGCAGTTGATCATCGACCCAACCCAGCGCCACAAGCGGTTCGGCTGCGCTCGCGATGTCACCAATTTCCGCGTAATGCAGTTTGCTGCACCTGAAATGAATGCCCTTGCGCATGACCATTCTGACCAGCAACGCCCGGGATTCACGGGGCAGATCGTTGAAGTCGGCGATGAACCGTTGCTCTTCGATGCTCAACACATCGCCATAGCGATGCTCAAGCCAATCAAGCACTTGCATGAAGTTGTTCAGGTAATAGAACGGATCGTCGAGAGGGTTTACAGTCACGGGAAAGGGGCCATGGCGAGCGAGTACTGGTTATGCGTACAGATACCAGTAACGCCCTGCCCGGCGCAATCGGAAATGGATGGGTGGAGGCGCTGTCAGTTAAATTTTTCAATCCATCGAACTTTCTGCGGTTGCGTGGCACCAACCGCAATAGAGGTACTGTCGTTAGCGACAGTCGCAGCGAATTTTTGAAGTGTTTTAGAGGCGGTTATGAACATCAAGACTCTGGGTTATCCCTTGGCAGCAGCAGCGTTCATGATGCTGACCGGCTGCTCGACGCCAACCGTCGTGACTTTGCAGAACGGCACCCAGTATCTGACCAAGGACATGCCGAAAACCAAGACCAAGGATGGGTTCTTCGAATTCGAGGATATTTCCGGAGCGAAAGTCAAAGTCCGGGCCGATGAAGTGACAACGATTCGCAAGGAAGACTGAAGACCGCGTTATCGTTCATCGCGAGCAGGCTCGCTCCCACATTGGACCGCATACTCCTGTGGGAGCGGGCTTACCCGCGAAGAGGCCCCTTCAGGCGCCGAATCCCCCTCAGGCGATCACAATTCCCGCACCCGACAAACTGTCCAGCCCCACACCGACCAACGTCACTGAATCATTGCCAAACGTCAACACGGTATCCTGTCCCACCACCGAGGCATGGGCCCGAAAATCGTCGATTGGCGCCACACCTTGTACCCCGAGAAACACCAGTTTGTCGTTCGCCTGGTAGCCCAGCACCCGGTCGTGGCCAAACGCGCCGCTAAACAGGAACGTATCGATCCCGCCCCCCGACTCCAGCAGGTCGTTACCGGCCCCGCCGACCAACACATCGTTGCCCTTGCCGCCGATCAAATGATCGTTGCCGTCGAGGCCGAACAACCAATCGCCGATCGCCTGGGCCTTGAGCGTATCGTTCCCCGCGCCCCCCTTGGCCGACGACGCATACTGGGTCAACTGGTTGCCGGCCAACAACCCGTTGGCGGTGACGCTGTGAGTCACGTCATCCTTGAGCAGCCCCCATAGAAAGCCCGGTTCCTTGCTGACGATGCCGCCGATGTCACGGGTGATGCTGATGCCGCCTTCGGCATCGCGGATGTACAGGTTGCCGGCGCCGTCGTTGGCAAAGTCGAAATGCTTCACCGATTGCTGCAAGTCGAGCACGTTGTGGCCCTTGCCGCCCAACAGGATGTTGTAGCCACCGGCATCACGGAAGGTGTCGTTGCCGTCGCGGCCTTCCAGATAGTCGTTGCCCTTGCCGCCCTGAATCAGATCGTTGCCGTCACTACCAATGATGAAGGTGCTGCCCTTGTGAGGTTCGGCATTGCGGTTGAGGTCCTGGACCCAGGTATTGGCCCGGGCCGGGTCTGAAAGGTTGGCCACGATGATGGTCGAATCTTTACGGGTGAGGTCGTAGAACCGGGATTCCAGCACTCGGGTCATGCCATCGCCGTAACCGGTGGGCAAATGGGAAATCCAGGTCGGAATGTTGAGAATGGAAAACGGCAGCAGATTCCAGGCAGTCGATGCGTAGTGGTCGTTGAAGCTGACGATGTTGTTGGTGGCCGAGGCTTGATCGGCATCGTGCACGCCGACCGATGCCAGGTTGAACGCCGCGCCGTCCAGCGCACGGAAAACGGGATCGTTTTCATAGCCGATGTTCAGCACCTTGTCGCTGCTGCTCTGGGTCGGCGAGGCGTAGGCGATGTAGTTGGCATCCTGGAAGAAACCGCCCCATTGCTCACTGCTCAAGTCCGCCAGGCTGTTGACCGCCAACCCGCCGAGGCTATGCCCGCTGACCAGCACATCCTTGCCCGACAACCCGTTGGCCCGGGCAAACGCTGCGACATCCGCAAGCAGCTTGCCGAACGCTTCACCCACATAGTTTTTCGCATAATCCTGTGGGCCCAACGCCGCCAACAGATCATTGATGACATCGCCGATGGAGTCGCTGATCTGAATTTCACGAGGACCACTGGTGCCACGAAAGGCGATGCCGATTTCCGTGAGGTGCCCCTGAGCGTCGTACTTGCCGAGGATTTCCACCTGCGCGCTGGTGTAACCGGCCTTTTCGCCGAAGAAGGTTCCCCGGGCATCGACTTTGCCGTCATAACCCAGCTGCGCAGCGGTAATGGGGGTCCAGCCGGCTTGTCGCACGGCGTCCAGTGCAGCTTTTTCCGAATCGGGGTTCCAGGGAATGCCGGGAATCACCCCTTGGGAATCGGTGCCGCCAATCAACGCGGTCACCAGGGTCGCCGGCAGGCCCAAGCCGAAACCGTTGTGCTGGTAACCGGTGGCAAATCCGTTGTCGAGGTTGTGATAGGAGTACAGCGTGATCGCCATCGCGTCGGTGAACAACGCTTTGGCGTCTGTTGTGCTCAAGTTCTTGTAGTCGTACACACCCATGGGTATTGCCTCTCTCTTTGTTGGAATTATCAGAGATGGCTCACAGCCGGGACGCCTCACTCATGAGGTGTTCCGGAGCCTCCGTGCTGTTACAAAAACCTGATCATGTCGTTGCCGCTTTCCCGACGTGCCTGTGCGTCACTGATTAATCCCCGGACCTTGTCCGAACGCTTCGTCAACCTTGGCCAAATCCTGCTCACTCAAGGTCCCGGCGTAGTAATGCAACTTGGTCCACGCCATCAGGTAGTCGTAACGGGCCTGGGCCAGGTCGCGCCGGGTGGTGAACAGTTGCTGTTCGGCGTTCAGCGCATCGAGATTGACCCGTTCCCCGCCCAGGATGCTTTGTTTGGTCGACACCACCAGCTCCTCGGCGGAAACCAGGGCTTTCTGATAGGCGCGCAATTTGCTCACCCCCGACAGGCAGGCACTGAATTGCCGACGCAACTCGATCAGAGTCTCCCGAGTCTTGCCATCCAGTTCGTACTCGGCCTGCTCCATCGCCCGGCTGGCCTGGCGAGTCGACGCGGAAACGCCGCCGCCGGCGTATAGCGGCACATTCACCTCGATGCCGATGGTGTTGGTGTCGTATCGCTGGTTGTAGGTGTTACCGCTTTCCGATTCGTTCTGGCGCACCGTGGCATAGGCGCTTACCTTGGGCAGGTGCCCGGCCCGATTGCGTTCGACCTCGTAGCGCGCCACTTCCAGCGCCTGGCGTTGGGAAGCCAGGTTCGGGTTGTTGGCTACGGCCATTTCATGCCAGGTATCGTAATTGGCCGGTTGCAGGGTGAAGGTCTGGAAGTTCGGATCCAGCGGGGCCAGGTCGACAATGTCGATCGCCGGCACGCCAATCAGCGCACCGAGTTCACGCAGGGATGCATCCTGCTCGTTGCGCGCCTCGATTTCCTCGGCGGTGGCCAGTTCATAACGCGATTCGGCTTCGAGGATGTCGGTGCGCGTGCCTTCGCCCTGGCGAAACATCTGCTCGTTCTGCTGGAACTGCTGCTCGAAGGCTTTTTTCTTGGCCTGGGCAATGTCGATCTGATCCTGAGCGAACAACGCCTGGGTGTAGCTTTCCAGCACCCGCACCAGCAACTCCTGGCTTTTGCCGCGAAAATTTTCGTCGGCGAACAACGCCTGTGCGACACCTTTTCGATAAGCCGCGTAGGCCTCGTAGTCGAGCAACGGCTGTTGCAGGGTCAGGCTGGAGCCGTAACTGCTGTAGTTGCGGTCGTCGCTCTGGTTTTGCCCACGCTCGTTGAGGTAGGTGACCTTGGAGCTGTTACGGCCCTTGTTGTAGTTGTAACCCAGTTTCGGCAAAAGCCCGGCACGGCCGATGGCACGGTTCTCAAGTCCGGCATCGCGCTCCTTGATGGCCCCAAGGAACACCGGATCATTGCGCAATGCCTGTTCATAAATCTCGAACGGCCCCATGGCCGCCGCGGCCGGGTTGCCCACGAGCAACATCAAGGCCGCCCCGAGCATGGAAAGCTTATTCATACAGCCGAACATCCTTATTCCTCGGTCAACGCGGAGCCTGCCCGGTCGAGCAGCGGTTTGAACAAATAGTTGAGGAGCGAACGTTCACCGGTACGCACGAACATTTCCGCCGGCATGCCGGGCTTGATCACCAGGCCATTGAGTTTTTCCATAGACTGGTCACTGACACTGCTGCGCAGCACGTAATACGGTACGCCGGTTTTTTCGTCGACCATCTGGTCGGCGGAAACCAGGCTGACTTCGCCCGGAACACGCGGGGTGCGACTCTGGTTGAAGGCAGTGAAGAGAATGTCCACCGGCAGGTGCGGACCGACCTTGTCGATGAGGTTGACCGGCAGCCGCCCTTCCACTTCCAGGCGCGTATCTTGAGGCACGATCTCCAGCAGACTCTCCCCCTGACGCACCACCGCGCCAATGGTATGAACACCCAGGTTCACGGCAATGCCGTCAGCCGTGGCAATGATCTCGCTGTGCTGCAGGTCGAATCCGGCGGAGGTCAGTTGCTCTTCCAGCGTCACGCTTTTGAGCTGCGCATCGGCCAGTTGGGTGCGCACCTCTTTCTGGTACTCCTCGATGTGCTGTTGCAGCTTCAGGCGGGACTCGACAATGCCCTGCTCCACCCGGCCGCTTTCGCCGAGGTTCTCGGCCAACTGTTGCTGCACCTGTGACAGTTGTCGCTGATACTCCATCAACCGGTTGCGCGGGATGTAGCCGTTCTGCGCCAGTGGCGTCAGGTTGTTTAACTGTTGTTGCAAGGAATCGGCCTGAGCGCTCAAGTCGGTACGGGCGCGGCGCATGCCGGCCAACTGTGCACCGGCACCTTCGATACTGGCGCGCAAGGCGGCTTGCTCACGGGCGAAGGCATCGCGGCGGCTGCTGAACAACTGACGCTGGCCTTCCAGCACCAACGCCAGGCGCGGGTCGGGATCGTTGCTCAGTTCAACGGGGAAATTCACCTGTTTGAGGTTATCCCGCTCGCTTTGCCATCGAGCGAGGCTCGCCCAGGCCATGCGGTACTGCGCTTGCAGCGATTGAACATCCGCAGCGACCTGAGTCTGGTCAAGCTGGAACAGCGGCTGGCCCTGTTTCACCAACTGACCCTCGCGGACCAGAATCTGACTGACCACGCCGCTGCTCATCGACTGCACGGCCTTGCGCTTGCCCGAAACCACCACCGTGCCCTGCACCGGTATGCCCTGATCGAGTGGCGCGAGGCTGGCCCAGAGGAAGAAACTGCCTGCGCCGAGGAGCGCGAGCATCCAGCCCAGGCGGACGAAGTAACGTGCGTCGCGTTCAGGACGCTGGGCCAGGTAGTCCTGGTCCATTGCCGATTCGTCGTGTGGGTTCATGTGTGTGCCGCTCATACACCGGAATTCCTTGTCGTGGGCTGAGGCTGCCGGCTCATGCCGGTCCCGCCCTGTGCCTGTCCGGACTTTTCATGCAAGGCTTGCTGCGCCCCTGCGAGTGCCTTGAGTACGTCCTGGCTCGGACCGAACGCCTGCAGGCGCCCGTCGTTGAGCACCAGCAGTTTGTCGGCCTGGGCCAGTGCGGAGGAACGATGGGTCACCAGAATCACGCTGGTGCCCTGGGCTTTCATTTGCGCTATCGCGCTGGCCAGCGCCGCTTCGCCCACGGTGTCGAGGTTGGAGTTCGGTTCATCCAGCACCACCAGGCTCGGCCGGCCGTACAGTGCGCGCGCCAGCGCCACACGTTGTTTCTGCCCGCCCGACAGGCCGCTGCCGTCTTCGCCGAGCACCGTGTCGTACCCTTGTGGCAGGCGCAAGATCAGCTCATGCACACCGGCCTGCTGCGCGGCCACCACGACTTGTTGTGGATCAGCTTCTCGGAACCGCGCGATGTTTTGCGCGATGCTGCCGCTGAACAGTTCGATGTCCTGGGGCAAATAACCGATGTAAGGCCCGAGGTCGTCGCGATTCCAGCGATGGATGTCCGCACCGTCGAGTCGCACGGTACCGCCGAGCGTCGGCCAGACCCCAACCAGTACCCGTGCCAGTGTCGACTTACCGGACCCCGAAGCACCGAGCACCCCCATCACATCACCCGCCGCAAGGTTGAAACTGACCATATGCAGGGAGGCCGCCCGTTGCCCCGGAGGTCCGGCGCTGACTTGCTCAAAGGTGATCTGGCCCTTTGGCGCCGGCAGCGCCATGGCCTCGTCGCCCGAGGGGAAGGCTTGCAGCAAGGCATTGAGACGCTGGTAAGCGAGCCTGGCACCGCTCCACTGCTTCCACACGGCGATCAACTGATCGATAGGACTGAGTACGCGACCCATCAGGATCGAACCGGCAATCATCATCCCGGCAGTCATGTCACCCTTGATCACCAGCAAGGCGCCAAGACCCAGCACCAGCGATTGCAGGCACAGGCGCAGGGTTTTGCTCAGGGAGCTGATGACGGCACCGGTGTCGCTGGCCTGGTTTTGCAGGCCGAGGAAACGTGAATGCACCTGGAACCAGCGGTTGCGCAGCGCCCCCAGCATGCCCATGGCCTGAATGGTTTCGGCGTTATGCAGGTGACTGGTCGCCAGTTGGCTGGACTGCTGGGAGCACGCGGCGGCTTCGCTCAAGGGCTTTTTGGTCATGGACTCATTCAACCAGGCCAGCGCAATCAGCAGCAGAACCCCCGCCGTGGCAAAGACACCGAGCCAGACGTTGAACAGATAAATCACCAACAGGTACACCGGAAACCACGGCGCATCGAAGAATGCGAACAGCGCAGGGCCGGTAACGAACTGACGGATGTGCGTCAGATCGCCCAGTGCCTGTCCGGCATTGCCTTCGCCCTTGAACAGGTTGCGCTCGAATGCCGCCTGGTAGACCCGCAGGTTGAACCGTCGCTCCAACTGACTGCCAATACGGATAACAACGAAACTGCGAACCGCTTCCAGCAGTCCGATAAAAGCAAAGAACCCGACAATCATCAGCGACAACATGACCAATGTCGTTTCATTCTGCGAAGACAGAACGCGGTCATAGACTTGCAGCATATAAATAGAGGGCGCCAACATCAGAATATTGATCAGGGCGGTAAAACAACCGACGCTGATCAAGATGCTTTTATAGTCCCCCAGTGCCTTAATTAACGGTGCGGTGGCTGGGGCCTTCGCCATCTTCATTGGGTATTCCTGAGTTGATGTTCATCGCCCTGTTCCGGCGAGGTTCCAATTAACTGTCCGCACCGGGGGCGAGACATTCTTTTTCCGTTATCGTTTACAAATGAACAACAACGCTTTGTGTTCGATAAAAGATCGGGGATTAACCGACTTCAACAGTCATGCGATCCCCAGGGTTTTAGCCGGTCATTTACGCTTGATGCGCCGGGTGCTTGAGGGTAACGGTTCGACCTGAATGCAAAGTGCCTTGATAAAGCCCTTCACGCTGTCGGCCGAAGAACAGGATTCTTGAGCCTTCTTTTCCGGTGATGGAAATCCCGTCCGGCTCGGGGAACCAGCCGGTTACCGGTTCGCCAAGCCAGGCGGCGAGGCAATGGGCGTCATCGCCCAGCGTCTGATCCGGCCGAAGGTCGATCAGACAGGTACTCGCCGGGTCGGAGGTTTTTTCACCCGTGTCTTGCGTGGCATTCAACGTGACCTGCCACTTGCCGGCCAACGCCGACGGATCCGCCAGTTTCAGGCTGCCTGCCATGGTTGCATCTCCAATAAACATCACCAGCGCAGCCAGAAGCCACGCGCTTGCCTTGTGGGAAAAAACGCTGCACGTCATAGGATCTTTAACTCAGGGTCGCAACCTTACTGACTGCGAGCATCAATGCAAGGACAAAGAGCGGCGCCTACAGCGCCGCCCTCCGCTTTCATCTCACATCAAGCCAGGATGTCCGCATACGCCGCCTGGCCCACGGTGCTGACCAGGAAATCAGCCACGCCATGCCCGGAGAAGTCGATCGACAACAAGCTGTTGCCACCCGACGTACTGAGCACCGCATCGCCCACCGCCCCGGTGAAGGCGCTGACAAAGTGCAAGCCTGCGCCGTTGGTGATGCCGGTCAGGTCGATCTTGTCCAGACCGCTGACAAAGTCGAGGATCTGGTCGATCGCACCGGGCCCGGAGTCGCTGCTGGCCGCAAACACGAAGGTGTCCGAACCTGCGCCGCCCCACAGTTTGTCCGCCCCGCCGGCACCGTAAAGGATGTCGTTGCCGGCACCACCCTTCAGCTCGTTGGATACGTGGTTACCGATCAGCAGGTCATTGCCTGAGCCACCAATGGCATTCTCGACGGTAACGCCCTTGGCGATGGAAACGTTGCCCACCAGGCCACCGACGTCAGAGAACGACGCTTCGTTGAGGTTGATCTTCTGGTTCTGGGTGAATCCGGAGAAATCCAGGGTGTCCTTGCCGCCCGCATCCCAGACCGAAAACACCAACTTATCCGCCGAGGAAGACGCGCTCAGGAAATCACTTCCGGCGCTGGAGTTGAAACCGTAGGTGGTGTCGCCGGTGCGGGTCGTGGTGTTGGCGCCATAGAGCTGCTGGATGGCGGCAATATCGTCCATCAATGGGCCGGATGAATAGGCTTCGACGCCGCCCTTGCTGAAGTTCTGGCCGGTGTTGCTTTCACTCCAGTAACTCATGACGCTGTAGCCGCGGGTGTCTTGCCCGTAGGACGCATCATTGTAGGTCGGTGCGCCTTCGCCGGCGTTGTAGTCACCGGGGTGGGCAAGGCCCAGGGTGTGGCCGATTTCATGGGTCAGTGTTTGCCGGCCATAGTTGTTCAGATCCGGGGTTTTGTTGGGCGTGTAGCTGCTGTTGGTCAGGTACCAGGAAGTCCCGTCGTAACCGACCCCGGTGCCAGGCAAGTAGGCAAACGCCGCCGCACCGTCCTGACCGCCGTTGTAGTTGCCGAAGGTCATATGACCGTCACCGCCAGCGGCCTTCTCGGTGAAGGTGACATTGGCCACATCGGCCCAGGATTGCATGGCAAGCACGGCCTGGGTTTTCTGCTGCGTGCTGAACTGACTGAACCCGGTAATCCCGTGCTTGTACATCGTGCTCGACGATGCCGACGTCAGAAAGGTATACGTCAGCTCGATTTTGCCACTGCCGTCCTTATCCTGATAAGCCGCGCCGTCGCGCAGCAATTGAGTGGCGGCCTGATCGACCGAGAACGAAGGTTTGCCATTGACCGTGAGGTTGCCGCCCCGATCGTACTGATGACTGAAACTGTTGATCTGATTGAATGCAGAACTGCCAGCCGCCTGTACGCCGGTTTCAATAGCGTGGTCTTTTACGTTCGACATAAACACACTTCCTTGTTTAGAGATGGAACAGTTTTGTCAGATAGCAACAATCCCTGGCGAGATCGTCCTATCACTCGCCTATTGAAGGCGAACGAAAACTGACACAATTTGACATCAAACGTCCAATAATTTTTTGACGTCAAAATGTGCTCTTCCAGTAAGCCCCCGAAAACAGTAGGTGCGCTGTGAAAATATTATTTTTAGTTCAAGTAAGCCGAATTAATTGTCCGACAATCGACAATTTAATTATTGAATAGGGGGCAGTTGGCTAGTTTGAAAAAGTCATACTTTTGGTATTTGTTTTAGCGCACCTCCGTCAACAAACTAAACATTCAGTGAATTGAAATCAGGTGACGGGACGTCCCGCCCCGTCACCTCTGCCCTGTGCTCTCAACTGCCCGTGCGTATCTTGTTCCACACCCGCGTCCGAATCCGGTCGATGTTCAGCGGCATCGCTTCCAGCGCAAACAATTTCCCCATCATTTCCGGGCTCGGATAAACCTTCGTATCGTTCTTGATCGCCGGATCGATCAGGCTATCCGCTTGTTCGTTACCATTGGCGTAATGCACGTAATTACTGACGCTGGCCATCACGTCCGGGCGCAGCAAATAGTTCATGAAGGCGTAACCGGCCTTCTCGTCCGGGGCATCGGCAGGCATGGCGACCATGTCGAACCAAATCGCGGCACCTTCCTTCGGAATCGAATAGCCGATGTCGACGCCGTTTCCGGCCTCCTTGGCGCGATTTTCCGCCTGCAGGATGTCACCGGAGAAACCGACGGCCACGCAAATATCGCCATTGGCCAGGTCGCTGGTGTACTTGGATGAGTGGAAATAGCTGACGTATGGCCGGACCTTGAGCAGCAAGGCTTCAGCCTTTTTGTAGTCATCCGGATTTTTACTGTGGTGCGCCAGCCCCAGGTAATTCAGGGCAGCAGGCAGCAGTTCCGGACCATTGTCGAGGATGGCCACGCCGCATTTCTGCAACTTCTGCATGTTTTCCGGCTTGAAGATCAGGTCCCAGGAATCCACGGGGGCATTGTCGCCCAGTACCGCCTTGACCTTGGCAATGTTGTAGCCGATGCCGGTACTGCCCCACAGGTAGGGAAAGCCATGCTCATTGCCCGGATCGTTGGTCTGCAAGGCCTTGAGCAACACAGGATTCAGGTTTTTCCAGTTCGGCAATTGGCTCTTGTCGAGCGTCTTCAACGCCTTGCCTTCGATCTGGCGCGCCATGAAGTGGTTGGACGGAAACACCACGTCGTAACCGGACTTGCCAGTCATCAATTTACCGTCGAGGGTTTCGTTGCTGTCGTAGACGTCGTAGGTGAAGGCGATGCCGGTTTCTTTCTGAAAGTTTTTCGTGGTGTCCGGCGCAATGTAATCCGACCAGTTGTAGATTTTGACGGTTTCAGCCGCCTGACTGATTGAGGCGGCGAGCATCAGCGGAGCCAGGGTCATTGTCTTTCGAAGCATGAGTCGATTCCTGTATAGGTTTTGTTGTTGGCAGGCAATCAAAGGATCAAAGGATCAAAAAATCAGCACGTAGGTCTTGCGCACGGTTTCCTGGATGTCCCAGATACCGAGGGTGTTGGCGGGCAACATCAGTGCGTCGCCGGCTTCTATGTGCAGCGTTTCGCCGTCGTCCGGGGTGAAGGTGCAGCGGCCCTGGATGAAGTGACAGAACTCCTGGGCAACGATCTGCCGCCGCCAGCGCCCGGGTGTGCATTCCCAAACGCCGGTTTCGACGCCGTCGTCGCGCTCCACACTGGTGGTTGACGCCACTGCCACCGGCTCATCCAACGGCACGGCGACCGGATTGGACTCATCCAGCTTCAGGGTGGCGGTGTTCTTGAATTGCGTGATGCTCATGGCAATACCTGTCTGTGAAAAAAGCGTTTAGTGCATGAAACCTTCCATGAACCCCGCCACCCCACTGGCGAGCTTGCGTCGCCAGGGAGCGGTGGCCGGGTTGGCCAGGGTCTGGTCTTCGTGGACGAAGCTGCGAATGATCGCGTTGTAGCCGAGCCAGCGGCAGGGTTCGGGCTCCCAGGCCTTGAGCACATTGAGCCCGCCCTGAGGCAGGACCCAGGGCTGACGCACAAGGTCGGTATCGCGTTCAAGGATCAGGTCGGCAAGGGTGCGCCCGCCCAGGTTGCTGGCCCCCACGCCCTCGCCGCCGTAACCGCCGGACAAGGCAATCCCGCCGGCCCGGTCGCAGAGCATGTGGGGCTTGAATCGCCGGGACATGCCCAGGTTGCCACCCCAGCCATGGGTGACCTGGACGTTCTTGAGTTGCGGAAACAGTTCGCCAAACAAATAGCGTCGCAACTCGATTTCGCTGGTGGTCAGGTCGAAGTCATGGCGCAACCGCCCCGCAAACTGATACCCGCCCCGGGCGCCAAAGATCAGTCGGTTGTCGGCGGTACGCTGGCCATACGTGACCTGGCGGCTGCTCTCACCGAAGGCCTGGCCGTCACTGAGGCCAATCTCGTCCCAAGTGGCGGCGGACAGCGGTTCGGTGGCGACAATCAGGCTCTGCACCGGCAATTGATAGCGCCCAAGGGGTGGCAACGTAGCGGCATAGCCTTCTACCGCCGGGACAATCCAGCGACTGCGCACCGAGGCATGGGCGGTTCGCAGGCGACCGGACTGCCATTGGGTGACCGGACTGTTTTCGTAGATCTTCACGCCCATGCCCTCGACCGTGCGTGCCAGGCCCCGCGCCAGTTTGGCCGGATGCAGGGTGGCGACGTGGGGGGCAAAGATCCCGCCATAGGGTTTGGCAATGCGGATCTGTTGCGCCAGCTGGTCCGGGCTGAGCCAGCGGTAATCGTTCTCGTTGAGGCCCTGGCGGTAGAGCTTGTCCAGATACTGACGAAGGCTGGTCTCCTGCTCCGGGTAACGGGCCGCACAGTACAGCGCCCCGCCTTTACGGTAATCGCAGTCGATGCCTTCACGCTCCAGGACGATTTTCACTTCATCCGGAATGCCATGCAGCAGATCGTAGGAAGCGCGGCGCTGCTCGGGTGACAGTCCGGCCAGCAGCCGGTCTTCCCCCAACAGATTACCCATCAGCCAACCGCCGTTGCGCCCCGACGCGCCAAAACCGGCGGTTTGCGCCTCGATGATGGCAATGTTCAGATCGGGCGCCTGACGCTTGAGGTAGTACGCCGTCCACAGCCCCGTGTACCCGGCGCCGATGATCGCCACGTCGATATCCAGGTCCTGTTCCAGGGCAGAACGCGCCTGTAACGGCTCGTCGAGTTGATCCATCCACAAACTGATAGTGCGCCACGCCGGCATGCAAGACTCCGCCATTCAAACTTCGATGGCGTTGATCCTAGTGCGTGGGTTCAGCGGCTGTCTTGCGCGCGTGCACGCAAAGAAATTTGTTTGGCGTAGGCCTTGGGTGACAAACCGGTGTGTTGGCGGAAACAGCTGTAGAACGCCGACAATGAATTGAAACCGGCGGCGAAGGCCAGTTCGTCGATGCGCAACGGTGGCGTGGCGTTATCCAGCGCGGCCAGCAGGTGTTGCAGGCGAGCCTGGTTGACGTAGCGATAGAAGCTCTGGCCAAGCACCTGATTGAGCAGATAGGACATCTGGTTGCGGCTGTACCCGCACTCCTTTGCCACCCGTTGCAGGTCGAGATCAGGGTCCAGATAGGGTTGCTGTCGCTGGAAATACTGTTGCAGATCGTCGGCCATGAAACTCAACTGGCGCGGCGACAAGCCCAGTCGACTGACCGCCGGGCGCTGCGCGCCGGTGGCTTTGCGCGCCGGCTGCTCGTGCACCAGCGAGGCGTATTCGTTGACCCGCCAAATCAGCCCGTCGCGCACGGTGATCGCCTCGCTGGCGCGAAACGACACCAGGCCTTCCCCGCCGCGCAGGGTGATGCGGTACTGAATGAACGCCGTATTGCCGTCCAGCCTTATACGGTCCGAGTGCTCCAGTGCTTCATCCGGATCGCGGGGCATGCTGCTGCGTACGTATTCGCGCAACTCGTCCAGGCCCATTACGCGGTTCTGGAAAAAGTCGCTGTACTGGATCTCGGGGTGATACAGCGCCATGACGCCGTCCAGATCGCGGTGCTTCCAGCGCAAGTGATAGCGCATGACCGTCTCGCCCGTGGCCTGGGTTTGCAGCGGGCCGTCATCCTCGGCGTACATAAAGGTCTCGGCGAAAGAAAAAGAGACTGCCCAAGTTTCTCCTCCTCTTCAAGGGGACCTGTTTAACCCAGCCGCGCCCGGACCGTGACCTGAATCAAAAAAAAGGCAGCAATCGCTAAACGGCCTGAAAAAAACACATTTTTTTCACATGTGGATGCTACTTTTAAAGTCTGTCACTGGTTGAGCCATTGAAGGCTCTTCCCTCCTAACATGAGCTAACGGAAGCGCTCGATGAAGAAGGCGGGCAACATATGAATAAAGGGTTCAGCAAGGTCACTTTTCCAAATGCCTGCCAGCTGATGCGCTGGCATTTTCACCCCATGGGATTCGAGGCAAGCATGGATGCCCCGGGCAGCATGATCGCCCGTTTGTTTGATCGGGCCAGTGGCGAGACCATGATCGCCATTGCCGGTATTCCTTGTTCAACGGTCATGAATGCCGCCGATGTAGAGCGAATAATCGAAGCGGTGGAAGATGAGCTCGCAGCGTTCATTCCTCCGGTGGCGCTCAAGAGTTATGCCTGAAGCCTGATTGCAAATAAAAAGCCCACTGAATGTGGGCTTTTTGATGCCTGGTACAAGACCCTGTGGGACCCCGCTTATGTGGCGAGGGGATTTATCCCCGTTGGGCTGCGAAGCGGCCCCCAGCGCCCGTTCAGACAGCCCGAGTTGTCTGGATTAGGGCCGCTTCGCGACCCAACGGGGATAAATCCCCTCGCCACAGAATCCCACAGGTGATTCACGCCGAGGTTTTGGCCTGCCGATGATCAGCAAAAAACGCCTTGCCCTTGCCGATCCGGTCCGATGCCTTTGGCAGGTTAGCCGCCTGGGTGTCCTGCCCGTCGACATACCAATAGCAATGGCTCACCGCCCGGGTGATGCCCACATACGCCAGGCGCAGGATTTCATCCTTCTGCGCGTTGTCATAAGGCTCGCTGTCGCCGGCCTTGCCCAAGCCCGCCATGCGGTACACCTGATTCTTGTAGGGCGAACTGGTCAGGTGCTGGCAATCGCCCAACAGGAACACTGCATCGGCCTGCAAGCCCTTGGCGCTGTGGTAGGTCAACTGCTTCAGGCGCCGGGCTTCATACGGCAAGCTAGAATCAACATTAATTACAGGCTGAATATGCTCTTCTATCAACAACTTATCGCTACTTTTTCGATAAAGCATCAAGATCGAATCGCCCTTGCGGTAGTGTTCGATCAGGCGCTGGGCCATGCCTTGATCGTCACGATCCAGCACATTGACCGGCAGCAAATCCTTCGGCTCGCCGCTGGCCTTGGCCTTCTTGCCGGCAATGGCCGGTGCGGCTCGCACGATGTGTTCGGCGGCGTCGATGATGTGCTGGTGGCTGCGGTAGTTGTCGCTGAGCATGACTTTGGTGGTGCTCGGCGAGGAGAATTCTTTGTTGAACTCCATGAAATAGCTCGGCGAACTGCCGCGCCAGCCGTAAATCGATTGCCAGTCGTCCCCGACGCAGAGCAACGAAGAGCGCTGGGCACCGCGCCCCACATGCATCGCCGGGCCGCGACTGCGGATTTCGGCGAGACTGGCGCGGATCCAGGAGACAATTTGCGGCGATACGTCCTGAAATTCATCGATCATCAGGTGCGACAAAGGTCTTAGCAGCTCATCGCTGAGCAGCTTGAGGTTTTCCGGTGAGTGCTCGCTGAACAGGGCAAACATACGGTTGTACGTCATGATCGGCGGCTTCTGGTCGAGCAGATGGTCTTCCAGCGCTCGCCAGTACAGGCTCAACGCCTCGAAGAAAAACCGGTCGGGGTCGTCCTTGGCGAAACTCATCTGACTGACAGCCGTTGGCACGTCCAGGCCGAGGTTCTCGATAAACCCGGCTGCCGCGACAAAACAGTCCAGCAATGGCGCGGACGCGAGTTCACCCTTGACCTTGTAATCGAAGCCCGGTCCGGCGCTGGCATCGCCGGCAAGTGACGCCAACACTCGCCTTGATGACTCGTAACTATCCAGCCATATCAATGGCTTACGACAGAAAGCTTGAAACAGGGTGCGCTTGACCGCCCACTCTGCGCGCACCGTAAGCTTGGCGTTCGGGCGGGTGACCTGAGGGTTTTCCCGAGGATCGAAACCCAATACCACCCAGGCGTCCAGGGAGGGAATGTAGCCGTGGCAATGGAAGGTCGAACCGTTGATATCGAAGGTCTGGCGATTGGGCTCGACGCCTTTGATCGGCCAGGCCCCCGCCTGAAACCACAAATCCTCAATTGCATCGCACAGTTCTTCATCGCGCCTGGCCGCCAGTTCGGTCACCGCCATGCGTTTCTGCACATCCGGGTGATCGCGCTCCAGTTCCTTGAGCTGCAAGGCATGGCGCGACAACGGCAGGATCAGTTCGCGGAAGCGCTCATCCCGGGTATGCAAGGCGTGGTAGCAGGCATTGAGTTGCTGGCGCTGGGCGTCGTTGATGCGCAGGTCGAACGGATTGCTGTCCACCTCCTCATCACCGTTGAGCGGGCGCAGACTGAGGTTCTCAAAGGCTTGCAGACGTTCGAAGCCCGGCAGGCTACGCACCATCGGCAAGATCCGCGAATGGAAGGTGCGCACCAGATCGCGCGCCTCCTTGAAACCGAGCACGCGCCCCCAGAGCGCAAACAGTTCGATCAGCTTATTGATGAAGTCCTTGCGCGACTCGCGGGTGAACGTCACCACGGTCATCGAACTCAACTCAAACCCCAGATAATGGCTCAGCAGCACGATGCGCAGCACCAGCGTCGTCGATTTGCCGGCGCCGGCGCCGGCGATCACCGACGTTGACGGGGTATCGCTGAAAATCATCTTCCACTGCGCGGCACTGGGCTGGGCATGGGCTGGCAGCAGACGGGCGACATCTGCCTTCATGCGCTTTTTCAGGTCTGGCGTCAGCGGCAGTCGCCAGTCGTCGAACAAGTGATCGTCGATTCCGGGCGGCCGATGCTCGGTTGAGCGCGAATCACGAATCAGCAGGACCTGCCGGCCTTCCTCCAGCCCTTCGAGCCTGCCTTCCTTGTAGCCGTACTCAACGCCGGCCGTGTGCCCGCTGCGGAAGCCATCCGCCTGACCGTGCAGCCAGGATGCGCGGTGCTGTGCACGCAGGCGCGTCAAGCCATGGCCAAAGAAACGGGCGGCCAGGCGCTTGAGCAGCGGCATCTCGGCCAGAGGACGAAGTTCAGGCGGAAGATCAGGGGTGTGTTGCGACACGCGGACGGACTCCAGGGTGTGAGGCTGTTGAGGGCTATGGTGTCTGCATTTGCCGTTGAGTTCTAGTGAAATGCTTGTGACTCATTGGCTTATGCGCTGATTTGAAGGTTGGATAAGAACGTTTCGAGGTTATTTCATATCGAGTATTTCGATGCCTATAAGGCATTTTTTACGCTTTTTATCGATCGTTACCTGACGGATGATGCCCGTCATCAACCACCGGTCTCGCTTCATGGCTCAGGCGTTCTGCCCATGACGAACCTTTTCAGGAGACGATCATGCTTGAACTCAGACCTTTCAACTCGCTCGGTGGCGCGCACCACGGCTGGTTGGATGCCCATCACCATTTTTCGTTCGCCGAATACCATGACCCCAAGCGTATGAACTGGGGCAATCTGCGGGTATGGAACGACGACGTGATCGCCCCCGGCACCGGTTTCCCGCAGCACCCGCACCGGGACATGGAGATCATCACTTATGTGCGTGAAGGCGCGATCAGCCACCAGGACAACCTGGGCAATAAAGGTCGCACCGAGGCCGGTGATGTTCAGGTGATGAGCGCCGGTACCGGCATCGCCCACAGTGAATACAACCTGGAGGCAACGCCGACCAAGATCTTCCAGATCTGGATCATCCCCAATGAATCCGGCCTGGCACCGTCCTGGGGCGCCAAGCCCTTCCCTAAAGGCCAGCGTGAAGGTTTCGTGACCCTGGCCAGCGGCAAGGCCGGCGACGATCAAAGCCTGCGCATTCGTGCGGATGCGCGGTTGGTGGCGGCAAACCTGAAGGCCGGCGAAAGCGCCGAGTATCACCTCGACAGCGGTCGTCGTGCGTACCTGGTGCCGGCCACCGGTGTGATTGAAGTCAATGGCTTGCGAGCACAAGCTCGAGACGGTGTTGCGGTTGCCCAGGAGCAGGTATTGCGGGTGACGGCGATCGAGGACAGTGAAATCGTGTTGGTGGATCTGGCTTGATCCACTAAATGCCGGGCAAAAAAAGGGGCGACCAAATTGGTCGCCCCTTTTTTTCGTCTAGCCCTTTGTGGCGAGGGGATTCATCCCCGTTGGGTTGCGAAGCGACCCCAAACCCGGCAAATGCAGCTCTCCTGATACACCGCGCCTGCAGATTTACGACTGCTGCGCAGCCGAACGGGGATAAATCCCCTCGCCACAGGGCTTCCATTTATTTCCCGGAAATGGCGCCATCCACGAGGGTCTGGGCCTCAGCCACCAACTGCTTGAGGTGGTCGTCACTCACGAAGCTTTCCGCATAGATCTTGTAGATATCCTCGGTACCCGACGGACGCGCCGCGAACCAGCCGTTCTCGGTCATGACCTTCAGGCCGCCAATGGCCTGGTCGTTGCCCGGCGCGTGGCTGAGGATGCTCTGGATCGTTTCGCCCGCCAGTTCGGTGGAAGTAACCTGCGCCGGCGACAGCTTGCTCAGCAGGGCTTTCTGCTCCGGATTGGCCTTGGCGTCGACGCGCACCGAGAACGGTTCGCCCAGCTCATCGGTCAAGGCGCGGTAGGCCTGGCTTGGATCACGGCCGGTGCGGGCGGTCATTTCGGCGGCCAGCAGCGCCGGGATCAGACCGTCCTTGTCGGTGCACCAGACGCCGCCATCCTTGCGCAGGAACGATGCACCGGCACTTTCTTCACCGCCAAAGCCCAAAGAACCATCGAACAGGCCATCGGCAAACCATTTGAAACCCACCGGCACTTCGTACAGGCGACGGCCCAGGCGCTTGGCCACGCGATCGATCAGGCCGCTGCTGACCACGGTTTTGCCCACGGCGGCATCGGCGCGCCAGTGCGGACGGTTCTGGAACAGGTAATCGATGGAAACCGCGAGGTAATTGTTCGGCGCCAGCAGGCCGCCGGACGGGGTCACGATGCCATGACGGTCGTGGTCCGGATCGCAGGCAAATGCCACGTCGAAACGTTCTTTCAGGCCGATCAGGCCCTGCATGGCGTGGGTGGACGACGGGTCCATGCGGATCTGGCCATCCCAGTCGACGGTCATGAAGCGGAAGGTCGCATCCACCTCTTTGTTCACCACGTCCAGGTCCAGCCGGTAATGCTCGGCGATCGCCGACCAGTAGCGCACCCCTGCTCCGCCCAGCGGATCGACACCCAGACGCAGCTTGGCATCACGAATGGCATCGAAGTCGATCACGTTGATCAGGTCGGCGACATAGGTGTTCACGTAGTCATGGCGATGGGTGGTGCTGGCCTTCAGCGCCTGCTCGTAGCTGATGCGCTTGACCCCGGCGAGCTTGTTGCCCAGCAGCTCGTTGGCCTTGGCCTCGATCCACTTGGTGATGTGGGTATCGGCCGGGCCGCCGTTGGTAGGGTTGTACTTGTAACCACCGCTTTGCGGCGGGTTGTGGGACGGCGTGATGACGATGCCGTCCGCCAGACCCGAGGTGCGTCCGCGGTTGTAGCAAAGAATCGCGTGGGAAACGGCCGGGGTCGGCGTGTACTCGTCGCCCTCGGCGATCATCACCGTCACGCCGTTGGCTGCCAGCACTTCCAGGGCGCTGGCGCCAGCCGGGGTGGACAATGCGTGGGTGTCGATGCCGACGAACAACGGGCCATCAATGCCCTGGGCCTCGCGGTACAGGCAGATTGCCTGACTGATCGCCAGCACGTGCCACTCGTTGAAACTCAGGTCGAAGGAGCTGCCTCGGTGCCCGGACGTGCCGAAAGCCACGCGCTGGGTCGAGATGGCGGCATCAGGCTGGCCGGTGTAGTACGCCGTAACCAATCGCGGGATGTCGACCAACAATTCTGCCGGTGCCGGTTTGCCCGCAAAATGACTGAGTGTCATGCAAAACCTCTGGAATAGAGTGGTTCAGGAATTGGAACGCAGTTTACTGGCAGTTTGACCGCAGCGCGACGTTATCGATCCCGGCTCCATTCAAGCGCGATGTTATAAATCCCGGACACGCCCGTTCAGTCGATCGACTCCAGGCGCAACGCATCCCCCAGCAAGCCCAGCGCGGTGCCGAGGTCGTGATCGCTGCCGAAGCTGTGACTCAGGCGCAGATGCTGTGTGTGCAGGCCCTGGAGACTGAACAGCTCTCCCGGCGCCACCACCACCTGATGCTTGAGCAGGCGCTGGAACACCTGACGCACATCGACCCGGCGCAACGAACGCACCCAGACCGTGGCGCCCCCTTCAGGCTCGACGAACTGCAAGGCATCACCCAGGCGCTCGCACAGCAGTTGGATCATCTGCGTCTTGCTGTCCTTGAGCCGACGTCGCAGCAATTGCAGGTGCTGATCGATACGCCCGCTGCTGTACAGGCGGGCAATGGCTTTCTGGCGGATCGGTGACAGGCGAAAGGCACGCAGCAAAAACTGCCGCTGCCATTCGGCGCTCAGGTGGCGCGAGAGCAAGTAGCCGTATGGGGCCTCGGGACCGATGACTTTCTCGAACGTTGAAAACACCATCAACCGCTCCGGGGCCAGAAGATCGCGAAACCGCAGGCATTGCGGCTCAAATCCCAACTCGCCGTAACAGTCGTTTTCCAGCACCCAGCAGTCATGCCGCCCCAGCAACATGGCGACGGCCTGTCGGTCATCGTCCGTTGCCTGGCTGCCACGGGGCATGTTCAAACCTGATGAAACCATCACCAGGCGCACCGGCTCGGTTTCCAGCAGCTCCTTGAGACGTTCGTGATGCAAGCTGCCATTGGCCAGCAGAGGCCATTCGATCACCCGTACGCCAGCGCTGCGAAACAGCCGCAAAATCACCCAGTCGCAGGGCGATTCGACCACCACGGTGGCGTCCTTGAGGCATAACACGGCGATCAGCATTTCCAGCACACCGCGCAGATCCGCCCCGATGTAAACGTCATCGGCGTGCCAGCAGCGCACGGGCGACGTGGTATAGCGTGCCGCCAACGCCATCCGCAGCTCCAGTTCACCGCAGGGTTGCGCATTCGGTTGCGGCGGGCGCGGATACTGGCGCAGCAGCTCTCTTTCCAGAAGGAGCAGTGGGCTGTCAATCGACTGCAACAACGCTGGCTCATCACTGCTGAGCACCAACATTCCGGGACGACGAGCGTTGACATAGACGCTTTCCAGCAGGTCGTTGCCACTGTAGAGCGTGCCGATGGCGGGCGCCGGCAACGCGTAGTAGCCGGATTTGGCTACCGAGTACACCCGCCCTTCTTTCTCCAGCAATGAATACGCGTACTGAATGGTCGAGATCGACACATTCAAGCGTTCAGCCAGTTGGCGCAACGAGGGCAGACGCACGTGCGCATCGCTGGCGGATTCGCCAATCAGGCTGATCAGGTAACGGTAAACCGCCTGGTAGGCGAAATCGGTTTCACGGAGTCCTTTCATGCCAAGGAACCCTGGACGTGGCAGTGCCCGTCACGTGGCGTCAAGGTATGCACTGTCAACGACCCGCTGACCATTCACCCGTCATGGACGTGTCGTCCTCACCGGTGTCGACTTCCACGTCAGGATCTCCGCTTGCCGATTCGACGGGCACGGTCTCATTCAGGGGCAGCGGGCCGGTGCGATAAAGCTTGCCGATCAGACCGACCGGCAAGCCGCTGACGTCCACCATCCACTGCACGATCTGCTCGGCGACAGGTTGCCCCTGCATGGCCCGGTGCAACTCCGGCAAAGCCACCAGCATGCCCGGATGGCACTGGCGCAGGAAGCGCTCAAGGGTCGCGGCCTTTCCCACAAAAGGCGCGAACAGCAGGCATACCCATTGCGCTTCGTTCAGGCCAAAACTGCGATGCGCCTCCGCCGCCGCCCGCGTGCGCAACTCCGCCAGCGTGGCTGGATTGCCAAATGCCTCCACTGCCTGCTCGCACAAGCGCTCCGGCAGTTGCTTGCGACGCATCATCACCAAGGCCCGTTGCAGGTACTCGGCGACGCCCGACTCATAAGTGCGACCTTGTACGAAACTCGATCGCAGTCCACGCAGATGCGCCGAAACCGGAAGGCTGACGTATTCGTTGTCACTGAGCTGCGCCGCCAACTCGTCGGCCTGGAATCCGAGAAACTCGGTGAGCAATGGCCAGCGCTCCTCCAGATTGCCCACCAGCATGTCGTGGATGTCGATGAGCGTTGCACGGCGACAGGTTTCAAACTGCTCGGCCGGTCGCCACGATTCCTCGCGGTCCTCGGTGTAAAACCGCTGGTAGCCTGCGCTGCCCAGTTCGTCGAGCAACGCGAACAACCCGGCGTAGCCTGGCTCAGGGTGATTCGAGAGCTCAAGTCCGCCTTTGGCGGCCGCACGCTTCAACCCCTCGATGAACAGTTTCTGCTGGCGAGGTGTGTCGCTGCTGACCATGGCATCGACACCACGGTTCCAGCGGGTGATGTACCCATAGAACTCGCCGGTGGCGAGATAACCGTCATCCCACAGTTCAAGCGGCCCGTCCCAGGCCCGGCGATGACCCAGCATCAACAGGTTCGTGCGATGGCAATCACGTCCGGCCGGGGAAATCGGTGCCGTGTGATCGAACGGCAGCACCTCCCGGTTATCGACCATCAGGACTTCAACCCGTGGATCGTCGTAGACGAACAACGCGTTGTAGCTGCGATGGATGTTTTCCAGCGCCGTCGGATTGCTGCCGTTCAAGCGCAAGGTCGCCACCCGCAGCCGGAAGGTCGCCGGTGCCCGGGTGGCGATCGTCAGTTGTGCGGCGCGCAACAAGGCCAGGGTGTAGCAACTGTCACGGGAGCCTGTCTGGATCGCCAGCACCTTGAATTCACCGATGTGCTCCATCCCTCCGGCGGCGACGGCCAGGCGTTGAATCAACAACTGCAGCGCCGTGCGTTCGGCACGGGAAAAGAAACTCAGCAATCGTTGCAGCACTTGTTGATAGACGTAGTTCATCGCTTGGTCATGGATGTTGGTCATCGTTATTTACCTGATGCTCGAAAGTTCGATATTGCGCAAACAACCGCACGCACAGCGCAGGGAATTGCCTGAATGTGATGTAAGGATGGGGTTTTATTGCTGAATGCTAGCACTTAAGGTTTCAAGTCAACATTGTCGACGACGCGTGGGTATCGGCACCCTGAACACGTCTGACACCCAGCAAACGCCTGGCCTGGCTGGCCCGTTGAGACTGGGGCTGGCGTCCTAGGAAATGTCCGACAACTTCCCACAGATACTTAATACAAGAAATAAAGAAAGAAGTTGCCGATAACTGCCCTGTAACAGCGCGGGAGCGCACTATTTTTTGAATAAACAAACGTGAAGCGCATTGAAAAGTATCGATCTGATACCCGCCCATGACTCATTCCTTGAGATGAAAGTAATCATCCAATTATCAGGGCTTAGTTGCTGAATAGAAGCTACAGATCGAGCGCAAAAACCAGTTCAGTTGCTGAACGGCCCCATCGAACAATCAATGAGATGTCTCAGGTCGCCAGGTGCTGAATGCAAAAGAGTCCGTGGGCACGGACTCTTTCAAGGGGGAAGTCGAGGGGTGGACTCAGGCCGGTTCGACCTGCAAGGCCACCCTTTCGCGGCAAGGACATTCGCCCATGTAGCGATGCGCCTCGACAAACTCGGCAAACGGGAAGACCCGAGTCTTGAGCGGCAGCAGAACGCGGTCAGCGGTCAGCTGGTTGATGTCACGCAGGGCACGTTGCAGTGCAACCTGATCCTGGATGATGCCCAGCTCCGGCTTACCGGTGAAGTTGCCGATGCAGTGCACGAAGAACTGGATGTTCTTCTGGAACGCCGCACAAGCCGGGAATGGCGTCTGGTTGCCACCTTGCAGGCCGTACAGGACCAGGCTGCCGCGCGGGGCCAGCACATCGCCGAGCAACGACATCTGGGGTCCGCCCAAACCATCGAACACCACGTCCACGCCGCGGTTGTCGGTGATCTTGTTGACCCGCATCAGCAGGTCTTCTTCTTCGGTGACGATGACTTTCTCGGCACCCAGCGACAGCAGGTATTCACGCTCCTCCGCCGACTTGGTAGCGGCAATCACCCGTACACCCAAGGCTTTGCCCAGTTGCACGAACGATGGGCCGGCACAGTGACTGGCGTCAGTCACCAGGGCAAATTGCCCGGGTTTGACCCGCGCCAGATCGACGTAGGCGAAATAGGCAATCAACAGCGGCGTGTAATGCACACTGGCTTCGATCGAATTGAGCACGTCCGGGTAGCGGGTCAGCGACGAGCGCGGCAGAACAATCAGCTCGCCATAGACGGGATAGTCGTTCGGGCTTTCAGCCGGAAAACTGGCCACCTTGTCACCGACCGCCAGGTCATCGACCCCTTCACCGACAGCGGTGACGATACCGGCCATTTCCTGGCCAAGGCCTGAAGGCAGGCGGGCATGGGAAGACGCCAGGTTCTGACGCCAGAGAATGTCGTACCAGCTGATGCCAATGGCTTCGACGCGCACCTGCACTTCGCCCGGAGCAGGCAGAGCCGCCGCATGCTCTTCGCATTTGAGCACCTCGGCCGGACCAAACTTGTGAAAACGGATCGTGCGGGACATCGCAAACCTCGCCAATGAAACCTCTAATGCCATGAACTTTAGCTGGGCTTTCAACCCAACACTATCAGTGGCTATTAATAGTCGACATGCCTGTCATTGATTCGGCAGCATCGGCAACATCGCCTAAAGCCGTACGAAACTGAAGCTTCCTTTGTAGGAAAACTGAATTACTCGGTGCAGAGTACCAGCCTTTCCCCGTAATATTCCTGCTGGCCATTGTTCTCATATGGCCGCTCACGTCAAGTTTGCTGACTCTGCCAGGACTCCAGATGAATCGTAATGACCTGCGTCGTGTCGACCTGAACCTGTTGATCGTATTCGAAACCCTGATGCACGAACGCAGTGTGACCCGCGCGGCGGAGAAGCTGTTCCTGGGTCAGCCGGCCATCAGTGCGGCACTCTCGCGCCTGCGCGGGTTGTTCGATGACCCGTTGTTTGTGCGTACCGGCCGCAGCATGGAGCCGTCCGCGCGAGCCGTGGAAATCTTCGCCCTGCTCTCTCCTGCGCTGGATTCGATTTCCACCGCGGTCAGCCGTGCGGCGGAATTCGACCCGGCCACCAGCACCGCGGTGTTTCGCATCGGACTGTCGGACGACGTTGAATTCGCCCTGCTGCCGATGCTGCTCAAGCGCCTGCGCGCCGAAGCCCCGGGAATTGTGCTGGTGGTGCGGCGGGTCAACTACATCCTGATGCCGGGATTGCTGGCGTCCGGGGAAATTTCCATCGGCGTCAGTTACACCGCCGACCTGCCGGCCAATGCCAAGCGCAAAGTGCTGCGTCGCAGCTCGCCCAAAGTGCTGCGTGCCGACAGCATGCCGGGGCCGTTGAGCCTGGATGACTTCTGTGCGCGCCCCCACGCACTGGTGTCGTTCGCCGGTGACCTCAGCGGCTTTATAGATGAAGAGCTGGAAAAGCTCGGACGCAAACGTCATGTGGTACTCGCCGTGCCGCAGTTCAACGGGTTGAGCACCCTGCTCTCCGGCACCGACATTGTCGCCACCGTACCGGACTACACGGCCGATGCGCTGACGGCGGCTGGCGGTGTGCGGGCTGAAGATCCACCGTTGCCGGTACGCAGTTTCGAATTGCACATGGCGTGGCGCGGGTCCCAGGACAATGATCCGGGGGAGCGGTGGCTGCGGTCGCGGATTCAGATGTTCTTTGGTGACCCTGACAGCTTGGCTTGATCGTAATGATGGAGCGCAGCTGATGGCCCCTTCGCGGGCAAGCCCGCTCCCACAGGATTATTTGAAACGCCACGATCCCTGTGGGAGCGGGCTTGCCCGCGATAAGAGCAACCCGTTTGCCAAGCCAGACTTTTACCACCTCGGAAAGACAGAATTTCCATCAACCCCATTGATCAGGTTCTAATCAAAGGCGCAGGCTAGAGGGCTAAGTCGGCTCTCCTATCATTCCGAATGATAGTTACCTTCGCCCCATTCGATTCGTGCGATACCCACCCGCCGAGCATCATTCGCCAATCTCAATACATTGGCGGATGCATCCATGGAACAGTCACTCAAACATTTGCGCTTCCCGTTGGCTCTGTTGGCCGTAGTGGTGATGAGCGCGTGCGGCAAGGCGCCCGAAACCGCCGGCGCCCCGCCTGCGGCCAAGGTCAGCGTGGCCAAGGTGCTGGAGCAACCGGTCAACGAGTGGGACGAGTTCACCGGGCGCCTTGAAGCCCCGGAAACCGTCGAGATTCGTCCACGGGTGTCCGGCCAGATTGATGAAGTGGCCTTCACTGAAGGCGCGCTGGTCAAGAAAGGCGACCTGCTGTTCCAGATCGACCCGCGTCCGTTCCAGGCTGAAGTCCGCCGCCTTGAAGCGCTGGTCGCCCAGGCCCGCGCCAATGCCACCCGCAGCGAAAACGAAGCCCAGCGTGGCGAACGACTGCGCACCAGCAACGCGATTTCCGCTGAGCTGGCCGACTCGCGCACCAGTGCTGCCCAGGAAGCCCGCGCCGCTGTAGGCGCCCTTCAGGCACAGCTTGATCTGGCGAAACTGAACCTGAGCTTCACCCGCGTCACCGCCCCCATCAGCGGTCGCGTCAGCCGTGCGGAAATCACCGCCGGCAACCTGGTCACCGCCGATACCACCCCGCTGACCAGCGTGGTGTCCACCGACAAGGTTTACGCCTACTTCGACGCCGACGAGCGTGTGTTCCTCAAGTACACCCAGCTCGCCCGCCAGGGCAAACGCGGCGCCACCACCCCGGTGTACATGGGCCTGTCCAACGAGGACGGCAACCCGCACCTGGGCCAGATGAACTTCGTCGACAACCAGGTCAACCCCAAGACCGGCACCATCCGTGGTCGCGCCGTGTTCGACAACAGCGATGGCAGCTACACCCCGGGTCTTTATGCACGCCTGAAACTGGTGGGCAGCGGCACCTACAACGCCATGCTGATCAACGATGAAGCGGTCGGCACCGACCTGGGCAAGAAGTTTGTGCTGGTGATGGATGGCGACAACAAGACCGCTTACCGCGCCGTCGAACTGGGTCCGAAAATCGAAGGCCTGCGCATCGTGCGTAATGGCTTGAACAAGGACGACACCATCATCGTCAAGGGCCTGCAACGGGTACGTCCCGGTTCGCCGGTCAGCCCTGAAGTGATCCCGATGGCCAGCGAGCAAACCCTCGCGGCCCTGGCACAACAACGACAAGCGCTGGAAGCCAGCAACCTGCCCCAAGTCGCACCTGCCAAGGTCGCACCAGGCACGGCTGTGAAACTGGCTGCTGCGACCCCACGCGGTTAAGGGATAACGACTCCGATGAATTTTTCCCAATTCTTCATTACACGGCCGATCTTCGCAGCGGTGCTCTCGCTGCTGATCCTGATCGCCGGTGCCATCTCGCTGTTCCAGTTGCCGATCAGCGAATACCCGGAAGTGGTGCCACCGACCGTGGTGGTCCGTGCCAACTTCCCCGGCGCCAACCCCAAAGTCATCGGTGAAACCGTGGCCGCTCCGCTGGAGCAAGCCATCACCGGCGTCGAGAACATGCTGTACATGTCCTCGCAGTCGACCGCCGACGGCAAGATCACCCTGACCATCACGTTCGCGCTGGGTACTGACCTGGATAACGCGCAAGTGCAGGTGCAGAACCGCGTGACCCGGACCGAGCCCAAGCTTCCCGAGGAAGTGACGCGCATCGGTATCACCGTGGACAAGGCGTCGCCCGACCTGACGATGGTGGTGCACTTGACCTCGCCGGACAAACGCTACGACATGCTCTACCTGTCCAACTACGCGATCCTCAACATCAAGGATGAGCTCGCTCGCCTGGGCGGCGTCGGGGATGTGCAGCTGTTCGGCATGGGCGATTACTCGCTGCGTGTCTGGCTCGATCCGAACAAGACCGCTTCGCGCAATCTGACCGCAACGGATGTGGTCACCGCCATTCGTGAGCAAAACCGTCAGGTCGCGGCCGGTCAACTGGGCGCGCCTCCGGCCCCGAATGCCCAAAGCTTCCAGCTGTCGATCAACACCCAGGGCCGCCTGGTGTCCGAGGAAGAGTTCGAGAACATCATCATTCGCGCAGGCGACAACGGTGAAATCACTCGCCTCAAGGACATCGCCCGCGTCGAGCTGGGCTCCAGCCAATACGCCCTGCGTTCGTTGCTGAACAACCAGCCGGCGGTGGCGATCCCGATCTTCCAGCGCCCGGGTTCCAACGCCATCGAAATCTCGAACGAAGTTCGGGGCAAGATGGAAGAACTGAAGAAGAACTTCCCGCAAGGCATGGACTACAGCATCGTCTATGACCCGACGATCTTCGTGCGCGGCTCCATCGAGGCGGTGGTTCACACCCTCTTCGAAGCGCTGATCCTCGTGGTGCTGGTGGTGATCCTGTTCCTGCAGACCTGGCGCGCCTCGATCATTCCGTTGGTGGCGGTGCCGGTGTCGCTGATCGGTACGTTTGCCGTGATGCACCTGTTCGGCTTCTCGTTGAACGCGCTGTCGCTGTTCGGACTGGTACTGGCCATCGGGATCGTGGTCGACGATGCGATCGTGGTGGTCGAGAACGTCGAGCGGAACATCGAGCTGGGCCTCGAACCGATGGAGGCCACCAAAAAAGCCATGGGTGAAGTGACAGGTCCGATCATCGCCACAGCATTGGTGCTGTGCGCGGTGTTCGTCCCGGCAGCGTTCATTTCCGGGTTGACCGGACAGTTCTACAAGCAGTTCGCCCTGACCATCGCCATCTCCACGGTGATCTCGGCCTTCAACTCCTTGACCCTGTCGCCGGCACTGGCCGCGGTATTGCTCAAGGGGCATGACACACCGAAAGACCGTTTCTCCAAGGTCCTCGACAAGATATTCGGTGGCTGGTTGTTCCGCCCGTTCAACCGCTTCTTTGAAAAGGCCAGCCACGGTTACGTGGGTACGGTGGCCCGCGTGATCCGCAGCAGCGGTATCGCCCTGCTGTTGTACGCAGGCCTGATGGTCCTGACCTTCTTCGGTTTCTCCAGCACCCCGACCGGTTTCGTGCCCGGCCAGGACAAGCAATACCTGGTGGCCTTCGCGCAACTGCCGGATGCGGCGAGCCTGGACCGTACTGAAGACGTGATCAAACGCATGTCCGACCTGGCTCTGAAACAGCCAGGCGTGGAAAGCGCGGTGGCCTTCCCTGGCCTGTCGATCAACGGTTTCACCAACAGTCCGAACGCCGGCATCGTGTTCGTGACCCTCAAGCCTTTCGAGGAGCGTAAAGACCCGAGCATGTCCGCCGGTGCAATTGCCGGTGCCTTGAACGGCCAGTACGCCGGAATCCAGGAAGCCTACATGGCGATCTTCCCGCCGCCACCGGTACAGGGCCTGGGCACCATTGGTGGTTTCCGCCTGCAAATCGAAGACCGGGGCAACCTGGGCTACGAAGAGCTGTACAAGCAAACCATGAACATCATTGCCAAGAGCCACAGCGTTCCGGAACTGGCCAACCTGTTCACCAGCTACACCGTGAACGTGCCGCAGGTCGATGCTGCCATCGACCGGGAAAAAGCCAAGACCCACGGCGTGGCCGTCAGCGACATCTTCGACACCCTGCAGATTTACCTGGGTTCGCTGTATGCCAACGACTTCAACCGCTTCGGTCGCACCTATCAGGTCAACGTTCAGGCCGAACAGCAGTTCCGCCTCGAATCCGACCAGATCGGCCAGCTGAAAGTGCGTAACAACAAGGGCGAGATGATCCCGCTGGCGACCTTCATCAAGGTCAGCGACACCTCGGGGCCGGATCGCGTGATGCACTACAACGGCTTCATCACCGCTGAAATCAACGGTGCCGCAGCCCCCGGCTACAGCTCCGGCCAGGCCGAGAAAGCCATCGAAAAACTGCTCAAGGAAGAACTTCCGAACGGCATGACCTACGAGTGGACCGACCTGACCTACCAGCAGATTCTGTCCGGCAACACCGCGCTGTTCGTGTTCCCGCTCTGCGTGCTGCTGGCGTTCCTGGTGCTCGCGGCCCAGTACGAAAGCTGGAGCCTGCCACTGGCGGTGATCCTGATTGTGCCGATGACCCTGCTGTCGGCCATTACCGGGGTGATTGCTTCCGGTGGCGACAACAACATCTTTACCCAGATCGGCTTGATCGTACTGGTGGGGCTTGCCTGTAAGAACGCGATTCTGATCGTCGAGTTCGCCAAGGATAAACAGCTGGAAGGCATGAACCCGCTGGCTGCGGTACTCGAGGCCTGCCGCCTGCGTCTGCGGCCGATCCTGATGACCTCCTTCGCGTTCATCATGGGTGTGGTGCCACTGGTGTTCTCCAGCGGTGCCGGTGCCGAAATGCGTCACGCCATGGGTGTGGCGGTGTTCTCGGGGATGCTCGGGGTAACCTTCTTCGGTCTGTTGCTGACGCCAGTGTTCTACGTACTGATCCGTAACTTCGTCGAGCGTGGTGAAGCGCGCAAGGCGGCCAAGGCCTTGAAAGTGCAATCGCAACTGGAGTCGCATTAATGAGTCTGAAAGCCTTTCTGCCGAGCCTGCTGGTACTGGCGCTGAGCGCCTGTGCCGTCGGCCCGGACTACAAGACCCCAGCCACCGAGCCTGCCAACATCACCACGGCCACCGACGGTGCTGCCGGCCAGAAGAACTTCGACCGCTCGCGCTTCGAAGGCATCTGGTGGCAGCAGTTCGAAGACCCAACGCTCAACCAGTTGGTGACCGAGTCCCTCAAGGGCAACCGTGATTTGCGCGTCGCCTTCGCTCGCTGGAAAGCGGCCCGGGCGATCCGCGATGATGTCAGCAATGACGCCATGCCGACCGTCACCAGCCGTGTCAGCAGCGATTTGGGCAAAGGGCAGATTCCTGGCGAAACCACCCAGCGGGTCAATAGCGAACGCTACGACCTGGGTCTGGACATGGCGTGGGAGATCGACCTGTTTGGCCGCATCCAGCGCAACCTGGAGTCGGCCGATGCCGAGCAACAGGCACTTGAGGCTGATCTGTACCAGCTGCAAGTCACCATGATTGCCGAACTGGTGGACGCCTACGGTCAGCTGCGGGGTGCGCAACTGCGGGAAAAAATTGCCCTGGCCAACCTGAACAACCAGCAGGAGTCGCGCAAGATCACCATCAGCCTGCGTGATGCCGGCGTGGGCGATCAGCTCGATGTGGAACGCGCCGATGCCCGCCTGGCTTCGGTCGAAGCCAGCGTGCCGCAATTGCAGGCCGAACAGGTCCGGCAGAAAAACCGTATCGCCACCCTGCTGGGCCAGCGCCCGGACAAGTTGACCGTGGACCTGAGCCCGAAAGACTTGCCGGCGATTGCCAAGGCCTTGCCGATCGGTGATCCCGCCGAGCTGCTGCAACGCCGTCCGGACATCCTCAGCGCCGAGCGCAAACTGGCTTCGGCCACGGCACGTATCGGCGTGGCCAAGGCTGATCTGTTCCCGCGTGTCAGCCTCAGCGGTTTCCTCGGCTGGACCGCCGGACGGGGTTCGCAGATCGGTTCCTCGGCGGCCAACGCCTGGGCACTGGGCCCGAGCATCACCTGGGCGGCGTTTGACCTGGGTAGCGTAAAAGCCCGCATACGCGGCGCCGACGCCGATGCCGAAGGCGCCCTGGCGACCTACGAGCAGCAGGTACTGCTGGCCCTGGAAGAATCGGAAAACGCCTTCAGCGACTACGGCAAACGCCAACAGCGGCTGATTTCGTTGATTCGCCAGAGCGAGTCGAGCCGTTCCGCGGCGGATCTCGCCGAAATCCGCTACCGCGAAGGCACTGCCGATTTCCTCGTGCTGCTCGATGCCCAGCGTGAGCGGTTGGCGGCGGAAGACACCCAGGCCCAGGCCGAAGTCGATCTGTATCGCGGCATCGTCGCGATCTACAAGGCCCTCGGTGGCGGCTGGCAGCCGGAGACAGTCGCCAGCAAGTAACCGTTTTGACAGAGCTCCTTTGGTTGGCCGCAACCAACCAATTCTTTGCCCCGCGCCCCATTCGGTCGCGGGGCTTTTTTTGCCTGCCTGAAGACACAGTGAATCCCTGTGGGAGCGAGCCTGCTCGCGAAGAGGCCATCACATCCAACATCGATACTGACCGACCCACCGCTTTCGCGAGCAGGCAC
>NZ_JABFMU010000048.1:0-14181 GCF_013359695.1 Pseudomonas sp. C2B4
AGCGCCCGATTGAAGTGTCCAAAATCATTAGGCCAGTTCAGCCTGCTCGCGATGGACGTCAACGATAACGCGGGCTGTCTGGATGCCCGCGTTGTCTGGACGTTTTTCGCGAGCAGAGCTCGCTCCTACAGGCTTTTCCAAGTGAATCGCTATAAGAGCGAAACCGCCAGCAGCCGTTACCGCAGGAATGGATATGTACACCCTCAAAATACACGTCGCCTGACACAAAGCCTTCGCGAGCAAGCCCACTCCCACAGTTTTCAGCCTGGTTTATTGTTTGGCGCGATTGAGGAAATCCTGCACCAGATTCGACATGTCGTAGCTTTTTCCACCTTGCACCGGCGGGTACTCGGCGAGGGTCTTCAAGTGCGCCCCGATGATCTCGCCCACGGGTTGAATCAGCCACGAGACCTTTTGCAGCAGATGCCCGTAAGAATCCTTGTTGTCGTAGCTCTCGAACGGGTCCATGCGCAGGTTGAACACCAGTGGCACGGTGCGCGGCACCAGGTTGGCGTAATAGTCTTCCTTGGTCGACAGGTGGAATTTCCAGGGGCCGAGACGGACGGCGGTCAACTTGCTTTCGTAATAGTAAAAGAGGCTGTTGCGTGCCGAGTCCTTGGCTTCGCCCTTCCAGTAAGGCAGGTTGTTGACCCCGTCGATGTACTGCTTTTTCTCCTGCTTGATGTCGGCAGCGACATCTTTGACGCCAGCCGCGGCCGCCAGGCTGGTGAACATGTCCATGTGCGCCTGGATACCGTTGAGCACCTGGCCAGGCTTGATCACACCTGGCCAACGCAGCATCGAGATGACCCGCACGCCGCCCTCGTAGGTGGACATTTTCTCGCTGCGAAACGGTGTCGTCCCACCGTGCGGCCAGGAGGAATGCTCGGGGCCGTTGTCGGTGGAGTACCAGACGATGGTGTTCTCATCCAGACCGTTTTCCTTGAGGAAATCGAGAATCTGGCCGACGTCATGATCGTGCTGCAGCATGCCGGAGCCATACAGGTCGCCTTCGGAGCTGTACTTCTCGGCGGCATAGCGCCATTTGTCATTGAGGCGCGTGTAGAGGTGCATGCGCGAGGTGTTCATCCAGACGAAGAACGGTTTGTCCGCAGCCTTGGCTTGCTTCATGAAGCCCATGGCCTTGGTCGCGACCTCCTCTTCATCGAACATTTCCATGCGCTTCTGGGTCAGCGGGCCTGTGTCCTCGATGGTCTGTTTGCCGACCCGGCCGAAGCGCGGGTCTTGCGTGGCGTCATCGGTATTGCTGGCATAGGAATGCAGGACGCCCCGGGTACCGAACTTGCCCTCATAGGCTTCAAGGCTCCCGGAATAGGCCTTGGCGAAATTCTGGAAATCACGCTGCTCGGATTCTTCCTGAGTGTTGAGGTGGTACAGGTTGCCGAAGAATTCATCGAAACCGTGGACCGTGGGCAAATGCTCGTTGCGATCGCCGAGGTGGTTCTTGCCAAACTGGCCGGTGGCGTAGCCGGCCTTCTTCAGCACCTCGGCCAGGCTCGGTGAAGCCGCCTGCAAGCCGAGCTTGTCACCCGGTTGACCGACCGTGGTCATCCCGGAACGAATCGGATACTGGCCGGTGATGAACGCGGCGCGCCCCGCCGTACAGGACGGTTGCCCGTAATGATCGGTGAAACGAATGCCTTCGGCGCCGATGCTGTCGATGCTCGGCGTGGTGTAACCCATGGTGCCCATGCCGTAGGCACTGACGTTCTGCCAGCCGATGTCGTCGCCCCAGATCACCAGGATGTTGGGTTTCTTGTCGGCCGCCGCCACCGAAGCGCTCGTCACGATGAGTGACACAGCCGCCATCAGGGGCCACAGCAGGCCCTTACAGATCTTGAATTTCATCATGTTTGCTTCCCGCAATTACGTGCTGTGAACGACCCTTGCGGGTCATTCGAACGTGATCATCACCTTGGCTTGTTCATCAGGTTTGCTCAGGGCCGCGAACGCCTCGGCCACGCCATCGAGCCCGACCGTAGAGGTGATCAGCGGCGACGCGTCGAACTTCTGCTCGGCCAGGTCGTACAAGGTCTGGGCAAATTCCTCGCCGTTATAGCCATAGGCGAAGCTGATATTCATTTCCTTGGCGATGCCGACCATCGGTTCAATCCGGTCCGACTCCATGCACACGCCCACCACCATCAGGCGACTGCGCGGCGGCGCGCTCTGCAACACGTGCTGGATCAGACCCGGAATGCCAACGCACTCGAAGATCACGCAGGGCTTGGGCTGCGGCCCCAGACCGTACATGGCCTGCGGGCCCTTGATGTCGTAGCCGGCCGGGGCCGCCACCTCGACCCAGGACTGATACGGGGACTGCTCGGTCGGATTGACCACCACATCGGCGCCCATTTTTTCCGCCAGTGCGCGACGTTTGGGCGAGAAGTCCGAAGCCACCACAGGGCCGATGCCACGGGACTTGAGCACGGCGATCATGGCCAGGCCAATCGGACCGCAACCGATCACGATAGGCACTTCATCACCTTCAAGTCGGGCCCGGTTGACCGCGTGGACGGCAACGGACATCGGCTCTGTCAGCGCTGCGAGATGCGCCGGTAAATCACCCGGCACCGGCACCAGCAATCCTTCTGCAAGCAGCATCTGCTCGCCATAGCCGCCCGGATAGCCATTGGAAAAACCGACATGCTCAAAGCCGTTGCGATTGAAGATGAACGGCATCGAACACACCCGCGTGCCGACCTTGAGTTTTTTGTCGCTGCCCGGTCCGTGGTCGAGGATTTCGCCACAGAACTCGTGTCCGAACACCACGTCCTGACCGGCGTCGAAATCGACCGGAATACCGCTGCGCTTGAAGTTGCCGAGCACATGCTCGCAATGGTGGAACATGTGCAGGTCCGAGCCGCAGATGCCACAGGCCAGGGTCTTGACCAGCACTTCGCCGACCGCAGGCACCGGTGCCTTGAGTGTGTCGACCAGCAGTTGTTTATCGCGCATCACTACCGCTTTCATGGGGCGTCCCTCTTGTCATTATTGGGGTGGGATTAACCTGGGCCTGGCCGTCAGCCGATCTGACCGCTTTCACGCAGCCAGGCTTCGGAGCGGCGCAAGCCTTCCTCCAGATCGACCTTGGGTTGGTAACCGAGCACCTGTTGAGCCTTGGCGATGGACACGCCACCTCTGCGGGCGAACATGTACATGGTGTCCGGCGCGACTTCGCCCTGCTTCTTGAGCAAGCGATTCACAGTCCAGAGCACATGGGTGATCGCCACGGCCACGCACAAGGGCAAGGTGTGTGGCGTGCCGTTGCGCCCGGCCCAACGCCAGTGGCTGGAGAAAAACGTCTTGCAGCTGACGGCATGGCTGGCGCTGATATGGAAGATCTGGCCGATGGCTTGAGGCAGACCGGCGGCCAACATGACGCCATCGAGCAGGTCGTCGATGTACACCGGGGTGAAGATGCCCTTGCCGCCATTGGGCAGAATCAGGGCACCGGCCTTGGCCATCTTCATCGGCTCACTGAGCCAGGCTCGCGAGCCGGGGCCATAGACATCGCCCGGTCGCACGATGGTGCAATCGATCTCCCCCGCCGCGTGCGCCGCCAGCACCACATGTTCGCTGGCACCCTTGGCCACGCCATAGCGGTAGTGATTGCCGATCACCACATCGCTGCGCTCATCGGCCTCGCCCTGATAGTCCCAGCCGAGGGCCGCAATCGAGGAAAACTGCACGAACCGCCTGGCGCCACCGGCAATGGCGACATCCAGGCAGTTGCGCACGCCTTGCACCGAGACGTCGCGATACAACTTCCAGGACGCGGCGAGCGACACCACCGCGGCGGTATTGATGAATAGTTCACAGCCAACCGCGTGATTCGCCCAACTGTACGGCCGGGTCAGGTCACCGGCCACGATGTCGTTGGCCGGGTCGGCAATCAGGTCCATGCCGCGCACTTGCGCGCCGAGCGCCTTGTAGCGCGCAGCCAGGGCACGGCCGATGAAACCGCTGGCCCCGGTGATGAAAACGGAGCGTGGCACCTCGGGGGTTTGTCCCGCGCTACCGGTGGGCATCGTGACGTCAGTCATAAAATGTCCTTGGGCAATGGCCCACGCGCACAGGCGCCAAACGCGCTGTATGCCGTGCAGGTGGGAATGACCGGATGAGAAATGTCACCCGCCCAAGGCAGGTGACCTGGCGGGTTATCGCGCGCGCGTGGTGTAGTCGGCGGCGCGTGGCGTGATGTACTTCGCAGGTTCCAGGCCGCGCTCGCGCACCAGGTGATCGAACAGATGCATGATGTCGCTGGCATCCATCAGGCCGAGGTAGTTGCCTTCGCTGTCGAAGTTCACATTGGCGCCGTGGACCACCATGACGGTATCGGTCGGCTCGGTGTTGGTGGACGGGACCATGAACTGATGGATCGAACCGCCCGGCTCGAACAGGTAGCTGCCGGCCGTCTGCGGCTGATCCGGATATTCGACGTAGTTCCATCGGCCGGTGAGGGTGAAAAAGTGCACGGTGCCGGTGTGATAGTGACGCGGCAGGACTACGCCCGGCTGGAACACCACGCGCAGCACCCAGATGCCGGCGCTTGGGTCGAGAAACAGCGGCTGCACGTCAACGCCTGGCACGCCCGGCAAGGCGTCCTTGTACATCGGCAGCTCGTTGGTGTTCAGGGTCAACAGGTCTTTGTGTTCGTGGACTTGATGAGGCATCGCCATTTTCTTGTTCTCCTGATGATTGGCTTCGGATCACGATCGGATCAGTCCACATGCTGCATCAGGCGCCCAGTGAAAATTTGACATTTGACGCCTGCAATCTTTCAATACGCGACAAAGCGAGGGGGAGCCGACGTCTGTTTTTCCAGCCTTTGCACGACCAACAAAAACAATAAGTGGGCTCAAAATGATCGACTTCGTCCGTGCCGCGGGGCTGGCAAACTTCTCTGAATTTTCGTCGAAACAGGGGCTAAACCCGGAAAAAATGCTGAAACGCGCCGGCTTGCCCCTGGATCTGGAAGAACTTCCCGACAGCCTGATTTCCTACAGCAAAATGCTCGACCTGCTGGTGCTGTGCGAAATGGAGTCGCAGAACCGCCTGTTCGCCATGCAGTTCGGCCTGGCCCAGGGCGTGAGCATTTTCGGCCCCCTGCTCTACCTGTTTCGCAATGCCAGGGATGTGCGCGAAGCGCTGACCGGACTGACCGCCTACTACCACATCCATTCCGGCGCCGCGAAAATCACCCTCGACGAACAGGGCAAGCACGCGATCCTGTCCTACACCATCTCCGACACGTCAATGCCCGGCTACCGTCAGGGTTCGGAACTGGCCCTGGGTGTGGGCGTGCAGTTGATGCGCACGTTGCTGGGCAAACGCTGGCAACCCCAGGCGATGTTGTTCAGGCACACGCCGGTTGCCGAACCCGGGCAATTCCGTCGCCTCATCGGCATGGTCCCCAGCTTCAATACGACCTACAACGGCCTGATGTTCGACGCCGGTTCTCTCGATACGCCGCTGGAGTCGGCAGACCCGGCCTTGCACCGGCTGATTCGCAAGCACCTCGACCACCTGACGCAGATGTCCGCCGAAGAATTGCCGGCGCTGGTTCAGCAACTGATTCGAAACTTCATGCCCGAAGGCCGCGCCAACATCGAGTACATCGCCGCGTTCATGCGCCTGAGCACGCGCAAGCTCCAGCGCCAACTGGAACTCGAAGGGTTCACCTTCCAGGACTTACTGTCCGATGCTCGCCAGGCCATGGCTTGTCACTACCTGCAAGACTCGACGATCAAGATTTCGCAGTTGGCGGACCTGCTCGGCTACAGCGACCAAAGTGCTTTTACCCGAGCGTTCCACCGTTGGTACGGACAGAGCCCCAGGGAATGGCGCAAACAATTGGTCGGCAAGCCCGGAAATCCGCAACGGCGTCATCAACTATCAAATACCTGACGTGAATTGTCCGAAAGGCTGGCGGTAATCGATGAATAATTCACCTGCCTGCTGTAGCGCTTGTCCCGGTAAGCGCGGCTCAGGTGGCGAAACTCCTTTCAAGGCGCCAGCGTCAGCTGAGCGCCTTTTTTTCGCAGCCGGCCTCGCCTTATCCGGCTGATCAATCCCGCCACCGCCGCTGCGATGGAACACACCCATCACGCTCACGCCTGATCCATCGCCTCGACCACGCCCTGATCCTCCCCCAGGAACCCGCCGCTTTGATGCTGCCACAGCCGCGCATAGACGCCGTTTTTCCCGAGCAATTCGCTATGGGTACCCTGTTCGATGATGCGTCCGTCATCCATGACAATGAGCCGGTCCATGGCCGCAATCGTGGACAGTCGATGGGCGATGGCGATCACGGTCTTGCCCTGCATCATTTCATCGAGGCTTTCCTGGATGGCCACTTCGACTTCCGAATCCAGCGCACTGGTGGCCTCGTCGAGCAGCAGGATCGGGGCGTTCTTGAGCATCACCCGGGCAATCGCGACGCGTTGACGCTGGCCGCCCGACAGCTTGATGCCCCGCTCTCCCACCAGGGTGTCGTAGCCGGTATGGCCTTGCCGGTCGCTCAGTTGGCGGATGAACTCATCGGCCTGGGCACTGGCCGCCGCGCTGCGGACTTGCGCGTCGGTCGCCTCGGGGCGGCCGTAGGCGATGTTGTCGCGAATGGAACGGTGCAGCAGGGAGGTGTCCTGCGTGACCATGCCGATGGCGCCGCGCAGGCTGTCTTGCGTCACGTGTGCGATGTTCTGGCCGTCGATGCGAATCTCCCCGCTGTCGACGTCATAAAAGCGCAGCAGCAGGTTGATCAGCGTGGATTTGCCCGCGCCAGAGCGGCCCACCAGGCCGATTTTTTCGCCCGGGCGGATGCTCAGGCTCAGGCCATCGAGCACCTGGCGTTCGCCGTTGTAGTTGAAGCTCACCTTATCGAAGGTGACCGCGCCGCCGGAGGTCACCAGGACGCCCGCGTCCGGCGCATCCTTCACCTTTGGGCCGCGGGTAAAGGTTGCCATGCCATCCTGCACGGTGCCGATGCTCTCGAACAGCGAGGTCATTTGCCACATGATCCAGTGCGACATGCCATTGATGCGCAACGCCATGGCGGTGATTGCCGCCACGGCACCGGCGCCGACCTCTCCCTGGTGCCATAACCACAGGGCATAGCCACCGGCTGCCATGATCAACGCCACCACCAACGCCTGGTTGACGATCTCGAACTGGCTGACCAGGCGCATCTGGCGAAAGCCGGTTTGCTTGAAATCCTCCATCGCCGCACGGGCGAAGTGCGCTTCACGATTGGAGTGGGAGAACAGCTTCACGGTCGTGATATTGGTGTAGGCGTCCGAGATACGCCCGGTCATCATCGACCGCGCATTGGCCTGTTCCTGCCCGACTTTCCCCAGGCGGGGCACGAAGTACCACATGGCCAGCCCGAACAACAGGACCCAGGCAACGAAAGGCAGCATCAGTTTCGCAGCGAAGCCGCCGGCCAGCGCGATGATCGCGATGAAATACACCCCGATGCCGGGTGCGATCTCGATCAGGGTAAACAGCATGTCGCGCACGGCCAGCGCCGTCTGCATCACCTTGGTGGTGACCCGGCCGGAAAACTCATCGGAAAAAAATGAAAGGCTTTGCCGCAGCATCAGGCGATGGAAGTCCCAGCGCAGCCGCAACGGCAAGTTAATCGCCAATATCTGGTGCTGCACCATGGTACGCAACGCCACCAGCCCGACACTGGCCACCATTATGATGCCCATGCCCCACAACACGCGAGTTTCCTGCTCGGCCGCTTCACCGCCTGCCTGCCAGGTCGAGAGCAGGTCCACGACCTGCCCGAGGAAGGAAAACAGCCAGGCTTCATAAATCGACACACCGGCACTGAGCAACGCAAACACCAGGATGTAACCGCGAGCACCCCGCGTACAGGCCCACAGGAAGCGAGCCAGACCGTCGGGTGGCGGTGGTACCTCGTCAGGTGGAAAGGGGTCGAGCCTTCGTTCAAACGCACGAAGCATGGTGTTCTCCAAAACGATCAAGTTGAGGAGATTCTGCCATTGAACGGTTGCCTTGAGGGTACGACCGTCCCCCGCAATGCATCACGGGCAAACGGCGCCCTAGAACTTTTCTCGATTTATCGGTCTATCTGGATAGGCACATTTTCGCTCGGTAAGCGCGACCTCGCAGGCGTCACCCAGCCAGATGGCCACACGTCCAATTGTCAATCAGAGGTTGTCTTCGCTCATGAAATTCCATGTCCCACGGATGGTGCTCTTCGGCCTGTTCGCGTTCGCGGCAGTGGGCTCGGCATCCGCCACACCGATGAAGACTTCAACGCCTGTCTTTGCCCCTGAAGCCCCGGCCGTTCAGACGCCTGTCCAGTCCGCGGGCAACCCTTGGCCGGCCTTGGCCAGTACGGCTGGCACGCAGGCAGGGCCGTTGCTGGCCCATGACGACCGTTACTGGCATGACGGCCGCTGGCACGATCGTCGCGACGATTGGCGCCGGGACGACTGGCGCAGGGAACAGTGGCGCAGAGAGCAGGCTCGCCGGGAAGCCGAACGCCATCGTGATTGGGAACGCCATCATCATCGGGCCATGCGGCACCGCTACGAGAACGATCATCGCTACTATCGCCGCTAACCCGCAACGGGTCAGTGGCTGCCTATCAGCCTGAAACCGCCGATGGTCGTTGCATTCCGCCAGTGTGCGGCGGGTGGCTAAGCTTAATGAATCGGGCGAATTGAAAGCTGGGAGATCGCTGCCCTCAGCGGACCTGGACAGGGTCCGCGCGGTCCTCCCGAAGGAGACAATCATGTATGCCGTGATAAGAACCTACCTGGGTACTGGAGCAAAGCAGCTTTTCAAGCTAATGGAAGAGCGCAACGCCGACGTCGAAGCGACCCTGCGGACAGTGCCTGGCCTCGTCAGCTACACACTGCTCAACACAGGCGATGGTGGTACGGCGGTGACTGTTTGCACGGACAAGGCCGGCAGCGATGCGAGCCTGAAAGTCGCACGGGAATGGATTCAGAAAAATGCATCACATATCCACGCGGACCCGCCGATCGTAACGGAAGGTCCGGTCATCGTGCAGATCAAATAGCGCCTGAGGTACTCTGTTTTCCGGTTTCTCACGCCGCCTCTCTCAACGACCAATCAAGGAAGTCCAGCGTGAAGAGGCGGCGTGGACACCGCTTCAACGCTTGCCTTTACAGGCTCGAGACAAGATGCCCGCCGTCCACGGTAATCACCGAGCCCGTCATCCACGACGATGCCTGTGTTGCCAGCAGCAACAGCGCGCCATCCAGTTCCTGCGCGGTGCCGAGGCGCTGCATGGGGATGCGTTTGATCAGCGCCGCCCCCTGCGGGGTATCCCACACCGCTTCCGTCATCTCGGTAGAAATGTAGCCCGGTGCGATCGCATTGACGCGAATGCCATGACGGGCCCACTCCAGCGCCAGGCTCTTGGTCAAATGCACGACGGCAGCCTTGGAGGCCGAATACGCGGCGACGCCCGGCATCACCCGCTCCCCCTGAATCGAGGCAATGTTGACGATGATCCCGGCCTGACCTTGCGCTTTCCATCGCCGTGCCACTTCCGTGGACACCAGCCAGACACCGCGCAGATTGGTAGCGATGATGTCGTCGAACTCATCGAGCGGCTGCGTCAGCGCCGCCCCTTCGTGCCCCACTCCCGCATTGTTGACCACCACATCCAGCGGTTTGCCCGTTTCGGCAATCGCGGCGACCGCCTGCGCGACGGAGGATTGGGAGGCGACGTCCAGTTCGATGACCGTCACCTGCTCCGCGCCCAATGCCTGGAGTTCAGCGGCCAAAGCCTCCAGTCGCGAGGTACGGCGTGCACCGATCACCACCTGGGCGCCGCAACTGGCCGCCAATCGGGCGAAATGGCTGCCAAGCCCCGAAGAGGCGCCCGTGATCAAAATCCGTTGCCCGCGCAACATCGCACCAAGGTTCATTGCATTTCACCTCTTTTGAACGTTATCGGTTGTGAGGGATAAGACGGTTACAGGGAACGCTGGCCCAGCCACTCATCGAGCGCCGGCCACATGCGCTTCTTCGCGGCGGGTCCCGCGATCAGGCTGACGTGGCCACCCGGCAGGATGATTTCCTGCTTGTCCAGCGACCCCACTTGCGCCACCAGGGGTTGAGCGCAGGCCGGAGGAACCAGGGTGTCGTGCTCGGCGATCATATGCAGCAAGGGCACCTTGATGTTCGCCAGATCAATCGCCCGGTTTGCAATGTGCAAGCTGCCCTCATGCAGGCTGTTCTTCCACAACAACTCCTTGATGATCTGACGGTAGTACTCGCCCGCCAGCGGCAAGTTATCGTGACCCCAGCCCACCATCATCCGATGGTTCCTGACGTAGCTGTCGTTCCACAGGTTGTCCCATAGCCGCAGGTGTCCGGCGATGCGGCCGGCCGGACGTTGCAGGTCTATCGCTTTCATGATCATGTCGCCCGGGATGATGCCCAGCGTATCGACCAGCCGATCGACCTCGAAAAAACGCGGGTTGGCGATGCCTTGGGACCAGCTCATCTGCGACCAGTCGACCGGTGTCGTGAAGCACACCAGGTTCTTCAACGGGCCGTCGGGATGCAGCGCCGCATAGAGCGTCGACAGCACGCCACCCATGCAATAACCGGCGAGGGTGACCTCCTCGACCCCGGTGTCGGCCTGTACCCGGGCGATACAGTCGGGAATGAAGTCAAGGACGTAGTCCTCGATCCGCAGGTGCCGCTCCGCCTGGGTCGGCGCATTCCAGTCCATCACATAGATGTCGTAGCCACGCCCGAGCAGGAATTCGATCAGGCTCTGGCGCTTGGCCAGATCGAAGATGTAAGCCTTGTTGGTGGTCGCCATGACCAACAGCAACGGCACCCGGTACACGTCCTTGCAGGTCGCGTGGTACCGGTAAAGGCTGAGCGTGCCACGCCGGTGCAGCAAGGTCTTGGGTGTCATGCCCATGGCGGGTCCCGGCGAACCCAGGTATTCGAGGCCCTTGATGCGGCGCTTGATCATTCGATCGGCTTCGGTGCGTAACCGGTTCACGAAGGAATGGAGATGCCTTTGGCCTGAGTGAGTGGTTGCCATCATTCAATCCTCTTTGGGCGCACGCCTGGCGGCTGGCTTCAATGCTCTTTTCACCGATTTCGCCGCCACTGGCGAGGTGTTCGATGGCGGTGACGGACGACGGCTGCGTGACGGTCGAGGCGCCACCGAAAGACTGACGGGCGCCGGGAGCAATTGATCGAGCTTGTCTTCGATGCGCTGCACGGAGGCGGCGAGCGTGTCCAGTTCGGAGCGGCTGGGCAGCTCCAGGCGTCGCAAGACACTGGCCAGCGAACGTTCGAACACATGCTGCATGCCGACAGACACTTTGGAAAACTGGTTGGCAGCCTGGGCAAACTCCGCCGACTCCATTTTTCGAGCAGCGAACGCATTCACTTCGCCTTCGATCAGGTTGACGGCATCACGCCACATCTGGAACGGATCAAGCATTCCCACGGCAATACTCCTGGATCAGATTTGCGTCTCTGGATAGGTCTGGCGAGCAAGTCGCCGGTCGAGTCGTGCGATCAGCCGGCGGCGCATCAGGGTCAAGGGCACGCACAAGGGTTGCAGCACCCAGTGGGCGGCGCGGGCGGACAATGGCGAAACCTGGCGCAACAGCGTGCCGCTCCAGCGTTCGGTCGCCACCCAGGTCATCAGGCTGGAGGTCGTCAGTTCACCCATGGTCGCGCACAGGTTCGATGCCTGCCTGGGCGCTGCGTCGGCAATCTCCATCGTGCGATCCAGCGCGGATTCGGCGCGAAAAGCGGCGGCCAGCGCGTCACCGATGCGCTGCAAGGCATCGCGGCCAGCACCGATGACGGCGTCGAAATTCAGGAAGCCATGGAACTGCCCTGCATAGTGCAGAAGTTCCACCGACACCCCCGCTGCACGCAGGCGCGTGGTGTAGTCCAGCCCGTCGTCACGGATAGGGTCGAAACCGGCACTGATGACCACGGCGGGTGGCAAGCCGCGCATATCTTTGCTCCGGCGCGGCGACAGCCAGGGGTCTTGCGGATCCAGCCCGTCGAACGAGCCGGCCACGGTCTGCTTGATCTGCGCCAGCAGTTGATCCGTGATCATGAAGCCTTCGGCATTCTCGAGCAGGGATGGAAACTCCTGCAGCAGATCGGTCGCCGGATAGGCCAGTACCTGCAGGCAGAGCGAGGGCCCGCCATCGCGCAATGCTTGCTGGACCACCGCAGCACAAATGTTGCCACCGGCCGAGTCACCGCCGATGGCCAGCCGCGTGGTATCGATCCCCAGCATCGCGCCGTTTTGGGCAATCCATTGCAGCGCCGCGAGGCAATCCTCGCGCCCCGCCGCCAAATCATGCTCCGGCGCCAGTCGATAGCGCACGGCAATGCTGATGCAGTGGGCGTTGTGTGCCGTGCTGCGGCAAATCGATTCAGCGGTATCCAGCCCACCGACCACAAACCCGCCGCCATGGCACCAGAGGAACGCCGGCAGTGGTTGATCGGTAGTGTCCGGCCGGAAAATACGCAGCTCGATCGGCCCGCCAGGCCCCTCGATAACGGCCTCGCTGACCGTCGCGACCGGGACATCCTGGCTCAGGGCCTGCGACGTCAAGCGCCATACTTCACGCAATTCGCGCAGCGAATAGTGTTCGACGGGGCGCAGGCGAGTCGCCATGTTAAGCATGCGCAGAAACGCACGGGCATCGCGATCGGGACGATCCGCGCGACGCATCTGAGGCATGCCGGCCACGCGTGTGGCGACTTGCCGGGGGGCTTTGCTGCGTGTTCCCTGGGGTGATCCATTTGCCGCTGTCATTCAATGTCCCTCGAATGTTTCCAGCCAACAGCCTACCGACAACCCCCAGTTCACTCCCCCACTCATGTAGATGGGGTGGCGCCCACCCCACCCTTGCGCCATCGGCGTTGTTGCTGTGTGCCTTACCCTTGGCTGACAAGTTATATCGCCAACCACATAACTAAAATTCAACTAATAAATTATATGAATGACGTCACGGCGCGCATGCTGAGCCTCACTGATGAGCCGCTGGCCCTGGCCGGCACAACCATCCAGAACCCTCTGCATTGAACCTGGAGCTGCCATGACTTCCGAAACCCTTTTCACCCCTACCCGCCTCGGCGCCATCGACGTGCGCAACAGAATCGCCATGGCGCCGCTGACCCGCTCCCGAGCCAGCATGGACGGCGTTCAGACGCCCCTGGCCATCGAGTACTACGCCCAGCGCGCCACGGCGGGATTGATCATCACCGAGGCCACGAATATCTCCCGCCAGGGCCGAGGCTATGCGTACACGCCCGGGATCTACACGGATGCACATGTGGACGCCTGGAAGCCTGTGACGGAGGCCGTGCATGCGGCCGGTGGTCGAATCGTGCTGCAACTCTGGCACGTGGGGCGCATGTCCCACGTCAGCCTGCAGGAAGGTGGCGCCGCACCGGTGGCACCTTCAGCAATCCAGGCTGGCGGCAACGTCTTCACCGAAGCCGGCAACCAGCCTCCGTCAATGCCGCGTGCGCTGGCGACCGAGGAAATCGCCGGCATCCTGGAGGACTATCGTCATGCGGCGCGTCTGGCGAAGGCTGCCGGGTTCGACGGTGTCGAGGTGCACGCGGCCAACGGTTATCTGCTGGAGCAGTTTTTGCGCGACAGCACCAATCATCGCGATGACCGCTACGGGGGCTCCCTTGAGAACCGCGCCCGCTTCCCGCTGGAAGTCGTGGAAGCCGTCGCCGAAATCTGGGGGGCAGACCGCGTGGGGCTGAGACTGTCGCCGCTGTCCACCGCGATTGGCGATACGCCGCTGGACAGCAACTTGATGGAGACACACAGCTACCTGGCACGTCGTCTCGGCGAAATGGGGCTCGCGTATCTGCATATCGTCGAAGGACAACTGCACGGCGGTAATGGCGCCGAACTGTTTGACGTACAGGCCCTTCGCGAAGCCTTCGGGGGCGCCTACATCGCCAACAACGGCTACGACCGGCAGCGAGCCCTGGATGCCACGGCCTCGAACCACGCGGACATGGTGGCCTTTGGCAAACCCTTCATTGGCAACCCTGACCTTGTCGAGCGGCTGCGCCTGCAAACGCCGTTGTTCGAAGCACCGATGGAGACCTACTTCGGCGGTGGTG
>NZ_JABFMU010000048.1:14281-51468 GCF_013359695.1 Pseudomonas sp. C2B4
TCTGGCAGCCGCCATTGATGTAGGCTGACACGGCCCTTTCGCGAGCAGGCTCGCTTCCACAAGGGATTGGCTTCGTTCCGATGCTACGCAGTGGGTCGTTCGCTTCCAGGCGCCGCGTTGCGCTTTCGTCGCGCCTGTTCATCCTCTACCAGTGCCTGACGCACCAGCGCCCGAGCCGCCCAGGCCGCAGCACTCAGTGATTCTTCGAGGCTCGCGCCGCCAACATCGCGCACGGCGATCAAAGCTTCGGTCCCCATGACAATCGACAGCGCCTGCTTCAGTCGTTTCCGCGCCCGGGGTGAGAGCACGTCCTTCAGCGAGTCGACAATCGGCTCGATGTAGCTCATGCGTCGGCCAGGCCGCAGGGGCATCTCGTGGGCCTCGTTTTCGAGCCACACCGTCATGAACGAACGCTCCATCACGTGCAGGCCGATCTCGTCATCGATCAAGAGTTTGTTCAACGCATTGGCCGCCAGGCCAATCCCTTTCACCGGATCGTCTCCCGGCCGCCAGATGCGCTCCAGCGGTTGCATGTCGCGATCGGCCGCCGTCTCGCTGATCAACGCCTCCATCGAGGGGAAGTAGCGATACGCCGTGGCACGCGACACCATCGCCCGCTCGGCCACTTGCGCAACCGTTGGATTTTGCCCCTCGTCGCGCATGGCAATGGCGGCATCGATGAGCGCCTGCCGCGTTCGCAGTCGCTGGTTAACGCGACCTTGCGGATCGTCGTGACCACTCGGCGGAATTGACTTTTTGGGAGTCATGGAATCTATGATACTCCGTCTTGTAATGAGACATGAGTCTCATAATAGGCACAGGATAGGCAATCAACAACAAGTCGACGCCATCGGGCACGATGTCACGGGATGTGCCACTGGCATAACGACTTCAGATCGTTTCAACAACTGAACGCGCCTCGGGGCGCATGAGGTGAATGCCATGAATCACAACCCTCTTTCGCGGACCTGGTTTCGGCTCGCGGCCCTCTACTTTGCCACCGGAGTGCTGCTGGGTGTGGCGATGGGCGCGTCCGGCGATCACTCGCTCTTCGCGGTGCATGCCCACATCAATCTGTTGGGATGGGTGTCGATGGCACTGTTCGGACTCGTCGGCACCGTGCATCCATCCATCACCGAAGGGCGCGCAGCCGCGGCACAGTTCTGGATGTACAACCTGGGCGTCCCGGTGATGCTCGGCGCACTGACATTGCGCCTCAAGGGCTTCCCGGCAGTCGAGCCATTGATTGCCGGCGCCTCCATCCTCGTTGGCTGCAGTGTGCTGCTCTTCGTGTGGCTGGTGTTCTCGCGCCTGGGTGTCACCGCGGCGTGCTTGAGCAGCGAGACACCCGAGTCGCGCCTGTCATAACGCAAGAACCGGTCGCGGTGTTTGGGCGGGGTATCGATACCCCGCCCTTCGCGACATAGGCCTGCCGCCAACCCATGCGGATACAGTGATCGGGCACATTGGCAATCAATGGCTATGCTTTGGCGTGGGCGCAATTCGACTCGACAACGACATCTGAAACTTCAAATGGAGTGCATCGACAACTTTCAGGAAAATACAAGATGACCGATCTATTTAACGCCATCGCACTCGGATTACTGGCGCTATTGCCACTGACGAATCCCCCCACGACAGTGGCATTGTTTCTCGCCCTGAGTAAGGGACTTAGTCAAAAGGAAAAAAACGAACAAGCGCTCCTCACTTCTCTCTATGTCTTTCTCATCATGACACTGACCTATTACATCGGTGAGTTCGTGATGGATGCTTTCAATATTTCCATACCGGGCTTGCGCATGGCAGGCGGCGGGATTCTTGTCATCATGGGTTTGAAGATGCTTTTTCCCCAGCCTCCTCGCACCCCTTCTGCGGTCAACGTCAACGAAAAAGCCAGTTTCGCCTTCATCCCTCTGGCCATGCCCAGTACGGCCGGCCCCGGGACCATCGCGATGATCATTAGCTCCGCTGCCACGATCAAACACAGCACGCTGTTCCCGGCCTGGGTGTTATTGACCGCCCCTCCGTTAATCTTTCTGTTTACCGCCCTTATCCTTTGGTTATGTTTGCGTGGTTCAGGCGTGGTCATGAAAGTAACGGGCGAATCCGGTATTGATGCCATCTCACGCCTGATGGGTTTCTTGCTTGTCTGCATGGGGGCTCAGTTCGCCATCAACGGAACGGTGGAAATCGTACAAACCATCATCGATACCAACGCTCATCTTTTCCGCCCTCACTAATACGACCCGCACATATTACGGAAGGCGATGAGCACTATTCGCAACGAATCTTATGCCTGGGCATTTTCAGGCGGTCCCAGCACAAAAAAAACCGCACTGAAATCGGGGTAACAAAATCTATTTGCTACCCTTAATCAGGGTCATCGAGGCTGGCTGTTTTCCCTTCCTGACATTGATCCCGTTCTTTCAAGGACTGCCTGGCCACACGGGGATGAGGCAATGCGTATTTCACTGTTTTACGCGATGTCAGCTGTACTGTTTCTTGGTGGATCTCCTTGCCTCGCCCAACCTCCGGATGCGCCTGCACCCGCAGTCGCTGCCGCGCCTGTCGCGGCAGCGGCCAAAGATGCCGTGTTTACGGAGGAACAGCTGGATCAAATGCTGGCGCCCATTGCGCTGTATCCAGACCCGCTGCTGGCACAAGTGCTGATGGCCACCACGTACCCGGGGGAAGTCGCCGAGGCAGTGACCTGGTCCAAGGCACACCCGGATGCCAAGGGCGATGATGCGGTCAAACAAGTGGCGAACCAGACCTGGGATCCGAGCGTTCAGGCCTTGGTCGCCTTTCCGCAGGTCCTGGTCACGCTGGGTCAGGACCCCGTTTGGGTACAGCGCCTGGGCGATGCTTTCCTGGCGCAACCCGACGATCTCATGAACGGCGTGCAACGCTTGCGTCGCCAGGCGCAAGCAGCCGGCAACCTGCAGAGCAACCAGTATCAGAACGTGACCATTGAGAACGCCGCGGCCCCCGCACCCGCACCGGCAACCACGCCTGCTGCTCCGCCCCCTGCCAGTAGCAGTTCGACCATCATTATTCAGCCGGCCGATCCGCAGGTGGTGTACGTCCCCACCTACAACCCGACCACGGTTTACGGCACCTGGGCCTATCCTGCATCGCCGCCGGTGTACTACCCACCGCCACCCGCCTATTACCCCGGCCAGGCCTTGGTGGCCGGGCTGGCGTTCGGCACCGGTGTGGCCATCGTCGCGTCGTTGTGGGGGGAATGTGACTGGGGCGATAACGACATTGACATCGATGTCGACCGCTACAACAACATCAACCGCAACACCCAGATCAACAGAAATCAGAACAAATGGCAGCACAACTCCGTTCATCGTGATGGCGTGCCCTATCGAGACAACCGCAGCCGCGAGCAATTCGGCCGACAACTGGATGGCGCCAGGCAGCGGGAAGCCTTTCGAGGCGATACCGCTCAACGTGCCCAAGCTCGTGAAAAAGCGCGCAGTTCCATGGACAGGGCCGGCATCGAACGGCCGGCCACCAGCAATCGCCAGGCCCGTGAGCAAGCCCGCAGAGCCGAGTCCGCCCCCTCGGTCGGCAATCGCATGCAAGCCGGTGCGGACAGACCGAGGGCGGCAGACAGGGGCCAGGGCACGAACAGAAACATTCGGGAGAATCAGCAGCCCCGGAGACAGACCGCCCAGACGAATCAACGTCGACAGGATCTCTCGCAGGTACGCCAGCAAAAACGACCGGCCGCCAGCCCCGGAAGCGCCCGCAACAATGCCTTCGCCGGTGCGCGTTCACCGTCTCGCAGCAATACGGAAGCCTTCCGTGGCCGGGCCAGCCAGGCCTCTGCCCAGCGGACCAGCGCCGCGCGATCTTCCGGCCATCAGATCAGCAGGCCATCCGGTGGAGGCATGCGCCAAAGAGGAGGAGGTCGTCGGTGAAAAAACATTCTCGAGTCAAAGCACTCATGGGCGTGCTCCCCCCAGCCCTGGCGCTCGTTACCGGCTTGGCATGGACGTGCATCGTTACCGCGCAGCAGTCATTTCCAACACCGGAAAAGGCCGCTCAAGCGTTCGTCGACGCCCTGGGCAAGAAAAAAGCCGATCAGGCCCGCCTGACAGAGCTGCTGGGTGAACAATGGCGCAGTTTCATCCCGCGAAGCGGCATGGAGCGCAGTGATGTGGAGGCGTTTTTAAAGCTGTACCACGAGCAACATCGCATCGAAAAACCCAACGACCGCGAGGCCATCCTGTCTGTCGGCAAGGACGACTGGACGCTGCCGATCCCCATGAAAAAAACCGCGGACGGTTGGCGTTTCGACATCAAGGCCGGCAGCGCTGAAGTCCGGGCACGTCGCATCGGCAGCAACGAACTCTCCGCGATGCAAGCGGAGCTGACCTATCACGACGCCCAGATGGACTATGCGTCAGTGGATCGTGACGGAGACGGCGCACTCGAATATGCCCAGCAAATCTTCAGCACGCCCGGCAAGCACGACGGGCTGTACTGGGCGGAAGACGACAGCGGTCAAATCAGCCCGCTGGGCCCTTTGTTCGGCAAGGCCGTTGCCGGCGAAGACTGGCATGGTTACCACTTCCGCATCCTCAAGGGACAAGGCCCATCGGCGCCGGGTGGCGCCTACAGCTACCTCATCGGCGACAAAATGAGCCGTGGCTTTGCAATGATCGCCTGGCCGGCAAAATTCGATGACACCGGCGTGATGAGTTTCATGATCAGTCATGAAGGACAGATCTTCGAGAAAGACCTGGGACCTGGCGGCAGCAAAGTGGCGGAATCAATGAAGCGGTTTGATCCCGATGACAGCTGGAAGGAAGTGAGCGTCGATCAGACGCAATAACCTTGATCCGGCCGCCAACCCGTCTGCCCAACGGCACCCAGGGAAGGTGCAACGCCGTCTAAGCTGATGGGGACACGACCACCAACACGCCGCTTGCGGCAGGGGAAGCGGGATGACCGGCAAATCAGCGCGCCAATGTTCGTCATGGCTCCTGCCCGCCCTGCTCGCCATCAACCTGGTGCTGATCGCAGGCTGTGCAGCCAAGCAGCCTGCCACCTACGCTGCCACCCCAAGCATAGGTTCCAACTGCTACGCGAAAGCGCTACCCACTGCTGGCGAGGGCGGCCTGGCCTGGGGCGCCACCTTGAGCATCGCCCGGCAAAAATCCCTGAATAACTGCATACGCTACGCCGGCCGATCCGGTGGTACGCCGGATACCTGCCAGGTGGTGTTGGCGGAGTGTAAAAACTAGCGCGGATTGTCCGGTTTTTCCGGAACGACCTCTTTGGTTCCAGGCTCTTCGACCGAATCGCCAATCACCTGCCATGACATAGCGCATCGGCTACCTGCCTCAAAACCGCAGGCGTACTCCCGCGCCAGGATTTCTGCCAAACGCTCGTCCAATGTTGCCCCGGTGTGCTGCTCAAACCCTAGCCGTTGATAAAAGGGAGCGTTCCATGGGACCTGTGTAAAGGTTGTCAGCGTCACGCAGTGCAGTTGGTTTGAGCGCGCATGCTCCATCGCGGCTTCCAGCAGCTTTCGCCCCAAACCATGGCCCTGCATTGGCTGGCTGACCGATAATTCATGGATATGAAGATCGCTGCCTTGCCGTTCGGCACTCAGGAAACCTTGAGGCTGCTCTTGAGTATCCACCGCAATCCAACAGGTCGATTGCGCGATCAATGCCCGGTGACGATCAACGGTCATGACGGGGGCGTCTGCCAGCCAACTCAATTCAGCAATCCCATGGAAGGCTTGAGCAGCGGAACGCTCGATACGGGGTAACGACTGCGCATCGTCGGATACCGCCAGGCGAATGTGTGCAGGCATGAGGGCTCAGATACTGGTTGGCTTGCGGGGGATTTTACGCTCACGGTCAGGGCAAGGTCATTGTGATCAGGTAATTCCCGGCCTGCACTAGCGCGCCTGCACCATCCACCAACCGGTATTGCCGGTCGTAGTAGCGACCCTGGTCATTGTCGGCGAACAGTTTGACCGTTATATCGGCACGAGCAGTGAGCGGATCTACGTCATTCACTTTAAGAACGGTGCCTCGGACGGCAGCAGGACAGGTGCTCAGCGCCAGCGTGAGATCTGTACCCAGGCTTGAACGGCAGCTGCGTTCGACGATGCCGCCCTCGAACCGGATAGAGCCTGGGACCGCCAGCGTGTCCGCCCGGCAAACGCTGTTCAATATCAGGAACGTGCAGAGGGCGACCGATAGATACCTGATCTTCATTGTTCACGCTCCTTGGGGGAAGGACCACGTCGTCACTCATGCTCACTGCCTGGTTTTCACGGTAACGAACATCTTTATGCGGTCGTGAATCTCCTGGAGCGCATGACGAAAGGGTTCATGCCGCTCACTGGTAGTAGGGTCTTCAAAGTTCCACACGATCACCTCACCGGAGGCTGGTATCCGTGAGCCTTCCCCGGAAGACTTGTCACACAGGGTGATGACGAAATCGAAGTCCTGCCCCTCAAACTCATCGATCGATTTGCTGCACAGGCCGTAGGTCTCTATGCCGGTGTGTTCGAGAGCTTCCAGTGTCCGGGCGTCAATCTCTGTGGGTTCAAGGCCGGCACTGAACGCTTCGAAGTGTGATGAATCCGTGTGGCGAAGCAACGCCTCGGCCAACACTGAACGGACGTCATTTCTGGCACAGACAAACAGCACTCGGAATTTGTCAGCCATTGCGTATTCCCCCGATATTCAACCCGCTGGAGTTGTGATCAAAAAACGCACTGCTCAGTTAAGCAGCGTGTTTGATCGCCCGATATCAAGTCGACGGAATGCACTGTTTCCAAATCTTTCGGTGGCTGATTCGTCCGTGATCAAGGTCTATGGTCATTGCAGGTGAGCGTGATGGGAGGACCGTCCCATGAAAATCGTAGTGACCAGCGTGATGGTGGACGACCAGGCCAAGGCCCTGGCCTTCTACCGAGACGTACTCGGCTTCGAACTCAAGCATGACATCCCGATGGGCCAGTTTCGCTGGCTGACCCTCACTTCACCGGGCGATCCCGACGGTGTCGAATTACTGTTGGAACCGGACGACCATCCAGCAGCGAAGCCGTTCAAATCGGCGGTGAAACAGGACGGGATTCCCTACACGTCTTTCGGGGTCGATGACGTGCACGCCGAGTACGCAAGGCTCAGCGCCGCTGGCGTGCACTTCACCCAGCCGCCGACAGCCATGGGGCCGGTGACCACCGCAGTGTTCGACGACACCTGCGGTAATTTGATCCAGATCGCGCAGAGACATTGAATCGGGGCACCGGAAGGCCGCCTTCGCGGCGATCCGACAAGCCACGCTCCCACAGGTTCTGTGCCGAACTACCGTAGTGCAAACGCCGCAAAACCTGTGGGAGCGCGGCTTGCCCGCGAAGAGGCCCTGCCAGTCACTGCATAACCCCGATCAGTCTACTTCCTGACTACGGAGAAACCTCTTCCCGGCCAACATCCGAAAGCTGCGCAAACGCAAGGTAATAACCATTGCAATCGCGCACACCAAACTCTCGCGAGCCATACGGCATGTCCTGCAGCGGCCAGGCAATCTCGGCCTTGTCCTTCACAGCCTCGTAATATCGATCCACCTGCTTGATCGCACAGTAAATCGTGCCCGAACACCCCATGGGACTGCCCCACAGGTCCTGCTGGGTGAACGTGATCCGGCAATCCTGCAACAACACAGTCAGGGTCGACTCCGCCGACTCGACTGCAGTGAAGCCCAAGTTATCGTGGTAATACCGGCGCGTGCTGTTCAGATCGCTGCAACGCAGCAAAAGGGTTAAAGACATGTTGACCTCAAGAAGTGAATGCACAGAGGCAATATCAATCCCGGTCAATCAATCATAGACAGCTTTCAACCCCTGCACCGCCCTTCCCCTCACGCCGGCGAAATGGTCGCCAACACGCCAATCAAAATGGTCAGCACCAGAAAGCCACCCAGAAAAATCGCCATCTTGCCCATAAGGCCCCCTACACGTTGAGTTTGCGGTGCACCGCTGCCAAAGCTGCGGAACTTGCCATTATTGTGCGGCGCAAACTGAGTGCATTACAGAGGCAGAAAGCGCTGGAAAATACGGATCAGATGGAAACTGAGCATGAAAAAACCCGCTGACCGGTAACGGTTCAGCAGGCTTTTTCATCGAAACAACACCCCTATCTACCTTTTGTAGGAGCGAGCTTGCTCGCGATGATCGTGAACGATAACGCGTAAAACCAGACGGCCATCGGAGCTCGGGGATTTTTCGCGAGCAAGCTAACGCCTACAGATCCCCGAGAACGGCTGTTATTCCGTTAGGAACGTCAATCTTAGGCAAATCCGAGGAATGACAGGACAACCGCGACGATCACAACCAAACCGACGATGTAGATGATGCTGTTCATATTTTTCACCTCTCAAGCCTGAAAATGTGGCGGCAAGCGGGGTGACAAAAAGCATCCCACCTTTGCTTGCTAATCAGTCGACAACAACAAAGTGCTGTTTGCTCCTTGGCTATTCTCGAATACCCGAGTCGGGGCGGCCGTTATGGCCTGCTCGGCGTTACGGCAATGAAGTTTTCGTGGGACGGGGTCAGTGGCTACATCGCCTGAGAAGAAGCTCACTCTGCGAGTGAGTGTTTTGTCTGGCAGCCTGTACTCGACCGTCCGCAGGCGTGATGTCAGTATTGTTCCGTTTTCTATATCGGGAGCAACGGTGCCATGTCGGCCATTTCATCAATCTGGTTTTTCATCATCCCTTTCGCTATCGCAGCCGCGATTCCGGGACCGGCGCAAGGCGCCTTGATCGGTCAGGTCGTCTCGCGCGGCGGCAGAAGTTGCCTGCCGTTCGTTGCCGGGATGGTGGGTGGAAACGCTTTGTGGCTGCTTCTGGCGACCACTGGTCTGTCCGCCTTGGCGTTACGCTATGAACAGGTTTTTGTCGCGGTTAAATGGGCGGGAGTGGCCTACCTGCTGTTCATCGCCTGGAAGTTGTGGTCGGCAAACGTCACCACGATCCAGCCCCCCGCCCAACGCTCCGCCAGTCGTGGTTTGCTTGCGGGTGCGCTGCTGACCCTCAGCAATCCTAAAGCCGTCATTTTCTTTGGTGCGGTTTTACCCCATGCGTTCGACCTTGCATCACTGACCGTCGCGCAGGCGCTGATGATCACCGCCCTGGGCATTGCGATAGACCTGACCATCCAGTTGGCTTACGTGCTGATGGGCATGAGGATCAAGGGCGCCATCCAGTCACCCGGCGCGATGCGGCGTTTGAATCGCACATCGGCTGGCCTGATCACCGGCTGCGCAAGCTGGATGGCTGTTTCAAGGTAAACCTTGCCCATCAACTCTGGCTCAAGCCTCTGAGAAGCGCCTTAGAGAGTATCAAGGGCACTGAAAAGCCCGCTGACCGAGACCGGTTCAGCGGGCTTTTTGCTACGCCTCACATCGAAATAACGCCCTCGCCTATTCCTGCGGATCTACGTGATCCAGCACGCGGTTCACCGACAACTCCGCAAGGGCAATCATCTGCTGAATGCCCAAGGCCAGATTGCATTTCGGGCCTTCGAGGATAAACGCCAGCTCACTGGCCATGACACTGGCCGAGGCCAGGGTTTCGCAAGCGTGAACCAGGAGAGTTTCGTTGTTGACGTCGGGGGCGATGGTGAAGATGGGATTGGGGCGGCGTTCGGCCATGGCTGGCTTGGACGGAGGGGTTAGTGGATCGGTATCAGTGCTGTCGTTCGCGTCCGGGGGATTCGGGGTGACCTTGAACATAGTGAAGCTCCTATGAAAGTGAGCCTCTCCCCATTTGCTACCACGCTAAATAGGGAGACGACTGTACACGGGGTGGTAGACCGGTCATAGGAACCCGGCAGGCCGAAGCCTCCCATGCACAGCCGCCACAAAGCAGCCAGCAAAAAACGCCCTGAGGCGTTCTGGGACCTATGACAACACCGGGCTACCACACCCGATCGCTGAATTGGCAGCGACGGCGGGAAGGTTAACGAGAGGGCCTGCCAAGCGCAAGTCCGGAGGGTGATGCCCATCGAGATCAAGCTCCCACAATTGATCTATGTCGTACACAAAGTCTGAGTCTGGCCACGGACTCATGTGGCGAGCGAGCTTGTTCGCGCTGGGCTGAGCTAAGCTGAGCTGCTCAGCGGCCCCAATATCAGACGATGCGCTTTACGAGCAAGATTCCTCGCCACAAAGGCCGGATGAAGACAATTGCTTCCAACGCCCCGTTGAGTTCAATCAAACTCATATCGCCCAATGAAAAAGCCCGCTGACCGTCACCGGTTCAGCGGGTATGTTTATTGCGGACCGGGCCAAAGCTCTGTTCCCGTGACTCGTACGGATCTAGATTATAACCTTCATCTATCACTACGCGACAATGGACAGCTTCACTTTTTCGTTCATTTCACCTCGCTGTAAATCTGTAACTAGCTCTAGTATTTTATTTATATTCCTATGAAACTCAGAAGCATGAAGTTCCGCCGTAGTAAAATCCAAAGAACTTACTAGTAGAGCTGGAAAAACAGGAACCGCCCCATGTATCGAATACCTTTCAGAGTGAAAATGACGCGTTCGCTCTACTCGATCACTAGTAGGATTCATAATAATAAGAGCGACAGCTTGTTGATGACCGGTTACTTGCTCATGTATACCATGAACATACTTCATAGTTAACGCTGGGAGATACTCCAAAAAGGCTTTCTCATTGCGAGCATATTTGGCATCGATAATAATCGAAAGCGTTTTACGTTGCGGCGCCTCAACGTGTATTACCAAATCGGGACTGCGACGCGCATGGGGACCGGTAGTACCGCGCCTCCCTATGCTGAAATCCGACAAAGGTGTGGAATTATTTTTGAGCCGCTCTAGCTTAGATCGCGTCCAGCCTTCACTGTTTACCTGCTGAGCGCCAGATGAGTTATGATGACCATGAGTCCAATATGACGGCTCATACAACAAGCTAATTGTCAAACCCTCAAACCTGTAACTAAATTTCGAAATATTATCCACACCCTCATCTATTATCGCCCCCTCAGAACCATCCTGCATTACAAACTGCTCGACTTTCTGCCTCGTAATAAATAAGCAATAGTACTCGAACAACTTGGGAACCGAAGTGATTGAAAGCAGTTCATCATTCACATCCCAACTAGGCTTTCCGAAGCGCATAAATTCAATCATGCGTAGAAAAACTTCTCTATATGCAGGGTTTGATTTTGCCTTTGGCGTAAGATACGGAACATTCAAAGAGAGACTATTTACAGGGATTACCTTCTTTAGTTTCTCCAAGACTACGCTCAACCTTCGATCAAGGTCCGCACAGCGGTCAAACTTATTTTTATTTATTATTTTAGAATATTTATTAATCTGAGTAAAAAAGGAAGAATAACCTTTTGGCGGCTCTTTATCTTGCACAACATTTCGAGACCTCATTGACTCCAATATCAGCTTCACCGCCTGCTTCAATAAGATCGCATACCCATGAATTACCCTATTCTCATAACAATCACTACTTGTATCAACGTACGACTCCAGTATCTTGTTAGCGCTATAATATTTATCATCAATCTCAAAAAAACAATTCAACTGATCATCTGTTTGATAAACCTCACTGGTATTGTCGTTTATCCAAGAAATTGTCGTATCATCAGGAACAGAATGTTCATTGGGTACAACCAAACGCGTGTGTGCGCGCGACTTGAGAATCGGATTTTTAGATAGAACTCTTATCGCACGCTCAAAGTCTTTCGTATTTCTCTCAACTCTATCCAGATACTGGGTATCAGAGCGACCTTGATCACCGACGAAACCTGCTCTTAGTCGAGTAACACGAAACACGCTTGCTATAAGGTTAGGATTTTGTGTGCTTAGAAAGCTAATCATGGAGTCCACACGAGTAGCATTTTCGCTTTTTGCGAGAACTTCAATTTCTTGATATTCGATCAGCGTAGAATTAGCTGATAAACTGTTAGGCAAATCATCACTATTCGAAACAGCCTTCTCATCACCTTCGATTAGTAAATCAAGTGAAGCTAAGCCATAGTAGTTTTGAAAAAAGCAATGATGTGAATACTCTCCTAAGCCAGGAGACCACTCATACACCCATTTACCACCCTCCTCCCTGCGACTAGTTGCATACATTTGAATTTCGTGCAAGACAAGCTTCACTCTAGCCTCTCTATCAAGAGTAGCAGTGAACTTAATAACATCATCTTCACGAATTTGTGGTCGAGACGTAAATTCGCCGGAGACTATATTCAGAATAGCCTCCTCCCCCTTTCGAGCGCCTGATAAAAACTCAAGTTTAAGCATTATCAACCCCTCAGAAAAATGAGTAAGACTCCGTTAACTCATCACCTTGCTCGATAATTCCACTCAGCAAATTGCGCGAAACTTCATAATTGTAGTCTCCTAACTTTTGATGCAGCTGAGAAAGTTTATCTCTATAGCCCTTGCCATAACCATTTATCACTGGAAGTATGTGTTGAGCGATAGCAAAGTCCATGGCCTTGTATCTCTGGTACAAAAGTTCATTTGCAGTCTTGCAGTATTTATGAATTGACTGAATTTTTCTGGGACTTATATGTATTGGCGCCGTACGGTTATGACCTGATGAAAGTGTTGTGATAATTGACTTAAGATTACTTTCCTCAGCATCGCTTAGTGCAAATGTAATATCACTTGGATTAAACGCTTTATGAAGAGAACTATAAGGTACGGAGCCTGTAAAAACCGGCTCAACCTCATGAAGTGTTGGCAAAGAAAATTGAGCATGTGAAAGAGATACCACCGGAGCTCTATCGAGCAACCTTGGTGATAATCTCTCTGTCGTTTCATCGCTATTAATTGTAGCTATGAAACGCAAACTTTTTGGTATCGAGAGATATTGGTTTTCAGCACCTTGAATCCCAAGGTTTATTCTATTATCAACACTATTGAACGTATCACTCAGCGTTAAAAAATCACTCCAATAGTGTTCGATGCTCGATAGATTAGCCTCATCAAGCAGCACCATATTTAGGAAGTCATTAGATAATTCATTATCCTCAATTTCAGCCGCACGCATAAACTCATATAACCCAGAGCGTGATGGTTGATATATATTTTTCAAGCCATTCCAAAAACCTATCAAATCGCGATTTGATACCCAGCCTTTTCCAACTGGAATATTGAGAAACCTGTTAATTTGATCAGAATCAGAGCTATCAGGATTGATCAACCCCATGTGCTTTGCCAACCGACTTACTGTTGAAGTCTTACCTGTACCAGGAGGACCGGCTAGTACAGTTAAAAACGATTGCATGAAAGTAATTACGAGATTACCAACCTCATCAAAGTTAAACTGACGACCATCCTCTCCTTCTAATTGCTTCCTGAGGCACTCTATATAATCTCCGCGAGTGTTATCCTCTAACGCCTTTAAAGACTTTTTAGGAAAATATGGCTTTATCTTTGGCTCATATGTAGTTTTTTGACCACTGAGAATTTGACTTATTGTTTTATGCTCAAGCATTAAAGTACTTAAGTCAGGGGAGGACAGTTTCGCCATTTGTCGCTCAACCAGCTTCTCAAGATCATAGTTGGTGCGCTCGAGCTCCGTAATCTGCTTCTTTCTATCTTCAAGCGTGAATTGAATATGTTGTATTTCTTTAGGAAGCTTAAGCGTTTCAACAAGCTCAGAGAACTCCGCAGCTGCAACTTCAATACTGGCCTGCAGGTCGTCTTTTGATTTTTCTAACTGTCTGATTTCCTCTTTTAAATCCTCCTGACCTTTTAAGGAGTCCTCTTTAATTTGAGCTGCTGTTTTTTTCTTTATTTCTTCAATTTCCTTCTCGGAAATTCTTTTTTGCTCTAGAACCTTATGTTCCTCGAGTCGTAATTCTTGTTTTCTCTGCTCAATCTCGGATGAGAGTTTCGACAACTCCAAATCATTTCTTTCTTTTTGCTCCTCCAGTCTCTTCCTTAACTCTTCAGCCTTATCCTTTAACAATACATCCCTATTCTCCCTTACAAATTTCTCTAAGAACTCCCGTCCATTTTGAGTATTATTTAAATATCCATCAATTACTTCTAGCCCTACCCCCTCCGAGCTTAAATAGCCATCTAAAATCTCCTTAAGCCTATTCAACCTATCGTTGTTTTCAACAGCTTTATTGGTTTTCTTATATGCCTCAATTGCTGCCTTAAGCTTCCCAGCCTCCGTTCTTGAAAGACTATTTTTATCATTCTTTCCAAATCCGTTTTTCGTATAATATGTAATTAAACCAGAATCCGAGATATAATCCTGTACGTCATATTCAACATGCTTCGCTCGTTCAAGAGACGATAGATAACTACGTGGTATACCATTAAGCTTAGTCGTTATTAACAAACCACTTTTAACTAAGTCACTCTCAGTATACTGGGCAATATTATGTGTCTGCAACGACAATGGTGTATTGACCAGGACCGGCGATACACTCCACGAAGAACCATTATGCTGTGCAGTGAATGGCCCACTAATGAACCCGCCACTCCTAATCATAAAATGAGTATTACTTAAACCAGAATGCGGAATAGTTTCCACTGAACCCGTACTTATATCAGGCATGTCCATATCAACAACTGGCAAATATGAACTTTTCTCTAGCGGCTTGATTAAATTACTAAACGAAATATACCTTTGCTTGCTCGTGGTAGTCTTCCAATCATCCTTCTCAGTTTCGTTCCAAGCACTTATAACAAATAATTCATCCTCTCTAAAACTGTCATCAATTTTAGACTGATACTCATCAGCTATGAATATTTTATTACCATTTTCAAACTCCTCTGGGTATACCTCTCTTGGAGGCTTACCATCCTCTTCAATTATAAGAGGAATCACAACCCCAGTATTACCTTGAAAATGCGAGTGCGATTTTACTGCTATTAATCTAGACATAAATCCCCTACAAAAAATTAATTAAGTATTTTATGTTTTTAACTAGATACATTTAGTTCATGAGGCTTCCTGCCATGAGATTCGATGATGACCTTGAGCCATCACAAGGCAGCCTCATCTTACTTTTCTCTCGCGAAAAGGGGAATCTGAAGGTAGGAAAAATCAACACACAGATTGAGAGGCCTTTCTGAGGCATCTAGACAGCTGAGTTTGCTCTCGGTCTCAGTTCAGCAGAAGTCTATAAATTTTCTGTCCCTCCAAGGTGAAGACCCTCTAACCGAAGGTATTTCAGCTAAAAATAGAAATGGTTGTTTGGGCAACAAAAAAGCCCGCTGACCGTCACCGGTTCAGCGGGCTTTCTTTTCTGCGGTTCAGTCAGCCCCACCACATTGGCAGGACAACCGAATTACAGCGCCATATCAGTCGCTGCATTCTCTTTCACAGGCTTGGCTTTTTCCGCTTCAGCAGCAGGAGCCACCTGACCAATCACCGGCGGCGCAGGCAGTTCCAGCACCTTGGCGGTGTAGGCCCACTCCTCGGCCACTTTGGCCGGGTCATTGTTCAGCTGGGTGCCGTAGCTTGGCACGATCTTGTGCAGCTTCTCTTGCCACTCAGGGGTCGCGACCTTGTCTTTGAACACTTTCTGGATCACGGTCAGCATGATCGGTGCAGCAGTCGAAGCACCTGGCGATGCACCCAGCAGACCGGCAATCGAACCGTCGGCAGATGCAACGATTTCAGTGCCCAGCTTCAGCACGCCACCGGCGGCTTCGTCACGCTTGATGATCTGCACGCGCTGGCCCGCTTGCCAAAGGCGCCAGTCTTCGGCCTTGGCGTTCGGGAAGTATTCCTTCAGGGCGTTCAAACGGTCTTCGTCAGACAGCATCAGCTGACCGGCAAGGTACTCGACCAGCGGGTATTCCTTGATGCCGACCTTGGTCATTGGCCACACGTTGTGCGTGGTGGTGGTGGTCAGCAGGTCCAGGTACGAACCTTCTTTCAGGAACTTGGTGCTGAAGGTCGCGAAGGGGCCAAACAGGATCACGCGCTTGCCGTCCAGCACGCGGGTGTCCAGGTGCGGAACCGACATCGGCGGTGCGCCAACGGAGGCTTTGCCGTAGGCCTTGGCCAGGTGTTGCTCGGCAATGGTCGGGTTTTCGGTCACCAGGAACGAGCCGCCCACCGGGAAGCCTGCGTATTCCCGCGCTTCAGGAATGCCCGACTTCTGCAGCAGGTGCAGGGCACCGCCGCCGGCGCCGATGAACACGAACTTGGCGTCGGTTTCGGTTTTGCTGCCGTCTTTCAGGTTTTTGTAGCTGACGCGCCAGCTGCCGTCTTCGTTCCGGGTGATGTCCTGCACTTCGCTGGACAGCTTCAAGTCGAATTTCGGCGTGGTTTGCAGGTGAGCCACGAACTGGCGGGTGATTTCGCCGAAGTTCATGTCGGTACCCAGCGGGCTCCAGGTGGCCGCGATTTTCTGGTTCGGGTCACGCCCTTCCATCATCAGCGGAACCCACTTCTTGATCACGGCCGGGTCTTCGGAGTACTGCATGCCGGCAAACAGCGGGCTCGCTTGCAGGGCTTCGTAGCGCTTTTTCAGGAACTTGATGTTGTCATCGCCCCACACAAAGCTCATGTGCGGTGTGGCGTTGATGAACGAACGCGGGTTTTTCAGCACGCCTTGCTGGACCTGCCACGCCCAGAACTGGCGGGAGATCTGGAACGCTTCGTTGATTTCAACGGCTTTCGGGATCGAGACCTTGCCGTTCTCGTCTTCCGGGGTGTAGTTCAGCTCGGCCAGGGCGGAGTGACCGGTACCGGCGTTGTTCCAGCCGTTGGAGCTTTCCAGGGCGACGCCGTCGAGGCGCTCGATCATTTGCATCGAGGTGCCGGGTTCCAGCTCATTGAGCCACACACCCAGGGTCGCACTCATGATGCCGCCGCCGATCAGCAGCACATCGACCTTCTTGGCTTCTTCGGCCTGGGCTGTCGTGATCCCCAACGACAAGGCCAGCCCCAGCAGGGCTGTATTCACTTTCTTAAACATCTGTAGCACCTATGATAAAACGTCATCCGCCCTTCGATCCTTACTCACGAGCCCCGATTCACGGCATGACAGGCAGGATGCCTCGGGCTCTCGCACATAACTTTCGCAGGGTGGGCACACAAGGCCGACTGACTGCATCGACCCCAGTTATATGTCCCTACTGAACTGACTTCTTATCTTTTTTGGCTTCAGCTACTTGAGCGACAGTGATTCTGTTCGCCCGCCTTTGGGGCAGGAAAACTGAATAGGTCAAACCAAGTTGGGGCGAAGAATATCACGACATGGCAAACCCGCGCGTCTGTTCGCGACCGCATGGTCCGGCCAGTCGCGCCCGGCCCTCTATACTGAAGCTGGTTTTCCGACAAGAACATGTGAGGAGCCGCCATGAGCGACAAAGACGATCTGCGCAAATATTCCTCCGAAGTAGTCGATGGCGTCGAAGCCGCACCGGCCCGATCCATGCTGCGTGCCGTGGGCTTTACCGATGAAGACTTCACCAAGCCGCAGATCGGCATCGCCTCCACCTGGGCGATGGTCACGCCCTGCAACATGCACATCGACAAGCTGGCGATCGAAGCCGAAAAAGGCGCGAATGCCGCCGGCGCCAAGGGCGTGATCTTCAACACCATCACCATTTCCGACGGCATCGCCAACGGCACCGAAGGCATGAAGTATTCGCTGGTGTCGCGGGAGGTGATTGCCGATTCCATCGAGACGGTGGCCGGTTGCGAAGGCTTTGACGGGCTGGTGACCGTGGGCGGTTGCGACAAGAACATGCCGGGCTGCCTGATCGGCATGGCGCGGCTCAATCGCCCGTCGATCTTCGTCTATGGCGGCACCATTCGCCCGGGTGCCGGGCACACCGACATCATTTCCGTGTTCGAGGCCGTGGGCCAGCATGCCCGCGGTGACATCAGCGAGATCCAGGTCAAGCAGATCGAGGAAGTGGCGATTCCCGGTCCCGGTTCCTGCGGCGGCATGTACACCGCCAACACCATGGCTTCGGCCATCGAGGCGCTGGGTATGAGCCTGCCCGGTTCCAGTTCCCAGGACGCGGTCGGCAGCGACAAGGCCTCGGACAGTTTCCGCGCCGGGCAACAGGTCATGGAGTTGCTCAAGCTCGACCTCAAGCCCCGGGACATCATGACCCGCCAGGCCTTCGAAAACGCCATTCGCGTGGTGATCGCCCTCGCCGGCTCCACCAATGCCGTGTTGCACCTGCTGGCCATGGCCCACGCGGTGGATGTCGAACTGACCCTGGATGACTTCGTCGAACTGGGCAAGGTTTCCCCGGTGGTGGCCGACCTGCGTCCCAGCGGCAAATACATGATGAGCGAGCTGGTGGCCATTGGCGGCATCCAGCCGTTGATGAAGCGCATGCTCGCGGCGGGCATGCTGCACGGTGATGTGATGACCGTGACCGGCAAGACCCTGGCGCAAAACCTCGAAAACGTGCCCGACTACCCCGCCGGCCAGGACGTGATCCTGCCTTTTGACCAGCCGATCAAAAAGGATTCGCACCTGGTGATTCTGCGCGGCAACCTTTCGCCCACCGGCGCGGTGGCCAAGATCACCGGCAAGGAAGGTCTGCGCTTTGAAGGCACGGCGCGGGTCTACCACGGCGAAGAAGGCGCGCTGGCCGGCATCCTCAACGGTGAAGTGCAGGCCGGCGATGTCATCGTGATCCGTTACGAAGGGCCCAAGGGCGGGCCGGGCATGCGTGAAATGCTCTCCCCCACTTCGGCGGTGATGGGCAAGGGGTTGGGCAAGGATGTTGCACTGATCACCGACGGCCGTTTTTCCGGCGGTTCACATGGTTTCGTAGTGGGGCATATCACGCCCGAAGCCTTTGAAGGCGGGCCGATTGCGCTGATCAAAGACGGCGACAGGATCACCATCGATGCCGAAACCCGCCAGATTACGGTGGATGTGTCCGATGCTGAACTGGCCAGGCGCAAAGCGTCCTGGGTGCGGCCGCAATCGAAGTACAAGCGTGGGGTGTTAGCCAAGTATGCGAAGACAGTGTCGAGTGCTTCGGAGGGGGCTGTGACCGATAAGTACCTCTAGTCTGGCGTTGCCTGAGCGATTGCTTTCGCGAGCAGGCTCGCTCCCACAGGGGAATGCATTCCAACTGTGGGAGCGAGCCTGCTCGCGAAGAGGCCCTCAAAGCCTGCACACAATGAAGGGATGTATCAGAGCCTGAAGCGATCCACCGACTGCGAAAGCTTGCCCGCCAATGAAGACAACTCATCGGTGGTCGAAGCCGTCTGCCCAATCACCTTGCTGTTGCCTTCGGACATCCCTGCAATCATCTCCACCTGATGGGCGATTTCATTGCTGGCCAGGCTCTGCTCACCAATGGTGCGGCTGATGTCATTGACCAGTTGCGTCGTGCTGAGGGTGGCGTCGAGGATTTCGCGGATGGCGCGTTCGACGTCGGCAGTCACGGCCATGCCCTTGTCGACCTGCGACACGCCCTCTTCCATGCTGATGACGGCTTCGCGGGTGCTCTGCTGGATGCGCGAGACCATGGCGGCGATTTCCTGGGTGGAGGCGCTGGTGCGTCCGGCCAGGCTGCGCACTTCGTCGGCCACCACGGCAAATCCGCGCCCTTGTTCACCGGCGCGGGCGGCTTCGATGGCGGCGTTCAATGCCAACAGGTTGGTCTGGTCGGCGATGCCCTTGATCACCTGGATGATGCTGAAAATCCCTTCGGATTCCTTGTCCAGCGTGCGGATCACCTGGGCCGACTGCTGCGCCGAACGGGCGATGCCGTCCATGTCGTTGACCACCTGATGGATCACCCGCCCACCATCCTTGGCCAAGGCCTCGGCCTGGTTGGCCATGTTCAGCGCCCGCTCGGCATGCCGGGTGATTTCCTCGATGCTCGCGGTCATTTCGCTGGCGGCGGCGGCCATGGTGCTGGCCGCGACGCTTTGCTGCTGGCTGCTGCCGGCCACCTCGTGGCAACCGTTGCTCAGCAATTCGCTCATGCCGCTGACGCCATGGGCGTTGCTGCGCACCACTTCGATCATGCCGCGCAAATCCCGCTGCATGGTGGCCAGGCTGCGGATCAACCGGCTGGCTTCGTCCTGACGACCGGTTTCGACAATCGGCTCGCTCAGGTTGCCATGGGCGATGCTGTCGGCGATGCGGCTGGCGGTCTGCAGCGGCCCCATGATGCTCACAATGGCCGAGCGGCCGAGCGCGAGCAGCAGCAACAGGCTGGCGATGAGCACCGCACCGACGGTGAAGTTGGCATTGCTGATGGCCTGCGCCGTGCCTTGGCTGGTCTGTTGCGTGTTGCTTTCAATCAACTCGCTGAGGGCGGCCATCTGGTCTTCCAGCTGGCTGAACGCATGGTTGAAGGAACTCAATTCCTTTTGCGCCGCTTCGGGACTCTCCAGGGCCAGACCGACAATGCGTTCGGCGGCACTGATGTAGGTATCAAGGCTGGGTTTGATCTGGTTCAACGCGGTTTTCAGGGTGTCGTTGACCGGCAACTTGAGATTGTCGCCGAGCATCTGCCGAAAGTGCGCGGTGTGTTCTTCGATGGAGCTGCGCACCTCGGCTTGGCTGCTGGTGCTTTTGCCCAGCCCCACCAGCATCGCCGACAGCACATCGGCGCGCAGTGCGTCGTGCATCATGTCGGCTTCGAGGTGATTGCGCAGCGCGGCCATGCCGACATCATTGTCTTGCACCGCGCGCGCCATCTGGCCATTTCCCAGGTAACTCACCAGCCCCATGATCAAGGCGGTCAGCACGCCTGTCCCGATCAGCAACAGTAAACGCAGTTTTATGGACACTCTGTGGTTCCTCTTTTCGCACGTTTGTCGGTGGGTGGCTTCACCATCCGAAGAAGGCCCATTGCCGAAATGGTTATCGGCTGGCCCGGGCGGTAATTAAAACCCTGCACCCGGAAAACACGATTTTAGCGACGTGCGGTCGATGTCGGCCTTAATCCATCCCCTATGTTTCGCCTTCCTTTTCCGAGGAAATTTGCTATGTTGTACGACAACTTACAACAACAAGGAAACACCCATGAAAAAAGTCAAAGTGCTGATTGGATTTCTCTGCCTGTTCAGCGGCTACGTCGCAGCCGCCGCCCCTTCGAGTGACAAGGACGTCGCCCAGGCCGTCGACCACCTGACCGACGCCATGCTGCACAAGAACATCGCGCAACTTCAGGCCCTGACCGCCGAGAACCTGACCTACGGGCATTCCAGCGGCAAAATCCAGGGCAAGAAAGATTTCATCGCCGACATCGAAACCGGCAAAAGCGCGTTCAAGACCCTGGAAATGCAAAACCAGACTATCAGCGTAACCGGTGATGTCGCACTGGTCCGCCACCACTTTTCCGGCCAGGCCATCAAGGGCAGCGAAGTGGTGCCGACTGAAATCGAGAACTTCCAGGTCTGGCAGAAACAGGATGGGAAATGGCTACTGGTAGGACGACAGGCGTTTAAATTCTGATGCTGGAGTAACCCAAAAAAGTTGTAAACGGATTACCGGGAAAGGCACTTTTGATGTTCATGACAATGAACTGGCGATCCCGGTAACCGTACTCAGTCCGCTGGATATTCTTTGTTCGATTTTTTGTCCCCTCCCCCGGCCCCAATACAGGGGCCAGCCAATCCGATCCGGAGCATCTGCCTAACCGGATACGTCAGATATTTCAGAGGCTGTCGTAGGAGCGATCCCAAACGTTTCCGGGGCCTCCAAACAGTTTTGGATGACGGGAACACCCCCTGTTGATACTTCGTTTAACGAGGTCAATCGGCAGGAGTAGTAAGAGTGACGGCACGCCAGGAACGCGAACAGCCAGTTTTCGATCACCCCTCATTTTCGCTGCTCAGGTACGGGCAACGGGCTCGCACACTGGCAATCAGCCTGTTGGCGCTCGCCACCGGCGGTTGCGTGTTTGCCCCGGCAGAAACCTTCACCTTGCAGGCCGACGTGCCAGCGGATTTCCGGGTCAAGGCCGACGCCTTTTATGTGCCGGCCACCGGCGAAACCTGCGAGGCCCCACCGCGCCAGCGCGGAAAAGTGGCACCCAATCGCAAGTTCTTCACCAGTGAATACCAGAACGTTGCGCGCACGGCGGAGTTTCAGATTCCGCTGACGACGCGTGCGGGTGGCTGCCCGCTGGTGTTGAGAAGTTTGAAATTGAACCTGGATGCGAAGTGGGGAACGCATTGGTCCGAAATAGGCGGGGACTATGCCAGCCTGACTTTTCGCGATGTGCTTGGGATGAATTCTCCCGCGTTTCCTGGCGCGGGTGTCCAGGAGTTTCAAGGGCAGTGTCAGTGGTTGTTTCGCACTTTAGGACCCAAACGCAGCATCCGAAAAATCCTGCATTGCCGAGCTAGTGACGAGGACGGACAAATGCTGAATCGCATGGCCGGCGGGGTGCTGCAGCGCGATCAGTTACCGGGCCGGACGGTGAGGATGGTGTTCAGGATGGCAAAGGAAGAAGAGCCCTACATGGGCGACACCTGGATTCGTTTTCCGCAAGGCTGGAAGCGTTGTTTAGGTAAAAGTCTTGAAGACCAGTACGCCTTCTGCTTGGGAAATACCGTTGATTTCAAGTCTTTCATCATGCCTGACGGTCGTGAATGCACTGTCTATCCCAACTGTACTGAATAAAGGAGCAACACCATGGACAAGGAGCAAGAGGACCGTTTTTTCAGCAGCAAGATGCTGGCCTGCCCGCCGCGGGGGCATTGGACGAGTTTTCGGTTGGTTGACGAACAGGGTGATGGCAAACCCTATGGCGGTTTGCGTTACACCGTCGTCGACAGTGTTGGCCAGGAGTATTCCGGGAGGTTGAATGGCGAAGGCTTCGCCAAGTTGGAGAACCACTATCGTGGCCCTCTGGTGCTAACACTGAATGACGCCTATGGCGGAGTAGACGGCGTTTATCGTGCCTTGCTGAAAAGAAAGCACTACCCCCTCCCCATCACCGAACTCCAGGTCCGCGCCGAACAAACCCGCTTCTTCCACGAAGACGGCTTCCGCCGCGAGCACAACCCGGCCATCAAGGACGCCGACGTCTTCATCCAGGTCGAAGTCCGCGACCTGGTCCGGCACGGCGCGCACCTGCCGCCGGTGGTCAAGCGCTTCTACGAACCGCAAAGTTCGCTGCTGCGGGCCATGAGCGAACTGGGGATCGGTCCCGAGCATCCCTTCGGCATCGCCCTGAGCCCCAACCAGCACAATGTGCTGGAAGTGCGGCCGCTGCGTGCGTTGCGGCCACTGCTGTCCACCGATGACCAGTTCTGTGCCCTGAACCTCTATCAACTGGCCCTGATGGCGACCTTGAGTTACACCGACTTCGGCCAGGACCCGGCGAAAAGGCCGGTGGACAGGGTGCGTTTCGCCGAGGATCCGAGCGTTGGCCATCTGTTCGGCGAGGCGCTGGCCGGTTTTCGCGAAAACTGGCGCATCGACAAAGGCCAGCGCCAACGGTTCTACCCGCTGTACGAAGACGTGCCCTATTCCAAACGCCTGGAGATCCTGCCGTTCGACCCGACGCTGTATGCATCCAATCACCCGGACCAAGGCGAGGATCAGGAGCATCCGGCCAACCAGCATTTTTTCGATGACCAAGAGGATGGCGGTGATACCCAGGCGTTCATCTGTCATCACGACGAAGTCATCCTGATTGCGGTGCGTGGCACGGCCAGTTTGAAGGACGCGATCCGTGATGTGGACGCGCTGCAGGTGCCGTTCGAGGAGGGCGTCGGCAAGGTGCACAAGGGCTTTTATGATGCGTTTCGCGCAATTCAGGATTTCGTCCTGCGTTATCTGGATAGATTTCATGCCGGCCAGAAAGTCATCATCTGTGGTCACAGCCTCGGCGGTGCCATCGCCTTGTTGCTGGCAGAAGCACTGCGCCGGTTCCCAGGCGACGATTACAACATCCTCCTCTACACCTACGGCGCCCCTCGCACCGGCGACGCGGACTTCGTCCAGGGCGCCGCCGAGCTCGTTCACCACCGCATGGTCAACAACAACGACCCCGTGCCCGGCGTGCCCGCGCGCTGGATGGATGCCAACTGGAAAGTCTGGGTGCCGGGCCTGACGATGACGGTATTGAGCGGCTATGGCCTGTTGGTGTTCGGCGCTGGGTTGGTGCGCGTCGGCGGTGCGCCTTATGAGCATCACGGCCAGCAACAGCACTTTATGCCCGTGCGTTTCGGTGACCGGGAGACGTCGGCGCTGTTGTGGGACCCGACCTGCGAGTCCATCGAACACGCCGCCTGCACCCGGATACTGCAGCAGTGGCGTGGCGATATGCCGGTACGCGGCAACCTGCTGGCGCAAATGATCGACTACCAGGATCACATGATGGTGGCCAGCTACATTCCTTTCGCCTGGGCGACCTTGCGCCGCTGGCAGCAGACCCAGGAAAACAGCAGAACCGTGGTGACCGGCCATGAGTATTATCTGATCGATAACGCATTGGCGACGCTCAAGGCGAAACTGTACGAGCATATTCGCCAAATGCGTTACGACGAGGGACCGCGTGGCCCGACAGCCGCGGAAAAAGCAGCCATGAGCGCTATGTTCAAGGAACGTGATCGACTGGAGCAAACCCGCGAACGCCTGCAAACCTTGCACTATCGCCGGCTCACACTGGCAGATGTGTACGGCAACGCGGCCCAGTCCGCGGAGTTCGCCGGCAGCGTGGCGCGCTGGGCAAAGCACACTGAAAATCAGCAGTCGGAACAGTACGCCAGCCTTCCGCCGTTATTGGATTCCGAGCGTCGGCTGGCGGCCCAGCCGCTTGATATCAACTCGATCATCTGAAAAAGGGAGGCGAAGAGCGCATTTCTGCGGGAGCGAGCCTGCTCGCGAAAAACGCCCAGGCAACGCGCTCATTCAGACAGGGCGCGTTATCGTTGACGTCCTTCGCGAGCAGGCTCGCTCCCACAGGGGGTGGGGTGATCAGACCACGCCGACCTCCACCCTGCCCTCGTTCAACCGCACCGGCCAGACCCGCAAACGCTGCTGCGGGTACTCCAGGCAAGTGCCGTCTTCCAGGCGAAAGTGCTGCTTGTAGATAGGCGACGCCACCACCAGATCACCCTTGATGCTGCCCACCAGACCACGACCGATGACATTGGCCCCCGATTGCGGATCGTGGTTGTCGATGGCGTAGAGGTTTTTGCCCTCCATGCCCGGCAGGTAGAACAGCGCCACTTGCGCGCCGTCCAGCCACACCACCACGCCCGAATCGTTCACCAGGTCCTGCTGGCTGCACACCGATTGCCAGTTGGCAGACACAGTGTTTTCAACGCGTTGAGTATTGGACTGAGTCATCAGACGCTCTCCTCGGTGACAGGGATCAGGTTGAGTTCGCTGGCCATGATCGGCCGACGTTGACCGCGTTCCTGGACGAAGTGGATGTCCGGGTCCGGCCGTTTATCGTTGACGAAGGTGCGGAAGCGCTTGAGTTTTTCCGGGTCCTTGAGGGCGTTGGCCCACTCGCATTCGTAGCGATTGACCACCAGCTGCATTTGCGACTCCAGTTCGGCGCCAAGGCCCAGGCTGTCGTGGATGATTACGTCCTTGAGGTAGTCCAGGCCGCCCTCCAGGCTTTCGCGCCACACCGAAGTGCGCTGCAGTTTGTCGGCGGTACGGATGTAGAACATCAGGAAGCGGTCGATGTAGCGGATCAGGGTCGCATCATCCAGATCGGTGGCGAACAGCTCGGCGTGACGCGGACGCATGCCGCCGTTGCCGGCGATGTACAGGTTCCAGCCCTTTTCAGTCGCGATCACCCCCACGTCCTTGCTTTGCGCCTCGGCGCATTCACGGGTGCAACCGGACACCGCGAACTTGAGCTTGTGCGGCGAACGCAGGCCTTTGTAGCGATCCTCGATCGTCAGGGCCATCTGCACGCTGTCCTGCACGCCGTAACGGCACCAGGTGCTGCCGACGCAGGACTTCACCGTACGGGTCGACTTGCCGTAGGCGTGGCCGGTTTCGAAACCGGCTTCAATCAATTCACCCCAGATGTCCGGCAATTGATGCAATTGCGCGCCGAACAGGTCGATGCGCTGGCCGCCGGTAATCTTGGTGTAGAGGTCGTATTTCTTCGCGACGACGCCGATGGCGATCAGCTTATCCGCAGTGATCTCGCCACCGGGAATGCGCGGCACCACCGAGTAGGTGCCGTTTTTCTGCATGTTGGCCATGAAGGTGTCGTTGGTGTCCTGCAACGGCACCAGCGACGGGTCCATGATCGGCTGGTTCCAGCACGACGCCAGGATCGAGCCCACGGCCGGCTTGCACACATCGCAACCGGTGTGACCACGGCCGTGCTTGGCAAGCAGTTCTTCGAAGGTGATCACCCCTTCCACCCGTACCAGCGCATACAGTTCCTGACGGGTGTAGGCGAAGTGCTCGCACAGGCTCTTGTCGACGCTGACGCCACGGGCAATCAACTCGTGTTCGAAGACTTGCTTGAGCAGCCCGGCGCAACCGCCGCAACCGGTGCAGGCCTTGGTCTGCGACTTGAGCAGGCCGAGGTCGGTGCAGCCGCCGTCAATGGCCGAGCAGATGGCGCCCTTGGTGACGTTATGGCACGAGCAGACCGTGGCCGTTTCCGGCAAGGCGCCAGGGCCAAGGGTCGGCGCGCCTTCAGAGGACGGCAGAATCAAAGCGGCCGGTTCGGATGGCAAGGCAATCGCGTTCTGCATGTATTGCAGCAGCGTGTCGTAATAGCTGTTGTCGCCGATCAGCACCGCGCCGAGCACCTGCTTGCCGCTGGCGTCCACCACCAGACGCCGATAGCTGGCGGTGGTCTCGTCGATAAACTGATAACTGCGGGCGCCGGGCGTGTTGGCGTGGGCATCGCCGATGGAACCGACATCGACCCCCAGTAACTTGAGTTTGGTCGACATGTCGGCGCCCTGGAACGGCTCAGCGACGTCGTCACACAGCCGCGCGGCAACGCTGCGAGCCATCTGGTAACCCGGGGCGACCAGACCGAACAGGCTGCCGTTCCAGGCCGCGCATTCGCCGATGGCGTAGATGTTCGGGTCGCAACTCAGGCAGGTGTCGTCGATCACGACGCCACCGCGCGGGCCGATTTCCAGTGCACATTGACGGGCCAGCGCATCCTGGGCGCGGATACCGGCGGAGAACACCACCAGATCGGTTTCCAGGAACTCGTCGTTGGCGAAATTCATGCGGTAGCGATAGTCCTCGCCCGCGCTGATCGATTGGGTGGCGCGGGACAAATGCACACCGACGCCCAAGCGTTCGATCTGCGCCTTGAGCGCCAGGCCACCCAGGTCATCCAGTTGCACCGGCATCAGCCGTGGCGCGAATTCCACCACATGGGCTTCAAGCCCCAGACTCTTGAGCGCATTGGCGGCTTCCAATCCGAGCAGGCCACCGCCGACCACCACACCGCGCCGCGCATTGGCCGCCGCCGCACGAATGGCATCGAGGTCTTCCAGCGTGCGATAGACCAGACGCGAATCACCCTCGGCGCCTTCAATCGGCGGCACGAACGGATAAGAACCGGTTGCCAGGACCAGCTTGTCGTAATGCACGCCCCCCTGTGCGGTGATCACCTGACGCTGTTCGCGGTCGATTTCCAGCACCGGCACACCCAGGTGCAACGTGACGCCGGGCGTCTGGTACAGCGAGGCATCGCTCAGCGCCAGGGATTCGGCATCGCGACCGGAAAAATACTCGGACAGATGCACACGGTCATAAGCACGCATCGGCTCTTCGCTAAAAACATGCAGACGATAGCGGTCAAGGGCCCCGCCCTCGATCAACTGCTCGACACAATGGTGTCCGACCATGCCATTGCCGATCACGATCAGCGTTTGCAGTTTGTTCAACGTGGCTACATTGGAATTCATAAACGACACCTGCCCAAAAGCCCATCACGGTTCAAAAAGCAAAAAAAAACGCCTGAAACCTTGCGGTTCCAGGCGTCTTTGCCTGTTCTTTTGCGGTGTTGAAACCAGACGGCCATGCCTGATCCACCGATATTGCCCACGACCTGTGCGGTTGATCGATCGTCGTTGACCGAGTGGGCTGCCCATCTATGTAGAGGGGCTTGAGGGGATCATTGCAGGGTTTGTGCCAGTCGAAGACCGGGGATGGGAAAATGTCACGGGGACGGCGGTTCAGGCGGGTTTCAAGGCGAATCGTATTCAACTGGCCGGACGTGGCCGACGGGAAGATCGGTCGGCAAACCGCTACGCGCTGGTGCACGCTATCAGGCTTTGCGCTTTATAAAAGTGCATGTAGTGGTCAAAGGACCACTCTGGGGAGCGAGCTTTTGTGGCGAGGGGATTTATCCCCGTTGGGTTGTGAAGTCGCCCGAAAAGTGGGACTGCTGCGCAGTCCAACGGGGATAAATCCCCTCGCCACAAAAATCCCCTCGCCACAGGGTTCGCGGTGTTTCAGCAGCACCGCGTATTGCACTTGCCCCGGCCAAACCGTGCTTCCTGGCGCTCACGGAAAAACGCCTCATAAGTCATGACTGGCTCACCCGGGGATTTGGCAGCCATGAGCGCCACATAGTTGTCGTAATCGGGAACGCCCACCATCGACTGCGCGCTTTGGCGGAAGAACCGGGCGACCTGCTTCAGTTTACGGAACATGGCAATGCTCTCTGTGGGGGATTGGACGCCCCCATGGAACCGCGCTGATGTATCTGCAATGTGTCCGCGCGCGGGCCATTTGTATCTTCGTGTAGTCAAGGCCCCGCGACGTTTTGGCGCAGGCCGGCGGGCGATCGATTAAGCGCCAACGGGCAACAGTTTGTTAACATCCACGCGCTTTTTTTCGTCTGATCCGTCAGGCACTGTGTTTTTTCTGTCGCTACACAGGAAGCTTTATTTCCATGAGTACGTTGTATTCCCGTCGCACGGTCCTGCAAGGCATGAGCCTGCTGGGCCTTGGCTTGCTCGCCGGCTGCGATGACAGCAGCAAGCTGTCGTTCAAGTACGGCAAGGATCTGAGCGACAAGATCATGGGGCGCTCCTTCAAGCTCAAGGACGCCCAGGGCGAAACCCGGATGCTGGGCAGCTACCAGGGCCTGATGCCGATGATCTTCTTCGGTTTCACCCAATGCCCGGCCGTCTGCCCGACGACCCTGGCCCGCGCGGCCCAGGCGAAAAAACTGATGGGTCGCGATGGCGAGCGTCTGCAAGTGATCTTCATCACCCTGGACCCCGAGCGCGATACGCCCGAAATGCTCGACAAATACGTCAAGGCCTTCGATCCGACATTCGAGGCGCTGTCCGGCACCCTGGAAGAAACCGCCGCCACCGCCAAGGAGTTCGGCGTATTCTTCGAGAAAGTTCCGAGCGGCGACACCTACACGCTTTCCCATACCGCGACCAGCTACGTGTTCGACTCCCGGGGCAACCTGCGCCTGGGCCTGTCCGCGTCCCTTACCGCTCAAGAGTGCGCAGAAGACCTGCTCACCGTCATGGAGGTCTGCTGATGACTTCGTTGTGCACAACCCGTATCAAACAGCTTGTACTGGGAATGTCCCTGATCGGCATGGCTTGGCAAGTGTCCGCGCAAACCGAGGTCAATGACGCCTGGGTCCGCGCCACCGTGGCCGGCCAGCACTCGACCGGCGCCTTCATGACCCTGCAGGCCGACACGGACAGCAAGCTGCTCAGCGTGCAATCGCCCGTCGCGAAAACCGTGCAAATCCACCAGATGAGCATGAAAGACGATGTGATGCGCATGGGCCAGGTCGAGTCCGTCGCATTGCCGGCCGGCAAACCGGTGAGCCTGGATCCAAACGGCTACCACGTCATGCTGATAGACCTGACGGCCCAGGTGGCAGAAGGCAGTAAAGTGCCCCTGACCCTGACCGTGGAAAACGCCAAGGGCGAAAAAGAGACGATCAAGGTCGAGGCTGAAGCGCGTTCGCTCGGTGCGATGGATCACGGCAAGATGGACCATAGCAAGATGGATCACAGCAAAATGCAATGAGGGTCTGACGGCCTCGCTCAACGAGGCCGCTCACTGATGGGAGGTGCGTAACATGACGACCAACACCGAAACCGCCATCCTCGCCGGTGGCTGCTTCTGGGGCATGCAGGATCTGCTGCGACGCTACCCGGGGGTGCTTGCCACGCGGGTCGGTTATTCGGGCGGCGATGTAGCCAATGCGACCTACCGCAACCATGACACCCACGCCGAGGCGATTGAAATCGTCTTCGACCCGGACCAGATCAGCTATCGCCAGATTCTCGAGTTTTTCTTCCAGATCCACGACCCGACCACCAAAAACCGCCAGGGCAATGACCTGGGCACCAGCTATCGTTCGGCAATCTATTTTCTGAGCGATGAACAGAAGCTGATCGCTGAAGACACCGTGGCCGACGTCGAGGCCTCGGGCCTCTGGCCTGGCAAGGTCGTCACCGAGATCGAGCCCGCCGGGCCATTCTGGGAAGCGGAGCCTGAGCACCAGGACTACCTGGAGCACTACCCCAACGGCTACACCTGCCACTTCATCCGGCCGAACTGGACGCTGCCGAAACGCGGTTGATGGTTTGCCCCCTTGTAGGAGCGAGCTTGCTCGCGATGGACATCAACGATGACGCGGGGCTTCTGAATGCCCGCGCCGTTCTCAGGTTTATCGCGAGCAAGCTCGCTCCTACAGGGGTACGTCGTCCGGTCATTTGCGTTTGGCGGCATTGAGCGCCACGGCGGCGCGAATCAATGCCTTCAGGGCCGCTTCATCAATGGTGTCGCCTTCATGCAGATCGATGGCGCGCCGGGTGTTGCCTTCAAGGCTCGAGTTGAACAGCCCTGAAGGATCGTCCAGCGCGGCGCCCCTGGCGAAGGTCATCTTCACCGCGTTCTTGTAGGTCTCGCCAGTGCAGATAATCCCGCCGTGCGACCATACCGGCACGCCCCGCCACTTCACTTCCTCGACCACCTCGGGGTCGGCCTGCTTGACCAGCGCCCGGACCCGCGCCAGCGTCTGGCCGCGCCAATCGTTCAACTCGCGGATTTTCGCGTCGATCAGGTCGGAGGCAGAGCCCGTCTCTTCCTGTGAGTCAGTGATTTCCTTTTTCATGATTGCTGTTGTCCTCGTCGCCTGACGATTGTGTTGAGGGCAGGTAACCGCGCTGGACCCAGACCCGGCGATCAATGGCCTGGCGCAGACGCTCGCGGTGGTCGGACCAGATCTGCGGGTCGACCGAGGTCGTCGAGCGCATCAATTCGAGCATGGCCGCATGGGCCGCGTGATATTCAGCCTAGGCGTCGCTGGCCCTGATTTTCAGGCGCTCGCTGTCAGTCATCTCCATCCGCCGCAGGGCCAGTACCGCTTCGTCGGTGATCAACGGGCTCAACGTCAGTTGTGCCCGGTGAGGCGCCACGAACGGCTCAGTCTCCAGAACGAGTTCCCGGGCCCGCCGTGCTCCCCATTTCAATGCCGCCGCAAGCGGTTCACGGAAACTGCGATCCGAAAAGGCTTCGAACATGGCACCACCACTGGCGTCGTAGATCCCGATAAAAACCTGGGTCATTCCCTCCAGCGTGATGCGCGCCTGCACTTCGATCTGCCGGCCGTCGTTCAGCACATCCTCATAGGTTTTGATGGGTAAGCGTTTGTTGAGCCATAGCCAGAACGGTGCGCCTCTGCGTCGCATTCATCACCCTCCCCGGTTCAATCTCCGAGTAAGGCACAGGAAAACGCTGTGCGCCATGTCATCGGTCGTTGAAAAAAGGACGCGCATGATCTGTGCACTTTCGTCCGTCAAGTTGCCATTGACCATCTAGACTTCACTCATGGCGCGACCAGGCACTCGCCCGTCCTATCAGAAGGCCAATAAAAACAAGGACATTCAACCTTGAACATTTCAACGCTTTGCCTCTTGGGAGGCTTGTTGGTTTCGGCCGGTGCGAGCGCCAACGGGGTTATTCCCGTCCTTGAACTGGACTTCACAAGGTCGGCTACCGAAACCCTGAAAAAACACGGTATCAGCGACGCTTGTATCATCTCCGCCGCCACCCCCAGCGCGTTCACCTATTGCCGGGAGGGTTCGGCAACGCTCTGGAAATATCAGACGCTGGACATGGACCCACAGGCGTCACCCCTCCAGGGCACACGGCCCGCTTCGATGGCCGGCGGACGGATCAGCGTCGCCGAAGTCGACAGCCCTGCCTGCGCCGAAGACACGCCCCGCCCCTTGGTCAACCCGGTGATTACCCGCGCAGTCGCCCTGGGCCTGATCATCCTGTTTGTGTTCATCGGCTTGCGCTACACCTATCGGGCAACCAAGGACGGACTCTATGCCCGCCCCCTGGTTTCCGGCACGCATATGCATCGGTCGGCTGGCTCGATGCACACAAGCCGCCATACGACGAAAGCCCTGACCGCCTTTGCCATCGCCGCTGGCGTAGCCTTCTTTTATTTCGGTTACACCGCGCTTTAGACATGCCGGTCGATCATGAACGGACCGTTGCTAAACCGGCCTCGCCTGCCCAGGCAGCGGTCATGCTGGCCATGGCCATCGCTCTCGTGATCGCGTCCGGTACGATCAAGCCGAAGCCTTCGTGGCCACCCAGAAGGATATCTGGGACGCGCAGAAGGACATGGCCCTGGCGTTTCTCGGGGCGCTCATTTGCCTGGCCCTGCATGCCGTCCTGAGGTTCAGGCGCTGATCGAGCGCCTCGGCAAAAAATCTCGAACTCGCCCCTCGGTGGTTTATCCAATGGTTACACATTGGAGATAAACGCCATGAACAACGATCAACGTGAACAGCCTGCCGCTTCAACCGATGACGACCACCCAGATGAACCACTGCCCTCCTCCCCGGCGCCATCCGATGAGCCGGAGGTGGACGAGTTTCAGCGCAAAGTCGATGAGATCGAACGCAAGGTGGCGGATGGCAACTGAGCGGGACTCCAAATGTGGGAGCGAGCCTGCTCGCGAAGGCGTCGGGTCATTCAAACATGATGTTGACTGTGCTGCCGTCTTCGCGAGCAGGCTCGCTCCCACACTCCAAAAGCCGTCTTAACCGCTCGTCCGCTGCGCCGCACTTTTTTTCTGGGCGCGTCTTCCAATGCCGTACATCCATCGCAACGGTGGAAAACCGCCAGCCGGAGCCTGCCGGCCCGACATTTCTCGTGACATTGGAGGCAAGACAATGAACGCCATCGACATCCTCAAGGCCGACCACGAACGCGTGAAAGCCATCCTCACTCAACTGGAAGACTCCACCGAGCGGGCGGTCAAAAAACGCACCGAGCTGCTTGGAAAGCTGGAGATGGAAATCATGATCCACACCAGGCTCGAAGAAGAGATTCTCTACCCGGCTTATAAAAAAGCAGGCGGTAAGGAGCAGGAAAAAATGTATTACGAGGCCAAGGAAGAACACCGCACGGTCGATTCGCTGGTGATGCCTGATCTCAAGACCACGGATCCCGCCAGTGTCGAATTTTCCGGACGCGCAAAAGTGGTCAAGGAACTGCTTGAACATCACATTGAAGAAGAGGAAACCCAGATGTTTCCTGAAGCCAGAAAGCTTCTGGGTAAAACGGAACTGGAGGCCTTGGGCAAGCAGATGGAGGCAATGAAAACGTCCTGCAAAAAGGAACTCAACGGTGGGAACATCGCGGCGTGAGTCGTTCAGTTCCCTGGAAAACGAAGCCCGCTGTTTCCACGCGGGCTTCTTTATTACTGGATGGAGGACGTCGCAAACCGCCCAGGCTGGCGACTGTTCAGATCACTCCCTCACCACCCCACCGGGCAGCGGGGCACCCTGCTGGAAAATCACCGTCTGCGCCGGCATCGGCGCCGGGAAACCGGCTTCGCCCAGGGCATCCTTGATGATGCGGTTGGTGTCGAAATACACCTGCCAGTAGTGTTCGTTGTGGCAATACGGACGCACCGCCAGCACTGGACCGACCAGGTTGAACTCCAGGATTTCCACATCGACCGCCGGCGTTTCGAGCACATTGGGTACCGCGGCGATTTTTTCTTTCAGCAAGGCAGCGGCGGCCTTCCAGTCTGCGGCGCCGGACAGTTGCGCCTTGAGCTCGACACGGCGGAACGGGTTGTGGGTGAAGTTCTGGATGTTGTCGCTGAAAATCTTGTTGTTGCCCACCAGGGTCAGGACGTTGTCCGGGGTATTGATCGCGGTGGCGAACAAGCCGATCTCGGTCACGGTGCCGACGACCCCGCCTGCCGAGATGAAATCACCGACCTTGAAGGGTCTCAGCACAATGATGAAGGCGCCGGCCGCCAGGTTGGCCAGCAACCCGGACCAGGCCATGCCGATCGCCAGGCCGACCGCGGCGAGCAGTGCCGCGAAGGTGGTGGTCTGCATCCCCAGGTAACCGAGGATGGCAATCACCAGGATGATGTTCAGGGTCACGGTGATGGCCGAGCCGACATAGCGCAGCACGGTCGGGTCGACCTGCTGCTTGCCCAGGGCTTTCTGCACCATGCCGACGGCAAAGCCGATCAGCCAGCGCCCGACGATCCAGAAGGCGATGGCGCTCAGAACCTTGACCGCGAAGGCCACACCGTAGGCCTGTATCACGGCCATGACCGCGTTGAACTTCTCGGTGGTTACATTAACGATGGTCTCGTCCATGGCAGAAGCTCGCAAATGAGGGTAGACCTCAAGACGCTAGCACAGCCGGCGCGGGCTGCCAGTGCGGGGGCGAGATTGCTTCTGCAGGGGAATACCTATTGTGGGAGCGAGCCTGCTCGCGAAGGCGGCCGGTCAGTCAACTGAAGTGTTGAATGTTCCGCCCTCTTCGCGGGCAAGCCCGCTCCCACAGGTATCCAAGGTGCTCACAGCAGGTGTGTGTGCCACAAAACCATGTGGGAGCTGGCTTGCCGGCGATGGCGACAGGTCAGTCAACGAGAATGTTGAATCTGCTGCCGTCGTCGCTAGCAAGCTTTGCTCCTACAGAGTCTGCGGACTCAGTGCGGAGCGCGCGGAATGGTCTTGAGCAGGTCGTCCGGGCTGATGTAGCCAACGACCGGCTGAACGCTGCCCGGCTGCGGCAAATCAAGGATGTGGCCCTTCATCTTGCCGATCACGTGCATCTCGCAGGGTTTGCAGTCGAACTTCAGCGTCAGCACTTCATCGCCGTGAATCAGCTGCATCGGCGCCACTTTGGTGCGCACGCCGGTGACGCCCTTGGCTTGTTTCGGGCACAGGTTGAAGGAGAAACGCAGGCAGTGCTTGGTGATCATCACCGGCACTTCGCCCGGTTCCTCGTGCGCCTCGTAGGCCGCGTCGATCAGCTTGACCCCGTGACGGTGGTAGAAATCCCGGGCCTTCTGGTTATAGACGTTGGCCAGGAACGACAGGTGCGATTCCGGGTACACCGGCGGCGGATTGGTTTCGGCCTTGCGACCACCCCGTGGGTGCGCCTTGATGCGTGCCGCGGTCAGCGCTTCGATCACTTCCCGGCGCAGCGACTTGAGCTGCGAGTTGGGAATGAAGAATGCCTGGGGTGCATCGAGCTTGATGTCGGTGGCGTGGTATTCAGTGGTGCCCAACTGACCCAGCAGGTCACGCAATTGCTCCAGTGCCTGCTCCGGCTTGTTGGCCAGACCGAACGGGCCGTCCAGAGCGACACTGGCGCTAACGCCCTCCTCACTGGTGACCGTCAGTTGCAGACGCTGCTCGTCCAGGCGTGCAACCCAGGCCACGCCGATGCGGCGTTCGGCAGAAGTCTTTTGCAGGGCTTGCTGCCAGTTATGGTCCAGGTTGCGATTCAGAGGATGATTCGGGCGCAGTTGGTGCAGCCCCTTCGGCATCTCGTTAGGCTCGACGCGGTAGCGATAGCGCTTTTCGCCGTCCTCTTCAAACTCGCCTTTCGGTTCGGCGATATTGGTTCGCCAGCCCACGACCTCGCGCTTGACCAGCACATTGAGGCCATCGCCGTTGGACAGCGGCTCCTGGGTAACCACGATCAGGTCACGCTTGCCGACTTTTTCCACCACGCCCACCGGCAGACCGGTGAAGGTCGGCGAATCGAAGGCGCCGATGTCGATCTTGCGTTCGCTGACGAAGTAGTCGGTACTGCCACGGTGGAAGGTCTTGTCCGGGTCGGGCACAAAGAAGTGCGCCGTGCGGCCACTGGAAGCACGGGCCAGGTCCGGGCGATCTTCGAGGACCTCGTCCAGGCGCTGACGGTAGTAGGCCGTGATGTTCTTCACATAGCCCATGTCCTTGTAGCGCCCTTCGATCTTGAACGAACGCACGCCGGCTTCAACCAGGGCGCGGATGTTGGCGCTCTGGTTGTTGTCCTTCATCGACAGCAGGTGCTTCTCGTAGGCGATCACCCCGCCCTTTTCGTCCTTGAGGGTGTACGGCAGACGGCAGGCCTGGGAGCAGTCGCCACGGTTGGCACTGCGCCCGGTCTGCGCGTGGGAAATGTTGCACTGACCGGAGAACGCCACGCACAGCGCGCCATGGATGAAAAACTCGATCGCCGCGTCGGTCTCGTCGGCGATGGCGCGGATTTCCTGCAGGTTCAGCTCGCGGGCCAGCACCAGTTGCGAGAAACCGGCCTGATCAAGGAATTTCGCCCGCGCCAGGGTACGGATGTCGGTCTGGGTGCTGGCGTGCAGCTCGATCGGCGGGATGTCCAGTTCCATCACGCCCAGGTCCTGGACGATCAGCGCATCGACCCCGGCATCGTACAGCTCGTGGATCAGCTTGCGGGCCGGCTCCAGTTCGTTGTCGTGCAGGATGGTGTTGATGGTGGTGAACACCCGGGCGTGGTAGCGATGGGCGAATTCCACCAGACCGGCGATATCGCTCACTTCGTTGCAGGCGTTGTGGCGCGCGCCGAAGCTCGGGCCGCCGAGGTACACGGCGTCAGCGCCATGCAGGATAGCCTCGCGGGCGATGGCGACGTCGCGGGCGGGGCTGAGCAATTCCAGGTGATGCTTGGGCAAGGACATAGTTTTTTTTAGTCAGGCTGTCACGGTCGAGGTGCGCATTGTAGCGGCGAAATGCCTGACGGGCATCCGTGTGCTGCCGGGTGGCAGCGTGATTGGCCAAATCCTTGTGGGAACGAGCCAGGATGTCCAGAGCGACAGATAGCCACTGTGGGAGCGAGCCTGCTCGCGAAGGCGGTGGGTCAGTCGCCATTTATGGTGGATGAGCTGGCCTCTTCGCGAGCAGGCTCGCTCCCTCGGGGGGATGGGTATGCACCCGGATTTCAT
>NZ_JABFMU010000049.1 GCF_013359695.1 Pseudomonas sp. C2B4
AAAAGCGGCATAAGCACCGTAAACGGTGTCCGGGATTACTTGACCAGTTCAGCCTGCTCGCGAAGGGCGCGATGCGGTCTATCAGATTTTCGCCGGCGACCGCCCCGGCTTCTTGGTCTGCAACAAATGCGAAAACACCGCATGCAAATCATCCGAAGCACTTTCCTCGTCAAGGTTGAGCTTGCTGTCGATGTGATCCATGTGATGCATCATCAGGTTGACTGCCAGTTCAGCGTCACGCTTCTCAATGGCGTCGATCAATTGGGTGTGCTCGTCGTAGGAGCAGTGGGAGCGGTTGCCGCTTTCGTATTGGGCGATGATCAGCGATGTCTGGGACACCAGGCTGCGCTGGAAGCTGATCAACGGCGCGTTTTTCGCCGCTTCGGCCAGTTTCAGGTGGAACTCGCCCGACAGGCGGATACCGGCGCCACGATCGCCACGGGAGAAACTGTCGCGCTCGTCGTTGACCATCTGTCGCAACTCGGCGATCTGCTCGGCGGTGGCGTGTTGAACCGCCAGCTCGGTGATCGCGCGTTCGACCAGACGTCGGGCCATGAACACCTGACGCGCCTCTTCCACGCTGGGACTTGCAACCACGGCGCCGCGATTCGGCCGCAACAGCACCACGCCTTCATGGGCCAGGCGCGACAGCGCACGGCGAATGATGGTGCGGCTGACCCCGAAGATTTCCCCCAGCGCTTCTTCGCTCAACTTGGTGCCGGGCGCCAGACGCTGTTCGAGGATGGCCTCGAAGATATGCGCGTAGACAATATCGTCCTGGGTACCGCTGCGGCCGGCTTTGCCTGCTCGCGGTTGTTTCTTGAGGGGTTGCAACTGTTCGTTCATGGGCACTCGAGTCGGGAGAACTGCGGCGAATTGACCGTGACTGTAATACGGCACAGTGGGTCGCTGGCAAGTATCGCGTAAAAAACACTGCAATTGTACACAATGGATGGTGGCAACACGACTGTACGGCTGTTTGTCGCTTCTGCTGTATAGCAATGCCTGCTTACATTTGAGTTTAGGCTTGTTCACAGAATTCGCGGCCCACGCCGCCCCCTGTGGGAGCTGGCTTGCCAGCGATGAGGCCATCCAGCCTTGCAGCGTGATTCAGGACGCCATCGCTGGCAAGCCAGCTCCCACAGAGGGTTGTGCTGCTGCGGACATCTTCATATGTATAAGGAACATCGCCGTCATGAACGACGCCACGCACACTCAACTCCGCCCCTGGGCCGATACCTCACCGTCGGCCGTCGTCGCCGGGTTCATCGCCATGATGACCGGCTACACCAGCTCCCTAGTCCTGATGTTTCAGGCCGGGCAAGCGGCGGGCCTGACCAGCGGGCAGATTTCCTCGTGGATCTGGGCGATTTCCATTGGCATGGCGGTGTGCTCGATCGGCCTGTCGTTGCGTTATCGCACCCCCATCACCATTGCCTGGTCGACCCCCGGCGCGGCGTTGCTGATCACCAGCCTGGGCGGCGTGAGCTATGGCGAAGCCATCGGGGCCTATATCACCTGCGCGGTGCTGGTGACGATTTGTGGCCTGACCGGCAGCTTCGAACGGTTGGTGAAAAAAATCCCCGCGTCGCTGGCGGCGGCGTTGCTGGCGGGGATCCTGTTCAAGATCGGCAGCGAAATCTTCGTCGCCGCCCAGCATCGGACCGCGCTGGTGCTGGGCATGTTTTTCACCTACCTGGTGGTCAAGCGCCTCTCACCGCGCTATGCGGTACTGGCTGCGCTGTTGATCGGCACGGCGATATCGGGATTCATGGGGCTGCTGGATTTCAGCGGTTTCCACCTGGAAGTGGCCACGCCGGTCTGGACCACACCGCACTTCTCCCTCGCCGCCACGATCAGCATCGGCATACCGTTGTTTGTGGTGGCGATGACCTCGCAAAACATGCCGGGCATCGCCGTGCTGCGCGCTGACGGTTACACCGTGCCGGCCTCGCCGCTGATCACCACCACCGGTATCGCTTCCTTATTACTCGCGCCTTTTGGCTCCCACGGGATCAACCTTGCCGCCATCAGCGCAGCGATCTGCACAGGGCCGCACGCCCATGAGGATCGCAACAAACGCTACACCGCCGCGGTCTGGTGTGGCGTTTTCTACGGGATCGCCGGCGTATTCGGCGCGACCTTGGCAGCGTTGTTTGCCGCGCTGCCCAAGGAACTGGTGCTGTCGATTGCCGCACTGGCGTTGTTCGGCTCGATCATCAACGGTTTGAGCATTGCCATGAGCGAAGTGAAGGAGCGTGAAGCGGCGCTGATCACCTTTATGGTCACGGCATCGGGGCTGACGCTGTTTTCCATCGGGTCGGCGTTCTGGGGGATTGTGGCGGGGGTGGTGACGCTGGTGATCCTCAATTGGCGCAAGGCCTGATGGCCTGTAGGAGCGAGCTTGCTCGCGATGGTCGTTAACGAAAACGCGTGTTTCCTGGATAAACCCGGTGCTCTTAAGTCCATCGCGAGCAAGCTCGCTCCTACAAAAAGCAGGCATAAAAAAACGGCGACCCTCGGGCCGCCGTTTTTTAGAACATCAAGCTACCGGATTGATCGGCTTTTCCGGGTACCAGACGTCCAGCAGCGGGCTGACTTCAACGCTGGTCAGCTCGGTGCGGCCTTTGAGCCAGGCTTCAACGGCAGCGCGCTGTTCAGCGCTGACCGAGCCACGCTTCTGCAGGCAAACCAGACCGTAGTCGTCGCCGCCAACATAGCCCAGACCGTTGGCTTCCATGGCTTCTTTGAGGAACGCATCGAGGAAAGCATCAATGGCTTCGTCAGCCAAATCTTCTTTGAAATCCAGGTTCAGCTCGAAACCCAGCTCTTGAAATTCATCGACGCACAGTTTTTTGCGCAGACGCTGGGAACGGTTAGTCGCCATTGGAACAATCCTCTTAAGTAATAACGGCCGGCACTTTAGCAGTTTAAGGCGCCGATTGCCCGCCTCTGAACGGCGCGCACCCTACCGCCGGTAAAAAAATAGCCGATAACAAGACCAAGGCACGGCACAAGCCAGGATACCTTGGGGCATAATGCCGACACTTTAATGACCGCTGAGGGCTTTCATGTTCATGCCCTCGTCTATTTCCCCTCGGCTGCAGGGTTTTATTTCACATGATCAAATCGTTACGTCCACTGCTGCTGGCCAGCCTCCTGTTCCCGCTGGCCCTCCCCGTTTCCGCTGACCCGATCAACACCGCCTTGTCGCCCAACGTTGAAAAAGCTCTCAAGGCCAGCAAGTTGCAGGACAACGCCCTGTCGCTGGTGATGATTCCCCTCAACGGCCCCGGCACCCCGACCATTTTCAACGCCGACGTGTCGGTCAACCCGGCCTCGACCATGAAACTGGTCACCACCTACGCGGCCCTGGAAATGCTCGGCCCGAACCACCAGTGGAAAACCGAGTTCTACACCGACGGCACCCTCAGCGGCGGCATCCTCAACGGTAATCTCTACCTCAAGGGTGGCGGTGATCCGAAGCTGAACATGGAAAAGCTCTGGCTGCTGATGCGTGACCTGCGCGCCAACGGCGTGACCCAGGTCACTGGCGACCTGGTGCTGGATAAAAACTTCTTCGTGCAACCGCAACTGCCCGAGTTCAACGACGACGGCAACGACGAGAACAAACCGTTTCTCGTTAAACCCGACGCGTTGCTGGTCAACCTCAAGGCCCTGCGCTTCGTTGCACGCAACGACTCGGGCAAGGTGCTGGTATCGGTCGAGCCACCCATCGCCAGCATTCGCATCGACAACCAGGTCAAGGCCATCAATTCCAAGCAATGCACCGGCGGCGTGCGTTACAACCCGGTGCCCCAGGCCGATGGCAGCGTGACGGTCACGGTCGGCGGTCAGTTGGGTGAAGGCTGCAGCTCGCAGACCTACCTGTCGCTGCTTGACCATGCGACCTACACCGCCGGCGCCGTGCGTGCGATCTGGAAGGAGCTGGGTGGCAGCATTCAGGGCAGGGATGTACTGGCGCCAACGCCGAAAGATGCCAAGGTGCTGGCGCGGGCGTTCTCGCCGGATTTGGCGGAGATCATCCGCGACATCAACAAATACAGTAACAACACCATGGCCCAGCAGCTGTTCCTGAGCCTGGGCCAGAAATTCCGCACCGACGCCGACGCCGACGATGCCAAGGCCGCCCAACGCGTGGTCCGGCAGTGGCTGGCGAAGAAAGGCATCACCGCCCCGCACCTGGTGATGGAGAACGGCTCCGGCCTGTCCCGCTCCGAACGCGTCAGCGCCCGGGAAATGGCCTCGATGCTGCAAGCCGCGTGGCGCAGCCCATACGCCGCCGAGTACATCAGTTCGATGCCGATTGCCGGCACGGACGGCACCATGCGCAAACGCCTGAAAACCACTGCGATGCGCGGTGAAGCCCACGTCAAGACCGGCACTTTGAACACGGTGCGCGCGATTGCCGGATTCAGCCGCGACGTCAACGGTAATACCTGGGCGGTGGTGGCGATCCTCAACGACAAGGCCCCGTTCGGTGCATCGTCGGTGCTCGATCAGGTGCTGCTGGACCTGTATCGCCAGCCGAAAGCGCCGCAGACGGCTTCGGTTTTGTAAGCACGCCTCAATCAACTGTGGGAGCGAGCCTGCTCGCGAAGACGGCAGCACATTCAACATCGATGTGACTGATAGACCGCTTTCGCGAGCAGGCTCGCTCCCACAGTGATTGTGTTCAGACCTGGCTCAGTTCATCTCCCCCTGCACCCGATCCCTGCCCGCCTGCTTCGCCGCATAAACCCCCGAATCCGCCCGCAGCAGCAGCGCATCCGCGCCCTCGCCGACCCGCCAACTGGCAATGCCGAAACTGGCCGTGACAACCCCCACTTCGTCAATCGGTGCACCGCGCAAGCTTTGCCACAACTCCAGCGCCAGCACATGGGCCTGTTCGCCACCGATGTCCGGGCACAGCACCATGAACTCTTCGCCACCCAAGCGGCAGAACACATCCGTGCGGCGCAACCGTTGGCCGATGCGTTCGCACAGCGCCTGCAACACCCGGTCTCCCACGGCATGGCCGTGCTGGTCGTTGATGCGCTTGAAGTGGTCGATGTCGAGCATGATCACCGACAGTTCGCCACCACCGCGCTCGACCCGGGCCATCTCGGTCGTCAGGCGTTCCTGGAAATAGCGGCGGTTGTGAATACCGGTCAGGGAGTCGGTGATGGACAGAGCGCGCAGCTCTTCCTCCACCCGTTTCATATCGGAAATGTCCGAGATATAGCCATGCCACAGCACGCCACCACCGGGCAGCTCCTCCGGGGTCGCCTCGCCCCGAACCCAGCGCAGGCCGCGCTCGGGCAGTTGCACGCGATATTCTTCGCGCCACGGACTGAGATTGTCCGCCGACGCCCGGATCGAGGCGCGGACGCGCGTCGTGTCTTGAGGGTGGATTCGCGTGAAGATCGCCTCGGCATTCAGCAACAACACGTCCGGGTCGAGTTCATAGATCTCGCGGATACCGTCGCTGGCGTAGATGACGCTGAAGCGACCGTCGAACTCCATTTTGAACTGGTAAATCCCGCCGGGCACGTGGGCACTGAGTTTCTTCAACAGCAGGTCCCGCGCAGCCAGCGCCTCATGCACGCGCTTGCGCTCGGTGATGTCGATGCAGACGGCCAGGTGCCCGACCCATAGCCCCTGCTCATCAAGCACCGGCGTGGCCAGCATGTTGACGGCCAAGTGGCTGCCATCGCCGCGCACCAGCGTCCATTCCCGTGCCGCGTGCCCACCCTCGATGCTGTTCTCGACCAGCATCGCGTGGCAGGTCGGCACCGGTTTGCCGAATCGCGCGCTCAACTCGGCGGACCGCGCCGCGAGTTCCCGGGGCAGATGCAGGTTTTCCAGCGTCATGTGCCCCACCACATCGGCGGCGGCGTAGCCGAGCATTTGTTCGGCACCGGCATTGAAGGTGCTGATCACCCCGCGCAGGTCGGTGGCGATGATCGCCACTTGGGTGGCGGCATTGAGCACGCCGCGCAACTGGCCGTGGGTTCCCCGCAACTCCTGTTCGCGGGCGTGCAATTCCTGGGTCCGCTGCTCGACCATTCTCAACGCTCGTTGCCGCTGGCTGACCAGCACGTAAAGCAGCGCACTGAGCAACACACTGAGCAATCCGCCGAGCACCACCATCGTGGTGACGGACGAATGGTTGGCCTGCAGAAAAACCTCGCTGGGCTGGATGTCGACCTGATAATCGTGATCAGCCAGGCGCAGCAGCCGGGTCGCGGACAACTCACTGATGGCAGGCGCGTTCGGCGACTCAAACAGCACTTCGTGCTGTTCCTCTGTGGACAAGTCGAGGATACGCACCGAGAGATAATCACGGCCCGCCTCCGGCAAACCGTCCGCCAGCAACTGGCGCATGCTGATCACCGCCATGACATAACCGAACGGTTTGGCAGTCGCACCACCCGGGTGATTGCGCGGCATGACCGGCGCGACCAGCAGCACGCCCCGCGCATAGGCCGGCTCGATGCTGACCAGGTGCATCGGTTGCGACACCGCCATGCGCCCATGCTGGTCGGCACGCTCCAGCGTGGCGCGGCGCATCGGTTGGGCCAGCAGGTCGTAGCCGAGCGGCGCGCCGAGTTTGCTTTGCGTCTGGCTGTACAGCACCGCCACGTACTCATCCCGTTCAGCGGCCAATTGCAGTTGGCCGTCGGCATTGAGTTCGCGCAAGGTAAAACCCGTAAGGCCCTCATCTCGGGCATGCTGCTCGAATGCCGCCCGCTGCTCGCCACTAACCCGTTGAGCGTACGAATACGCCTGGGTACGGTGCAACAGGGGTTGGGTGTAGCCGTTGAATTCCTCTCGGGAGACCGAATCGGAATTGGCAAAGAACCGGCGCAGGCCATCGAGGCGCTGCTCCTGGTCTTCGAAACGTTCTTCGATACGGCTGTAACGTTCACTGGCCAGCAGCTGGAAACGTTGCCGTAATTGATGGTGAAACAGATTGAGTGTCGACCAGGCCAGCAACCCGGTGAGAATCCCGCCGACGAACAATACCAGGAGCACGACCAGCCAGGCCGAGACATCTTCGCTGATAAACCCCAGGATCTTTGGGCGCACGGCGTGCAACGACATAAAACGCAACTCAAAACGCCAGGTGCGGGAAAGCCCTTTGGCCGTGAGTTGAGTTATAGCTATTAGCCACTAATTTGACCAGCGCTGAAAGAATCCAAGAGCCTTTGAAAATCAAGGCTCTGTGGATCCAATCACACTAAGCGTCAACGAGCCGTGATTTTCCAGGCGCGGTGGATCTTGGCATTACGGGCAAAATCCGGATCGAGGGTCTGGGCAGTGATCTCCTCGATCGCATAACGCTCGCTGAGATTGGCCTCCAGCTCGAACTTGCGGAAGTTGTTGGAGAAGTACAAAACACCACCGGTTGCCAGCCGTGCCATGGCCAGGTCGATCAATTGCACCTGGTCACGCTGCACGTCGAAAATGCCTTCCATGCGCTTGGAGTTGGAGAAGGTCGGCGGGTCGATGAAGATCAGGTCGTACTCGTCACGGCTCGCTTCCAGCCAGGCCATCACATCGCCCTGCTCCAGACGGTTCTTGTCGGAAAAACCGTTCAGCGACAGGTTGCGCCGCGCCCAGTCCAGGTAGGTTTTCGACAAGTCGACGCTGGTGGTGCTGCGCGCACCGCCCTTGGCCGCATGAACACTGGCGGTGGCGGTGTAGCAGAACAGATTGAGGAAGCGCTTGCCGGCCGCCTCTTTCTGAATGCGCATGCGCATTGGCCGATGGTCGAGGAACAGGCCGGTGTCGAGGTAATCGGTGAGGTTCACCAGCAGCTTCACACCGCCTTCGTTCACTTCGACGAACTTGCCCTGTGCCGCCTGGCGCTCGTACTGCTTGGTGCCGCTCTGGCGCTCGCGGCGCTTGACCACCACGCGGCTCTTGTCGATGTTCAACGCCTGCGGAATCGCGGCCAGGGCATCGAACATGCGTGCGGAGGCTTTTTCCGGATCGATGGATTTCGGCGCGGCGTATTCCTGGACGTGGACCCAATCCTGATACAGGTCAATGGCCATGGAATATTCCGGCATGTCGGCATCGTAGACACGATAGCAGTCGATACCTTCACGCTTGACCCACTTGCCCAGGGCCTTGAGGTTCTTTTGCAGGCGGTTGGCAAACATCTGCCCGCCTTCGCTCAGGCGCGGCTGCTCGACCACCGGCGCGGGCGCAGGAGCCGGCTTGATCGGGTTGCCGTTCTTGTTGTACTTGCGTTCTTGCGGCTCGCTCGGCGCCTGATCATATTCAGCCTGCTCACGCTCGGCCTGACGCTGTTCCGGGGTGCGACGTTCGCCGGTGACGAACTGATCCGGCAGCACCTTGATCAGCAGCAGCTTGCACGGCAAGGCGCCGTTCCAGAACGAATACTGCTTGTGGCTGCGGATGCCCATGCGCTTGCCCAGGTCCGGCGCGCCAGTGAACACCGCCGCTTCCCAGTTCAGGCAGGCCTGACGCAGACGCTCGCCAAGGTTCTGGTAGAGGTAGAGCAGGCTCGCCTCGTCGCCCAGACGCTCGCCGTACGGTGGGTTGCAGATCACCAGGCCTTTCTGGTTCTGGTCGGGGCGCGGCTCGAAGGTCGCGACTTCGCCCTGGTAGATCTTGATCCATTCGCTCAGGCCGGCACGTTCGACGTTGTTGCGGCCCGGCTGAATCAGGCGCGGATCGGCTTCATAACCACGAATCCACAGTGGCGGCTTGGCCAGACCGGCCGCCGCGCGTTCGGAGGCTTCTTCATGGAGTTTTTTCCACAGCGCCGGCACGTGGCCCAGCCAGGCGGTGAAACCCCATTGCTCACGGCGCAGGTTCGGCGCGATATCGGCGGCGATCATCGCGGCTTCAACCAGGAAGGTACCCACACCACACATCGGGTCCGCCAGTGCGCCGCCTTCGGCCGCGATACGTGGCCAGCCGGAACGGATCAGGATCGCCGCCGCGAGGTTTTCCTTCAGCGGCGCCGCACCTTGCTGCAAGCGATAGCCGCGCTGGTGCAGGCTGTGGCCTGAAAGATCGAGGGAGAGAATGGCTTCGCCACGGTCCAGGCGCAGATGAATGCGCAGGTCCGGGTTGAGTTTGTCGATGGACGGACGGTCACCCTGCGGTGTGCGCAGTTTGTCGACGATCGCATCCTTGACCTTCAGGGCGCCGAAGTGGGTGTTGTCGATCCCCGAGCCGTGACCGCTGAATTCCACGGCCAGTGTGCCGTCATTGAGCATGTGGTCTTGCCAGTCGATATCCAGCACGCCGTGATAGAGGTCTTCGGCGTCTTTCATCGGGAAACGCTTGAGTACCAGCAGCACCCGGTTGGCCAGGCGCGACCACAGGCACAGGCGATAAGCGGTTTCCATGGTGGCCATGCCGCGCACGGCAGAGGTGTGCTCACGTGCTTCCTCAAGGCCAAGCCCGACGGCTTCCTCGATAAGCAGGCCTTCAAGGCCTTTTGGGCAAGTGAGGAAGAGTTCAAAACGATCGGACATGAGGGTTTCTGCGCCTTTGGCTGAGTGAACCGGCAACGCATTGCCGGCCCGGTTTTCAATCAGGCGCTTTTCTCGAAGAGCGCCCGCGTGGCACGAAGGTGTGCCGTTCCACCCCTGCTGCTCGGGTTAAATGAGCTTAGATGCAAGGACAGATAAAAAAGTTGATGCAACAAAATGTCATAAGTCGACCCTTCGTCGAAAAATGCTCGCAGCAACGCGAGGCATTCTCACCAAAGGATTAACCCCTTCATCCTGCGGGGGGCCGATCATACAGGGCTTTAACTCATAAATACGCAAGGAACATCGAGTTACTTATGGCCTTAGCACATTAATAGTTACGTCCTTATGACAAAACGATCATTCCCTCGATGTGACGCATTGGTTAGAACTCAATACAGGTTGGCGCCGCAATGACGCCAACACCTTGGCTCGCCACGCCGGCAGCGAGCCCCCAACGGCAGAGTTTTTCTGCCTGACCTCGATTGAGGTCGACGCGATAAAAACAGTCAACAAGTGAGGGCTACACCCTATGAGAAGACTTAAGCGTGATCCGTTGGAAAGAGCATTTTTGCGCGGATATCAATATGGCGTAGGTGGTAAATCCCGTGAGCTTTGCCCATTTACTCTACCGTCGGTACGTCAAGCCTGGATTAACGGCTGGCGAGAAGGACGCGGCGACAACTGGGACGGTATGACCGGCACTGCGGGAATCCACAGACTCAACGAACTTCACGCCGTCGGCTAACACAGGGCACACACTCCGACACGACAATCTGAGTACGCAACGAATTAACCACGCACGTCCCATCCGGACGGCGGGCTACGGCCCAGGGGCTCCTTTTGAGGGGCCCTTTTTTATGCCTGCTAAATCAACCTGAAGCCGCAAACGCACCTGTGGGAGCCTGCTCGCGAAGAGGCCATCAGATCCGACATGGATGCCGCCCGACAGGAAGTCTTCGCGAGCAGGCTCGCTCCTACAGGGATCAGCGCAGGGCTGCGATAGCGTCGACCGACTCACGAATCAACGCCGGGCCTTTATAGATAAAGCCCGAGTAGATCTGCACCAGGCTTGCGCCCGCGGTGATTTTCTCGGCCGCGTGCTTGCCCTCGGTGATACCGCCCGCCGCGATGATCGGCAAGCGACCGCCCAGCTCCGCCGCCAGCACTTTCACGGTGTGGGTGCTCTTGTCCCGAACCGGTGCGCCCGACAGACCACCGGCTTCGTCACCATGCTCAAGACCTTCGACACCCACGCGGCTCAGGGTGGTGTTGGTGGCGATGACCGCGTCCATGCCGGTTTCGATCAACGCTTGGGCGACCTGGGCGGTTTCCTCGTCGGTCATGTCCGGGGCGATCTTGATCGCCAGCGGTACGTGCTTGCCGTGACGCAGCGCCAACTCCGCCCGGCGCGTGGCCAGGTCAGCCAGCAACTGCTTGAGCGAGTCGCCGAATTGCAGGCTGCGCAGGCCCGGAGTGTTGGGCGAGCTGACGTTGACCGTCACGTAGCTGGCGTGGGCATAGACCTTGTCCAGGCAGATCAGATAATCGTCGACCGCACGCTCGACCGGGGTATCGAAGTTCTTGCCGATGTTGATGCCCAGCACGCCCTTGTACTTGGCTGCCGCAACGCGGGCCAGCAGGTGATCGACACCGAGGTTGTTGAAGCCCATGCGATTGATGATCGCCTCGGCATCCGGCAGGCGGAACAAACGCGGCTTCGGGTTACCCGGCTGCGGGCGCGGAGTGATGGTGCCGATTTCGACAAAACCGAAACCCAGCTGCGCAAAGCCGTCGATGGCTGCACCGTTCTTGTCCAGACCGGCCGCCAGACCCACCGGGTTCGGGAAGTCCAGGCCCATGACATTCACCGGCAACTTCGCCGGCGCCTTGCACAGCAAGCCGTTGAGCCCCAGACGCCCACCCGCGCCGATCAGGTCCAGGGACAGATCGTGGGAAGTTTCCGGGGAAAGTTTGAACAACAGCTGACGGGCCAGGGTGTACATGGGCGAGTTGGACTCAGGCGGCGAAAAGTGGCGGCGATTATAGCCGGGCACAGGTCCACAGGCGAGGCGCACAAGAAAAACAGCCCACGATGGCATATGCCTTGCACCCGTCCAGGCATCAGCACCCATGCCAATGGCGGAATGTGTGCCAGGACAATGGCGTCGTCACCCGCCCTTGCGCGTGCAAGGCCCCGGGACGACGCTTTTTTTTGCAAGGTGAACATGCGATGAACGAACCGTCAGCCGGCCCTCTGGCCTGGGTCAATGGCAGCGATGCCCCGGAAAAGACCGAAATCAACCTCGGCTTCATGGCCCTGAGCGACTGCGCCTCGGTAGTGGTCGCCGCCACTCAGGGCTTTGCCCAGCCCTACGGCCTGACCCTGAACCTCAAGCGCCAGTCGTCCTGGGCCAATTTGCGGGACAAGCTGGTCAGCGGCGAACTCGATGCCGCCCACAGCCTGTACGGCTTGATCTACGCCGTGCACCTGGGCATCGGCGGCGTGGCCGCGACTGACATGGCCGTGCTCATGGGCCTGAACCAGAACGGCCAGAGCATCAACCTCTCCCACGGCTTACAGGGCCTGGGCGTGACCGGTCCTGAGGCACTGCATCGGCACGTGCACCAAACTCGCCCAAAACTGACCTTCGCCCAGACCTTCCCCACCGGCACTCACGCCATGTGGCTGTATTACTGGCTCGCCAGTCAGGGGATTCATCCGTTGCAGGATGTCGACAGTGTGGTGGTGCCACCGCCGCAAATGGTTGCGCACCTGCAAGCGGGCCGCATCGACGGTTTCTGCGTCGGCGAGCCATGGTCCGCCAGCGCGGTGCAGCAGGATCTCGGGTTTACCCTGGCGACGACCCAGACCATCTGGCCCGATCACCCGGAAAAGGTCCTGGGCTGCACCCGCGCCTTCGTCGAGCAATACCCCAATACCGCCCGGGCGTTGGTGATGGCGATTCTACAAGCCAGCCGCTTCATCGAAGACAGCACCGAGAACCGCCGCAGCACCGCGCAATTGCTCAGCGCGCCGCAATACCTCGACGCCCCGCTCGACTGCATCGAACCGCGCCTGTTGGGCGATTATGCCGACGGTCTCGGCAATCGCTGGCAAGACCCGCACGCCTTGCGTTTCCATGGTGAAGGCGAGGTGAATCTGCCGTACCTGTCCGATGGCATGTGGTTCATGACCCAGTTCCGCCGCTGGGGGTTGTTGCGTGACGATCCGGATTACCCGGCGGTGGCCCGTCAGGTCCAGCAACTAGACTTGTATCGAGAGGCGGCCACCGCGGTCGGCGTTGCCGCTACGGACAAGGAAATGCGCAGCAGCCAGTTGATCGATGGCAAGGTCTGGGACGGTTCTGATCCGGCCGGTTATGCCCGCAGTTTCAAACTGCACGCCATGAGCGACAGCTCGCCCCTTTTCGCCAGCCGCTGACAGGAGACTGCGAACATGTTGCGTATCCTGCTGATCAACGACACCGCGAAAAAAGTCGGGCGCCTGAAAGCGGCCCTGATCGAGGCCGGTTTTGAGGTGATCGACGAATCCGGATTGACCATCGACCTGCCCGAACGCGTCGAAACGGTGCGCCCGGACGTGATCCTGATCGATACCGAGTCACCGGGCCGCGATGTCATGGAACAAGTGGTGCTGGTGAGCCGCGACCAGCCACGGCCGATCGTGATGTTTACCGACGAACACGACCCCGATGTGATGCGCCAGGCGATCAAGTCCGGGGTCAGTGCCTACATTGTCGAAGGCATACACGCACAACGCCTGCAGCCGATTCTCGACGTGGCCATGGCACGCTTCGAAAGCGACCAGGCCCTGCGCGCCCAGCTGCACGCCCGCGACCAGCAACTGGCCGAGCGCAAGCGTATCGAGCTGGCCAAGGGGCTGCTGATGAAGATGAAGGACTGCAACGAAGAAGAGGCCTACACCCTCATGCGCCGCCAGGCGATGAGCCGCCAGCAGAAGTTGATCCAGGTGGCGGAGCAGATCATTGCCATGAGTGAGTTGCTGGGTTGAAGCCTTGTGGTGAATCTTCGATCGCCTTCGCGAGCAGGCTCGCCCCCACAAGGGAATTGCACCTCACACAAATCAACTGTGGGAGCGAGCCTGCTCGCGAACGGCAACAACCCGATTTCAGCTGTTGGCACAAATCTCGCTAAGTAATCACCACAGGTAACCAACGGCGGTTGCCCCACCTACGACAAAGACGTCGCTCACCCCATTTGCCCCTGGCGAATCGGGTAGCGGCGTTTTTTTGTTTTGGCCCCATTGCCCGGGGCCGGTGGTGCGGCCCTGCGGCGCCCCACCTGCATGACTCCCGTTCGAGACTCCTATCAGTTGAGGTGCGCGATGAATTCAAGCTTCTGGAAATCCGGCCATACCCCGACCCTGTTCGCAGCCTTCCTGTACTTCGATCTGAGCTTCATGGTCTGGTACCTGCTCGGCCCCCTGGCGGTGCAAATCGCCGGCGATCTGCACCTGACCACCCAACAGCGCGGAATGGTAGTGGCGACGCCTATTCTGGCGGGAGCCATACTGCGCTTTGTGATGGGCATGCTGGCTGATCGCCTGTCACCGAAAACCGCCGGACTGATCGGTCAGGTGATCGTCATATGCGCGTTGTTCGGCGCCTGGAAGCTCGGGATCCACAGCTACGAGCAAGCATTGCTCCTGGGGCTGTTCCTGGGCATGGCTGGCGCCTCGTTCGCCGTCGCCCTGCCCCTGGCATCGCAATGGTATCCGCCGCAGCACCAAGGCAAAGCCATGGGCATCGCCGGGGCGGGTAACTCGGGCACTGTGCTGGCCGCGTTGATTGCACCGGTGCTGGCGGCAGCGTTTGGCTGGAGCAATGTGTTCGGCTTCGCCCTGATCCCGCTGATCCTGACCCTGATCGTCTTCGCCTGGCTGGCCAAAAACGCCCCAGAGCGACCGAAGGCCAAGTCGATGGCCGACTACTTCAAGGCACTGGGTGACCGCGACAGCTGGTGGTTCATGTTTTTCTACAGCGTGACCTTCGGTGGCTTCATCGGCCTGGCCAGCGCCCTGCCCGGTTACTTCAACGACCAGTACGGCCTGAGCCCGGTGACCGCCGGCTACTACACTGCCGCCTGCGTGTTCGGTGGCAGCCTGATGCGTCCTTTGGGCGGCGCCCTGGCTGATCGCTTCGGCGGCATCCGTACCTTGCTGGGGATGTATACCGTGGCGGCGATCTGCATCGCTGCCGTGGGTTTCAACCTGCCAAGTTCCTATGCAGCCCTGGCACTGTTCGTCTGCACCATGCTCGGTCTTGGGGCAGGTAACGGTGCAGTGTTCCAACTGGTTCCACAGCGCTTCCGCCGGGAGATCGGCGTGATGACCGGCCTGATCGGCATGGCCGGCGGCATCGGCGGTTTTGCGCTGGCCGCAGGCATGGGCGCGATCAAGCAAAGCACCGGCAGCTACCAGATGGCGCTGTGGCTGTTCGCCAGTCTCGCGATCCTTGCCTGGTTTGGCCTGCACGGCGTGAAACGTCGCTGGAGAACCACCTGGGGCTCGGCCGCCGTGACCGCTGCACGGGTTTGACACGGCCATGAGCCTGCAACTGAGTTTTGCCGAAGCCAGCGCCACCGGTCCGCGGGAGGAAAATCAGGACGCCTTGCGCCTGGTCACACCGGCCCCGGCCCTGGCGGCGAGCAAGGGTTACCTGTTCGCCATCGCCGACGGCGTCAGCCAATGCGCCGATGGCGGCCTGGCCGCCCGTTCGACGTTGCAGGCCCTGGCCCTGGATTACTACGCCACCCCGGAAACCTGGGGCGTTGCCCAGGCACTGGATCGTCTGCTGCTGGCACAGAACCGCTGGTTGCAGGCCAATGGTAGCGGGCAACCCTTGCTGACCACGGTCAGTGCCCTGGTCTTGCGTGGCCGACGTTTTACCCTGGCCCATGTCGGTGATTGCCGGGTCTATCGCTGGCATGCCGAACAATTGCAGCGAGTCAGCGAAGACCACGTTTGGGACCAGCCGGGCATGCAGCATGTGCTCAAGCGGGCGCTAGGGCTCGATCAACATCTGGTACTGGATTTTCTCGACGGTGAATTGCGCCTCGATGAGAGCTTCGTGCTGCTCAGCGACGGTATCTGGGCGGTCTTGGGCGATACGGCGATTGCCGCGATTCTGCGCGATCAACCGGACCTTCAAAGCGCGGCGCAGACCCTGGTCAACGCCGCCCACCTGGCCGGCAGCCAGGATAACGCCAGCGCCCTGCTGGTGCGGGTCGATGCCCTCGGTGAAACCAGCATCGGCGATGCGCTGATTCATTTGCAGCAATGGCCGCTGCCGCCTTCGCTGAAACCAGGCCAGGACTTCGAGGGCTGGCAGGTTGAAGCCATGCTCGGCCAGAGCCAGCAGTCGCTGCTCTATCGGGTACGCGACAGTCAGCGGCAACCCTGGCTGCTGAAAACCCTGCCCGGCGCGCTGCGCGATGATCACTTGGCCGGGCAAGCATTGTTATCGGAAGAATGGTTTCTCAAGCGTGTGGCCGGACGGCATTTCCCTGAAGTCCATGCGGCCAGTCAGCGGCAGCATTTGTATTACGTGATGCGCGAATATTCTGGCTCGACCCTTGCGCAACTGTTCGCACAGATCGGTCCGTTACCGCTGGCACAGTGGCAGGACCTGGCCGAACGCCTGCTCAAGGCTGTCGGCCTGTTGCATCGACGGCAGATCCTGCATCGAGACATCAAACCGGAAAACCTGCTGCTGGGTGACGACGGTGAATTGCGCCTGCTGGATTTCGGACTTGCCTGGTGTTCCGGCTTGTCCGAAGACCAGCCCTCGGCCTTGCCCGGCACGCCCAGCTACATCGCGCCAGAAGCGTTTCGCGGCGAAGGACCTGCGCCGCAACAGGACCTGTATGCCGTCGGTGTGACCCTGTATTACCTGCTTACCGGGCATTTTCCCTACGGCGAAATCGAAGCTTTCCAGCGTCCACGATTCGGGGCTCCGGTGAGTGCCAACCGCTATCGACCCGACTTGCCGGAGTGGCTGACACAAAGCCTGGAACGGGCGGTCGCGGCAGATCCGGCCCAGCGCTTTGAAACAGCCGAGGAATGGTTGCTGCTGATGGAACAAGGTGAGCGCCATAGCTTGAGCGTACGCCCCAGGCCCTTGCTGGAGCGAGAGCCGTTGAAGGTGTGGCGGACGTTGGCGTTGGGGTCACTGCTGATCAATCTGGTGCTGTTGTTTTTTGTATTTCATGGATAGGACCGAGGTGCGTCTTTCGCGAGCAGGCTCGCTCCCACAATGGAACTTCAGCGCTCAAAAATCCCCTGTGGGAGCGAGCCTGCTCGCGAAGACGAACTGAATGACGCTGCAATGCTTTCGACCTGCTCCATTACCGTTACACATGAGGAAAACACGATGAACGCAAAAGTCTGGCTGGTCGGTGCGGGACCTGGTGATCCGGAATTGCTGACGCTGAAGGCCGTGCGGGCGTTGAGAGAAGCGGACGTCGTGCTGATTGATGATCTTGTGAATGATGCAGTCCTTGAGCACTGCACCGGCGCCCGGATCATTCCCGTGGGTAAACGCGGCGGTTGCCGCTCAACGCCACAAGCGTTCATCCATCGCCTGATGCTGCGTTACGCGCGCCACGGCAAATGCGTGGTGCGCCTCAAGGGCGGCGACCCGTGCATTTTCGGGCGCGGCGGTGAAGAGGCTCAGTGGCTGCGCGAACGCGGGATTGAAGTCGAGTTGGTCAACGGCATTACCGCCGGGCTTGCTGGCGCCACACAATGCGATATCCCCTTGACCCTGCGCGGCGTGGCCAGAGGCGTGACACTGGTCACTGCTCATACCCAGGACGGCAGCAGCCTGAACTGGCAAGCACTGGCCCAGAGTGGTACGACCCTGGTGATTTACATGGGGGTGGCCAAACTCAGTGAAATCCGCGAGCAGTTGCTGGCCGGAGGCATGGCCGCGGACATGCCGGTGGCAATGATTGAAAACGCTTCACTGCCACATCAGCGCGAATGCCGCAGTGATCTGACAGCCATGGAAGAGGATGCCGATAACTTCCAGCTCAAGAGCCCCGCCATTCTGGTGATTGGAACCGTGGCTGCCCGAGCAACATCGTCCCTGTATGAGCAGTGCTTGCCCGCAATGACGGCTGCTCATTCGGCCTGAATCTTCCTGATTGAACACCTTTCCACCAAATCGCAGGCAAAGAAAAGCCCGGCCTGAGCCGGGCTTTTCTCGGAGCGGCGAGCTAATTACTTAGCTTGAGCTTCAACCTGCGCTTCTACGCGACGGTTTACAGCGCGGCCAGCGTCAGTTTTGTTGTCAGCAACTGGGCGGGATTCGCCGTAGCCAACAGACTGAACGCGGGACGATTCAACACCGTACTGGTTGGTCAGAACTTGCTTAACGGCGTTTGCACGACGCTCGGACAGTTTCTGGTTGTAAGCGTCAGGACCGACGTTGTCAGTGTGACCTTCAACAGTAGTGGTGGTGGATGGGTACTGCTTCATGAAGTCAGCCAGGTTCTTGATGTCGCCGTAGCTGTTTGGCTTGACGACCGACTTGTCGAAGTCGAACTTCACGTCCAGCTCTACACGTACAACTTCAGCAACTGCTGGGCAGCCATCAGCGTCAACGGTTACGTTGGCTGGGGTGTCCGGGCACTTGTCAACGTTGTCGCATACGCCATCGTTGTCGCTGTCGGAGCAGACTTCAGCCGGTGCTGGAACTGGAGCAGCAGCTGGCTTGGAGCCGCCACCGAAGTTCACACCGATACCGACGCTAGGAGCCCACTCGGTGTTGCCCTGGTCGATGTTGTACTGAGCTTCAACGCCGGCACGGGCGTAGAAGTTGTCGGTGAAGTACAGCTTGGCGCCGCCACCAACGTTGGCGAAGGTGGAACGGTCACGACCGTTCGAACCGTTCTGGTCGATGCTCTGGTCGGAGAAACCGGCCGAGACGTAAGGACGCAGCATGTCGCCTGGGTTGTTGAAGTGGTACAGAGCGTCCAGAGCGGTGTTAGCGCCTTTTACGTTCTTACCGTCGTCAGCACGGACGTTGTGAACTTCGTCGTAGCCCAGACGCAGTTCAACGTCGTCGGTCAGGAAGTAACCAACGGAACCGCCGAACAGGTTGCCGTCGTTTTTGAAGTTACGGGTGCTGTCAAAGTATTCTTTCTTTGCGAAGCCTTCGATTTCAACTGCGCCTTGGCCCTGTGCCAGAGCGCCGAACGAAGTGGCGGCAATAAGAGAACCAATGGCCAAGCCCAAGGTGTTTTTCAGTTTCATCCGTTAAATCCCCATCTGGTGATTGTGAAGCAGTCCCGCAAACCGGGGGACAACTCGGCGGCAAGTCTAACAGAACTTGCCTACACGTAAGAGATATTTGCGCCGAACTAAGTTTCGGCAATGCCTGCAAATTTCTCACGCAGTTTATCTAGAGCGCGTTTGTACCGCATTTTTGTTGCACTCAAACCCATGTGCATGATGTCTGCGATCTCCTGAAATTCCAGCTCTGCGACAAATCGTAGCACCAGAATTTCACGGTCGATCGGGTTCACATACACCAGCCAGCGATCAAGCCCGCCCTTCTCCTCGGGTTTCGGCGCCTTTTCTTCGGACGCTTCTTCGAGGGGGTCCAGACTCAAGGCGTCCATCAAGCGACGCTTTCGCCGTTCCTTCCGATACTGTGTGATGCACTCGTTGTACGTGATGCTATATAGCCATGTCTTGAACTTCGATTTGCCCTCGAAGTTCTTCAAGCCATACAACACCTTCAACATCACTTCCTGACAGACATCATCTGCGTCGCGATCGTTCCCGAGATACCGTGCACAGACGTTAAATAATGTTCGCTGGTAACGCCGCATCAGTTCTTCATAGGCGCGCGTAACATGAAACAGCTCGGTATGCGAGCGCGCGACCAACTCCTCATCAGAGAGCTCGCGGGGGTCGTAGCGCGTGGATAGCGATTGGGCTTTATTCAAAACAAGTCGGGCCGACAGTCAGGTCAATGTCCGCCGCAGCCAGCATCAGCAGGCATTTTGCGGCGGCATACATTAGCAGGGTTTGCCGGGTTAGCGGCTACTCACATGCTGTTCAAGGAGAATCCGATTGGAAAGAGAGACTAGCTCACCCTCATCGGTCAGCAATGTGGTTTTAACCGTGCCGATCTCTTCGATCTGCCCTTCGACCTCGCCAACACGCACTTGTTGCCCAACCTGGTACAACTCACGCACATAGATTCCCGCAAGAATCTGACCGGCAATTTCCCGGCTTCCCAACCCCATGGCCAGCGCAACCGCCAGACCAACGGTAATCAATACGATTACGATCACGTGGTTGAGCAGGTCAGTCTTGACCTCCAACTGGCTGATCGCAACCGAGATACTGATGATGATCACCAGGCCCTGAGCAATTCGCCCCAAGCCGGAAGCGTAGTCCAGGCCTACGCCTTCTGCCGCTCCGCGCACCAGGCCATTGGCCAGTTGCGCCAGCAAGACACCCACCAACAGCACCAGCGCCGCGCCGAATACCTTCGGCAAATACAACGCAAGCATATCCAGCGTAGCTGAAACTCGCTCAAGTCCAAGGGATTCTGCGGCAGAAACCAGAAAAATCAGCAGAACGAACCAGTAGACGATTTTACCGATCAGCGTGGAAATGGGTACTTGAAGGCCGGCGCGCGACAGCAACTTGGTCAGGCCGGTACCGCCCATCAGGCGATCAAGGCCCAGTTTGGCGAGCAATTTGGACAACAGCGTGTCCAACAGCTTGGCCACGACGAAACCCAACAGCAGCACAACCAGTGCGCCAAACAGGTTCGGAATGAAGTTCGCAACCTTGGTCCATAACGCAGTCATTGCAGTGACGAGGCTCTGTGTCCAGAGATCAAGTTCCATATTCAATCAGCCTTATCAGCAGTGCGAGCGGTAGGTTTACGAAGACGGGACACCGGCGCCACATGGGCCGATCCGTTATTCAGGGCGATCATCAGCGCGGGCAGCCAGCGGCCCAGCAGGCTGAACAGATCGCCGGCGCCGACCTGGCGGTTGGCGGTTTTCAGTACACGACCAAGGCAGGCATCGTCGTCCCGGGTGGACGGTGTTGCCTTGAGCATGTCACGCAAAGACTGTTCAAACGGATCGTGCATACGCACCTCTCGTGATGTCTGTGAAAGACGCGGTCAAATTTGGTCGGGTCACATGGCTCACTGTCAAACCCAGCGCAAACGTCGGAATAACCACCACTGCCCGAGCGCTACCGAAACCATCAGCAGGCAGGCGACGAGGAAGCCATAGGGGCTTTGAGAAAATGGAATACCCCCGACGTTTATCCCCAAAAGACCGGTCAAAAAACTCATCGGCAAAAAAATCCCGGTGATGATCCCGAAGCGATACATCGTGCGGTTCATACGCACGCTCAATCGTCGGTCCTCAGCCTCCAGGACCAGCCCCACCCGCTCCCGCGTTAACTCAAGCTCCTCTAAATAGCGGGTCAGGCTGTTGTTCAACTCGTTCCAATAATCCCCGTCGTCCTCGACGAACCAAGGCAACTTGATCCGTGTCAGCTGACCGAAAATATCCCGCTGCGGAGCGAGAAAGCGCTTCAACGCAGCGGCCCGGCGACGGATCTGTAATACCTCTCCATGCTCGGGTGTATACCGTTCGTCGGCATCCAGCTTTTCCTCTTCCTCATCGACCACTTCCGAGAGGCAGCTGACCAGATCCTGCACCTTGTTGGTGAGGTATTGCGCCATATAAAGGATGAGTTCGGAGGCGGTTTTCGGTCCCTTGCCGTCGGCCAGTTGCACCAGCAGTTCTTCGGTGGCGCGCAATGGACGCAAACGCAGGGAAATCACCCGCTGGGCGGAGCCGAAGATCCGCACCGACACCATGTCTTCAGGCTCGGCCCCCGGATTGAGGTTCACCCCACGCAAAAATAGCAGCAGTTCGCTGTCCGAAAGCTGTAAAAGACGCGGACGGGTGTTTTCTTCCAGCAACAAGTCACAGCTGAACTCACTCAGACCGCTGGTCTTGCGCAACCAGGTCTGGGTTTGCGGGTGACTGCGATCCCAGTGCAACCACAGGCTTTCATGGGCCTGCAGCTGCAAGTCATCGAGTTCTGTCCGGGCTATCGAACGCGCACCGCCTTTACCGTCCAGCACCAGGGCATGTACCAACCCCCACTGCGCGTTTTCTTCCTCGAACATCCGCATTCCATTCTTCAAAAAAGTCGGCTGAATCTTACTCAGGCATGGCAAGCGGGCTTGGCGAGATGATCACGCCATTGTTGTCCGCATAGATGTACTGGCCTGGATGGAAGGTCACGCCGGCGAAGGTCACGGCAACGTTAAGGTCGCCGATACCGCGCTTGTCGGTTTTCATCGGGTGGCTGGCCAGCGCCTGAACCCCCAGGTCGGTTTGCGCGATGACGTCGACGTCACGGATGCAACCGTAGATCACCAGCCCTTCCCAGCCGTTTTTGGCGGCTTTCTCGGCCAGCATGTCGCCCAGCAGTGCGCGACGCAGGGAACCACCGCCATCAACCACCAGTACCTTGCCCTTGCCGTCGAGTTCGACCTGTTCCTTGACCAGCGAGTTGTCTTCGAAGCACTTGATGGTAACGATTTCGCCACCGAAGGAATCACGGCCACCGAAATTGCTGAACATCGGTTCCAGCACCTGTACCAGCTCCGGGTAGGCGTCGCACAGGTCAGGCGTAAGGTAATGGATCATCGAAAAACTCCTGTAAAAGAGGAAGACAGCACGAACATCACTGATGATTCAATCATCGAAAATGACCGGAACAGCTCAATTCGTCATATCTTAGCCGCAAGCCGATCAGAGCGAAATGCCCCTGATAGAGCGTCCAGCTTAGATTGCCGCAGCCAAATCCGCTTGTTCACCCATCAGCGGCGTTTGTTGATCCGCCAGCCAGCGGGCCACCAAAGGCCAGACCTCGGCCTGAGCGGGCTTGCTGACCAGCATCTCAACATGACCGAAATTATCGCCAAAGCCCTGCTCGCGGCCCAGGTTGATAAATTGCTTGTGCTCGGACCCCACCTGGTCGAACAACTTGCGACAAGCCCAGGCCGGGTCCTGATGGTCACCCACGGCACTCACCGCCAACACCGGTATTTTGACCTCGGCCAGACCCGCCCACCAGTCTTTGTCAGCATCGCCAAAGCGCCCGAACAAGCCGTACCAACGCATGCTTTCCAGGGCCAGGCCAATGGGTTCGTCCTCCGGACCACGCTTGAGCCGCGAACCGGACAATTGGGCAAACCGCTTGAGAATGAAGCGCCCGCTCCACTCGACCGGGGGAATTTTCAACGGCCAGTAAGTACGGCTGATTTGCGTGCCGAAAAACGCCGCGGACGCAACCACCGGCTCGCCGATGTACTCACCACCCAACGCTGCCGCCAGGGTAATGCCACCCAGTGAATGACCGACCCAATGCGGAACCTGCCCGGTTTGCTCGCGAACAAATGCGCCAATGGCCGGTAGATCGTAGCGCGCATAGTCGGCGACACGGTTCTTGCGGTAGTCCTGGTTGCGCCGGGACAGGCCGTGACCGCGCATTTCCGGAATCCACACATCGAACCCCAGGCGCGTCAAATAAGCGCCCAAACCCAGGCCCTTGGGGGAAAACCAGAAGCGTCGATTGGAAAAGCTGCCGTGCAACAGGATCACCGGCACACCACGCACCGCTGGCTCATCGGCCAAGCCCAGGCGCGTCACTGCCAACTCGACAGTCCCGTCAGGGCTGTTAGCAGGCTTCAAACGATAGACATCTTCGCTCAGATCACCGCGCCGCTCGGCGCTGATCAGGGCGACAGGAAATAGGTTGCTGCTGCTTTGCATAATCTCTTGCACAAAAAAGGGCGGCATCCAGAGGAGCCCGCCCTACTTCAATCTCAAAGCTGCGGCCAATGTGGGAGCGAGCCTGCTCGCGAAGGAGGCCGGGACAACGCGTTCATCCAGGAAAAACGCGTCATCGTTAGCGACCATCGCGAGCAAGCTCGCTCCTACAGAGAGCGAGCCGATTCACACACGATCAAGCCGAAGCCTGACCCTCAGCCAGGAAGAACCAGGTCTCCAGTACGGAGTCAGGGTTCAGCGAAACGCTTTCGATGCCTTGCTCCATCAGCCATTTGGCCAGGTCCGGGTGGTCCGAAGGACCCTGACCGCAAATGCCGATGTACTTGCCGGCCTTGTTGCACGCGGCAATGGCATTGGCCAACAGCTTCTTGACCGCCGGATTACGCTCGTCGAACAGGTGCGCGATGATCCCGGAGTCACGGTCCAGGCCCAGGGTCAGCTGGGTCAGGTCGTTGGAACCGATGGAGAAACCGTCGAAGAATTCGAGGAATTCTTCAGCCAGGATCGCGTTGGACGGCAGTTCGCACATCATGATGACGCGCAGACCGTTGTCGCCACGTGCCAGGCCGTTTTCGGCCAAAAGGTCCACCACCTGGCTCGCTTCGCCCAGGGTGCGAACGAACGGCACCATGATCTCGACGTTGGTCAGGCCCATGTCGTTGCGCACGCGCTTGAGGGCGCGGCATTCGAGCTCGAAGCAGTCGCGGAACGATTCGCTGATGTAACGCGAAGCGCCACGGAAGCCCAGCATCGGGTTTTCTTCTTCCGGCTCGTAGAGCTTGCCGCCGATCAGGTTGGCGTATTCGTTGGACTTGAAGTCCGACAGACGCACGATGACCTTTTTCGGCCAGAACGCCGCGGCCAGGGTGCTGATGCCTTCGACCAGCTTGTCAACGTAGAAGCCGACCGGGTCGTTGTAGCCGGCGATGCGCTTGTCGACACTTTCCTTGATGTCCTGCGGCAAGCCGTCATAGTTCAGCAGCGCTTTAGGGTGCACGCCGATCATGCGGTTGATGATGAACTCCAGACGGGCAAGGCCCACACCGGCGTTCGGCAGCTGGGCGAAGTCGAAGGCGCGGTCCGGGTTGCCGACGTTCATCATGATCTTGAACGGCAGCTCCGGCATGGCGTCCACGGAGTTCTTCTTGATGTCGAAGCCCAGCTCGCCTTCGAAGATGAAGCCTGTGTCGCCTTCAGCGCAGGAAACGGTCACGCCCTGGCCGTCTTTCAACAGCTGGGTGGCATTACCGCAACCGACAACCGCCGGGATGCCCAGCTCGCGAGCGATGATCGCCGCGTGGCAGGTACGGCCGCCCCGGTTGGTGACGATGGCGCTGGCGCGTTTCATGACCGGTTCCCAGTCCGGGTCGGTCATGTCGGAGACCAGTACGTCGCCTGGCTGGACCTTGTCCATCTCGGACACGTCCTTGATGATGCGGACCTTGCCGGCGCCAATGCGCTGGCCGATGGCACGACCTTCCACCAGCACGGTGCCGGTTTCTTTCAGCAGGTAACGTTCCATGACGTTGGCCTGGGTGCGGCTCTTCACGGTTTCCGGACGGGCCTGCACGATGTACAGCTTGCCGTCGTCACCGTCCTTGGCCCATTCGATGTCCATCGGGCACTGGTAGTGCTTCTCGATGATCATCGCCTGCTTGGCCAGCTCGCTGACTTCGGCGTCGGTCAGGCAGAAACGCACGCGTTCGGCCTTGTCCACGTCGACCGTCTTGACCGAACGACCGGCCTTCGCCTCGTCGCCGTAGATCATCTTGATGGCCTTGCTGCCCAGGTTGCGGCGCAGGATCGCCGGGCGACCGGCGGCCAGGGTGCCTTTGTGGACATAGAATTCATCCGGGTTCACCGCGCCTTGTACGACGGTTTCACCCAGGCCGTAGGCCCCGGTGATGAACACCACGTCACGGAAGCCCGATTCGGTATCGAGGGTGAACATCACGCCGGCAGTACCGGTTTCGGAACGGACCATGCGCTGTACGCCGGCCGACAGGGCTACCAACTTGTGGTCGAAGCCCTGATGCACGCGGTAGGAAATCGCGCGATCGTTGAAAAGGGAGGCGAATACTTCCTTGGCGGCGCGAATGACGTTTTCGACACCACGGATGTTCAGGAAGGTTTCCTGCTGACCGGCGAAGGAAGCGTCCGGCAGGTCTTCGGCGGTAGCGGAAGAGCGCACGGCCACGGCCACGTCGGGATTGCCGGCGGACAGTGTGGCGAAGGCGGCGCGGATTTCGGCGTTCAGTTTTTCAGGGAACTCGGCTTCCATGATCCATTGGCGGATCTGGGCGCCGGTCTTGGCCAGGGCATTCACGTCGTCGACATCCAGGGCATCAAGGGCGTCGTGAATCTGCTGGTTCAGGCCGCTCAGTTCCAGGAAGTCGCGATAAGCCTGAGCGGTCGTGGCGAAGCCACCGGGCACCGATACACCGGCACCTGCAAGGTTGCTGATCATCTCGCCCAGGGATGCGTTCTTGCCCCCCACATGCTCAACATCGTGTTTGCCGAGCTTATCGAGGGAAACTACGTACTCTACCAAGGTGATCTCTCCACTAACTGTGTTGGAAAAGCTCAGAAGCCGGCTGCTCGGGGGAGCGTTTGCCAGCTGTATGGCCTGGACCTGGAAAATAAGTGAGAATGCGGGCCATTGGCGGCCGGCAAACCGCGCCTATCATATCCAAGAATGCTCATTAGCTTAAGGCCCAAGGTGCAAATGAAACGATCTGCTTTCTTTATCTCCGATGGCACCGGCATTACTGCCGAAACCCTGGGTCAAAGCCTCCTGGCGCAGTTCGAAAACATTACCTTCAGCAAAGTCACGCGGCCGTACATCGACAGCGTGGACAAAGCGCGGGCCATGGTACAACAAATCAACAAGGCCGCCGAAACCGACGGCTTTCGCCCGATCATCTTCGATACCATCGTCAATCAGGATATTCGTGAGATCCTCGCGACTTCCAATGGTTTCATGATCGACATTTTCTCGACCTTCCTGGCCCCTCTCGAACAGGAACTGACCGAGCATTCCTCCTATACCGTCGGCAAATCCCACTCCATCGGTGCCAACACCAACTACATGGAGCGCATCGAGGCGGTCAACTTCGCCCTCGACAACGACGACGGCGCCCGTACGCATTATTACGACAAGGCCGACCTGATCCTGGTGGGCGTGTCGCGTTGCGGCAAGACCCCGACCTGTCTGTACATGGCCATGCAATTCGGTATCCGCGCGGCCAACTACCCGCTGACCGAAGACGACATGGAGCGCCTGACCCTGCCAAGCGCCCTGCGCGCCCACCAGCACAAGCTGTTCGGCCTGACCATCGACCCGGACCGCTTGACCGCGATCCGCAACGAGCGCAAGCCCAACAGTCGCTATTCAAGCTACGCCCAGTGCGAGTTCGAAGTGCGCGAGGTGGAAAACCTGTTCCGCCGCGAGAACATTCCGAATATCAACTCCACGCATTTCTCGGTGGAAGAGATCTCCGCGAAGATTCTGGTGGAGAAAGGCGTCGAGCGGCGGTTCAAGTAAATTTTCTGCGTTTGATCCGCCGTCTTCGCGAGCAGGCTCGCTCCCTCAGGGTTCATCTTTGTTTGCAAAGTTTGCATTCAACGCGGAACCACTGTGGGAGCGAGCCTGCTCGCGAAGAACGATAACGCTGTCCTTCAGATCACAAACAAATCCACAAACCGGTTCACCGGCGTTGCCTCAAGCCGCGCCTGGTCCTTGCACAACGCAAAAATCTCCTCGCTTCGCTGCGTCGTGAACCGCGTCGCCAGGTTCGCCTTGAACTTCTCTTCCAGCAACGGAATGCCCTCGACACGGCGCCGACGATGGCCGATCGGGTACTCCACCACCACGCTCCCGGTACTGGACCCATCCTTGAAAAACACCTGCACCGCATTGGCGATGGAGCGCTTGTCGGCCTCCAGATATTCACGGGTAAAGCGTGGGTCTTCGACGATCACCATTTTGTCGCGCAGTACATCGATGATCGGATGCGCCCTGTGGAAATCATCCTCGTAGTGTTCGGCCACCAGATTGCCGAAGGCCAGCGGCACCGCCGTCATGTACTGGATGCAGTGGTCGCGATCGGCGGCATTGGCCAGCGGGCCAACCTTGGAAATGATGCGGATCGCCGATTCGTGGGTGGTGATGACGATCCTGTCGATCTCGTGCAGACGGTTGCGCACTTGCGGGTGCAGCGTCACCGCCGCTTCGCAGGCGGTTTGCGCATGGAACTCGGCCGGGAAGCTGATCTTGAACAGCACGTTTTCCATCACATAGCTGCCGTAGGGACGGGAGAAACTGAAGGCGCGCTTGTCCTCGGGCTTGAGTGCCAGATCGCTGTTGGTGTGACTGAACAATACGTCGTAAAAGCCCCACTGTTTGGCACTCAAGACACCGGGAATCCCCATCTCGCCACGCATCGCGATGTCGGCCAGGCGCACGCCACGGCTTGAAGCATCGCCGGCCGCCCAGGATTTGCGCGACCCAGCATTCGGCGCATGACGGTAAGTGCGCAATGCCTGGCCGTCAGCAAAGGCATGGGACAACGCCGAGAGCAACTGCTCGCGGTTGGCCCTCATCAGTTTGGCGGTGACCGCCGTCGAGGCAACTTTCACCAGAATGACGTGATCGAGGCCGACACGGTTGAAGGAGTTTTCGAGTGCGATCACCCCCTGAATCTCGTGAGCCATGATCATCGCTTCAAGCACCGAGCGAAGGGTCAGCGGCGCATCGCCATTGGCCAGGCGCTTTTGTGATAAATGGTCAGCCACTGCAAGGATGCCACCCAGATTGTCCGACGGGTGACCCCACTCAGCGGCAAGCCAGGTGTCGTTGTAGTCGAGCCAGCGCACGATGCAACCGATGTCCCACGCTGCCTTGACCGGATCCAGCCGAAACGAGGTGCCAGGCACGCGTGCGCCGAATGGAACGACAGTACCTTCGACGACAGGCCCCAAGTGTTTGGTGCACTCGGGAAAACGCAACGCCAGCAGGCCGCAGCCCAGGGTGTCCATCAGGCAGTTACGGGCGGTGTCCAGGGCTTCACTGGACTCGACCTTGTAGTCCAGAACGTAATCGGCAATGTCCTGCAGGACCTGGTCGTAGTCGGGACGGTTGTTCAGGTCAACGTTGGCGCTCATGTTCGATTCACTCTGCAAGTGGTTCGTTGATGGGACCTCGGTTCAGGGCAATCTCAGCGAATGACTACTTTCTTATTTTGAAATTCGATCAACTGTGGGAGCGAGCCTGCTCGCGAAAGCGGTGTATCAGTCGACATCCATGTTGAATGTCAGTCCGTCTTCGCGAGCAGGCTCGCTCCCACAAGGGTTCAGTGCTCGATCAGAAAGAATCGCCTGGCACCCGAACAAACCCCTCCATCAACACCCGCGCACTGCGGCTCATGATGGCTTTGTTCACAGTCCATTCGCCGTTGACCTGGCTGGCCTCGGCGCCGACGCGCAAGGTGCCGGACGGGTGGCCGAAGCGCACCGCATTGCGCTCGACACCGCCGGCCGCGAGGTTGACCAGGGTGCCGGAAATCGCCGCCGCCGTGCCGATCGCCACCGCTGCCGTGCCCATCATCGCGTGGTGCAGCTTGCCCATGGACAACGCACGCACCAGCAGGTCGACATCCCCCGCCGCAATCGCCTTGCCGCTGGAAGCAACGTAGTCCGCAGGCTTGGCGACGAACGCCACCTTCGGCGTGTGCTGCCGCTTGGCCGCTTCGTCAATGTTGGAAATCAGGCCCATGCGCAATGCGCCATAAGCACGGATGGTTTCGAACATCAGCAGCGCTTTCGGATCGCCATTGATCGCGCCCTGCAACTCGGTGCCCTTGTATCCGATGTCTTCGGCATTGACGAAAATCGTCGGGATGCCGGCATTGATCATGGTGGCCTTGAACGTCCCGACGCCCGGCACCTCCAGCTCATCGATCAGGTTACCGGTAGGGAACATCGAACCGCCGGCGCCCTCTTCTTCCGCTGCCGGGTCGAGGAATTCGAGCTGCACTTCGGCCGCCGGGAAGGTCACGCCGTCGAGTTCGAAATCGCCGGTTTCCTGGACTTCACCGTTGGTGATCGGCACATGGGCGATGATGGTCTTGCCGATGTTGGCCTGCCACACGCGAACCACGGCCACACCGTTGTGCGGGATGCGGCTGGCGTCCACCAGACCGTTGCTGACGGCGAACGAACCGACCGCCGCCGAGAGGTTTCCGCAGTTGCCGCTCCAATCGACGAAAGGCTTGTCGATGGACACCTGACCGAACAGGTAATCGACGTCGTGATCGGCCTTGATGCTTTTCGACAGGATCACGGTTTTGCTGGTGCTGGAGGTCGCGCCACCCATGCCATCGATTTGCTTGTCGTAGGGGTCGGGGCTGCCAATCACACGCAACAAAAGGGCGTCGCGGGCCGGGCCCGGAACCTGCGCCGCTTCGGGCAGGTCCTGGAGGCTGAAGAACACGCCTTTACTGGTGCCGCCACGCATGTAAGTGGCTGGAATTTTAATCTGAGGTGCGTGAGACATGAGTGCTCCTTCAAAACAGACACGGGACTCAAAAGCCCCGTGTCTGTACTGCTTGTGTTAAACGGCAACCGCCGATTCTTCGAGGAAGTCCTGGGCGAAGCGTTGCAACACGCCGCCCGCTTCGTAGATCGACACTTCTTCAGCGGTGTCGAGGCGACAGGTCACCGGCACCTCGACGCGCTCGCCGTTCTTGCGATGGATGACCAGCGTCAGTTCGGCGCGCGGCGTGCGATCGCCGATCACGTCGTAGGTCTCGCTGCCGTCGATGGCCAGGGTATGGCGGTTGGTGCCCGGCTTGAACTCCAGCGGCAACACGCCCATGCCCACCAGGTTGGTGCGGTGGATGCGCTCGAAACCTTCGGCGGCAATCGCCTCCACACCCGCCAGACGCACGCCCTTGGCTGCCCAGTCGCGGGACGAGCCCTGACCGTAGTCGGCGCCGGCGATGATGATCAGCGGCTGCTTGCGGTCCATGTAGGTTTCGATGGCTTCCCACATGCGCATCACTTTGCCTTCCGGCTCGACGCGGGCCAGGGAGCCCTGCTTGACCTTGCCGTTCTCCTGGACCATTTCGTTGAACAGTTTCGGGTTGGCGAAGGTTGCGCGCTGTGCAGTCAAGTGGTCGCCACGGTGGGTCGCGTAGGAGTTGAAGTCCTCTTCCGGCAGGCCCATTTTCGCCAGGTACTCGCCAGCGGCGCTGTCCAGCATGATCGCGTTGGACGGCGACAGGTGATCGGTGGTGATGTTGTCCGGCAGCACCGCCAGCGGGCGCATGCCCTTGAGCGGACGCGCCCCGGCCAGTGCGCCTTCCCAGTACGGCGGACGGCGGATGTAGGTGCTCATCTCGCGCCAGTCGTACAGCGGCGCGACTTTCGGGCCGGTGTCTTCGTGGATGGCGAACATCGGGATGTAGACCTGGCGGAACTGCTCCGGCTTCACCGAGGCTTTCACCACGGCGTCGATTTCTTCGTCGCTCGGCCAGATGTCCTTCAGACGGATTTCCTTGCCATCGACCACGCCCAGCACATCCTTTTCAATGTCGAAACGGATGGTACCGGCAATGGCGTAAGCGACCACCAGCGGCGGCGAAGCGAGGAATGCCTGCTTGGCGTACGGGTGAATCCGACCGTCGAAGTTACGGTTGCCCGACAGCACAGCGGTGGCGTAAAGATCGCGGTCGATGATTTCCTGCTGGATCACCGGGTCCAACGCACCGGACATGCCGTTGCAGGTGGTGCAGGCGAAAGCCACGACGCCGAAACCGAGCTGTTCCAGCTCATCGGTCAGGCCGGCTTCATCCAGGTACAGCGCCACGGTTTTCGAACCCGGCGCGAGGGACGATTTGACCCATGGCTTGCGGGTCAGGCCGAGCTTGTTGGCGTTGCGCGCCAGCAGGCCGGCGGCGATCACGTTGCGCGGGTTGCTGGTGTTGGTGCAGCTGGTGATGGCGGCGATGATCACCGCGCCATCCGGCATCTGGCCTGGAACGTCTTCCCACTGCCCGGAGATGCCTTTGGCCGCCAGATCCGACACCGCGACGCGGGCGTGCGGATTGCTCGGGCCGGCCATGTTGCGCACGACCGAGGACAGATCGAAGGTCAGGCCGCGCTCGTACTGCGCGCCCTTCAGGCTGTCCGCCCAGAGGCCGACCTGCTTGGCGTAGCTCTCAACCAACTGCACCTGCTCGTCTTCACGGCCAGTCAGCTTGAGGTAGTCGATGGTCTGCTGGTCGATGTAGAACATCGCAGCGGTGGCGCCGTATTCCGGGGCCATGTTGGAAATGGTGGCGCGGTCGCCGAGGGTCAGCGCGGCGGCGCCTTCACCGAAGAATTCCAGCCACGCACCCACCACTTTTTGCTTGCGCAGGAACTCGGTCAGCGCCAGCACCATGTCGGTGGCGGTGATGCCCGGTTGCAGCTTGCCAGTCAATTCGACACCGACACTTTCCGGCAGACGCATCCACGATGCGCGACCGAGCATCACGCTCTCGGCTTCCAGGCCACCGACGCCGATGGCGATCACGCCCAGCGCATCGACGTGCGGGGTGTGGCTGTCGGTGCCGACGCAGGTGTCGGGGAACGCGACGCCGTCACGCACCTGGATCACCGGAGACATTTTCTCCAGGTTGATCTGGTGCATGATGCCGTTGCCTGGCGGGATCACGTCGACGTTCTTGAACGCCTTTTTGGTCCAGTTGATGAAGTGGAAACGGTCTTCGTTGCGACGGTCTTCGATGGCGCGGTTCTTCTCGAACGCCTCGGGATCGAAACCGCCACGCTCGACGGCCAGGGAGTGGTCGACGATCAGTTGGGTCGGCACCACCGGGTTGACTTGCGCCGGGTCACCGCCTTGCTGGGCGATGGCGTCGCGCAGGCCGGCGAGGTCCACCAGCGCAGTCTGGCCGAGAATGTCGTGGCACACCACGCGGGCCGGGAACCACGGGAAATCGAGGTCGCGCTTGCGCTCGATGAATTGCTTGAGGGATTCGGTGAGCGTGGCCGGGTCGCAGCGACGCACCAGGTTTTCCGCCAGCACGCGGGAGGTGTACGGCAGGGTGTCATAGGCACCGGGCTGGATGGCCTCGACCGCCGCACGCACGTCGTAATAATCCAGATGGCTGCCAGGCAGCGGTTTACGGAATTCAGTGTTCATCGTCAGGACTCGGTCACGGTAATTACAAAGGGTGGGGCCTGGCGCCAAAACTGAAGAGAACTCGGTCAAATGTGGGAGCGGGCTTGCTCGCGAAAGCGGTGTATCAGTCGACATCAATGTTGAATGTCAGTCCGTCTTCGCGAGCAAGCCCGCTCCCACATTGGTCACCGGTTCACTCAGTAACCAGCGCACTAGCCCCCACCATTCAGCGTTGTTCGATTGGCACGAACTTGCGCTGTTCGACGCCGACGTACTCGGCGCTCGGGCGGATGATTCGGTTGTTGGCGCGTTGTTCGTACACGTGAGCGGCCCAGCCGGTCAGGCGCGAGCAGACGAAAATCGGTGTGAACAACTTGGTCGGGATGCCCATGAAGTGGTACGCCGAGGCATGGTAGAAGTCGGCGTTCGGGAACAGTTTCTTCTGTTCCCACATGGTCTTGTCGATGGCTTCGGAGACCGGGAACAGCACCTTGTCGCCCACTTCTTCAGCGAGTTTTTTCGACCAGCCCTTGATCACCTCGTTGCGCGGATCGTTGTCCTTATAGATCGCGTGGCCGAAGCCCATGATCTTGTCCTTGCGCTCGAGCATGCCGAGGGTGCCCTGGATCGCCTCTTCCGGCGACGAGAAGCGCTCGATCATTTCCATCGCTGCTTCGTTGGCGCCGCCGTGCAGTGGACCGCGCAGCGAACCGATGGCTGCGGTGACGCAGGAGAACAGGTCGGACAGGGTCGAGGCGCATACGCGGGCGGTGAAGGTCGAGGCGTTGAATTCGTGCTCCGCGTAGAGGATCAGCGAAACGTTCATCACCTTGACGTGCAACTCGCTCGGTTTCTTGCCGTGCAGCAGGTGCAGGAAGTGGCCGCCGATGGACTGCTCGTCGCTCACGCATTCGATGCGCTTGCCTTCGTGGCTGAAGCGATACCAGTAGGTCATGATCGCCGGGAAGGCGGCCAGCAGGCGGTCGGTCTTGTCGTGTTGCTCGGAGAAGTTGTGCTCCGGTTCCAGATTGCCCAGGAACGAGCAACCGGTGCGCATCACGTCCATCGGATGGGCGTCGGCGGGGATGCGTTCCAGCACTTCTTTCAGCGCTTGCGGCAGGTCGCGCAGCTTGCTCAGCTTACTGATGTAGGCGGCCAGCTGTGTTTTGCTCGGCAGTTCGCCGTAAAGCAGTAGGTAGGCGACTTCTTCGAATTGTGCGTCAGCCGCCAGTTCGCGAACGTCGTAGCCGCGATAGGTGAGCCCTGCGCCCGACTGGCCCACGGTGGACAGTGCGGTTTGCCCGGCAACCTGGCCACGGAGCCCGGCGCCACTGAGTACTTTTGCTTCGGCCATTGCTGTCTCCAATTTTTGAATTTGTTAGGGAAACTTGCCTGTAGGAGCGAGCTTGCTCGCGATGCTGGATGGCACACCGCTGTGCATCAGGGACACAGCGTTATCGTTGACGTCCATCGCGAGCGAGCTCCTACAGGTACAGGGTGTTCATTACTTCTTCGCGGCAAACAACGCATCGAGCTTCTGCTCGAAGGTGTGGTAGTCGATACGATCGTAAAGCTCCATGCGGGTCTGCATGGTATCGATGACATTCTGTTGCGTGCCGTCGCGGCGGATCGCGGTGTAGACGTTTTCCGCAGCCTTGTTCATGGCGCGGAACGCCGACAGCGGGTACAGCACCAGCGACACATCCGCGCCAGCCAGTTGTTCGGTGGTGTACAGCGGTGTCGCGCCGAATTCGGTGATGTTGGCCAGGATCGGCGCTTTCACGCGGCTGGCGAACAGCTTGTACATTTCCAGTTCGGTGATGGCTTCCGGGAACACCATGTCGGCGCCGGCTTCGATGCAGGCCGCAGCGCGATCCAGTGCGGACTCCAGACCTTCCACCGCCAGGGCGTCGGTACGGGCCATGATCACGAAGCTGTCATCGGTACGGGCATCGACGGCGGCCTTGATGCGGTCGACCATCTCCTGCTGCGAAACGATTTCCTTATTAGGACGGTGGCCGCAGCGCTTGGCGCCAACCTGGTCTTCGATGTGAATCGCCGCCGCGCCGAACTTGATCATCGACTTGACGGTACGGGCGACGTTGAACGCCGAGGAACCGAAACCGGTGTCCACGTCCACCAGCAGCGGCAGGTCGCAAACGTCGGTGATGCGACGCACGTCGGTCAGTACGTCATCCAGCCCCGTGATACCCAGGTCCGGCACACCAAGTGAGCCGGCCGCGACGCCGCCACCGGACAGGTAAATGGCCTTGAAACCGGCACGCTTGGCCAGCAGTGCGTGGTTGGCATTGATCGCGCCGACCACTTGCAATGGATGCTCGCTGGCGACCGCATCGCGGAAACGCTGGCCTGGAGTGCTCTTGTTGGAACTCATGACTCACCTCGTTTGGCTGTCGGATTGGCGCCGTCCTGGTAATGACGGGCGATGTTGCGTTTGGACGCGCCGATGTGACGGCGCATCAACAACTCGGCCAGTTCACCGTCACGGTCGGCGATGGCATCGAGAATTCGGTGGTGTTCGGCAAAGGCCTGGTGCGGGCGATTGGGCGTGGTGGAAAACTGAATGCGGTACATGCGCACCAATTGATACAGCTCGCCGCAGAGCATTTGCGTCAGGGTGCGGTTACCGCTGCCCTGGATGATTCGGTAGTGGAAGTCGAAATCGCCTTCCTGCTGGTAATAGCCTCGACCCGCCTGAAACGCTTCATCGCGCTCGTGGGTTTCGAGGACGCGGCGCAGTTCGTCGATTTCTTCAACGCTCATGCGCTCGGCGGCCAGGCGACAGGCCATGCCTTCGAGGGATTCGCGGATTTCGTAGAGTTCCAGCAGCTCGGCGTGATTGAGCGACACAACCCGTGCGCCGACGTGCGGCACGCGAACCAGCAGGCGCTGACCCTCCAGGCGGTGGATGGCCTCGCGCAGCGGGCCGCGGCTGATGCCATAGGTACGCGCCAGCTCCGGTTCGGAGATTTTGCTGCCCGGGGCAATCTCACCTTTGACGATGGCCGCCTGAATACGCCGGAATACGTTCTCGGAAAGCGTTTCAGTATCGTCTGAAAGTGAAACCGGGGGTTCGAGTTGGTCCAGCATATTGTCGACACCTTGAAAGCCAATGCCGCAAAAACTAACGAATACCGGCGCCACAGTCAAAGGATAATTGGATATTGTCGACAATCGTCTAATAACCACCTGCACCATAAAGACGCAGCAAGCCTGTTTATAGTCGCCCGGCAGCGCTGGCGCCATAAAAACACCGTGCTAGAATGCCGCCCGCATTTGTTTGTCACATCTGCACTGTCTGTCATAAAACTCTGATAGGCATACGAGGAGCTTGCGCAGCAATGCCAGGGTCTTGAATCGAAACACGGACCGCTGCGCACCAGGATTTATGAGACTCAAGCCCTTCCCTGCATTCCTTTATTTTCTTTGCCTGCCAGGCGTCGCCGTGGCGGGGGAAAAGACTGTGTATGGCCTCAATGAGTACGCGTCGTTGGGCGGCATCGACCTGGAAGTGGCAGCCAAACTCGATACCGGGGCAAAAACCGCCTCGCTGAGTGCCCGGGACATCAAGCGCTTCAAACGCAATGGCGAATCCTGGGTGCGCTTCTACCTGGCCATCGACGCGGCCCATTCGCACCCGATCGAACGCCCGCTGGCCCGCGTCAGCAAGATCAAGCGCCGGGCCGGCGACTACGACCCGGAAGAAGGCAAGAAGTACACTGCCCGCCCGGTGATCGAACTGGATATCTGCATGGGCTCGGCCTTACGCAGCATCGAAGTGAACCTGACCGACCGTAGCGCGTTCCAATATCCGCTTTTGATTGGCTCCGAAGCGCTCAAACGCTTCGATGCGCTGGTCGACCCCAGTCTTAAATACGCTGCCGGCAAACCCGCCTGCGCCACCGACGCTCATACCGCAGAGTAATTCCAATGCGCTCTCTTACCCTTCATCTGAAAATGCTGATCGCCATCCTGGTGGTGCTGGGCATTTCAGTCACGGCCTATCAGATCTTCGTGCTGGGCATTCCCGTGACCGAGGACGCCACCGACGACTTGTGGAACATCGACGCCAAGGTCGAGTTCGTCGCCAGTGCCAAGGACCCGGTCAAGATTCAGATGTTCGTGCCGCCGCTGAGCCGCGATTACGTCAGTCTCAACGAAAGCTTCATTTCCAATAACTACGGTGTGGCGGTCAACCGGGTCGACGGCAACCGCAAGGTCACCTGGTCGGCACGTCGGGCCAAGGGCAACCAGACCCTTTACTACCGTCTGGTGCTGACCAAACGCTACAGCGCCGAGAAGTCCAAGATCAAAGGCCCGACCTTCCGCGACAGCATCGCCATCGAAGGTCCTGAAAAAATCGCCGCCGAAGCCCTGCTCGCGCCGATCCGCCAGCATTCGGCCGACGTCGAAACCTTCGTCGGCGAAGCGATCAAACGTGTCAACAATGTCAACGACGACAACGTGAAGCTGCTGTTGGCAGGCGATCCGTCTACGGCGCAAAAAGCCAGGATCGTCGAACTGGTGCTGTCCATCGCCCATGTGCCAGTGGAAAAAGTCCACACCATTCGCCTGGTGTCCGATCAACCGCAGACGCCTGAACTCTGGCTGCGCAGCTTCAACGGCACCGACTGGCTGTACTTCAACCCGGAAACCGGTGAACAAGGCCTGCCGACCGACCGCCTGCTGTGGTGGACCGGTGACGAAAACCTGATCACCGTCGATGGCGGCAAGAAAGCCACTGTCACCTTCAGCATGAACAACAGCGAAATGAACGCCATTCGCCTGGCCAAGCTGACCGACGAAAACACCGACGCCAATTTCCTCGAGTACTCGCTGTACGGTTTGCCGCTGCAAACCCAGCAAACCTTCATGATCATGGTGATGATCCCCATCGGCGTGCTGGTGATCCTGATCCTGCGCAACCTGATCGGCCTGCAGACCCTCGGCACCTTCACCCCGGTGCTGATCGCCCTGGCCTTCCGCGAAACCCAGCTCGGCTTCGGTATCGTGCTGTTTACGATCATCACGGCCCTGGGGCTGTCGCTGCGCTCCTACCTTGAACACCTGAAGCTGCAAATGCTGCCGAGGCTGTCGGTGGTGCTGACGTTCGTGGTGGTCTTGATCGCGGCCATCAGCCTGCTCAGCCACAAACTCGGTCTGGAGCGCGGGTTGTCGGTGGCGCTGTTCCCGATGGTGATTCTGACCATGACCATCGAACGCCTGTCGATCACCTGGGAAGAGCGTGGCGCCGGCCATGCCATGAAAGTGGCGATCGGCACGCTGTTCGCCGCGACCCTGGCGCACCTGATCATGACCATTCCGGAGCTGGTGTACTTCGTGTTCACCTTCCCGGCGATCCTGCTGATCATGGTGGGCTTCATGTTGGCGATGGGTCGCTATCGCGGCTACCGCCTGACCGAACTGGTGCGTTTCAAGGCCTTCCTGAAAAAGGCTGACGCTTGATGTTCGGCTTCTGGAAGACCTGGAAGGCCCTGGAAGCCCGGGGCATCATGGGCATCAATCGGCGTAATGCCGACTACGTGCTCAAGTACAACAAGCGCAGCCTGTACCCGATTGTGGATGACAAGATCATCACCAAGGAACGCGCCATCGCCGCCGGCATCCACGTGCCGGAGCTGTACGGGATCATCTCCACCGAGAAGGAAATCGACAAGCTCGACGAAATCATCGGCGGGCGCAGCGACTTCGTGATCAAACCGGCCCAGGGCGCCGGCGGCGACGGCATCCTGGTGATCGCCGACCGCTTTGAAGGTCGCTATCGCACCGTGTCCGGCAAGATCATCAGCCACGAGGAAATCGAGCATCAGATTTCCAGCATCCTGACCGGTCTCTACTCCCTCGGCGGGCACCGCGACCGGGCGCTGATCGAATACCGCGTGATTCCGGACCAGATCTTCAAGAGCATCAGCTACGAAGGCGTGCCCGACATCCGCATCATCGTGCTGATGGGCTACCCGGTCATGGCCATGCTGCGCCTGCCGACCCGCCAGTCCGGCGGCAAGGCCAACCTGCACCAAGGGGCCATCGGCGTCGGCGTCGACCTCGCCACCGGCCTGACCCTGCGTGGCACCTGGCTGAACAACATCATCGCCAAGCACCCGGACACCACTAACGCGGTGGACGGCGTGCAACTGCCCTACTGGGACGGTTTCATGAAACTCGCCGCCGGGTGCTATGAGCTGTGCGGCCTGGGGTATATCGGTGTCGACATGGTGCTCGACCAGGAAAAAGGCCCGCTGATTCTTGAGCTCAATGCGCGACCGGGCTTGAACATCCAGATTGCCAATGATTGCGGTCTGACCTTGCGCACCCATGCGGTGGAGGCACGACTGGAAGAGATGAAGGCCCGCGGCGTGACTGAAAGCGTCGAGGAGCGCGTGGCGTTTGTGCAGGAGATGTTTGGGCATATTCCGCCGGTCGAGGGTTGATCCTGGACCGAGTTGCGTCCTTCGCGAGCAGGCTCGCTCCCACAGGAACTGCGCGATCCCCTGTGGGAGCGAGCCTGCTCGCGAAAGCTGACTGACCGTCACCACGATCTCCAGCCCTGCCCCCAATCTGCCAATCCCCGACATCCCCTCTAGGAGCAATTCCCCGAGGGGACTACAATCGCCACCCCGCCTCGATGGCCGACCCAATCCCCCCATGCTGACCTGTTCCGTACACCCGTTGCCCTATCGCGCCAACCCTGCCGACTACTTCGCGGCCATTCGTCATGCCCCCGGTGCCGTGCTGCTCGACAGTGGCCGCCCCAGCGCCGAGCGTGGCCGGTTTGATCTGCTCAGCGCCTGGCCGCTGGAACAACTGGCAGTGGCGCCTGACGAAAGCGGTGGCGATTTCCTGCAACGCCTGCGCGATAACCTGACGCGACTGGGTGAAGCCTCCCTGCCCGCACCTTACGAACTGCCATTCGTTGGCGGCTTGATCGGCTACCTGAGTTACGACTTCGGCCGCCACCTGGAAAATCTGCCAAGCCAGGCCCTGGATGATCTGCAACTGCCGGATGCAAGATTCGGCGTGTACGACTGGGCACTGATCAGCGATCACCACCAGGCCACCAGCCAATTGGTGTTCCATCCGACGCTGGTCGACAGCGAGCGCCAGCGCCTGATCCAGCTGTTCAGCCAGGCAGTGCCTGAAACGCCCGAGCCGTTCAAGCTGCAAGCGCCGATGAAGGCCGACCTGAGCGCGGATCAGTATCACCAGGCAATCGAGCGCATTCAGCAATACATCCAGGCCGGTGACTGCTACCAGGTCAACTTCGCCCAACGCTTCCGCGCGCCTTGTGAAGGTGATCCCTGGGCAGCCTATTCCGCGCTGCGCCTGGCCTGCCCGACGCCGTTTTCCGGTTTCCAGAGCCTGCCTGATGGCGGTGCCGTGCTGAGCCTGTCACCGGAACGCTTCGTCAAAGTCAGCGAACGTCACGTGGAAACCCGCCCGATCAAAGGCACGCGCCCTCGCGGCCTGACGCCGGCCGAAGATGCCGCTAACGCCGCCGAACTGCTGGCCAGCCCCAAGGATCGCGCAGAGAACCTGATGATCGTCGATCTGCTGCGCAACGACCTCGGTCGCACCTGCCGCACCGGTTCGGTCAGTGTCCCGGAGTTGTTCAGCCTGGAAAGCTACCCCAACGTGCATCATCTGGTGAGCAGCGTGACCGGCGAACTGGCGGATGACCGGGATGCGCTGGACCTGATCGCCGGCAGCTTCCCCGGCGGCTCGATCACCGGCGCGCCGAAGATTCGCGCAATGCAGATCATCGACGAACTGGAGCCGACCCGACGCGGCTTGTATTGCGGCTCACTGTTATACCTGGACGTGCGCGGCGAGATGGACAGCTCCATCGCCATTCGCAGCTTGCTGGTCAAGGATGGGCAGGTGTGTTGCTGGGGGGGCGGCGGGATTGTGGCCGATTCCGAATGGCAGGCCGAGTACCAGGAGTCGATCACCAAGGTAAAAGTGCTGCTCGATACCCTGCAAAACCTGTAGGAGCGAGCCTGCTCGCGATGACCCCAAGAACGCAGCGGGGTGTCAGGCATCCCGTGTTATCGTTGACGACCATCGCGAGCAGGCTCGCTCCTGCAAGGGGTGTTACAGGCTCAAGGTACGATTCGAAGCCTTGATGAACTCCTGTTTCAACTCTTCAAACGTATGCACCGCCGGAAACTGCGGGAATTCGCGGATCACGTTATCCGGCGCATGGAACAGGATCCCGGCATCCGCCTCGCCCAGCATCGTGGTGTCGTTGTAGGAATCCCCTGCGGCAATCACCCGGTAGTACAGACTCTTGAACGCCAGAACCGACTGACGCTTCGGATCTTTCTGACGCAGCTGATAGCCCGTCACCCGCCCGGTATCGTCGGTAATCAAGCGATGGCAGAGCAAGGTCGGGAAGCCGAGTTGACGCATCAGCGGCTGGGAAAACTCGTAGAAGGTGTCCGACAGGATCACCACCTGAAAGCGCTCGCGCAGCCAGTTGACGAACTCGATGGCGCCGTCCAGCGGCTTGAGCGTGGCGATCACTTCCTGGATATCGGCGAGCTTCAGGCCGTGTTCATCGAGAATCCGCAGGCGCTGCTTCATCAACACGTCGTAGTCGGGAATGTCCCGGGTGGTGGCCCTGAGGGATTCAATCCCGGTTTTTTCGGCAAACGCGATCCAGATTTCCGGGACCAGCACACCTTCAAGATCCAGACAGGCAATTTCCACAAGACACTCCCATTTGTATTGTTTATTGAGTCGAGCGAGCCCGAACTCTAGCGACTCCCTTCCCGCCACGCAACGCAGAGGAGGCCCCGGCCGGCGCAGCTTTTTGTTACCATCGGCCCCATATAGAGCGCCCAGCGCCACCGACCTGTAGGAAGCCGCCCTGATGAGCCCAACGTTCGACGTCGTGGAACTCGCCACGACCTATGCCAACAAATCTGCCCAGGACATCCTTAAGCTCGCGTTCGCCGAGTTCGGCGATGACCTGTGGATATCCTTCAGCGGCGCCGAGGACGTGGTGCTGGTGGACATGGCCTGGAAGCTGAACAAGAACGTCAAGGTGTTCAGCCTCGACACCGGTCGCCTGCACCCCGAGACCTACCGTTTCATCGATCAGGTGCGCGAGCACTACAAGATCGACATCGAACTGGTGTCGCCGGACTACACCAAACTTGAACCGTTCGTGAAGGAAAAAGGCCTGTTCAGTTTCTACAGGGACGGCCATGGCGAATGCTGCGGCATCCGCAAGATCGAGCCGCTGCGTCGCAAGCTGTCCGGCGTGAAGGCCTGGGCCACCGGCCAGCGTCGTGACCAGAGCCCGGGCACTCGAAGCGCCGTCGCGGTGATGGAAATCGACACCGCCTTCTCCACCCCGGAGCGCACCCTGTACAAATTCAACCCGCTGGCGCAGATGACCAGTGAGGAGATCTGGGGTTACATCCGCATGCTGGAGCTGCCGTACAACAGCCTGCATGAACGCGGTTTCATCAGCATCGGCTGTGAGCCGTGCACCCGACCGGTGCTGCCAAACCAGCACGAGCGCGAAGGTCGCTGGTGGTGGGAAGAGGCCACGCAGAAGGAATGCGGGCTGCACGCTGGCAACATCATCAGCAAGTCGAAAGCGTAAACCCACTGTAGGAGCGAGCCTGCTCGCGATGAGCCCGAGAACGCCGCGGGGTATCAGGCTCCCAGCGTTATCGTTGACGACCATCGCGGGCAAGCCCGCTCCCACAGGTGTCAGCATCCAGCCTTAAAAATGTGTACACACAAATGTCACCATCGGTGCCATTTATGTGTGCACTTTTTGTTTCTACGCCCCCAAAAGTTACATTTTCCTGCCTGACACTCCCCCGCAACACCCTTCTTAAACCGGCCCACAAAAATAAATACCTGCTCGATCGGTCAGCTTATATCGCCCGGTTTTCAGCGGTTTAGTGCCCGCTGATAACAAAACGAAATCAGTCACGGATTCCATAGATTCCGGACTGGCACAGATCTGGCTTAAGTGCATACATGTTTTGTATACAATCACCTCAAAACATAAAAACACTTTAGATCCGCAAGCCTGAAGCGCCCTATCCCGTACAGGCTGCAGATGCCCCGTAACCAATGATATTCGCCACCCGCGACGAAGATTGCCGAGCCCAACGCTCATGCACAGTCATCGCGGCGTCGAGCATCAGGAGCCTGCCGGAATGCGTACAAGTCTCTCCAACAACAATATTGCGCTGGATCTGCCCTCCTCCCCTTCCACTCAAACCGGCGATCAAACCTTTGATTGCCCCGTGGTGCTCAGCCCGCGCCTGCACAATAAAGACCTGGCGCCGACCAAGGTCGAAGGCCGGCGTTGGGGCAAATACAGCATTTTCGCCCTGTGGACCAACGACGTTCACAACATCGCCAACTACTCGTTCGCCATCGGCCTGTACGCCCTGGGTCTGGGTGGTTGGCAGATTCTGCTGTCGCTAGGCATCGGCGCGGCGCTGGTGTACTTCTTCATGAACCTGTCCGGCTACATGGGGCAGAAAACCGGCGTACCGTTTCCGGTGATCAGCCGGATCAGTTTCGGTATCCACGGTGCGCAGATTCCCGCGTTGATCCGTGCCGTGATCGCCATCGCCTGGTTCGGGATTCAGACGTACCTGGCCTCGGTGGTGTTTCGCGTGTTGTTGACGGCGGTCCACCCCGGCTTCGCCGAATACGACCACGACTCGATCCTCGGTCTGTCGACCTTGGGCTGGGTGTGCTTCGTGGCGATCTGGTTCGTGCAGCTGGCGATTCTTGCTTACGGCATGGAGATGGTGCGGCGCTACGAGGCGTTCGCCGGGCCAGTGATTCTGCTGACCGTTGCCGCCCTCGCCGCCTGGATGTACTTCCAGGCCAACGCAACCATCGCCTGGTCGACCCGCGCACCGCTGACCGGCGGTGAGATGTGGCGCAACATCTTTGCCGGCGGCGCGCTGTGGCTCGCGATCTACGGCACGCTGATCCTGAATTTCTGCGATTTCGCCCGCTCCTCGCCTTGCCGCAAGACGATCAAGGTCGGAAATTTCTGGGGCTTGCCGGTGAACATTCTGGTGTTTGCGGCGATCACCGTCCTGTTGTGCGGCGCGCAGTTCCAGATCAATGGCCACATTATTGAAAGCCCTACCGAGATCATCGCCTCCATTCCCAACACCTTCTTCCTGGTGCTCGGTTGCCTGGCGTTCCTGATCGTCACCGTGGCGGTCAACATCATGGCCAACTTCGTCGCCCCGGCGTTCGTGCTGAGCAACCTGGCGCCCAAATATCTGACCTTCCGCCGCGCCGGCCTCATCAGCGCCACCATCGCCGTGCTGATCCTGCCGTGGAACCTCTACAACAGCCCGTTGGTGATCGTGTACTTCCTGTCGGGCCTCGGCGCGCTGCTCGGCCCGTTGTACGGCGTGATCATGGTCGACTACTGGCTTGTGCGAAAAGGCCAGATCAACGTGCCGCAGTTGTACAGCGAGGACCCGAACGGCGCTTATTACTACAGCCGCGGGGTCAATTTGCGCGCCGTGGCGGCGTTCATTCCCGCCGCCTTGATCGCCATCGTCCTGGCACTGGTGCCGGGCTTCCACCTGGTCTCGCCCTTCTCCTGGCTGATCGGTGCCGGGATTGCCGGGATGCTTTATCTGATTATCGCCAAACGCCAACCCCACTACGCCGACATCAGCGGTGAATCCATCGCCGTCGATAACGTCAGCCATTGACTCCATCGCGGCCCGGCAGCATCGGGCTGCAGAACTGCCCCGCTATAAGGACTTCTCATGCGCATTCTCGTGGTCAACGTCAACACCACCGAATCCATCACCCAGGCTATCGCCCGCTCGGCGCAGGCCGTCGCTTCTCCCGGTACGGAAATCGTCGGCCTGACACCCCACTTCGGTGCCGATTCCGTCGAAGGCAACTTCGAGAGCTATCTGGCCGCCATTGCCGTCATGGACCGGGTAATGTCCTACGACCAGCCCTTCGATGCGGTGATCCAGGCCGGTTACGGCGAACACGGCCGCGAAGGCCTGCAAGAACTGCTCAACGTGCCGGTGGTGGACATCACCGACGCGGCAGCGAGTACCGCGATGTTCCTCGGCCATGCCTATTCGGTGGTCACCACCCTCGACCGTACCGTGCCGTTGATTGAAGATCGTCTCAAACTATCCGGCCTCTGGGACCGCTGCGCCTCGGTGCGCGCCAGCGGCCTGGCGGTGCTGGAACTGGAACACGAGCCACAACGCGCGCTGGAGGCCATCGTGCATCAGGCCGAACTGGCGGTGACTCAGGACAAGGCCGAAGTGATCTGCCTGGGCTGCGGCGGAATGGCCGGGCTGGACGAGCAAATTCGCCAGCGCACCGGCGTACCCGTGGTGGATGGTGTGACGGCGGCGGTGACCATTGCCGAATCGCTGGTGCGGTTGGGGTTGTCGACCTCGAAGGTGCGGACCTATGCGACGCCGCGGCCGAAACGCATCATTGGCTGGGCGGAGCGGTTTGCCCGATAAACCGAGTCCCCCCATTCGCGAGCAGGCTCGCTCCCACGCTGGATCTGTGCCGTTCACACATCCCCTGTGGGAGCGAGCCTGCTCGCGAATAGCCATTGCACGATCCAGAGCCAGACTTAAATGGCACTGAACCTCTGCCCCAACCCCCGCTCCGCAAACTGCTCAATAATGAAATCGACAAACGCCCGGGTCTTGCCCGGCAGCAGTTTGTGCTCGGCGTAATAGATGGAAATGTTGCCATCATCGACATACCAGTCCGGCAGCACCCGCTGCAACGTCCCCGCTTCCAGATAGCCCACGGCGAATGGCATGCTCACCAGCGCGATGCCCAGGCCTTGAGTGGCCGTAGCGCAGGCTGCTTCCGAATCACTCATGGTCATCCGCGCTTTCAGGGTCAAGGGATTGTGCTGTTGGCTACGACTGGTCAACTGCCAGGAACGCACGCGGCCCGTCTGGGGTGAGCGAATCAGGATGCCCTCGTGATGCTTGAGATCGTCCGGCTCAATGATCGCCTCACGCGCCGCAAGATAGTCGGCAGAAGCCACCAACACACGATGGGCCGGCGTCAGTCTGCGAGCGACCACCCCCTGGGGCAGTTCGAACCCGCCACCAATGGCGGCGTCAAAGCCCTGGCCGATCAGGTCAACCTGACGGTTGTCGAAATGCCAGTCTGGATTGATCGCCGGAAAGCGCCGCAAAAACTCCCCGAGCAACGGCACGATGTACAAGCGTCCGAACACCGTGCCCATGCTGACTTTCAACGTCCCTGCCGGACGTCCCCCGGCGCTGGCGAGGTTGGCAACGGCATTCTGGATGGTGTGCAAACTGCCGCTGACCTCACTCAGAAACAACTGACCCGCCTCGGTCAGCGTCAGGCTGCGGGTACTGCGCTGGAAGAGTCGCACACCCAACCGCGCTTCCAGTTTGGCAACGCTTTTACCCACGGCTGCCGGCGTCAGGCTCAGGCGCCGCGCGGCCTCGGCGAAGCTGCCGACCTCGGCGCTGCGGACAAAGCATTCGATACTGCTGAAGGTTTCCATGGCCGCCACTATAAACTTTTGGTTTACACAGACTATCGCAATCACCGTCTACACAGTGTGTCATCCGATATCGATACTAGGCTCCATCAACCGGGACATCCTGCCTCGGGACTTTGGAGATCGATATGACTACTCAGAACCTCAGCGGCAAAGTGGCTTTGATCCAGGGCGGCTCCCGCGGCATTGGCGCTGCCATCGTCAAACGCCTGGCCGCTGAAGGCGCGACGGTCGCCTTTACTTACGTCAGCTCCACAGCCAAGGCCGAAGCACTGCAAGACAGCATCATCGCCGACGGCGGCAAAGCCTTGGCCATCAAGGCAGACAGCGCCGACGCCGAAGCCATCCGCAATGCCGTGAACGCGACAGTGGAAACATTCGGTCGACTGGACATCCTGGTCAACAACGCCGGCGTGCTGGCCGTTGCACCGCTGGAAGATTTCAAACTCGAAGATTTCGACCAGACCCTGGCCATCAACGTACGCAGCGTCTTCATCGCGACTCAGGCCGCGGCCCGGCACATGACCGAGGGTGGTCGCATCATCAACATCGGCAGTACCAACGCCGATCGCATGCCCTTCGCCGGTGGCGGCCCGTACGCCATGAGCAAGTCGGCGCTGGTCGGCCTGACCAAGGGTCTGGCACGGGACCTCGGCCCGAAAGGCATCACCATCAACAACGTGCAGCCCGGCCCGGTCGATACCGACATGAACCCGGCCGAGGGTGACTTCGCCGACAGCCTGATTCCGTTGATGGCCGTGGGGCGCTACGGCAAGGCAGAAGAGATCGCCAGTTTCGTCGCCTACCTCGTCAGCCCGGAGGCCGGCTACATCACCGGTGCAAGCCTGACCATCGACGGTGGCTTCGGCGCCTGATAAAGGCGAGCCAACCACACTCCCCTGTGGGAGCGAGCCTGCTCGCGAAAGCGGTAGTTCAGTCGACATCAATGTTGTCTGACACACCACCTTCGCGAGCAGGCTCGCTCCCACAGTTGGTTTTGCATCAAGTCCAATCGAGCGCTGGCAGACCGCAGGCACTCGGCCTGAACGCTTTCAACGTACGAAGAATGCCATCGGCATGTGCGTATTTTTCGTCGGCCATCGCCGCATCCGGAATGGCAATCGCCGTCATCCCCGCCGCTTTCGCCGCCGTGACGCCAAACGGCGAATCCTCGAACACCAGGCAATCCTGCGGGGCAACTCCCAGGCGCCGCGCAGCGGTCAGGAAGATATCCGGTGCCGGTTTGGCCGCGCCGACTTCCGGATCATCAGCGGTGACGATGGTGTCGAACAGAGCGAACCAGTCCCGATGTAACGTGGTTTTCTGACCAAACGACTGGCTCGACGAACTGGTGCCCACCGCGATGGGAATGTTGTTGGCCTTCAGATGCCGCACCAGTTCCTGCGCGCCAGGCATCGCCTGTGCGGTAGCAAAACGCTCGCGCATCAGCGGTTCGCGGATCACCAGAAACTCTTCGGCGCTGATCGGCAGCTCAAGCGCCTCGACCACGTAACGCGCCAGGTCACCGGCGCCCCGACCGATGATGTTCTGCTTGATGCTCCAATCGAAGGTGCGTCCATAGCGCCCGGCAATGATGGACGTGACTTCGGTGTAAATGCCCTCGGTGTCCAGCAACAAGCCGTCCATATCGAAAATCACGGCCTTGATCGGGCCAAATTCATTGAGCGCTGCATTCATCGCATCTGATCCGTTTTCAATGACATCCCAGGCGGCTCGGGTGCGGCCGGCTCAGTGACTGATTAAAGGTTTCAGCAGCATAGCGAGCGCGGTTGGCATAGAGCAACGGGCAAAACCCGGGTTCGCTCGATGCGGTGCTGATGATTTAGCGAATCTCCCTACACGAAACACCTCCTTTCCCGACTTCTTTCCCCGTTGATCCCCCGCAGAGTTTCGCGCTCCTTCATCCGAGCGAAACACTGCGCATGTTCGATCCTGACAAGCTGCTGGCCCTGAACAACACCATCGGCTTGCTGGTAGTCGCCGCCATGAATCCGGAACACCCGGATGTCGAAGCGCTGCTCACCGAGTTCCGCCTTTGTCTCAACGACTACGAAGCCTGGGCGGAAAGCTTCTGGACCGGCGGCGCACTGGATGTCGACCAGGTGTTCAAGGTTGGCAACGACGTTCGCCTGACCTCGCCGAAAGCCTCCACCACCCCCGTCAGTTCCACCGTCGCCATGTGCCCCGCCAGCGGCCCGCTGACCCTGGTGCATATGTTCGAAGCCGCGCGCTTCGTGCCGATCGGCAATACGCCGGTGATGCTCGAACCCCTGATTTCAGAAGGCCCGGACGGGCCAACGTTCGGTGAACCGATTTACGACACCATCGGCCCCAGCGGCATCCTCGAAGTCCGCGATTGCTGGCGGGGCAATCGTCACCGCATCACCTTCTTTCCCAACGTCACCCGTGATCACGTCAAGGCACTTTACGCCTCCTATCAAGGCGTCATCGGCGAGCTTGAAGGTTGGTTGCGCGACGAGTGGACAAGCGAGCTCCAAGCGCAGTGGGCCGGGTTTTCCACAGCGGATTTCACGCAACGCTACGGCATGCTGCAACGCGCGGATTGGCGCGGCTTCGAGCAATCGCTCAACGGATTGTGGGACGACGTTAAACAGCTCTATGCCCTGCTCTCGGACCTGCAGGCCAACAGCACCAGGCTCCTTGAATACCTGACCGAAGCCGAACTTGAGGCGCTGCTGAATGCGTCGACCGAGGCCATCGCCAATCTGTTGCTGGTATTGAGCGACGAGCCGTTGATGTTCATTCATTTGGCTGCATTCACCAGTTGGCTGAAGATGTTGCCACCGCAGTACATCGCCGAAGTCGTGGCGGAAATTCGGACGGAGTTGCTGATCAGTTTCCTGCTGGTGTGCTTGACCGGTCCTGCCGGCCTGAAGCTCGGCTTGAGCACCAGGGTGCTGGGCAAGATCAAGTCCGAGCGTGCCCGGCGCTGGCTGGCTGCGGCGGCCCTGCGATTGGCTCAACTGACAAGCCGCTCTGATCTGACCGCTCACGCCGGCGCCCTCAAGCCGCTGATGGTCAAGGCCCGAAACGCCCCCCTGAAACCTGCGCCGGCCGTGCCGCTTCGCATCAGTGCGGCAGGTTCGGCGGATGTTTTGGTGGAAAATCCCGTCGCCATTGCCCGGAACAAAACTGACGCCAAGACACGCCTGAGTCGGCAGGAACCCCACGACGACGCCCCGAAGCAAGCCACCAACCCCAACGGCGACAGCGCCGATACCGCCGCCCACACCGCCACCCACGGCTGCCCGGTGTCGCTGGTCAGCGGCGAAGAGCTGCTGACCCTCAC